>JAZSJD010000073.1:0-49929 GCA_045534165.1 Acutalibacteraceae bacterium | reverse complement strand
AGAAAAAAACACAGCAAAAAAGAGAGATAACAAAGGTATTATGCTAAGGCTTGGCAGATATGTAATCAGCCAATGGCATCTGTGTATTCCTGCTGTAATTTTTACTTTGCTATCAAATCAGCTTTCTCTGCTCGGTCCGCGATATTCAGGTGCGGCAATTGATGCTATTGAAGCGCTATCCGATGTAAATTATGCTGTCGTATGGAAAAATGTTGGCAGAATGATATTATGCTACGCAGCTTCTGCCGTGCTTTCTTATATACTGGCAGTGATAATGATTCACCTGAGTCAGAAAATAACATACAAAATGCGAAAAGAGCTTTTTGAAAAGCTCAATACCTTGCCTGTCGGATATTTCGACACGCATCCCACCGGTGACATCATCAGCCACCTGTCTTATGATATTGACACCATAAACGGCACCCTTTCTCACGATTTGGTGCAGGTTATGACAAGCGTTTATACCGTTGTAGGTTCTCTGATTTTTATGTGGCAGATTTCCAAACCGATGATTTTGATTTTTGTTTTCACAGTTCCTGTTTCGGTGCTGTTTACACGTTATCGCTCAAAAAAGGTGCGACCTTTATTCCGTGCAAGGTCAAAAAAATACGGTGAGCTTAACGGTTATGCAGAGGAAATGCTCTCAGGAGCGAGAACCATTGAAGCATACGGCAGACAAGATGTTATCTCAGGCCGCTTTAATGACCGCAACGAGGCGGCAATGGATGCATATTATAATGCGGAATACAATGCGGCAATGCTTTTTCCTACAATTAACCTGATTAACAATGTTTCAATAGCACTTGTGGCTATCTTCGGCGGAATATTATATATGTATTCTCAAAGCGGAGCTGTTCTTGCAGGTTCAATGTTCTTCATTTCTCTTGGCGGTGTTGCTCAGTTCGTTCAGTATTCACGCAAATTTGCAGGGCCAATAAATGAATTTTCAAATATTTTGCACGAATTTCAGTCGGCATTTTCTGCCGCAGAGCGCGTTTTTCGCATATTAGATGAAGAGCCCGAACCTCTTGATTTGCCTGAGGCTCAGGAACTTAAAGAGATTGAAGGTAATGCAGAACTTGATAACATTACCTTTGGCTACACTCCCGAAAAGACTATTCTGAAAAACGTTTCTGTGTCTGCACCAAAAGGCAAAACCGTGGCAATTGTCGGTCCTACAGGTGCAGGAAAGACAACAATTATCAACCTGCTTATGCGATTTTATGACCCTCAGTCGGGTGAGATACGCATTGATTCAATACCGGCTCTTAAAATAAAACGTTCTGATTTAAGGCTTGCGTTTACAATGGTTTTGCAGGATACATGGCTTTTTCACGGCACGGTTTATGACAACATCGTTTACGGCAGAGAGAACGCAACAATTAAGGAGGTTAAGGCGGCTGCAAAGGCTGCGAAAATTGACAGTTATATAGAAAGCCTGCCGGACGGATATAATACAGTCCTTTCTGATGATGGCGTTAACATTTCCAAAGGTCAGAGGCAGTTGATAACCATCGCAAGAGCTTTTCTTTCTGATGCACCGATGCTCATTCTTGATGAGGCAACCTCGAATGTTGACTCAAGAACTGAAATTCAGATTCAGGATGCTATGAATGACCTGATGAAGGGGAGAACCTGTTTTGTAATTGCCCACCGACTTTCAACCATACAGAACGCAGATACCATTCTTGTTGTAAGGGACGGAGAAATCACCGAACAAGGCAATCACGAAGAGCTGCTAAAGCTCAGCGGATTTTACAGCACACTTTATAATTCACAGTTTTCATAAATTGATGGATTCAACGTGCATTGGTTGCACAAGATTAATTTGTGTGATATAATCTATACTACAAATCAGAACATATAAACCAATTTAACTCGGAGGTGATTTTATGAAATACCGTGAGGATAAATACGGAAACAAATTGTCTGTTTTAGGCTTTGGTTGTATGCGCTTTAAAAAGAAAATGGGCAGAATCAATATGGAAGATGCAGAGCACCAGGTAATGTCCGCTTTCAATAATGGCGTTAATTATTTCGATACGGCTTTCATATATTCCGGCAGTGAAGCGTGTATGGGGGAAATTTTTGAAAAGAACAATATCCGTGATCAGGTGTATATAGCAACAAAACTCCCACCACAGCTTATTCGAAGCACTGAAATTCTCGACAAGTTTTTTAATGAGCAATTAAAAAGACTACGAACAGATCATATTGATTTTTACCTTATGCATATGATGGCAGATATCAAAATCTGGGAGCGTTTAAAAAGTATAGGTATCGAAAAGTGGATAGAGGATAAAAAAGCAAGCGGTGCAATACGTCAGATCGGCTTTTCATACCACGGCAAATCAGATATGTTCTGTAAGATTCTGGATGCTTATGATTGGGATATGTGTCTTATTCAATATAACTATATGGATGAGCATACACAGGCAGGGCGTAAGGGTTTGAATCACGCACACGAAAAGGGCATTCCGGTTATGATTATGGAACCACTTCGTGGTGGCAGACTTGTCAATAACCTTCCTGCAGAAGCAAAAGAAATTTTTGCAGGACATCCTGTTAAGCATACTCCTGCGCAGTGGGCTTTTCGTTGGCTGTGGAGTCAGCCGGAGGTTACTGTTGTGCTTTCCGGTATGAATTCTGATGAAATGATAGCTGATAATATCAAGACTGCCTCCGAGACTGAAATCGGTGAAATTACCACTGATGATGAAGCAATGCTGAGTAGAGTTGTCGGTGCTATTAATTCTAAAATGAAGGTTGGTTGCACGGGCTGTGAATACTGTATGCCTTGTCCTGAAAAAGTTAATATCAGTGGAACTTTTTCGGCATATAACAGACATTTTTCTGACGGCAACTTTGCAGGTTTCAGAGAGTATGTCAAATGCACAACTTCAAGACAATCTGCACCCGCATCAAAGTGTATAGGATGTGGTAAATGTGAAAAACATTGTCCGCAGGGAATAGAGATACGCAAACAGTTGAAAGAAGCAGAAAAAGTGCTTGAAGTTCCTGCATACAAAGCACTCTATAAAGTTGCGTCTGCGTTTAAAAAGAAAAAATAAATATCAAGAACTTGTTTATCAGCCGGATTTGATAAGGTGTAGAGAGTGACAAAACAGAAACAACCCAAGGGGAGCTTCAAATAGGGATTGGAACAGGTTCGGGTTATGAGGATAAAAATATGCAGTGGACGTTTTTGTTGGAATGTTGGGCGGAAATGAAAAGCTGAAATATAACAAAGACTCCATTCAAAGATAAATGACCCTTATAAAAAAGGTAACTACATACTCCCGGTGCGGTGTGCAGTTGTAAATAAAAGTAAAGATGGTGTTTTAATTATTATGAAGAACAAAATTAAAGAGTGGTTTAGTATACAACTTGTTAAAAATCCGGGTAGAATGGTTCTTGCAACGATTCTGATTTTTAACATAATGTTTTTCCTGCTGTCTGCAACTGTAATCAGTGCATTGTCATTGGATGGTACGGAAAAAATGAGTTTTATTGAGGCTGCGTTCTGTACAATCACAATGATACTTGATGCGGGATGTATTTCTTTTGTTGTGGCAGATATCGGTCAGTCAGGAGTAGTAATAACCATTTTCTGTCTTATGGTAGTAATCATCGGTATGATTTCATTTACCGGTGCGGTAATCGGTTATGTTACTAACTACATATCCAACTTTATTGAAAATTCAAACGCCGGTAAGAGAAAACTGAATCTTGCCAATCATTTTGTGATTCTTAACTGGAACAGCAGAGCTTCTGAAATTATAAATGATATGCTTTATGCTGAAGAGAAACAGAATATCGTGGTTCTTGTGCAATCACGTAAAGAAGAAATTGAAAGAGAAATTGAAGAACGTTTATCAAATACTATTTCTCAGGAGAATGAAAATTTAAAGAAAGAATGTAAATCTCTTCCCTTTTTCTCGAGAATTGTTGCGTTATATAAAGGTGATTTCAAACAAAAAATAAATGTTATAGTTCGTGAAGGCGATGTTTTTTCTTCAAAACAACTGAATGATATTTCACTTGATAAAGCTAAAACTGTTATTATACTTGGTAATGATATCAATAATACTTTATGCAAGTTTGATCATAAAGAGAAACTTGAAGCAAGCAGCAGAGGTAATTCACAAACAATCAAGACTCTGATGCAAGTTTCAGACATAACATCTGCCGAAACTTCAGCTAACAATCAGAAGATAGTTGTTGAAATAACAGATCCTTGGACTCTTGAACTTGTAAATAAAATTATAAAAGCAAAACAGGTTGAGGGCAAATGTAATATTGTGCCTGTGAAAGTTAATGAAGTTCTTGGTCAGATTCTTTCTCAGTTTTGTCTTATGCCGGAACTCAATTCTGTTTACAGTGAGTTATTCTCGAATAAAGGTGCAGAGTTCCATTCTGTCGAATGTCCTTATGTTGATGAAATTACATTTGTTAAGGATTATTTGAGTAAGCATAATCATGCTTTGCCGATTACTACTATTAAAGACAATGATAAGTCTTATGCATTTTATGTTGCATCAGATGACAAGGATCTTAACAAAAAGACTGTAGTGCCTGAATATGATTATTCAGTTTCGCTTAACAAGGATTACTGGATGGAGAAAAAGAATGTTATAATTCTTGGTCATAACAGCAAATGTAAAAATATTATGGCAGGTTTTGTTGCTTTCAGTAATGAATGGAAACGCGACGACGAAGAGATTGTAAGAATAGTAGTTATAGATGACAAAAATAATCTTGAGAAAATGAACTACTATGAAGATTATCCTTTTGTAATAAAAACTGTTGAAGCAGATGTTTACGATAAGGATTTAATATGTTCAACAATTGATGAGTTCATTTCAGAACATGAAGAAGATACAAGTATTCTTATTCTTTCTGATGATTCTGCATTGAATGAGGACATTGACGCAGGTGCTCTTGCTAATCTTATATATGTCCGTGATATTATTGATAAGAAAATTAAAGAGATTCCCGGCTTTGACGTTGAAAGCATTGACGTTATTGTTGAGATTATTGATCCTAAGCATCATGATATAGTTAATGGCTATAGTGTAAATAATGTTGTTATCAGTAACAGATACATCAGTAAAATGATTACTCAGATCAGTGAATATGAGGCACTGTATAATTTCTATAATGATATTCTGACTTACGATGATGCTGAATCTTTATGCTATGACAGTAAGGAAATATATATCAAGAAAGTAAAAAACTACTTTAACGAAATTCCGAAACCCACAACAGCAGCTCAGTTGGTAAGAGCGATATCTGAAGCATCTCTGAACGAAAAAATCACAGGATACAAAAATCTGACAATTGCCCTCGGTTATGTTAAACCGGGAGGAAAGATTGTTATCTTCAGTGGTGATCTTAATCAGATACATGTTGAATTTGAGGAAGACGATAAGATTATTTTATTCAGTGCTCATTGATTAAAATGTTTTTGAAATTACTGCCGGTATTGGCGGGATAGAAAAAGAATCCTCCTATGGTAGATTTAAACTATCATAGGAGGTTTTTTATGCCCGGAAACTATAGATATATAAAAAATGTCGTTTAATACCGAATAATAATGCGGTTGTGTTATAAGCAGGTAAATCTGTGTGATTAATTTTTTTAATTTATTGACATTTAAGTGCCGGTGATATATAATATCTTCGATAAAATTTTTATAGGAGTGTGTAAAATTATGCCATTAGTAAATGCAAAAGAAATGCTCACAAAAGCAAAGGCTGGTCACTATGCAGTTGGTCAGTTCAATATCAATAACCTTGAATGGACAAAGTCAATCCTTCTTACTGCACAGGAAATGAATTCTCCTGTTATCCTTGGTGTATCTGAAGGTGCAGGTAAATATATGTGCGGTTACAAGACAGTTGTAGGCATGGTTGAAGGTATGCTTGAAGGTCTTAACATCACAGTTCCCGTTGCTCTTCATCTTGACCACGGTTCATACGAAGGTGCAAAAGCTTGTATCGAAGCAGGTTTCAGCTCAATCATGTTTGACGGTTCTCACTATCCTATCGATGAAAACATTGCAAAAACAAAGGAATTAGTTGCAATCTGTGAAGAAAAAGGCCTTTCAATTGAAGCTGAAGTTGGCTCAATCGGCGGTGAAGAAGACGGTGTTGTTGGTGCAGGTGAATGCGCAGATCCTAACGAATGTAAAATGATCGCTGACCTTGGCGTTACAATGCTTGCAGCAGGTATCGGTAACATCCACGGTAAATATCCTGAAAACTGGGCAGGTCTTTCATTTGATACTCTTGCAGCAGTTCAGGAAAAAACAGGTGCTATGCCTCTCGTTCTTCACGGTGGTACAGGCATTCCTGCTGATATGATTCAGAAAGCTATTTCTCTCGGCGTTTCTAAAATCAATGTTAACACAGAATGTCAGCTTGCATTCCAGGAAGCAACAAGAAAATATATCGAAGAAGGCAAAGACCTTCAGGGCAAAGGCTTCGACCCCAGAAAACTTCTTGCTCCCGGTGCAGAAGCAATCAAAGCTTGCGTAAAAGAAAAGATCGAACTTTTCGGTTCAGCAAACAAAGCATAAGTAAAAAGCTTATTATAAACAAAAAAGACATCGCCTTGAGGCGGTGTCTTTTTTTCGTTGATCTTCTGTAGGGGACTTTTTTTAATAGAATTTTTATATTTTTTATATGGAAAATTTTTATTTAATATAATTACACAGTATATAGCATTTATTATGTTTATTTATTGGAATATATTGTTATTCAGGGTGTGGATTATTCCGACAAAATGTTGAATTATTGAACTTTATGCTGTTGACAAAAATATTGCAGAAGAGTATACTGATTCAGTATAAGTCGAATTATAATTTTTTTGCACGAATTATAGGATTTTGTGTAAAAATGAGGAGGTTGTGCGTTAATTTATTCACAAAAAATGGTGGTTTCAGAAAGGTTTGATTCTTTTTTAGTTTTCTCAAATGACCATAATTTTACAAACAGTGAAAACACTAATAAACTTCTTAATGTTCTTGATATTTATACGGATGATTTTCACGATTTTATTCAGTATAAACAATAATTAAAAATATTAAATTTTATTATAACAACAGGAGGGATAAAATGAAGAAAACAGCAAAAATATTTTACAGAATTTCTTCAGTGCTGTTAATGTTGTTGATGGTGATGAGCGTATTTTCTTCGATTCCGTTCACAGCAAGCGCAGCAACAGTAACAAAAACAGAAAAAAGTTATGACATTGCGGTAGTTTTTGATAATTCAGGTTCAATGTATGACAATATGGGTTGGTGCAGAGCTAAATATGCAATGGAAATATTTGCATCAATGCTTAATTACGATAAAGACAGGCTTTATATTTTCCCAATGTGGGAAGTAACCACTGACGGGTCACAGCCAAGTTCAGGTGGTAGTTATGCTGCTATTGAGGTTAAAAACAAGCAGGATATTAATAAGATATCTAACCTGTATACTGTTAATCCTAACAATACACCGTTTGCTCCTGTAACAGAGGCACATAATTATCTGAAAACTTCCAATGCTGATGAAAAATGGCTTATCATACTTACCGACGGTGAATTTAATCAGGAAAACAGAGGCGGAAAAGGAGAGTCATTTAAACTGCGAGAAAAAATTTCTGCTTTGGCATCACAGGAAATAAAGGTACAGTATCTGGGCTTTGGTAAGGCTGAGGCATTAAAGCCTGATGAGGTAAATAATTTCTATGCTAAAAAATCTTCAGATGATAGTTTAATGAGTGACCTGATTGGAATTTGTAACCTGATTTTCCAGCGTTCAATCCTTCCGGGTAACCGTTTGAATGGTGACAAACTCAATCTTGATTTATCAATGAAGAATGTTATTGTTTTTGCTCAGGGAGCAAATGCTAACGTTACTTCTTTGAAAGATTCCAAAGGTAAAAATATAGATATTACTTTGGATAGCGGACAGCGTAAATATAGTGAAATTAAAGCATTTGGACGTGGCAATGCACCGGTGGATACATCTCTTGCCGGTCAGGTTGTTACTTTTGATGCCTGCCCCAAAGGTGAATATACTTTATCTTACAGCGGTGTGGACAAAAAAGAGAACATACAGATATTCTACGAACCTGATGTTGACATTGACGTTTCTATTGTAAAAAAAAGTGACGGACAAAAAATCAAAGGTCCTGATGATTTTATTGCAGGTGAGTATACCGTAACAAGTAAAATTGTGGATGCTTCAACAGGTGAAGATGTTACATCACATGAATTGATGGGTAAAGATGTTAAATTAATGACTTACATCAAAACATCGAAAGATGCAGACTATAAAGAATATGAAAACGGTGCTGAAATTACTTTTGATACTGACAGTAAAACGGAAATTTATATTGAAGGTGAATATTTAGGTAAATACAAAATCACAAGCCTGGATGATCCTGAATTAAAATGGCTTTCTTCAATAGATGTTAAAGAACCGTCAACAAGTTTCAAAATTAAAGTATCGGCAGACCAGACATGGTATCAATTGAAAGACCACGAAGAGTGGAAACCTATCAAAGTTGCTTTGACACTTGACGGTAAACCTTTGACAGACAAACAGTTGGCATCAACTAAACTGGATCTTTCAATTACAGATGGCTTGAAATACAGAACCGAAATTATTCCCGGTGAATCAGCATATAATGTTTTCATTTCTCAGGATGAAAAAGGTGCGTACATAGAGCCTGCTACAGGCAAATATAAATTAACAGCATCAGCTACATGTACTGATGAACTCGGAAAAGAGACTAAGTCAAATACTGATAAAGTTTCTTTTGAAATTCAGAAATACAGCAAAATATGGAGATATTTGTTGTGGATTCTTCTTGTCCTTCTCTTGCTTGCACTCTGGTTATTGTATATGCTTCAGAAAGTATTGCCAAAGAGCATTGTTAAAGACACCGCAGGTTTCGTTACTATGTCTTCAGGTGAATTAGATGGTGGATTTGTAAATGTAGAGTACAGAAGAAAAAGTAAATCTTTGTCAATTCTTGGCTCTCCGGCTGTTGATTATACTGAACAATGTTCAGTTTCCTTTGATATAAAAGCGGTAGATAATCGCTTTACAAAGTCCAGAAGAAGAAGAATTGCAATCATCGGTATTGATTCACCTTGTGATGAGGTAAAAATAGCCGGAACTAAGTATATAAACTATGAAGGCAGATGGATAAAGGCTACTGAATTGAGAAAAGCTGAAACAGGCAAAGATGTCCAGCCTATTGAACAGGTAGTCAGCTGCAGTCCCCGATTCGAAGCTTCAAGGTCCGGCGGCTTAGCAACACTTACTTGTAAAACAAAAACTATAAAATAATTATTCTGGGAGGAATTTATCATGGCAGTTAAAAAAGAAAATGTTCAGTTTAATGTTACAAAAGAAACACTGTTCGTTGGCGTCGGCGGTATCGGCTCGGATATCGTTACAAGAGTTGCAGGACGCTGCAGAGGACCTGAACTTGATAATATCAAATTCGTTGCTATGGATACTAATGCAAACGATCTTAAATATGTAAAAAATTGTAAAGCTAATGTAATACCCATTCAGACATCTTCTACTCAGAGCGTTCTTGATTACCTTAAGAACGATGATGATGCACGTAACAATTGGTTCCCCAATAATACAACTCTTTATTCAAAAACTGTTTCTGAAGGTGCAGGTCAGGTTCGTGCAATTTCAAGACTTGCTTTGAATGCAACTATCAAGACCGGTGAAATCCAGAAATTATACAAAGCAATTGATGAACTTTTCCTTAAAGACGGCGGAGAACTTAAACAGGCTCTTCGTGTTGTTATCGTTTCTTCAGCAGCAGGTGGTACCGGTTCAGGTATCGCTATGACAGTTGGTATGTTGATTCGTGAATATTTACATAAACACTATCGTGAAAAAGCTGCTATCATCCGTGGCTACTTATTGCTTCCCGGTGTAATGGATACAGTTATCCGTACAGAAACTGAGAAAGAAAGTTTACGCAGAAACGGTTATGCAACAATTAAAGAAATCAATGCATTTATGATTAAAGCCAGTGGTTTCTGTGCAGTTCGTAAAGATCTGGAAAGATATAAGGATCTCTATATTGATGTTCCTACAACCACAAATGGTGTTGACAAACTTGAAGGCTTACCTTTTGATTTCTGTTTCCTTCTTGACAGAGTTGACCAGAGCCAGGAAAGTATGCTTACTCTTGATCAGTACAAAGAGTTTGCTGCACAGAGCTTGTTTGAACAGAACATCGGTCCTATGGAAAAGGATGCTTTCGGTATTGAAGATAATATCATCAAAGAATTTGCTAATGGCGAAAACCTTGGCCGTAACCGTTTCGGCGGTATCGGTGCATCTGTGTTGAAATATCCTTATGAGGATATAGTTGAATACGTTGCATATGCAAGAGCAATTTCTTGCATCGGTGATGGCGAAACTGTTGGTGAATGGCTCAAATATGACAAGGCTTTCGAAAAAGAAAAAGCTGAATTTAAGAAGAAGAGAGCAATCACAACTGATGCTGCACCCACACTTTCAGGTGTTTACGTAAAACGTGTTAACGAAGGTCAGGCTCGTTTTGATAAAGATATCAAGGGTAGCCTTGCTAACAATGTTGATAAAGTTCAGGCTGAAGTCAATACAAGATTGATTGCTTTCCTTGGTGCATTTGATACACAGATCAAAAAGTCTTTTGAAAGTGATCCGCAAATCAGAAACCTTAAAGTTGCTGTTGATGAACTCAGCGAAAGTCTCGACTACGAAAACGATGAAAGCTTGAGAGGTAAGGCTTCTACTAACCTTCAGAAAATCAGAAACTATGAGAGTGAGGTTAAGAAGAATGCTGAAATTTCTGCAAGAGCTGCAGCAAGATCAATTTTCTTTGATGCACCTTCTATCAGCGCAGATAAATCACCTTTCCATATAGAAAATCTCCTTATTGATAACGAAGGCGCTATGCATCCCAATGCAATGCGTTATATGCTTTATGTATTGAAAGATAAATTTGAAGCTTTGCATAAAGCAGCAAAAGCAAATATTGATAAGTTATTCAACGATCTTGCTGTATTCTCTCCCAGTGCAAATGATCCTGATTATTTCGATGTACGTGGTGGATTTACAAGTAAGACAAAAGAAGGCAATTTCGATTCTGTTTGTAAACTTGAAAAGAATGATGCAAAATTCTTTGAAAAATCAGGCGGATATAAAGCTTTGTGGACTAAATTCAATGATTTGTTCCCGGCTTATTCTGCAGCAGTAAAAGATTATTGTGAATGCCTCCTCAAAGAATCTTCATACAGAGTAGCAAAAGACTATTTAGGTCAGCTTTGCACAGAATTTGAAAAATTCTATGCATCTTTTGAAGGTAAGGTATATCTCCTTGCTAAAGAACAGGAAGAAATTATTGATAAACTTAAATTCAGAGAAGGTAACAGCACAGCATATGTATGTGCAGATAAAAACTGCCTTAACAGATTGATTGAAATCTGTCCCACAACAGGCGACGATCTTATGCTTCCTCCCGCATTGAGCGCTAAGATTTTTGATGCTGTCAAGGTTAATGCAGATAACATCCGTGTTGCACAGTATGACCCTGCACTCGCTAAACCTGCAACAGATATTTTCGATACAGTTCTTATTGATTACTTCGTTGAATCTGTACGTGAGGAATGTGACGGTATACTTAACATTAATGTTAAAGATGCTATTTCTCAGGAATTGCAGTTTAATGAATACTTCAAAGCTGTTGAACAGTCAGACGGAGAATCACCCATATTTGCTCCTGAAATTTCTGATTCAAGAAAGACAGAATATCTCAGAGAAAAGATTAAGTTTGGTAAAAAACTTGCTTCACCCGGTATTGGTTGTGCAAACTTCAATGAACCCCGCGAAGTTTGTCTTTGCGCTTATAACAAGAAACTTGATGAATTACGCGATTTGGATATGCCGAGTCTTGTTCAGCCCTTCAATATGAACGTAACAGGAACAGGAACAATTTCTAAATATGAAATGCATTTCTTCAATGCTCTCTATAACATTACACCTGATACTCTTGCACGTTTCAGAAGTCCTGAAGAATATAATAAGGATGCTCAGTATAACGAAGACCCCGGTATCTATTACAAAGCTTATCACGACTATATTAAAAATATCGGTCCCGATTCTACTAAGAGCGCTACTATTTCATTGCATGTTGACAAACGTTGGGATGCTCTTACAGCAATGCCCGAAATTGCTCTGGATGCTCATTATAATGAAATGGTTAAAATTCACTCAGCATTAATATATGGTGTTGTACACGGTATGATTATTACTCATCCTTCTTCAAGATATGATGCGAAAAAACGTATTTTTGCACTTGAGGATACTGAAGGTGACAGAACAGCACTTGTAGTTTCAAATAATACTGAATGTGATGAATTCTATGAAGTTCTTGACGCTCTTTACAGAGACAGAGCTTCAGTTGCTAAGATTTATGAAATGCAGGCAGAACGTTGTAAATACGATATCAACGCTAACCGCAGATATTCAGAAAGTGCCTTTGTTCGTGATACAGAAAACTTCAAAATCGGTGACGGACATGTTGCTCCCACAAGCGTATTTGAAATTCCTCTTGTATATTATAATTCTTTGCCCCGTTCAAAGATGGACGATAATGAACTTTCAATTATGATTGACAGCGTAATTGCTGTAATGGAAAAAGAAGTAAGCAAATACGAGCAGGAAGTTGACCGTGACCCATTCCTTGCAGGTCGTTTGGAAGCTCAGTTCAGATTGTTTATCGACAACTTTAAAAATGATGCTTTCAATGAAAATGATGCTATGAGAAAGAATACTGAAATTAGCGAAAACCGTGTTGTTAATATGGTATTCCGAAAGGTAAGCAACAAAATCAGAAAGCTTAACACATATAAGTGTTCTGACAAAATTGAAGAATTGCGTGCTCTTATTAAGTAATTCAAAACCGGAGTTTTTAGGGGAGGGTGTAAAATGTTTACGGTAATTTTTGCCGAAAAAGAAACTCTAAAACTCTTCGAAGAAACTAAAATGTTTTTTGGACCGCTCTATAGTTCGGAACAAGTTGCTTTTTGTGAATGGGATAAAGATGCCAGGAACTTTAATGCTATGGTACCTGATTTATATAATCTGATTGAGTACCATAATGAGTGGAGAGCTCTTATCCTGTACGATGATGGTTTTGAAAAAATAAACCCGTTTGATTATACAAATTATAGTGAGTCGTTCTATTCAAAAAAGAGTAGAAGTTGGGATTACTTAAGAAATAGACGCGAGCAAAGGATTGCGGCCTATGAAAAAGCTGTTTCAAATCCATTAGTTAAACTCACAACCGCATTAAATGGTATTCCGACCTTCAAGTCTGTTCTTTCAGAAGATGAATATACGTTATTGATGTCAGGTCAGTTACAACCTTTTGAATATATGATAAAAAAACAGCTTGAAGTTGTGAATTGTTCCGAAATGGCGGTTAGGTTTGACAAGTATCAGCGTGATAAATTGAAAAAGTTTGTTGAAGAAGATAATATCGATTTGTTAATTTCGTATATTAAAGAAGCTGATGTATCGGGAATCAGCAGTCTGATTCCCGATACGGAAATACTTGATTTCATTAAATTTATCGGTAATGATCCTATATACTGTGATCCTGAGTATGCCGAGTGTTTAATTGAAAACACAAAAAAACACGAGCTTTTACAAAATGTTGCTGATGACTTTTCAATGAAAGATAAATTCCCTGCAGAGGTAATTTGTGTTTCACCAAGAACATTCGACTTCGAAAAAGTTGAACAAGATATCAAGTGGAAGAAGAAAGATGAAATTTCGTCATCCAGATTCACTGATTTCAATTTATATCATGAAAAATTGAAATTTATTCTGTTTGATATAATTCAGAAAGATAACAAGCAATACAAGTTTGATGAAATTCAATTGTTGTGTCTGTTGCTTGTTATAGCAAATAATGATGTGCCTAATGGTTTAATGAATGCACATAACGTTTATCGCGCCCAGATTGATTTCAATGCCGACATTATGTCTGATATTTGCGGAAATTATATCAGCAAGTTGAAATCTACACAGATTTTCCTGAAAGATATTGAAATGCAATTGGATCGTGATAGAGAAACTTCAGTTGACAATAAAACAGCGCAGAGATTGTTTGAATCTGATATCAATATTCCGGTAGAAATCCCTTCAGAAAATGATGAAAACGGATTGTATGCCGAGCATAAAGGTATTGGATTGTCCACTGACTGTCCCGGTGACGAAGCTTCATATTGGTCACAGCAATACAGAAACATCAGCAAACGTTTTATCAGATATCTTCGTGAACCTCGAAGAGCTGTAAAAACAGCTGTTATGGACGGATTCAGAAATAACAATCTTATTGACGATGACAGAACTTTGTTGTTGTCTGAATACCAGGTAGAAGATGTAAAATTCCATTTAGCTGAAGTAGAGCAAAAAATGGTTGAAACTACCACAACACATTTGTTTAATACAAAGAAGTTTACTGAGCAGATACAGGAAGCTGATAAAGAGGTCAGACGAGGAATTTCTCAGAGAATGACTAAGAAAAAGACAGTATTTGTTGGCTTAGTGGCTTTACTTGCATATTTCATCGGTTTTTTACCTTTGATTTTCGGAAACATGAATACATCAAAATCTTTTCTTGTTTCATTAGCGATAACCGGTGTTTTGTTGGCTGTTTTTCTTGTGATTGGTTTTATTTATCTGTTTGTTCTCAGGAAAAAGCTTGTTAATCGTTTCAAGCATTTTAATTATGTAATGAGTGGAATTTGTAGTCACATTAACGCTGCATTGGTACAATTTTCTCGTTATATAAGCTGTGCTTGTAATCTTATGAGGGATTTTTCTGTTCTTAAAAAGAAAGATTCCAAAATTACAAAAACCAAACGTATTCTTTCTTATCATAATACGCGGATATCCAGGCAGATTAAGGATGTTCATGGAATATTCTCTAAGTATGTTGATTTCAATAAGATTCAGATTGAAGAATGTGATCCTTATGAATTCGATTTTACAGTGCCCAAAAAATATGAGTTTGATATTCCGAGAATTTATGCAAGAAAGAAAATTGAGTATTTACAGCAGGGAAATGAAATTACTATTCCTATCGATTATATAGATTCGATTATGCTTATAAGGGAGGAGTTATATGACTGATAATATTCTTCTTAATGTTATTATTTATATAGCCAAGCTGGTATTGGCAGTTCTTCCCTTTGTAATTCTCTGTTTTGTAAGCAAGATGGTTAATCTGCCTAAGATTGATCGCAGCAAACAGTTTTTTATGCCTGTCATTGCTTTGGTTTATGTGATTATAGCAATGCTTTTGATGGAATCAGTCAACGAATGGATAATCAAATTTATTAATAATCTGCCAAAATGGCTGGCAGGTTTGGGCGGATTTCACTGGATGCCGTTGCAGATCAGTGAAGTGTTAGACAAACTCAGTCGTTCTCTGCGTTCATGGATTGAAAGTCTGAATTTGAATTTCTGGGTTTTCTTTATTGCAAATACGCTTATAATTTCCGTCTATATGATTATCAAAAAGATTGCCTTGATAATTATTGCGAAAGCAGTAAAATCGGATGGTGAACTTCATACAAAGATAGCGGGTAATTTTTACGAGTATTTTCCAGAAAGAAACAAATGGTGTATTAGGGAAAATTATGTGCATGTACGCAGCATGTTTAAAGTTTTCTTTTACAGCGCCATAATACTTTCTGCACTGCTGATGCTTGTAAGCCGTAAATTCTATTTTGATAATTTAATTAAAACTGTTTTCTATCCCGTATTTGGTATTATTATTGTCGGAGAACTCTATTTTTACCTTGACGGAGCAACAAAGCGTGAATATTCAGGACATATTCTCGGCGAAGATGAAGATGCATATAAAATGGTAAACTATTCTTTATTGAGAAAGTTTTTGCGTTCAGTTTTCGGAGATAAACTTCTCGCTGAAAACACAAGCATCAATAATGCATTGACTTATGATATTACAACAGATGAGATTATTCGTGAACTTGAAAAAAGCGAAGATCAGAAAGTTACATGCTTTGCCTCTTATATGAACGCACTTAATAAAACAGGATATTCAGTTGACCATAACTATCTGCGTTCTTCTCTGGATATGCTCAACGGAAAAAGTGTTTTATTCAATAATCCGTTTTATAACGATTTAATACCGTATGCTTTTTATCCTATGAACAGAGCCCTTTTAAGTCACCAGAAGGTTCTGGTTGTGTTGGGACGACATTCTATTGATGATGATATAAAAGAATGGATTGAAAACGGAATAGAAGCAATCACCAATATTCCTTTTATGTGGAAGGTAGGCATTTTAAGTTCCGAAGAGCAGGATCTTGATATCGGTATCGTTACAAGATCTGATGTTCTGGATATTGAGCTTCACAATGCTAATTCTGAGTTTCTTGAAAATGTTGGTTTCTTTGTTATTATTGAACCATCCAAGTTAATTTCTACTGCGCAGATCGGCTTGAATTTGCTTGTTAAAAAGTGCAGAAAAGATGAGGATAAAAACATTGTGTATTGTGTGTGTGATAAAAACTGCGACGGATTAGTTGATGCAATGTCACATATACTTATGACAAGTATTACAGAGGTGTCTGCTACTAAGAAGCATCTGGGAACTTCATCTTATATGTGCTGGGAAGCTGATGAAGAATACCTTCATCACCGTCTGGTGCCTAATATTTCAAGATATCTTGGTATGGGTACAGAATTGTCTTTTGCTGCTTTGAAAAATCAGGTTTCAAAGACAAAATGGTACGGTGGCGAAGCTTTCCCGGTAACTGATATGCGATGGATTGCCAAGCAGTATTATTACGATTTGACAAAGTATGCAAGCTTACCTACAAACCAGGAGGCTATGGATGAACATTTTGTTACATCATCAAATTTCTGGAGTGCAGAGGTAGGAAAGAATAATTATATGACAGTGGAAGATGAGTCATATAATATGTTTGAAATTCTGAGAGACTTTTCAACAAGAACAACAGAACAAGGATTTATCAATATAATTTCATCCGAATATCTGTTGAAAGATTATATGGCAGATAACGCTTCTATTTTCGAGGCTGATGCTAAGGCAATTCCGTTTATTGTTGCTGACTATACAAGAAGTAACAGAAATACAATTTTGCGATTGATTCTGATGATGAGCACATATCCCGTATCTTCTGAACTTCTGGAAAAAGAGTTATCCTTGCTTGGAATAACAGTGTTTGATTTGAAAAAACAGTTGTGGTTTGAATTATATAATTGTTATTCTGAGGTCTCAACGATAAAAGAGCTTTCTGATGAATATCGTCAGGCTGTAAATGAGGTTTATCACAGACAGATAAAGCTCGGCGGAGCTGAGTGGGATCATAATATTATCAAGGATGAAGAGTCTTTTAATTTGAAAAACGGTAAAATAGAAATTGTTTATTCTATTGCCGACCCAGAATTTTTAACCTTGTGTGTTTCAGAGCTTCGTTCAGCCGGATATGTTGCTGAAGATGAAAAAGGACAGCGCTATTATCTCGGCTCAGAGCTTTGTGGTCACATTTATCAGAAATATCTGCCGGGACAGTTCTTTACTTTCGGCGGCAAATATTATGAAATGCAGTATTTAACTGCGGATGGTCAGGTTTTGGTACGAAGAGCTGCTGACCATATCACAGGCCGTCCTTCATACAGACAAATACGCGAGTATACTATCTATGGTGTTAAATCATCTGAAAAGATTGGTGCACATCAGAATATTGCAGGCATGAAGGTAGTTAAGGAATTTGCTGATATCAGCGTTAGTACTCCCGGTTACTATCGTATGGTGAAATATAACGATTTCACCACTGCAAAACGAATTTCGTTTGAAGGCGAAAAGAATGGTATACCTCAGCGTGTTTATCATAATAAAGAAATTCTTCGTATTGAATTGCCTGATTTTGATGGTAAGTTAAATGATAATATCCGCTATACCATCACAGTTCTTTTCAACGAGATATTTAAAACAATCTTTGCTGAAAATCAGGCATATATTTGTGCCGTTACTGATGATTCTTTCCTTGAAGAAATTGAAAGTGATAAAATCTTTACATATTCTGTTAAAGGGGAAGGATATGAACTTCAGAGTAATTCAATTTATATCATTGAAGATAGCCAGTTGGATTTAGGTTTGACAGTTACGGTTGAAAGAAATCTTCAAAGAATTTTTGATATTGTTTATGATTATATTGATTGGCATATGAAAACTCTTGAAGATAGTCTTAATCCTCCTCCTGAACCGCAACCGCCCATCATATTCAAGGACCCCGAGAATACTGAAAATGGCGAAAACGCAGGAAATGGAGAAAAGCCAAAGAAAAAAGGAATTTTTTCTGCCATTGGTGAAAAAATCAAGAAAATTATTGATAAGATTAAAGGTTGGTTCAAGAAAAAGCCGAAGAAAGGCGAAGAGCCGACTGAAGAAGTACCGACTGAAGAAGTACCCACCGATGAAGTGCCTACCGATGAAGTACCGACTGAAGAAGTACCAACCGATGAAGTGCCTACCGATGAAGTACCGACTGACGAAGTACCGACTGATGAAGTACCCACCGATGAAGTACCCACCGATGAAGTACCGACTGATGAAGTACCCACCGATGAAGTACCCACTGATGAAGTACCAACTGAAGAAGTACCGACCGACGAAGTACCCACTGATGAAGTACCCACTGATGAAGTACCGACTGATGAAGTACCAACCGATGAAGTACCCACTGATGAAGTACCAACTGAAGAAGTACCGACCGACGAAGTACCCACTGATGAAGTACCCACTGATGAAAGTGTTCCGGTTAGTACATCTTCTGAAACAACAGAAATTGCAGAAGATGGAATGGCTGTGAATGAATCAACAGAAGAAGAGGGAAATTCAGGCGAGGACTTTATTAAGGAACAGCCGGAATTGACTGAATTCCCTTCATCTGACGATATTTCATATTCAACAGAAAATGAACGAGCTGCGAAAGCGGGATTTTCAACAAACAAAAGACCCTATCACGAATCTTACTATATGCTTTATGGTAGGGACTGTGAACCTGTTTACATTGACCTTTCAGGAACATTGGACTATATTTCTGAAATGGGAATGCAGCAAAATTCATTGAAGCAGGCAAGGGAAGGCAAAAAAATTGCTGAAATTATTGAGGCAACCTATAAGCCCGGAAAGCCTGATGCAAGATATTGTGACTTCTGTGGAACAGAAATTTTCGGAGTTGAATATGAAACTCTTGCCGACGGTCGCGACAGATGTATGAATTGCAGCAGAACAGCTATTAAGACCGGCGAGGAGTTCCGTAAAATATTTGAAGATGTTAAGAGAAACATGGAATCTTTCTTCGGTATTCGAATTAATGCCGGTATTAAGGTTGAAATGGTTAACTCAAAAACTCTTCATAAGCGCCTTGGCAAAGCATTTATTCCTACACCAAAGGCCGATGGACGTGTTTTAGGTGTTGCTATAAGCGATAAGAACGGATATACCTTGTTGGTTGAGAACGGCTCTCCGCGAATGGCTTCTATGCTTACTATGGCTCACGAATTAACGCATATCTGGCAGTAT
The DNA here is from genome assembly GCA_045534165.1 of Acutalibacteraceae bacterium. Classification (GTDB taxonomy): domain Bacteria; phylum Bacillota; class Clostridia; order Oscillospirales; family Acutalibacteraceae; genus SIG575. The sequence continues at coordinate 30,261 of JAZSJD010000073.1, read as the reverse complement.
ATTAACTGGAATGATAAAGCAATTCGTAAAAAGTATGGTAAAAAAATGCGCCTGGAAATTTATGAGGGTATGGCAAAATGGGTGGAAATCCAGTATGCTTATCTGATTAATGAACCGGCTGCTGCAAAACGTGAGGAAATTATTACTTCGTACAGGGATGATGAATACGGACGCGGTTTCCTCAGGTATCGTGCAAATTATCCTTTCTCATTAGGTACTGTTATTACCAAGAGAACACCGTTTATGAACGTGGAAACTCCCCTTGATCCGGAATACTGCGGTGAGATAACTGTTTTGTTGCCGACTGATGGAATTAATCCGGGAGATGTTGAAGGGGAAACACCTGAACCTGATGGAGATACCCCCATCATTCCTACCGGTCCGATCAAAGGGCCTGTTGAACGAGACCCCGTTTCGTTTAACAAGTATGCATACAATCTTTTGGATGACGATGAAAAATCAGTTTACGATACTGTTTTAGAAGCAATAAATACATTTACATCAGAAATAAATGATTTCAGTGCTTCTGTAACAGATTCTCAGATTCAGAAAATTGTAGACTTTATCCAGAGAGATCATCCGGAAATTTTCTGGTTCCAGCACGGAGCAGTATTCTATTTTGACAAAATGACTCGTATTGTCAGCAGAGTGGAACTTAAGTACTGCATGACACAGGAAGAGGCAGAAAAACGTCAGGAAAAAATTGATATGGCAACAAAATCGTTCTTAACCTCAGTTACTGATGATATGAGTGATTATGAAGCAACACTTCATATTTATGAAAATATCATTCAACTGGTTGATTACGATACAATTGGTCTGGAACGCCAGAGGAGAACTACTGTTTCAGTAGAAGTTCCTGATGATTTACGCTCTATTTATGGTGTGTTTGTGAATAAGAAAGCTGTGTGTGCAGGTTATGCCAAAGCTATGCAGTATTTACTTAACCTGTGCGGTATAGAGTGTACATATGTAACGAGCGATTCACATGCATGGAATCTTATTAAATTAGAGGGTGATTATTACCACATGGATGTTACATGGGGTGATGGCACTGATACTAAAAAGGAAAAGATGCAGAACGATAGCATTAATTATGATTGCTTCTGCATCACAACGGCAGAACTTGCCCGTATTGAATCACATACTCCTGAGGCAGGTTTCCCGTTACCTGAATGTACAGCAACTAAATGTAATTATCACAGACGTCATGGTTTGTATTTTGAAACATACGATTTTGACAGAGTGAGATCAATAGTTTGCGAAAGCGTTAAACTGAATAAGTTAAATGTTTCGTTTAAATTCAGCTCACCCAGTGTGTTAGGTGAAGCTAAAAAACAATTGGTGGATAACGAAAAGTTCAGAGAAATTATTCAATTTGCAGGTCTGAAATCAAATACAAAGCTTGATTTGAGCTATCAGTATTCAGTTCATGAAGACAGATTGACAGTTGCTTTCTTTATAACAAAATTATAATGCCACCTGTTAAATCATATACTCCGTCCCCGATCAGCTTTTATCGGGGACGGAAGGAATGATGTTTTCTTTTGTATAGATTATCAGAAAGAAGATTTTCAACCGGCGTCCGGAGGGATATTATGGAATGGACGATTTTTTTAATTATTTCGGCTTTTTGCCTGGGCAGTTCAATTGTTATGGCTGTCAGCAGTGTGAAAGCAAAACATAAAATCAGAAGAATTCCGGAACCTTCGAAAATTCTTTTTTTCGGGGTTATTTTATCATCTGTATTTTTATTTATACCAATTTATGTAAATGTGTTCAAAGAAAATAGTTGCGGAATTTTTGAAGCTATTTTTATTTCTATTCATAATGTGATCAGGTTATTTGTTGTGGATGGAGATTTTAATTTTATTACATCAAACCTTATAAACGCTCCATCCGATCTTTATAAAGGATACACCATCCTGTTTTCAATTCTTTTTGTAATGGCACCGGTTATGACATTTGGTGTTGTGTTGTCTTTCTTTAAAAACATTTCTGCCTATGAGCGTTATTTTACTCATTACAATTCAGATGTGTTTATTTTTTCAGAGCTCAACGATAAGTCTTTAGCTTTAGCTGAAAGTTTATATAATAAAAATAAAGATTGTTTTCTTGTTTTTACTGATGTGTTTGAAAAACAAGAAGAACACAGTTATGAACTGATTAAAAAAGTTAAGGAAATAGGTGCTGTTTGTTTTAAAAATGATGTTGTTACCGTGGATTTCTCTTTTCACAGCAAAAAAAGCCAATTGAATTTTTTTGCAATTGGTGAAGATCAGACTGAAAATCTCAGTCAGACACTAAAAATTGTGAACAAGCTGAAAAATCGTGAGAACACTAATTTGTACTTGTTTTCAACTCAGGTTGAATCTGAAATACTTTTGACAAGTATATTCAACAATTCTGATGATGATATAAAAATAAGAGTGCGTCGTGTCAATGAGGTTCAGTCACTTGTTTTGAGAAATCTTTATGAACATGGTTATGAGAAAATTTTTGAAAGTGCTTATGATGATAATACCGGAGTCAGGAAGATTAATGCTGTTGTGATCGGTATGGGACAGCACGGTAAAGAAATGACAAAGGCATTATCATGGTTCTGCCAGATGGACGGATATCTGGTGGAAATAAATTCCTTTGACTTAAATGAATCTACAAAAGAAAATTTCATTTCAGAATGTCCAGAACTTATGGAATTCAGCGGAAAGTTGGATGTTGACGGTGAATCAAAGTACACCATTAATATTCATGCAGGTATAGATGTGGATAGTGTTACATTTGATAAAGTGGTTCAATCTTTACCAAGAACCACATACGTTTTTGTAGCATTAGGAAATGATGAGAAAAATATTTCTGTATCTGTTAAACTCCGTTCTATATTTGAAAGATTGGGATATGCTCCTGAAATACAAGCCATTGTTTATAACAGTGATAAAAAAGAAGCATTAACCAATATAACCAATTTTAAAGGTCAGGCATATAACATTGACTTTATTGGTGATATTCGTTCTTCATACTCAGAGGGAGTTATTCTGAATTCAGATGTTGAAGAAGAAGCTCTTAAACGTCATCTGAAGTGGGGGAACGAGAGTGAGTTCTGGCAATACAATTATAATTATAAATCTTCAATTGCTTCTGCAATTCACAGAAAAATGAAAGTCTTATGCGGTATACCCGGAGTTCAGAAAGCTCCTGAAGACCGTTCAGAAGATGAATTGTGGAATCTGAGGATTCTGGAGCATAACAGATGGAATGCATATATGCGTTCAGAAGGTTATGTATATGGAGGAACTGTTGAGAAAGCCGGACGAAATGATTTGGCAAAAATGCATAATTGTCTTGTTCCTTTCCATGAACTTCCATTGAAAGAACAAGAAAAAGATGATGATTAATAAAGGGGAGCAGAAAATGGCTAGCAAAGATGTGTTTATAAGTTATAAGGCTGAAGAAAAAGAGGAAGCAATCTGGGTCAGGTCTGTTCTGGAAAGTAATGGTGTTTCCTGTTGGATGGCTCCTACAAGTATACCGGGCGGATCAAGTTATGCGATTGAAATTCCGCAAGCAATCAGACAGGCAAAAGTGTTTGTGTTGATTCTTTCATCAAGAGCGCAGGCATCACAATGGGTTTCACGTGAAGTAGATCTGGCGATTAACGAAGGAAAGATAGTTTTACCATTTATGCTTGAAAATTGTGCTTTGCGAGATGATTTTAATTTTTATCTTACAAATGTTCAAAGGTATGCAGCATATGAAAATAAGGCAGCAGCAATCAGAAAAATGCTCAATGAAATCAAAGCAATTATTGGTAGTGAGGAGAATTCCGAACCGGTTGCGGTGAAAGAAGCAGTTGCAATACCTGTCAGAAGTGATGTGGCGAAAAAAAAGGTTGCACCATCTGCTGAAAACAATGCAGTGAAAGAAAAGGTTGCACCACCAGCTGAAAACAATGCGGTGAAAGAAAAGGTTGCACCATCTGCCGAAAACAATGTGGTAAAAGAAAAGGTTGCACCACCAGCTGAAAACAATGCGGTGAAAAAAAAGGTTGCACCACCAGCTGAAAACAATGCGGTGAAAGCAGTCAAAGAAAAGCAAAAATACGATGTAAAAAGTATTTTAAGTTTTGTATTCGGAGTTGTGGCTATGGCAGCACTGTTGGGTATGTTTATTGTTCCTAACATTGTGGCCCTTGTGTTATCTATTGTGAGCTTGGGTAGCATAAAAAAGAAAAACAGACGTGGCAAAGTATTTGCTATCATAGGTCAGGTTTTAGGCCTGCTCAGTATGTTGATCGGTTTAACAATATTCTTTTACGGAATAGGATTTGCAATCGCAGCAGTGATAGATATTATCTCATTGATTATATTTATTATAAAATATAAAGCTTTAAAAAAGTAAAAGCTGACACAGACGACATAAGCGATTTTCTGATTGCACAATAACACACAGAAATAATATTAATGATGCAAAAGTAGAAGAAGCAATACGTAATGCAGATGTTCTTGTAATTGCGACGGTTGAAAGATATGACAGCTCCCTGGTTCAATCAGTTGATAAAATTATAAACATACTTTCTACAGGTTAATGAAAAATACCCCTCAGACTTTACCAACACTCGGCGAACAAGTCTGAGGGGTTGTTTTAATGATTCATTATGCAAAGATGTTCATATAATCACGGTAGTTTTCATATCTGGCAATGCATTTCTGAGCATCAAGCATGGGCTTGTTTGCTCTGTGGTAAAGAATACTTCTTTTCCTTTCTGATTCGATTCTGGAATCGTTTGCTTTGCGCTGTTTATAAAGGTCTGATAATTTTTCTTTCAGATACTTTGTGTTTTTACCGGAAGCTTTTGCTGATTTGATTTTTTTCTGTGTATCAGCTATCTTTTGAGAAATGCGGTCTGACTTTTTGAAAAGATTTACAAAAACAGAGCTGTCAAAGTTTTCGGCATCTTTAAATTTTTTGCTGTTAATTGTTTTCTTTGCGATTCTGAAATCTTTCACAGAGGAAATCATTTTTCTTCTGAATTCTTTTTCTTCTGTTGTTTTTGCAGGTAAAGCTTTCATCTGTAATAACGTTTTGCTGATATCAATTTCATTTCCGGAAGAAAGAATACGGCTGGCAAAATCAAGCTCGAACTGTCCTGAGGGAGTGTTGAAATAATTCAGTTCACTTAATATGATTTTTGAAATTTCAATTTCTTCATTAGATTGGCGGAGTTCTTTCTTTTCTTTTTTACTCATACCTTTTTTTATGGTAAGAGGCTGTTTTTCAGCATAGATTTTTGCTGTATTGATGATTTCTCTGACTTCATCTTCCTGCTCTTTTGTTGCGATTCTGTTCATTGCATCTTCAAAAAATGCTCTGATTCGCAGAACTTTTATCATTGCTTTCTGCTTGGTTTCAGTTAAATCATAGAAGAAATAAGGGATTACGTTAAGTGCTGCACCTATAACAGAAGCGATAATAAGAACACAACAGATAGTCTGGAAAAGGTCTGTGTTTTCAAGCACATCATAAACATTTTTTGTGCTGTAGCCTAATCTGATTGCTGTTTCTTCATTGATGCCTGCTTTTTCATATATTGCAGGTAAAACAGAAGATGTTGCAAGAGTTATAATTCCGCCGATAAGACCGATTGCAGAGAACATACCGTCAATACGCTCACCGCTTATGTATTGCTGATAGTCCCTGATATCTGCATTAAGGCTGGGACTCATAAAGTGACCTGCCGAAGTGAGCATCTGGTTGATAAAGATGAACACAAGCAAAATCCAGATAACACCGCCACCAGTCATCCTTACAACAGGAAGCATAAGAAGAATGAATATAATATTCATAAGGTTTGTGAAGATAAGAAGCTTTTTCTTGCCGAAACGTCTTATCAGTAGTGGTGCAAAAAAGTTGGGCCACAAGGAAGCGTTGCCTGCAACTGCAGTGATGATAGCGTATTGCCCAGCAGAGCATGCTTGCTGATAGTCATACATCCAGCCGAGGATTGTACCGAAAGAACCTTCAAGAAAACCAATCCAACCTGCAAGAGAAACAATCCAGAAATATTTGTTTCTTGCAACTGAACGAAGAGAGTCCATAAAGCTCATGCTTACAATATGGTTTTTCGGCTGAACGATTCTTTCTTCTGTGTTTGCATAAATTATAATTGATACAATGAAACCTACAATAAGCATCGGGGGATAAAGCACTCTGTAAACGGTTATGTCATAAAGTGTGTTATCGCCTGTTATTGCTTTGGCAACAAGGGGGAGAAAGATACCTGCAATTGAAGGTGAGATGTTTTCAATAACAGATTTTACTGCATATACGTCAGTTCTCTCTATTGAGTTTGGGGAGAGAACATTTATAATACTGTCGTTGGCATCAAGCAGGAAATTATAGAAAAACTGAAAACCTATATTGAAAAGAAGAATTATCAGACAGCTTACAGGTTTGCTTAACAATTCATAGGGTGTCCAGATAAAACCGATGCCCAGAATCACAGTAGGTAAACCCATGGTGAGAATGTAAGGACGATATTTGCCTTTCATACTTTTTGAGTTGTCTATCATCTTTGCCCTTAAAGCAGTCAGAGGGAAGCTTGCAACAACACTCAGAACATATATAAAATAGATTGATGTTGGCGGAATGCCGATTGTGTTACCAATCAACGTGTTGCCTATGCTTAAAATCATAGTGCTGATACAGTAAACAATAAATTTAACACCGATGCCGCCTACTGCAAGTGAAGCTATTTCTTTGAAAGGGATATATCTTCCTTCAGGGGCGGTTTTCCAATTGTTCTTCAGTGAAGAAACAAGATTCAAAGCTTTAGTTTTCATTTAATCACCACTGTTGTAACAGATTTGGGACTGAGGCTGATTTTGGAAGCTGTAACATTGCTTTCTTTCAGGTTGTTATCTTTATCAGTAACAGAAAGTAAAACATCTTTTTTGTAAGGTAAAGAGAATATCTTTTCATTATCTGAATTGTTGATAAGTACAAGTACAATTTCTTCACCATTTTTGAATGCGGTAACAAGCACCTCTTCATCATCTGTTGAAGCATGGATGCGTTTTGCGCCGGGTTTGATGTATTTTGAAAAATTGCCTGTTACATAATATCTTTTTGTCATTTCAAAAGATTTATCTTCAAGGTTTATGTAGATAAGACCATCGCAATAATCAACTTCTGAAACTGCAATCCAGTGTTGCCAGGAAACTGCATTGAGCATTGTAAAATCTTCATACATTGTTGTGGCAGTAACAAGAGCTGAGTCCATGCCATAATCTCTGCCACCCTGCATATGAGTCCACTCACTCATTATAACAGGTACATCAGGATATTTTCTGTCCATCCATTTTCTGTAACGTCTGACAAATCCTAATCTGTTATTCAAAAAAGAAATCCTGACAGGTAAAGGCAGACAATAGGAATGAACATCAACACCATCAAGGCGTTTGCGTACATTTTTATCTTTAAGAAGCTGACGTGTGTAAGATTTGTTGAACCATCTTATATCTCCCGATTCAGCACCTGAAAGTTTTACATTTTTAAGGTAATCACGTTTTTCAATTTCTTCAGCAAAAACTCTGAATACTTTTTTCACACTTCCCGGGCGATAAAAGCATCCTTCCTGACCACCGTTCCAGACCCATATAGGTTCGTTAACAGGGGAAAGGTATTTTACAGGCAAGCCCTCTTTTACAAAATGTTCAGTAACATCAAGGCAGTATTCTGCAAATTCACGGTAATTTTTTCTGCTTATATTTTCATGGAAAAGCTGATGCTTTTTGTTGTGAGCCATTGAGTTTTTTGTAAGTCTTTCGATAGGTGAATTAACAAAAAGTATTACCTCATCAGCACCGTTTTCAACACACTTTTTCATCATATAAACTGCGTTTGCATCACGGTTCCAATCGTATTTGCCTTTTGAAATTTCAAAACATTCAGTTGCACGTGCAGGCTGACTGTATTCACCTTTGCCTGAATGTTTTGAACCTGCACCGATATTGTAGCGATAAACACCAAGGCCGATACCTGTTTCTTTATTGTAGAGAAGCTCTGCGATTCTGTCGCGTACTTCTTTTCCAGATTCTTCATCAATATGATTCCATGAGCCTACAATCTGCGCCCACCAGGCACCGCTTGCACCAATGCTTTTGAATGTCTGATATTCTTTTTCAGGGTTTATCTGCATTTTCATTGTTTATCACCTTCTTTGTGTATGGTAACATAAAAGAAAATAATATTCAATATAACAGTTGAAATCACTTGTGCCAAAAAAACAAAAAAACATTCGGATATAACTGAATTTCAACATCTGAATCCGCTATTTGTTTATATATAATAAACAACATAAATTTTTATAATTATATTTAATTGTGCAATAATACATAAATGTCTGAAATTCCGACACGATTTATTGACAAAAAATATGTGTTAGTGTATTATATTGAAAAAATGTAAAAGGGGATGCAGATGTTGGCAGATGTCAGATATTTTTTGGTTTGCGAAAATGAAGATACTGCATCTTATTCTGTTGTTTGCCTTCAGGATGGAACCATAGTTGAAGAAATAAATGATATCCGTGCAGATAAAAGTGAATTGGAGAAATTTTGTGATTTGCTCAACAGAAACAAAGTTTCTCCAATTCACTTCTTTGATGTGTTTGAAGATTACATGTAACATCAGTTAATGAAAAGTTGTTGCAGTAAAATTTCTTATTGAAAAATTTGTGTTTTTGTGCTATGCTGAGGTTACCAGATAAAGGAGGTAGAATTATGGATTTTTTAAATAAAGTGGAATTTATAAGGCATTACTATATGATTCCTTTTTTTGTGGCAATTTCTTTTGTGATTTCAAGTATGGTCACACCATTATCAGGCGATAAACTGACACATGAATTCACAAAGCCTGAGGAGCAGAAATATGCAGGTGAAACAATGGAAATTACGGAGGATTACGTAATTGTCATCGGAAAAGAAGCATCTGCATCAGAAAAAAATTCTGCAAATAAACTTCAGGAATATCTTTTTGAAATCAGCGGTAAAAAGCTTCAGATTGTAACAGACGAAGCAGAAGAAACTGATTTTGAAATTATTGTTGGTAAAACATCACGTGAGGGTAAAGCTTTTACAATTGACCGTGAAAATTTAGGCGACGATGGTGTTGTAATCAAAACAGCAGGCACTAAAATTATCCTTTCAGGTGCAGAGCAAAGAGGTGCAGTTTATGCAGTTTATACTTTCCTTGAAGAATATTTTGGTTGCCGTTGGTTTACATATGATTTAACAGTTATTCCAAAAGCGGAAAAACTGATTATTCCCAAGGTTATTGATTACAGATATGTTCCTCCCATTATTTTCAGGGAAACAGACTGGATAAGCCCTGCAAAAAGCAATGAATACAAAGCTGCAAACAAGCTCAACGATAATGTTTACGGTGTGATTTCTGAAGAATATGGTTCAGGCATTTCTTATGCAGGCTCTTTTGCACACACAATGGCATATCTTGTTGATACACAACTTTTTGAAACTGAACCTGAAATTTTTGCTTATGGTGTTAAAACAAGGCAGAGAACAACTGACCAGCTTTGTCTTACCAACCCAAGAACTCTTGAACTTGCAATTCAGGGTGTAAGAAGCTGGCTTGAGGCAAACCCCGGTGCAAAAATTATTTCAGTAACACAGAACGATAATCAGAACTATTGTGTATGTAAAAATTGTAAAAAAATAGATAAAGAAGAGGGCAGTCAGGCAGGTACAATGCTCCGCTTCGTAAATGCAATTGCAGATGATATCAAAGAAGATTACCCTGATGTTATGGTTGATACCTTTGCATATCAGTATACTCGTAAACCACCCAAAATCACAGTTCCCCGTGATAACGTAATTGTTCGTCTTTGCTCAATTGAATGTCGTTTCTCAACACCACTTGACAGCGGTGTAGTACCTGAAAACGATGAGTTTGTTGAAGATATCAAAAAATGGAGTGAAATATGCGATAACTTGTTTATATGGGATTATACAACAAATTACAGCCACTATTTAGCTCCCTTTGCAAACTTTGATATAATTCAGAGAAATCTTCAGTTCTTTGCAGAAAATAACGTAATCGGCGTTTATGAAGAAGGCAATTATACTGCAAGTGAATGTGACGGTGAATTTGCAGAATTGCGTTGTTATCTGCTTGCTAAACTTATGTGGGACCCCTATTGTGATATAGATAAACATATGTATGATTTCTGTGAGGCTTATTATGGCGACGGAGCTCAGGGCATTGTTGATTTCATTAACTTCATTGATGAAAACAGCGGTGGTATTTCCGTAGATTTAGAAAATTGGTGGATACTTCCCATTCCTAACGGCATCGACATAAGAAATGGTCTTTCAATTTATGCTCCCATAAAAAGTCAGACAGTTATCAGAATGAAAAAAGATGAAGTCGGAAAAGTTGATGCTATGTGGCAGATGGCAAAAGACGGTGCAAAAACAGATGAACAGCTTGAAAATGTTCTGAAAAGTGAAATCTGCTGGAGATATTGGAAATCTTGCGCAGGTGCAGGTGAATTTGCAACAAAAGATAAAGCTGAAAAAATTGCAGTAAACGAAAATTTCTATAACGATCTGATGAAATACGGTATTGTCAGACTTTGCGAAGGTGCAGACGGATACATAAAAGAAGAAAAAGTTGATTTTGAACGTGCACCTGACAAATGGAAATAAAATATTTTCCATTTCGTGTTGAAAAACAGCCACAGAATATGGTATAATAACTTGATACTATTAAAAGAGGTATGATTTTATGTATGATGTGGCTATAATTGGTGCAGGACCGGCAGGTCTTACATCAGCTCTTTATGCTCTCAGAGCAGACAAAAGTGTTATAGTGCTTGAAAAATCTGCTTTCGGTGGTCAGATAACATTTTCACCCAAGCTTGAAAATTATCCCGGCACAGGCACTTTAAGCGGTAACGAGTTTGCTGAAAAACTTGTTGAGCAGGTTCTTGAACAAGGCGCTGATATTGAGCCTGAAAATGTACTTTCTGTTGAAAAGAAGGATAAAATTTTCAAGGTTATTACAGAAGACGGTGAATATGAAGCAAAAAGTGTTATTGTTGCAACAGGTGCAAAACACAGAATGTTAGGCCTTGAGAATGAAGAAAATCTTGTTGGTAACGGAATTTCTTTCTGTGCTGTTTGTGACGGTGCTTTTTACAGAGATAAGTGCGTTGCAGTTATCGGCGGAGGAAATTCAGCTTTGCAGGAAGCACTTCTTCTTTCAACACTTTGCAAGAAAGTTTATGTTATTCAGAATCTCGCCTTTCTTACAGGTGAGGAAAGACTTGCAAAAGAACTTGAAAACAAAGACAATGTTGAAATTATCCTTTCAACAGTTGTTTCTGCTTTCAATGGTGAAGATGAGCTGGAATCTGTTGTGATTAAAAATACAGAAACGGAAACTGAAGAAACACTTGTTGTTGACGGAGTTTTTGTTGCTATTGGTTTGATACCGCAGAACGAGGCTTTTGCATCATTTATTGACCTTGATTCTTATGGTTATGCAGATTCAGGTGAGGATTGTTTAACTAAAACAGAAGGTCTTTTCGTTGCAGGAGATTGCAGAAAGAAAAAAGTCCGCCAGGTGGCAACTGCAGTCGGCGATGGTGCTGTAGCAGCACTTAATGCATGCAACTATATTGATGAAAATTTTTAAAAAAGAGAGGTAGAAAGTAATGAAAAAGAAAGTATTAAGAATTACTGCTCTTGTGATGTCTCTTGTTATGGCATTCGGCATTTTCGCAGCCGTTCCCTCAACAGCATCATCAGCATCATCAGCAGAAGTAAGCGGAATTGAAAAAGGCTTTTTCGATTTCACAGATGTCCTTGTAAATGGTCTTGTAAGTGCAATCGCTTCAATCATCCCCAAACCTCAGGGCTGGGTTAATGAAGCTGATTATGTAAGTGAAAACGTTCCTCAGGGAACAGAAGTTTTCCTTGACACTCCTGCTGCAAATGCAAAATGGTCAATGGGTTATGCACAGAATTCTCTGCTTGAAGGTCAGCAGGTAATCGGCAACAAACACTATGTATCAGGTGGTATTTCAATAACTGCAAAATACCCCACAAAAATCATTGACGATTCAAAAGTTCGTGTAGTAGCAATGAATGACGGTTCAGGCAGAGGTACAGTTGTTTTTGCTGTTCTTGATGCTTATGGCCTTGCAAACAATGATGTTCGTGAAATCCGTGCAAGAATTGCAGAATTTGCAAAAGCAAATAACATCGTAAGTGTTAACGTTGCAGTTCTTCATCAGCACAGTGCAGTTGATACATTTGGTATGAACGGTGATATCCTTAAAGCTGTTTTCCTCAACCCCTTGTTCAACCTTATCAACGGTATTGCAGGCAAAACAGTTCTTGAAACACACAACGGTAAAAATACAGAATATCAGGATAATCTTTTTGATGTAACTGTTGACACAATTGAAACTGCAGTTGCACAGATGGAAACAGGTAAACTCCTCTACGGTGAAGTTGACGTTGAAGAATATACAAACGACAAACGTCCTCCCTATGAACTTAAAAACACACTCAACCGTTTCCGTTTCGTTCCTGATGATGCAGAAAGCAAGGAAATCTGGTTCTCAACTTCAGAAATCCACTGTGTAGGTAACGGTGTTCAGGGTACAGAAATCACAGCTGACTATCCTTACTATATGGAAGAATATGTAAACGATAATGCAAACGCAAACTTTATGCTCCTTATGGGTGCGGAACTTGCAACAGGTCAGCGCCACGAACCATTTGAGAATGAAGAACGTCCCGAAGGCGTTGAAGGTTACATGATTCTCGGTAAAAAACTTGGTGAAAAACTTGTTTCAATCACAGAAGAAAGAGAAATTGCTCCTCTTCTTAACATTGCTCACAAGGAAGTAGCTTTTGAAATTGAAAATCAGATTATGTACCTTGCAGCAAAAGCAGGACTTTTTGAAAACCAGGCAATCATCACTTCTGAAGGCACAAAAGTTGTTTCAGAAATCGGTTATTGTGAAATCGGTACAGATCTTGCACTGGCACTTGTTCCCGGCGAACTTGAAGCAGCAATCGCTTATGGCGGAGCTCTTGATAAGGTAGATGCATGGAGAGGCGAAGAATGGCAGTACGATTCAATGCAGACAATCGTAGGTGACAGAGAACTTCTTGTATTCGGCCTTTGTAACGACCAGGTTGGTTACATTGTTCCCACAAACGACTATATGCCTATGCTCTGGGAAGACAGCAAATCAATCGAATTTGTTTCTCTCGGCAGTCAGACAGCTATAACTTATATGAATGAATTTATTTCTCTTGTAAATTCTAAATAAGTTTTTCAGAACCGCAGGTGAAAACCTGCGGTTTTTTACTTGCTATATTCAGCGATATATTGTAAAATATATGTCAGTAGAATATAAGGGGATGTTAAAATGCAGAGAATAGCAAAATTTGAAAAAGTAAGTTTTGAAGAATTCAGAAAAAGCATTGATGATGAAAATGTTTATAACAATATAAAAATCCCTGTACGTGCAACAAAAGGCTCAGCAGGATATGATTTTTTGTCACCTGTTGATTTTGAGCTTGAAGCAGGGCAGACAATTAAAATTCCCACAGGTATAAGAGCAAGAATAGATGATGGTTGGGTACTTAAAATTTATCCCAGAAGCGGTCTTGGCTTTAAGTTCAGACTTCAGCTTGACAACACTGTAGGAATAATTGATGCAGACTATTATAATTCAGATAACGAGGGGCATATATTTATAAAAGTAACCAATTGCTCCTTTGAAGAAAAAACAGTTTCTGTCAAAGCGGGCAGTGGTTTTGCTCAGGGCATTTTCCTTCCCTTCGGCATTACTGAAGATGACGAAGTTACTGATGAAAGAAACGGTGGTTTCGGAAGTACAGATAAAAAATAATCAGGCAGGGGATTAATATGTATTTGGGAATTGATATAGGCGGAACAAAATGCGCAGTTGTTCTGGGCGATGAAAATGCAAACATCATAAAAAAAGTCCGTTTTGAAACAATGGATAAAGATAACACTATTCTGAAGTTAATTGAAATTGCAAAAGAAATGGGTTCTTTCCAATCTATCGGCATTTCCTGCGGAGGACCTCTCGATTCAAAAAGAGGTATTATTATGTCACCGCCAAACCTTGTTGGCTGGGATGATGTGCCTATCTGTCAGATTCTCAAGGATGAATTCAATGTTCCTGTTTTCCTTTGCAACGATGCAAATGCCTGCGCCCTTGCTGAATGGAAATTCGGTGCAGGTAAAGGCACACAGAATATGGTTTTTCTCACTTTCGGCACAGGTCTTGGTGCAGGACTTATTCTTGACGGAAAGCTTTACAGCGGTACAAACGATATGGCAGGCGAAGTCGGTCACATAAGACTTGAAAATTTCGGTCCCGTCGGTTATGGTAAGAAAGGTTCTTTTGAAGGTTTCTGTTCAGGTGGTGGAATTGCTCAGCTCGGTAAAATGTTAGCTGTTGAAAATTTACAGATGGGCAAAACTGTTTCCTATTGCGAAAATATAGAAGACCTTGATAAAATCACTGCAAAAGATATCGCGGATAAAGCTTATGAAGGTGATGAATCTGCCCTTAAAGTTTATCAGCTTTGCGGTGCACAATTGGGCAGAGGTCTTTCTGTGATTATTGATATTCTCAATCCTGAAAGAATTGTTATCGGCAGTATTTTCCAGAGGAGTGAAAGCCTTCTTCGTGAACATATGGAAATGTATCTCAAAGAAGAAAGTCTTGCATTGTCAAGAAATGTATGTAGCATTGTTCCTGCAGAATTAAAAGAAAACTTGGGAGATATCGCAGCTTTGTCTGTTGCTATGGGGTTTTAAGATGGAATTGTTAGATATAATTTTTTATATAGCTGAAGTTATCGGTCTTATTGCTTTTGCCATTTCTGGTGCAATGATAGCAATTGACAGAGGGCTTGACCTTTTCGGCATAGTTTACATAACTTTTGTAAACTCTTTCGGCGGGGGAATTATGCGTGATTTGCTTATTGGCAAAATCCCTCCCAAAATGTTTTACAGCTATGAATACCTGATTTATGTTGCAATATGTGCTGTTTCTGTTATTACTGTTGCATTTGTTTTTAAAGATAAATTTTTTAAAAACAGAAAAATCATTGATAAAGTAATCAATATTTTTGACGCAGTAGGTCTCGGTACATTTGCAATTGTGGGTGTGGGTGCAGGTGTAGGCGCAGGTTTTGGCGATAATGTTTTCTTCTGCGTTTTCCTTGGTATGACAACAGGTATCGGTGGTGGTATACTGCGCGATTTGTTGAGCCACACCAAACCTATGGTACTTGTTAAACAGATTTATGCTCTGGCAGCAATTTTAGGTTCATTGTTATATTTCTATCTTGATAAATATAATGTTGACAGTACCTTTTCTCTTATAGCATCTGTTTTGCTTGTTGTGGTAATCAGAGTGCTTGCAGCCCATTTCAGATGGGATTTACCAAAATTAGGAGGTGCGAAGAATGGAGATGATAACAAGCATTAATAATGCTGTGAATTCAGTTGTGTGGGGTATTCCTATGCTTGTGCTGATTATCGGCACAGGAATATACTTTTCTTTCAGGCTTGGATTTTTTCAGTTTATAAGATTTCCCCATGTGTTGAAATCAACTATTTTGGCATCATTTTCAAAAAAAGATAAAGCAAGAAAGAGAGAGGGGAAAGCAATTTCTCAGTTTCAGGCAATGTCAACTGCTCTTGCTGCCACAATCGGCACAGGCAACATTGCAGGTGTTGCATCAGCACTTCTTGTAGGTGGCCCCGGTGCAGTTTTCTGGATGTGGGTTTCTGCATTTTTCGGGATGATGACAAGTTTTGCAGAAAACGTGCTTGGCATTTATTACCGTAAAAAGAATAAAGACGGTGAATGGGCAGGCGGAGCTATGTATTACATAAGCGAAGGTCTGAAAGATAAAAAGTATGTAAAGTTTTTAGCAAAACCATTGTCTGTTCTTTTTGCTGTTTTCTGCATTTTTGCATCTTTCGGTATCGGCAATATGGCTCAGGTGAATGTAATCGCAAAATCGATTGAGCGTACTTTCAGCATAAGCCCTATTTCAGTTGGTATTGTTATTGCTGCAATAGTCGGTATCATTCTCGTTGGCGGTGTTAAAAGAATAGGTGCAGTTGCAGAAAAAATTGTTCCCTTTATGGCAATTCTTTATATTATTTTTACTTTGCTTATTGTTGCGATAAATATAAAGGCTGTGCCTGAAGTTTTTTCTTCAATTTTTAAAAGTGCTTTCGGAATTAATGCAGTTGCAGGTGGCATAAGCGGTGCTTTAATCAAAGAGGCAATAACAATGGGCTTTAAGCGTGGCGTATTTTCAAACGAAGCAGGTCTTGGCTCTGCTGTTATTGTAAACTCCGTTTCTGATGTTGAAGAACCTGTTCAGCAAGGTATGTGGGGCGTTTTTGAAGTGTTTTTTGACACCATTGTTGTTTGCACCCTCACAGCATTTACCGTTCTTTCTACAGGTGTTTTAGGCACACTTGGTAAAGACGGCAAACCACTTGACGGCGATGCCCTTGTGGGTGAAGCTTTTTCACAGGTGTTTACAAATTCAGCAGGTGCAATTTTATCTGTTTCGATTACGTTGTTCGCCTTTACAACAATTTTGGGTTGGTCCTTTTACGGAACAAAATGTACCGAATATCTTTTAGGTAAAAAAGCAGCAACGGTTTATAAAATTATTTTTGCAGCATTTGTTGTTGTAGGTTCTGCAATGGAACTTAAATTGGTGCTTGAAATTTCAGACACACTCAATGCTCTTATGGCTTTGCCCAACCTGATTGGTGTGCTTCTGCTTTCCGGCACAGTTGTTAAAATTACAAAAAATTATATTGGGCGAAAATTCAAAAAATCAGGAGCAGAACCAATGCTCAGCGCATATAAAAGGAAGTGACAAAATGTTTTTTCATGAAAAAACTTATGATATTGATGAACTTGTAAAATATAATTTCCATATTCACACAACTTTTTCAGGTTGTGCCAAACCTGAAATGACAGCAAAGGATATTATAAAAACTGCAAAAGATGCAGGTCTTCAGATGATTGCTTTTACTGACCACGATTCACCTCAGATCAAAAACGAAGTGGCAGAACGCAGAAAAATTCTGCTTGAACAGATTAAAGAGGAATCTGATATAAAAGTGCTTGTAGGTGCTGAACTTTCCTGCAACGGAATAGGTAAATTTGTCAATGATGAATGGTGTGATGCACAGATGGATTATAAGCTTTACACCACAAACCATTTCCACGTATCTTACTTTGACCAGCCTGAAGATATTTCACCAAGAGGTTATGCTGTGCAGATGCTCAAAATGGTTGAAAGCGTTATTGATTTGCGTCAGGCTGACTGTTTTGCACATCCGTTTATGTCAGGTTATATCAAAACTCTGCCTGATAAATATGAAGTTACAAAAGCTTTTACTGATAACGAGCTTGGGGATATTATGGAAAAGGCAAACAAAAAACAGATTGCCTGGGAATTGAACACAAGTGCGGTTATGGGATTCCCTGAATTTTACCACAGATATTTCCAGATAGGTAAGGAAATCGGTTGCGTTTTCAATATCGGCACAGATGCACATAAGCTTTGCAACGTAGACCCGAAACAATTTGCTGAAAATTTAAAAGAAATTTTATATTAACTTAAATAGGTCTTCCGTAAAAAACGGAAGGCTTATTTTTTTGTTTCAGGACACAATATGACAAAAAGTTTTTACCGTCGGGAGTATACTTATCTTTGTCGGGGGTGGTTGATTGAAACAGATAATTTACGTTGATGTGCTTGTTGTGCTTAACTTGTTCATCAATTATTTTTTGCTTTTATCAACAATGGCCATTTCAAAGGAAAGCACAAAAAGATACAGACTGCTCCTGGGTGCATTTCTGGGGAGTTTGTATTCCCTTGTTGTTTTTCTGCCGGAAATGGGGTTGTTTTTTAACATATTTTCAAGGCTTCTGGCAGGTGGGTTAATAATTTTTTCTTCCTTTGGTTTCAAAACATATAAAAGGTTCATAAAGCTTTTTGTTTTGTTTGTGATGATGACTTTTCTGTTTGCAGGGTTGATGATAGGGCTGTGGATTGTGTTTAAACCTGAAGGGATGTTTATAAACAATTCAACAGTATATTTTCAGATAAGTCTGCCTGTGCTTGCTGTGTCAACTGCAGTTTGCTATGTTATTTCAAAACTTGTTTCCAAACTGCTTCTTAAAAACAAACCACAGAATACAATTTATGATTTTGAGCTTTATGTAAACGGAACTTGTCTTAATGGCAGTGCTATGCTTGATACAGGCAACACACTTGCAGAAAGTTTTTCTTCATATCCCGTTGTGGTTTGTACATATGATTTTTTAAAAGATGTTTTACCCTCAGAGGGTGAGGAGTTTTTCAAAGGTGACGTTAAAGCTCTTGAAAAAATAACAGACAGAAACTGGCATAAAAGGGTAAGAATAATTTCATATTCAACAGTGGGGGACACAGGACTTCTGCCTGCATTTCAGCCTGATAAAATCAAACTGAAAAATTCAGTTGAAACAGATAAAATTTTTATAGCTGTAACAAACAGAAATAAATATATAAATGAAAGATTTGATATGTTACTTAATCCGAATATATTCTGAAAGGATGGGAATAAATGATAAGAATATTTTACTTAATCAAACAAAAACTGTTTTTGCTGGTGGAGAAACTTGAATATAAATTTTTGCCACAGGAAATCCATTATATAAACGGGC
Organism: Acutalibacteraceae bacterium; assembly: GCA_045534165.1. Classification (GTDB taxonomy): domain Bacteria; phylum Bacillota; class Clostridia; order Oscillospirales; family Acutalibacteraceae; genus SIG575. Next base: position 11,432 of record JAZSJD010000073.1, on the reverse strand, counting down.
CTGAAACTTTACCGCCACCACTTACAAAAGCACAGGAAAAGGATATTATGGAAAGAATTGAAAGAGGTGATGAAACAGCAAGAGAACCTCTTATTGTCCATAATCTCAGGCTTGTTGTTTATATTGCTAAAAAGTTTGAAAATTCAGGAATACCTACGGAAGATCTGATTTCAATAGGTACAATAGGTCTTATAAAAGCAGTTAATACCTTTTGCCCTACAAGAAATATAAAACTTGCAACATACGCTTCACGTTGCATTGAAAATGAGATTTTAATGTATCTGCGAAAAACAAATGTAATTAAAACAGAAGTTTCAATAGATGAACCGCTGAATGTGGATTGGGACGGTAATGAACTTCTGCTTTCTGACGTGTTGGGAAGTGACAGCGATGTTGTTGGTGCACCTATTGAAAAGGAAGATGAAAAACAACTTCTCTTATCTGTGATTGAAAGATTGCCTGAACGTGAAAGGACAATTATGAAAATGCGTTTCGGCATCGGTTCATTCAAAGAACATACACAGAAGGAGGTTGCAGATCTGCTGGGAATTTCTCAAAGCTACATTTCTCGTCTTGAGAAAAGAATAATGGAAAAAATAAAACGGGATATGGAAAAAGTTCTTTAAAAACATGGTTATTTTTATTGGAAATACCTTGATTTTTTTTCTTTTAGTGATATGATATAATAGTGGATAAATTGTTAAAAGAAAGTTGAAAGAAATGGTATTTTCAAGTCTTGTTTTTCTTTGCATATTTTTTCCGGCAGTGTTGATTTTATATCATCTCTGTCCTTTTCTTAAAGGGAAAAATGCAATACTTTTAATTTCTTCCCTTGTGTTTTACTCATGGGGAGAACCAAAGTGGATAGTGGTAATGTTATTTACCACGTTGATTGATTATTTAGCCGGTGTTGCAATCGGCAAAGCACGCAAGAAAGGTGTACGTAAAACCTTTTTAGCTTTGTCGGTTGTTGTGACGCTCGGCTTCCTTGTCGTGTTCAAATATCTGAACTTCTTTACTTTTAACCTGAACTTTATTTTACCTTTTGATATTCCGCAGACAAATCTTGTTCTGCCCATAGGTATTTCATTTTATACATTCCAGGCATTAAGCTATGTAATTGATGTTTACAGAGGGGATGTAGACTATCAGAAGAGCTATTTCAAACTTCTTTTATATGTAAGCATGTTCCCTCAGCTTATTGCAGGTCCTATTGTAAGATATGTTGACGTGGCAAACGAAATTGCATCACGTAAAGTGAAGCTTGTTGATTTTTCAGCAGGTATCACAAAATTCCTTATCGGTCTTGTGAAAAAAGCTATCTTTGCAAATTTCATCGGCAAGCTTGCCGAAAACTACCTTGCAGGTGATCTGGATACTCTTTCAGTGCTTGGTGCGTGGGTTGGAATTATTGCATATTTCTTCCAGATTTATTTTGATTTTTCAGGCTATTCAGATATGGCAATCGGTATCGGAAAAATGTTAGGTTTTACTTTCAGGGAAAACTTCAACTATCCTTATATTGCAGTTTCCATCACAGATTTCTGGAGAAGATGGCATATGAGTTTAAGCAGCTTTTTCAGAGATTATGTTTACATTCCTTTAGGCGGCAACAGACGTTTTCAGTTGAGGAATATGCTTGTTGTGTGGCTTCTCACAGGTTTCTGGCATGGTGCCAGCTGGAACTTTATCCTTTGGGGACTTTACTATTTTGTTATGCTTGCCCTTGAAAAATATGTATTCGGCAAAATTCTTGAAAAGATACCAAAGTTTATCAGAGTGTTCTATTCAGCCTTTGTTGTTATAATCGGTTGGGTATTCTTCTATTTCGAAGATATTCCTTCAATCGGCAAAATGTTGGGTGCAATGTTCGGCATAACTGCATCAGCAGGCAAAACAGTTGCAGACGTTACTGTTCTGACAAACAATGTTTTCCTCATTTTAATCTGCATTGTTGCAGTTACACCTTTATTAAGAAATATAGGTGTTAAACTTCAGAATAAACTTGAAAAATCTCCCAACGGAGTTATAGCAAGCGGTATTTTCACAACAGTTTTCCAGTTTGCGTTGCTGGCTGTTTGTGCAGCTTGTCTTGTGGGTTCAACTTATAACCCGTTCTTGTATTTCAGATTTTAGGGGAGGTTTTTTAAGTGGACGAAAATAAAAAAAGAGAAATAAGAATATATAAAAATATATTTTCTGTTTTGTCCATAACAGTTGTTGTTGTGGCTATGGTTGTTTTTGGTGTTGTAAGCTTCCTTGATGTGGATGCAACAGAATCAGAAACTGAAAACAGAAAACTTGCAGAAAAGCCTGAATTTTCCTGGTCAGCTCTTTTTGACGGAAGTTATACAAAAGATTTTGAAAATTATTATTCAGATACATTTCCTCTGAGAGAAATGTTTATGAGCTTCAATGGTAAAATTTCCGCAGCACTCACTCAATTCGGCGGCAAAGAAGATAATGTTATTATCAATTATGATAAACACGATTCAGACTTTGTGGGCGAAGGTGTGGAATTGGAAAGTGAAAAACATGAAGAAGCCGAGAAAGAAACTCAGCCTTCAACACCCCAAGATGAAGCAATCAAAGGTTCAATTTTAATCAGCGATAAACGTGCGATGGAATTGTTCACTTCTTCACCCGCTATGGCGAAAGATTATGCTTCACTTGTGAATAAAGTATCATCATCAATGCCAAAAGGTGTTAAGTTCTATTCAATGCTTGTGCCTACATCAATTGAACTTTACGGTTCTTCAAGCTACACAACAGGTGTGCATTCACAGAAGAAAGTAATCAATGATGCTTATAAATTAATGAATAAAAGCATCATAAAAATTGATGCTTACACACCTTTGCAGAAAGCAAAGAACGATTATATTTATTTCAGAACAGACCATCATTGGACTGCAAGAGGTGCATATGAAGGTTACCGTGCTTTCTGTAAAGCAACAAAGCAGACACCTGTTGATATAAATGAACTTGAAACAGGTAAAATTCCGGATTTTGTGGGAAGTCTTTATAAAGCTTCAAATTCTGATATTCTCAAGAAGAATCCCGATTACGTTGAATATTTCAAAACACGTGTTGATGTTGAAGGAACAGTTTATAAAGACAGCAGAATGGAAAACGGAACAAAGTTTTTCATTGTGGCAAGAGCTGTTAATTCCGATAATAAATATCTTGCGTTTATCGGTGGTGACCAGCCTCTTGAAAAAATCGTAACAAGCAACAAAAACGGTAAGAAAATTCTTGTTATCAAAGAATCTTTCGGCAATGCTTTAGTGCCTTTCCTCTGCGATAATTATGAAGAAGTTTATGTTGTTGACCCACGCAAAACAAATTTTGATTTGCCGAAGTTTGTGGAAGAAGCAGGAATAGGGGAAGTTTTGTTGATTAACTATACTTTTGCAATGGCAAACAAAACTTTTTCAAATGCTTTGGCTTCAATGATAAAATAGTGTGAAAAGTTAGGAAGATAAAAATGCAGTTTATTGCCCTCGATTTGGAGTGGAACAACGTCTACGGTAAAAAAATCCATGGCTTTTTTAATGAAATAATTGAATTCGGTGCCGTAAAGGTTGATGAAAAGGGCAACATTTATGATGAGTTCACTTGCCTTATAAACACCCAGGTCGGCAAAAAATTACGTGCAAACACAAAAGAGATAACTCACATCACGAATGATGAAATCAAAACAGGCATACTTTTTCCCCAGGCTGTTTCCAATTTCAAAAAATGGATCGGCAAAGAAGAAAGCGTTATTATGACCTGGGGCGATGGTGATGTAAGAGTCCTGATTGATAATTGCAAATATTTCGGTTGCGGAGATACAATACCTTTCCTTGATAAATATATGGATTTGCAGAAATATTTCCAAAGAATAAAAGGTACGTCCAAATCCCATCAGATAGGACTTTCTTCAGCGGCGGAATTGGTTGGAATCAGCGATGACGGTTATGCTCTGCACAGAGCCCTTGACGACAGTAAAATAACAGCAGAATGTTTTAGCCGTGTGAGAGAAGATAAAATCATAAATGAATATATCAAAAAATGTGATGATGAGTTTTATTCAAGGCTTCTTTTCAAAAGCAAAGTTATCAGCTCAATGAAAAATCCTCTTGTTGATAAATCTTATCTTAACTGTACTTGTGAAACCTGCGGTAAACCTGCACAGGCTCTCACCAAATGGAAATATTCAAACCAGTATTTCCGTGCACAGTATTATTGTGAAGATTGTGATAAAAAATATCAGGTCAATGTAAGGTTCAAAAAACTTTATGACAGAACTGAAATACGTAAAATAACAAAAGTAATTGAAGAAGAAAAAGAAGAAACCGTGTAATCAATTGATTACACGGTTATAATTTTATAAATTCTTTTCGTTAAGATAATTTTCAGCTTTTTCAAGGATGGATTTATCGTTTTCAAACTTAAGTGTTGAAAGTGCGTTTTCATAAGTCAGCCAGATATAATCTTCAATTTCTTCGCGCTGAATGATTGTCTGGGTATCTTTGGTGTTGGCTAAAAATATGGAAACGGATTTTTCAATTTTGCCCTGAATTGAATAATCTGATTTTTCAACAAAATCAGGTAACAGGTTGATGTGTATACCTGTTTCTTCAAGGACTTCTCTTTTAGCTGTGTCTTCAGGAGTTTCACCACGTTCAATGTGACCTTTAGGGAAACCCCAGTGGGCACTTCTTCTGTTTTTAATAAGAAGATAACGGCGCACACCGTTGATGATTCTGTAAACAACAGCACCGCAGGAATATTCGTAAAGGCAATCAAGTTTATATTTTCCTCTGCCTTCTGCGTGCTCAATTGCATCTTCAATTTCAGCCTGAATGAAGCGCATTCTTTTGGGTGCCACAACATAAACAATAGAGCCCGTGACACGTTTGATTCGGGCAATTACTCTGCCGTCAAAATTCCTTACAGGATGGTTGATACCCATAATATAAGCCCACTGAGCTGTGGAGCCGGGTTTAGAATTATAGTGCATAACACCATAGTTGAGTAAATATTTGTAACCAAACTGTTTGTTGAAGGAATTTATGGGTTGAGTAATTTTAACTCTCACATATTTTCCTAACATTTTTTCTCCTCTGGGTGTAATGTCTGCGGATAAAAGGGGACCGAAAACGGTCAACATTACACAATTAAACTCAATATGGAAACATTATACTAATTTTTATTAAAAATTACAAGAGGAAAAAGATATTTTTTTAATGCAGCCTTAATAAATTATTAAAGAAAGGGTGGAGATAAAATGAAAACTATATTTTTAACAAAGAAAAGTCTTTTCCTCATTATTGTGGCGTTGGTTATGCTTGTTCTGTTCGGAATTTTCGGGATAAGCAGGGGAGCTGTTTCAACTGCAGCACAAAACAGACTTTTACCTATTTATTGCGTTGAAACTGATAAAAAACAAGTTGCATTGACTTTTGATGCAGCGTGGGGAAATGAAGATACGGAAGAGCTGATAGAAATTCTGGGTAAATATAAAGCCAAAGCAACATTTTTCCTTGTGGGAAGCTGGGTCGATAAATACCCTGAAAGCGTAAAAGCTCTGGCAGATGCAGGGCACAGCATACAAAACCATTCAGATACTCATCCCAAAATGCCTGAGCTGTCCAAAGAGGGTATGGAACAGGAAATTATAAATTGTAACGAAAAAATCTGTGCCATAACTAAAAAAATGCCTTCTTTAATCAGACCGCCTTATGGCGATTACAGCAACAATGTTATAGAAACAGTTAATTCTCTGGGAATGTATACAATTCAATGGGATGTGGATTCACTTGATTGGAAAAATCTTTCTGCTGATGAAATTTATAACAGAGTGGTAAATAAAGTAGAAAACGGTTCAATCGTTCTGTTCCATAATGCAGCAATAAATACACCTGAAGCTCTTGGTAAAATTCTTGAAAAATTATCATCTGAAGGGTATGAATTTGTAACGGTTGAAAGCCTTATTTATAAAAGCGATTATGCAATTGATCATAGTGGAAAGCAATTTTTGAACGAAACATTGACAACAGAAAAATAAACTGATAAGATTATAAAAAACCATATTAAAATCGGCATAAGAGGTGCAAAAATATGATTCCGAGAAGTGAATATCCTAACCCACAGTTCGAAAGAGAAAATTGGGAAAATCTCAACGGTAAATGGGATTTTGAATTTGATTTCGGCAACAGCAAACTTCAGAGAGATATTTTAAACAGAGAAGAATGGGAGGGAGAAATTCTTGTTCCTTTCTGTCCTGAAAGCAAGCTTTCAGGCATTGAATATGTGGATTTTATCCCTGCTGTGTGGTACAGAAGAAAAATCAACATAACATCATCACAGCTTGAGGGTAGAATTTTTCTTCACTTCGGTGCGGTCGATTATTATGCACGCATTTTTATAAACGGAAAAGAAGCAGGCTCTCACAAGGGTGGTTACACTTCTTTCAGAATTGATATTACAGATTTTGTGTCTGTGGGCGAAAATACAGTCTGTGTTTATGCTCAGGATGATGTGAGAAGTACTCTCCAGCCTGTTGGTAAACAGTGCCGTGAATTTTATTCACGAGGCTGTGACTACACAAGAACAACAGGTATCTGGCAGACAGTTTATCTTGAATTTGTGCCAAAAAGTTATATTAAAAACTTTAAGTTTTTCCCCGATTATCTCAATGGAACAGTAACCATTTCAGCAGATGTTGAAGGCGAAGGAACTTTTGAAGCAAAAGTTTTTTATGAAGGAAAGGAAATGGGTTCTTTTTCCAGGGTAACAGAAAAAACTGTTTGCGGTGAAATAAAGCTTGATGAAATCCATCTTTGGGAAGTAGGCAAGGGACGTCTTTATGATGTTGAATTTACCTTTGGTGAAGATAAGGTAAAAAGCTACTTTGGTTTAAGAAATGTTAAACTACAGGGATATAAATTCCTCATTAACGGAAAATCAGTTTTCCAGCGACTTGTTCTTGACCAGGGATTTTATCCTGAGGGAATTTACACAGCTCCCACAGAAGAAGATTTAATTAAAGATATTGAACTTTCAATGGCTGTTGGTTTCAATGGCGCAAGACTTCACCAAAAAGTTTTTGAACCAAGATTTTTATACCATTGTGATAAAATGGGATATATTGTGTGGGGCGAATATGCAAACTGGGGCATAGACTATTCAAGTTACAGGTCCCTTGAAATTTATCTTCCCCAATGGCTTGAAAGTGTTGAAAGAGATTTCAACCATCCCTCAATTATTGGTTGGTGTCCCTTTAATGAAACATGGGATTATGAAGGCAGAGAACAGAATGATGAATTGTTAAGAAACATTTATAATGCAACCAAACACGTGGATAACACACGTCCCTGCATTGATACAAGCGGAAATTACCACGTTGAAACAGACATTTTCGATGTGCACGATTATGAGCAGAATGTGGAAATCTTCAAAGCCAATTACGATAAGTTTATGACAGAAAATGTTCTGTATGATAAATTCCCCAACCGTCATCATTATAAGGGTGAACCCACTTTTGTAAGTGAATACGGTGGAATACAATGGTCAATCAATCCCGGTGAAAGAGATTGGGGTTACGGTATTGCACCAAAAACGGAGGAAGAATTTATTGCAAGATATAAGGGCCTGACAGATGCTTTGCTTGATAATGATAAAATGTTTGGTTTCTGTTATACTCAGCTTTACGATATTGAGCAGGAGCAGAACGGACTTTATTATTACGACAGAACTCCTAAATTTGACCCTGAAATTTTCAAGGCGATAAATTCAAGAAAAGCAGCAATAGAGGATTGAAAAATATGAAATTTTTTATAGCATCGGATATTCATGGTTCTGAGTATTATTGCAGACAAATGCTTGAAAGCTACAAAAAAGAAGAAGCAGATAAACTTGTTTTGCTTGGCGATATTCTTTACCACGGACCGAGAAATGATTTGCCAAAAGATTATGCACCCAAAAAAGTTATTGAATTACTGAATCCGTTGAAGAACGAGATTCTTGCAGTAAGAGGTAATTGTGATACGGAAGTTGACCAGATGGTGCTTTCTTTCCCCATTCTTGCAGATTACGGGGTTATCAGCATTGGCAAAAGAATGGTTTATTTAACTCACGGTCATAATTTTAACGAAAATAATCTGCCACCTTTGGCAAAAGGTGATGTGCTTCTTCACGGTCACACCCATGTGCCAAAATGTACTGAACATGAAGATTATGTTTATATGAATCCGGGTTCAGTTTCAATTCCTAAAGAAGACAGCCACCACGGTTATATGATTCTGGAAGAAAATAAATTTGTTTGGAAAGATTTTGACGGAAATACTATAAAGGAATATAGTATTTAAGGTGGTTCGTTATGGGAAAAATCTATAAATCAGCTTATGAACTTATAGGCAAAACACCCTTGCTTGAACTGACAAATATTGAGGAAAAATTTGAACTGAAAGCAAAACTTCTTGCAAAGCTTGAATCTTTCAACCCTGCAGGCTCTGTTAAAGACAGAGTTGCAATAAAAATGGTTGAAGATGCAGAAAAAAGCGGTAAACTGAAAAAAGGTTCAGTTATAATTGAACCCACATCAGGTAACACCGGCATCGGTCTTGCTATGGTTGCAGCAGCAAAGGGATATAAACTTGTTATAGTAATGCCTGATACAATGTCTGTTGAAAGACGTCAGCTTATTTCTGCCTATGGTGCAGAGCTTGTTTTAACAGACGGTGCACTTGGCATGCAGGGTGCAATTGATAAGGCAGAAGAATTGTCAGCAGAAATTGAAGGAAGCTTTGTTGCAGGTCAGTTTGTAAATCCCTCAAACCCACAAGCGCATTACATTACAACAGGTCCTGAAATTTATGAAGATACAGACGGAAATGTTGATATTTTTGTTGCAGGTGTTGGCACAGGTGGCACAATAACGGGCACAGGCGAATATCTCAAAGAGAAAAACAAAGATATAAAAATCATTGCAGTAGAGCCTGAAAATTCACCTTTCCTTTCAAAGGGTGTGGCAGGAAAACATGGTCTGCAAGGCATTGGCGCAGGCTTTGTGCCTGAAGTTTTAAACACGGAAATTTATGATGAAATAGTAACGGTAAATGAGAATGAAGCTTATTCTGCAAGCAGAATTCTTGGCAAAACAGAAGGTGTTCTTGCAGGCATCTCTTCAGGTGCAGCCCTTTTTGTTGCAATAGAAAAAGCAAAACTTGAAGAAAATAAAGGCAAAACTATTGTTGTTCTGCTTCCTGATACAGGGGACAGATACCTTTCAACAGATTTGTTTAAAGAAGGAGAAAGATATGGCAGTTTTTAAATGTAAAATGTGTGGCGGAAGTATGACAATTGATAACTCATCAGGCATTGCAACTTGTGAGTATTGTGGTTCAGTTCAGACTTTGCCACGTAAGAATGACGAAACAATCACAAACCTTTTCAACAGAGCAAATAACCTGCGAATCAAGTCTGAATTTGACAAGGCTTTACATATTTATGAAAAAATTCTCAACGAAGATAACACTGATGCAGAAGCACACTGGGGTGTTGTGCTTTGCAAATACGGTATTGAATATGTTGAAGACCCGAAAACTTTAAAAAGAATTCCTACTTGCCACAGAACACAGTATGAATCAATCCTTTCGGATATTGATTATATTTCAGCTCTTGCAAACTCTGAGGGTGAAGTAAAAGCAATTTATAAACAGCAGGCAGAAGAAATTGCAGTTTTGCAGAAAGATATTCTTGAAATCGTTAAGAATGAAGAGCCTTTTGATGTTTTCATCTGTTATAAAGAAACTGACGAAAGCGGTAAAAGAACAGTAGACAGCACTCTTGCAAACGATATTTATTATCAGCTCACAAAAGATGGTCTGAAAGTTTTCTATGCTGCAATCACTCTTGAAGATAAATTGGGCAGAGAATATGAGCCTTATATCTTTGCAGCTCTCAATTCTGCAAAGGTTATGCTTGTTGTTGGCACAAAACCTGAATATTTCGATGCTGTATGGGTAAGAAATGAATGGTCACGTTACCTTAAACTTGTTAAAGCTGACCGTTCAAAACTCCTTATCCCTTGTTACAGAGATATGGATGCTTATGATTTGCCGGAAGAATTTGCACATCTCCAGGCTCAGGATATGTCAAAAATCGGCTTTATCAACGATGTTGTAAGAGGTATCAAGAAAATTGTTGATACAACTGCAGAACCAAAAGAAGTAACTGTAGTCAAAGAAACAGCACCTGTGGGCAATATTGATACTCTCCTCGAAAGAGCTTCTATGTTCCTTGAAGACAGCGATTGGAAGAGTGCCGATGAATATTGCGAAAAAGTTCTTGATATTGAGCCTAAAAACAGTATGGCTTATTTCTACAAGCTGATGGCTGTGCTTGAAATAAGGAAAGAAAAATACTTTGAAACTTTCCAATATAATTTTGAAAATAACGCTAACTATAAAAAGGTTATTCGCTATGGTGATGAAGAACTTGTTGCGAAAGTTCAGAAATATCTTGAAATTGCACAGACTAATGCTCAGGAACGTCTGAAAGAGGAAGAAAGACTTCGCATCGAAAAAGAAAGAAAAGAAGCTTACAAAAAACTTTCCAGAGAGATAGAAATTAAGGGCGAACTTATTTATAACTATGAAGATGCAAAGGAACTTTTGGTATATGCAAAAACCCTTGAAGGAAATCCTGATGCAGAAAAGCTGATAGAAGAATGTAAAGAAAGAATATATCGGGCTGCAAATAATATGGCAAAGGTTGACAGTGCAGATGTTGTTGAAGAAGCGGGCAAAATATTTGCAATGCTTGCAGAAATGGGATATAGAGACAGTGAAAAAATGAAATCAGCAATATTGGATATCTCCCGGAAGAAAAAAGAAAGTGAAAAGCGAATGCTCAAAGGTGTTCTCATCGGAATCGGTGCTTTAATTGGTATCAGTATTCTGTCACTTCTGATAAGTGCAATAGCAGGTTAATTTAATTTCCTCTCGGCGTATGCCGAGTGTTGGTAAGGAAGTTTTTGTTTCTCGAACAAAATTCCTTGTATTATCAATGCTCGGCATAATCTCCGAGGGGATTTTTGTTGCCTGAAAAACACCTGAAGTGAACAAAGTGACGCTTTAGTGTCACATTGTGACACAGAGATAGAGAAAGATATAGATAAAGAGAAAGAGTTATATATAGAGAAGAAGCCTTTCTCCTTTTCTGATGAGAAAAAAGGAGAAAGGTTTTATGAACAAAACAATTTTTTATTATTTTATTTTTTATCATACAAACTGACTGTGAAATTAGGCTCCCTTGTGTAAAGGGAGCTGTCAAAATCTGTGATTTTGACTGAGGGATTGTTGATATAAAGTCTTTTACAATCCTCCCGTCAGGCTTACGCCTGCCACCCTCCTTTACACAAGGAGGGCTTTTGACTCACTGCT
>JAZSJD010000002.1:0-2681 GCA_045534165.1 Acutalibacteraceae bacterium | reverse complement strand
AAGCTCTCTGTAAGCTACGATTTGTGAATATCTGTCACGGACAGATGTTTTATATCTGTCAACAGATAATTTTGCACCGTCATAAATTGTAACTTCACAACCGGGAAGGAATTTCATACTTATTGCTTTTGAGTTATAATATGTATTGTATTCACCATCGTAGAAATGAACCTCATTATCACCGTCCATTGAAAGAACAAAGCTTGATGAGTTAACTGTGATAGGAAGAATACTTAAATAAATTTTAATTGAAATCGAACCTAAATATCCGCCACCGTAAAGTTTATAAACTTCAGCTTCTTTCTTGATTCTTTCTCTGTATTCAACAGTTCTTACAACTTTTGAACCTTCTTTGAGAACAAAGATACCATCTGAACTACCGATAAAAGGCACAACGTTATATGAGAAACTGCTGTTAAAATACGCAACGTTCTGTGCAGTAAATTCTGCACCATAATGAATTGTAACTTTAACAGTAATGTTACGGAAATCATATTCGTTGGCAATCCAAACACACTGTGCTCTGATATATGATGAATGTGTACCGCCACGGAAATGCTCGATAACAAAAAGGTCTCTGAGTTCTGAACCTGAAAATGCTTCAATTTCACCTGAACCCTTTATGTAACCGTTAGAAACAACTATACCACCATTGTTGATGTTCATTTTTCCGTTAAGAATCATCTGGGCATAGTTACCGTTAACTTCGTGACGGTAATGACCGCTCTTTTTAAGACCAAGCAATGCTGTTACCATAACAGTACCGTTAACATTAATTGTAACACCTTCGTTAACAGTAAGTGTTCTGTAAAGAACATCTGTTACATAACCTGTTGCATTAGAGTTTACATCAGGGTTACCTTTTGAGGGGTTATAGCCTGTATAACCGTCTTTATGAGGCACAAGCAGAGTAACGCCCGCTTTAACAGTAACGTCCTGTGTGATTGTTGTGTCTTTCTGCACAATAACAGTGTCACCGCTTACCGCTGCATTAAGAGCTTCTTCAACGCTGTTGTAATAAACATCGCCGATGCTTGCAACGTTTTCCTCTGCAGCTGAAATGTTCATTGTAAACATTGATGCAACAAACATAACAGCAAGAAGAATACTTAAAAACCTTTTTACATTTTTCTTAACCATTTTTACATCTCTCCTTATATGAAGATACGTATATCATTATCCGTCTTTTCGGATATTGTATTACAATTATATTATAAAATAACTGTCATTTACAGTCAAGAAAATTTTACTGATAAAAATATTTTTAACAATCCATTAATAATAAATCCTATGTTAATGTTTTATGGCATTTAAAAATTGACAAAATAAGAAATACAATATATAATATTATGAAACACTTTTCAGGAGGTGAAATTATGCCGATTAAAATTGACAACCAGTTGCCTGCACGTCACAGCCTTGAGCTTGAAAATATTTTTGTTATGACTGAAGGAAGGGCAAGCAAGCAGGATATCAGACCTTTGAAGATTATTATCCTTAATCTGATGCCCACTAAAATTGTTACTGAAACTCAATTATTGCGTCTTTTAAGTAACAGTTCTTTGCAGGTTGATGTTGAACTTTTGCAGATGGCAACTCATAAATCAAAAAACACCTCCGAACAGCATATGCTGAAATTCTATAAAACTTTTGATGAAATCAAAGATAACAAATATGACGGTATGATTATCACAGGTGCACCCGTTGAAAAACTTCCCTTTGAAGAAGTTGATTATTGGGAAGAACTCTGTCAGATTTTTGAATGGACAAAAACAAATGTGTATTCAACCTTCCACATCTGCTGGGGTGCTCAGGCTGCACTTTATTACCACTACGGTGTGCCTAAATATCCTTTGAAAGAAAAAATGTTTGGTATTTTCCCGCATATTTCTCTTGACAAATATCACCCTATAATGAGAGGCTTTGATGACATTTTTTATGTACCTCACTCACGTCACACAGAAGTGAGAAGAAACGACATTGCCCTTGTTAAAGATTTGCAGATTCTTTCTTATTCTGAGCTTGCAGGTGTTCACTTGATTTCCGATATGGATTGCAGAAATTTCTTTGCAACAGGCCATTCTGAATATGATTGCGACACACTTGCAAAAGAATATTTCCGTGATGTTTCTCAGGGACTTGATATAAAAATTCCCTATAATTATTTCCCTGATGATGACCCGGACAGAATCCCGAAAGTTCAGTGGAGGTCAACTGCAAACCTGTTGTTTACCAACTGGCTGAACTACTTTGTTTACCAGCGAACACCTTATGACCTTGCAAATTTATAATTTTTAAAAAATTTTCAAAAAAACTATTGACAAAATGGTATTGTCGTTGTATAATACCATTTGTTCGTAGGGGATTTGTGTAATGGTAGCACAGCAGACTCTGACTCTGTATGTAGAGGTTCGAATCCTTTATCCCCTGCCAAGTGCGATAAATCCGAACTCAATTACCATGATTGGTGATGCGTTCGGATTTATTCTTTTATTACCGCCAAAAGAATAACTATTACATTAAACACAGCCCGTGGCGTTTTGAACAAGTCCAGTAAAAACGGACAATAGACAAAAGCCCCCTATTGTAGGATAATACTACAGTAGGGGGTTATAGTTATGGCAGGAAAGTATCAACACATACAATATATGTTACCGCAAATCAAAGAAATGCTTCAACAA
>JAZSJD010000020.1:0-2310 GCA_045534165.1 Acutalibacteraceae bacterium | reverse complement strand
CCACCCGGCACCATCCCACAGCAATTTTGTAACTTTTTCTGCAACAAAATTTTTGAGAAATGAAATAATGAGTGGAAAATCGGGTTCAAAATTGCCGTTTAGGATAATATTTAGAGCGCCAATAAGCCAAGAAGAACCACGAAAAAGAGTGGGAATAATTGCATATTGATTCTAAGTGGTCTGAAATCGCTTGATTTCAAACCACTTATTTTCTTTGACATATGGTATTCTTATCAGCGGTGATAAGGTTTTGATAAGCATTTTTTACACGCCGCCCGTGGGAGAAATCCTGCGGGCGCTTTTTGATTTAGTGTTGACTTAAATAAACGATGGTGTTACAATTAAGTAGCTACTAAAATAAAAGGAGCAGCAGTATGGAACTTGACCGTATGTTAAAAGCATTGGGTGAGCCAATGCGTTTGAAAATATATCAAGCTCTCTTGGAAAGAAAGCATTGTGTGCGCTCTCTTTCTAAAAAGTTTGGTATCTCAGAATCTGCGATTTCTCAGCACATGAAGGTGATGAAAGCCGCAGGTTTGGTTTATGGAGAAAAATATGGCTACCACACACATTATCTCCCTTTGCAGGATGCCGTGGATTACCTTACCGAACAGTTTGAGTTAATGCGGAGTGCATCCCTTACTGTTGACCGTGATATGACGGTCTGTCAGTGCGAATATCGGAAGGAGGGCGAACAAGAATGAATATCTTGCTTGATTTGTTTCTTACTTTTGCAAAGATTGGCTTGTTCACCTTTGGCGGTGGCTATGCCATGATTTCCATGATTGAAAACAACTGCGTGGAAAGAAAACAATGGATTACCCATGACGAAATGATGAATGTGACCGTCATTGCGGAGTCAACCCCCGGACCGTTTGCCATTAACTGTGCCACCTTTACTGGATACAAGAAAGCAGGATTTATTGGCGCTCTTGTGGCTACCCTCGGTATTGTCGTACCGTCTTTCGTTGTTATCTATCTGATTTCTATGTTTTTGGATAATTTCCTCGAACTGACCATCATTGCAAATGCGTTCAAAGGGATCAAAATTGCAGTGGGCATCTTGATTCTGGATGCTGCTGTTACCATGATAAAGAAGATGCACAAAAAGAAACTGCCAAGAGCGATTATGCTCTGCTCTTGCGTGGTCATGCTGTTTATCAATATTTTCGCATGGAACTTTTCTTCTATCAGCTTAATGCTGATTGCAGCAGCTGTCAGTCTGACGATTTTTATTCTGAATGGCGCACCTGAACAGAAAGGCGGTGCAGGAAAATGATTTATCTGGATTTGTTTCTTGGCTTTTTAAAAGTCGGCTGCTTTGCTTTTGGTGGAGCTTACGGCGCAATTCCTCTGATTCGTGATGTGGTGCTTTCATATGGTTGGCTCAGTGATGAAACATTGACCTATATGATTGCTGTCAGCGAAAGTACACCGGGACCGATCATGGTGAATCTGGCAACTTATGTGGGAAGCAGTCAGGCAGGAATGCTTGGTGCAATCGTGGCAACTCTGGCGGTTGTACTTCCGTCATTCATCATTATCCTGTTGGTAACTGCCTTGCTGAAAACAGCACTGAAAAACAAATATGTGCAAGCCGTTCTACGTGGTCTGAAACCCTGTGTTATCGGTATTGTGCTTGCAACTGGTATTTATATGGTCTTTGGAAACTGCTTTGGAGCGATTTCATCTGTAACAGTAAATGTGCAAGCTATCACCATTACTGCGCTTTTGGTAGCTTCAATGTTTGGATATAAGCATTTTGCAAAGAAAAAGCTGTCGCCTATTCTTTTAATTATAATATCCGCAGTAGCGGGCATGGCGGTATACGGAATATAGAATTAGGGTCACAAAATGAGAAGGCCCCATCTTGCTTTTTGGGTCGATTTTGCGTATAAGATTATTGTTAGGGTGACAACCACCCGAAACAACTGTGTTGCCCCTCCCATGGTGGTTTATCACCGTTGATAAGATTTTGATAAGCATCCATCGTGCAGCTATAATAATATGGGTGATCAAAATAATCAGAATAGCAGGTATCATATTCATTAAACGAATTTGTTTAAGTCACAGATAGCTACAACGAGTGGGAATAATACAAACTGCAAACAACTGCCCGAAAACCCTTGCTTTGCGTGGGTTTTCGGGTTTTCCTTTTTGAAAACGTTCTTCTCTTTGCGCAACGGCTGCGTCAATTGAGCGCCGAAGTGAATTTGACTGCCCGGAAGCGATAAACCTCTGGTAAATATTACTATGCTATGATATAATACTGGCATGTGCAGGTTTTTTCCTGCGTCCGGGCTTTTCTTC
>JAZSJD010000033.1:0-6161 GCA_045534165.1 Acutalibacteraceae bacterium | reverse complement strand
GCAATCATCACCCATGTTACCGAAAGCCATAGCCTGAACGTTAACAGCAGTACCCCATGAATAAGGGATATCGTTGTCACGACGGTAAACGTTTGCACGGGGGTTGTCCCATGAACGGAAAACAGCTTCAACAGCGCCCATAAGCTGTTCTTTGGGATCTGTGGGGAAGTCTTTACCGATTTTTGATTTATATTCAGCTTTGAACTGACCTGCAAGCTCTTTGAGGTCATCAGCTGTGAGTTCGATGTCCTGAGTTACGCCTTTAGCTTCTTTCATTTCGTCGATGAGCTGTTCGAAGTATTTCTTACCAACTTCCATAACAACGTCTGAGTACATCTGAATGAATCTTCTGTAGCAGTCCCAAGCCCAACGGGGGTTGCCTGATTTTGCTGACATAACTTCAACAACTTCTTCGTTAAGACCGAGGTTGAGGATTGTATCCATCATACCGGGCATAGAAGCTCTTGCGCCTGAACGAACAGAAACAAGAAGGGGGTTTTCTTTATCGCCGAATTTTTTGCCCACTACTTCTTCCATCTTAACGATGTATTCCATGATCTGTGCCTGGATATCATCATTAATTTTTCTACCATCTTCGTAGTACTGTGTACATGCTTCTGTTGAGATTGTGAAGCCCTGAGGAACAGGAAGACCGATATGAGTCATTTCTGCAAGGTTAGCACCTTTACCACCAAGGAGTTCTCTCATGTTAGCATTACCTTCTGAGAACAAATAAACAAACTTTTTGCTCATGTTTATATACCTCCAATAAAAATAATTAACAAATTTTTGCCCGCAAGCACGGTACTTGTCCATTCTACCACATTGCGGAATTTTTTTCCATACATTTTGAGAAAAAACTTTTCTCTTTATAAAAAACAGCCCGTTTCGGAAAAAATTTCCAAACAGGCGTTTTTTTCAATATTATTCTGCAAAGCCTGACTCAACGAGAGCCACGAGAGAATTAACTGCTTCTTCTTCGTCAGCACCGCCAGCGATGATACGGATATCTGTTCCACCCATAATACCGAGTGAAAGAACACCGAGAAGGCTTTTTGCATTCACTCTGCGTTCCTCTTTTTCTACCCAGATTGATGATTTGAATTCATTAGCTTTCTGGATGAAAAAAGTTGCCGGACGAGCGTGAAGCCCTACCTGATTCTGAACTGTAACATCTTTTACAAACATATCTGATAATCTCCCACAAATAAATTTCTGTCACAAGAAGTTGTAAAGATATACTTTAAATATCTTGTAATTATTATATCACAAAACTTGCCCTCGTCAACAAAAAAATGCCTTTTTGAAATAATTCATAGAGTAAAACAAAGTCCGTCAAAAACCAAACCGAATGTTTGTATATTTTGACCATTTATACGTGGATTTTTTGTAGTATGTGATATACCATAATATGTATTTTATTCTTTTTCGTTAATCATATCAGGTCTTTTGGCTTTTGTACGTTCAACTGATTGTTCATATCGCCACTTCTTTATATTTGCATGATGACCTGAAAGAAGGATTTCCGGCACTTTTCTGCCTTTCCATTCAAAGGGGCGTGTATACTGGGGATATTCAAGAAGCCCTGAAAAGTGGCTCTCATCCTCAAAACATTCGTCATCTGAAAGAACACCCGGTAACATTCTTGAAACACAATCGGCAAGCACAAGTGCAGGCAACTCCCCGCCTGTGAGAACATAGTCCCCGATTGAGATTTCCTCATCAACCAATTCTTCAATAACTCTTTCGTCCACACCTTCATAATGACCGCAGAGAAGAACAATATTGTCCATTTGTGACAAATCCTTTGCTTTCTGCTGAGTCAGCACATTGCCCTGAGGTGACATATAAATAAGGTAAGGTTTTTTGCCTGTTTCTTCACAGATGTGCCTGAAACAATCATCAATGGGTTGTGGTTGCATAATCATACCCATTCCCCCACCGTAAGGCGCATCGTCAACTCTGTTGTGTTTATCAAGAGTGAAATCCCGGATATTGTGGCATTTTATTTCCACAAAACCGTTTTCCCTTGCTCTGCCTAAAACACTTGCAGACAAAACACTTTCGCACATTTCGGGAAAGAGAGTCATTATGTCAATTCTCATCTTCAAAAATTCCTTTCATGGGACGGATTTTAATAATGCCCTCTTCAACATCAACACTTATTACCACATCTTTGATTGCAGGGATAAGATATTCTTTCCCGTCCTTTTCAATGTGCCACACATCGTTTGCACCTGTCATGCTCACATCTGTTAAAACACCGTAAACCTTATCTTCTTCATCAGCATCATAAACCGTGCAATCAATAAGCTCTGCAATGAAATAGTTGCCTTTGGGAATTTTTGCATCTTCCCTTCTGATATAAAGAACTTTATTTCGCATAGCCTGAGCTTTTTCCACAGTATCAATGCCCTCAACCTGCAACAGAGCAACAGTTGAATGTTCCCTTGCAGATTTCACATCAAGGCATTTTTCGCCTTTTTCATCAAGATAAAGTTTCTTGAATTTTTTAAGGAAGGCAGGACTGTCGCACCAAGGGTTTACGCGCATTTCACCATGCACACCGTGAGTGCCTACAATTTCCCCTACTTCTAAAAAATCTTTTTTCATTATTTTTCATCCTCATAAAACAAAAGACAGCTATAAGACTATCTTATAGCCGCCTTTAAATCAGTCGATTTCTACCTTAACTTTAACATCATTACGAATAGCGGCTGCACGCATAACTGTACGTATTGCTTTTGCAATTCTGCCCTGTTTTCCGATAATTCTGCCCATATCACCGGCAGCAACACTAACATGGAAAACTGTAACGCCTTCTTCTGTTGTTGATGATGTTACTTTCACATTATCAGGCTCTTCAACGAGGCCTTTAACAATTGATACCAACAATTCTTCCATTGCCGAGTCCGTCCTTTCTTTGAGTATATTCAAAGTATTTCCAAGAACTATCAATTAACTCAGATAATGTTTTCTTTTTTAAGGATAGCTTTTACTGTATCTGTGGGCTGTGCACCGTTAGCAATCCATTTTTTTGCTTTTTCTGCATCAAGTTTGATTTCTGCAGGTTCTGTCATAGGATTGAAGTAACCGATTTCTTCGATGAATCTGCCGTCACGGGGATATCTTGAATCCGCAACTACTACACGATAGAAAGGTGCTCTTTTAGCGCCCATACGACGCAATCTCATTTTTACTGCCATTTTTGTTTCCTCCATTGATATATAAATATTTTTTAAAAAACTATTTTACATTCTGAAACCGTTCATGTTGCCAAGCTGTGACATATTGAAACGTTTTCTTTTTCTTTTACCGCCTGTTTTACCGTTCAATTGTTTAAACATTTTCTGCATCTGTTTGAACTGAGCAAGGAGCTTGTTCACATCTTCAACTGACTGACCGCTGCCGGCTGCGATACGGCGTTTTCTTGAGGGGTTGATGATATCGGGTTTTTCTCTTTCCTCAGGAGTCATTGATTCAACAAGAGCTCTGAGTCTGTCGAACTGACGTTCATCAATTTCAAGGTCATCCACCTTATTGCCCACACCGGGAATCATTTTGAGGGTATCTTTGATTGAACCCATTTTTCTTACCTGTTCAATCTGCTCAATAAGGTCGTTCAGGTCGAATTTATTTTCACGAAGTTTGGCTTCAAGTTCCTGAGCCTTCTTTTCGTCCATTGACTGTTCGGCTTTTTCAATAAGAGAAAGCACGTCGCCCATACCAAGGATACGTGATGCCATTCTGTCAGGATGGAACACGTCAAGGTCTGCAAGCTTTTCACCAACACCGACAAACTTAATGGGTTTGCCTGTTACTGCCCTTGCTGAAAGTGCAGCACCGCCTCTTGTGTCACCATCAAGCTTTGTGAGAACAAGACCGTCAATGCCAAGTGCTTCGTTGAATGAAGTTGCAACGTTCACAGCATCCTGACCTGTCATTGCATCAACAACAAGGAGAATTTCGTGAGGGTGAACTGCACTCTTGACACTCTTTAATTCCTGCATAAGTTCTTCATCTATATGAAGACGGCCTGCTGTATCAAGGAACACATAGTCATAGCCCTGGTCTTTTGCAAGCCTGATTGCATTTTCAGCAATAACAACAGGGTTTTCAGTTCCCATTTCAAAAACAGGAACACCTGCCTGCTCACCAACAACCTGCAACTGTTTGATAGCAGCGGGACGGTAAATATCGCAGGCAACAAGCAAAGGTCTGTGACCCTGATTTTTAAGCATCATTGCGATTTTCGCACTGTGTGTTGTTTTACCTGAACCCTGAAGACCGCACATCATAACAACCGTGGGCGGATGGTTTGCAATTGCAAGTCTTGACTTTGTACCGCCCATAAGAGCAGTAAGTTCCTCGTTGACGATTTTGATAACCATCTGACCGGGAGTAAGACTTTCCATAACCTGAGCACCGATTGCACGTTCAGTTACGGTTTTTGTGAAATCTTTTGCAACTTTGTAGCTTACGTCAGCTTCAAGAAGTGCAAGGCGGACTTCACGCATCGCTTCCTTAACGTCGGATTCAGTAAGACTTCCTTTACTTTTTAACTTTTTAAAAGCGCCTTCAAGTTTATCGGCAAGTCCTTCAAACGCCATTGTCGTTCTCCTTTATATCGTTTACGATAGTTCTTATCTTAACTGTTAAATCGCTGATTTCTTTTGAAAGTGAAGTTTCAATATTGATCCGGCTGATGTCTGTTGCACATCTGCTGATTTCATCAAGACCTTCTCTAAAACTTTCAAACCTTTTTGCAAAGCCTAACTTTTCTTCCATTTCAAGCAGAAGCGTTTCAGCACGTTTTATTGAATCACGTACACCCTGCCTTGTGATGCCCTCATTTTCAGCAATTTCTGAAAGCGACAGGTCTTCTTCATAATAAAGCGAAATAAAATCACGCTGTTTTTCTGTGAGCAACTCGCCATAATAATCAAGCAAAACTGCAACCTGCAGGTTCTTTGCCATTGACCTCAGCCCTTTCTGAATCTGGGTGTAAAGTTTTTTAGCTTTACAGCCTCACTATTATACAACACACATACCCCATTGTCAATAGGATTTAAGGTTAATTTGTAAAAAAATTATGAACATCCTGATTTTTTCCACCACTTCCGGTGGAATTTTGCTTCTGTTTCCTCTATTTATGGAGGTGGTGTTTTGGCAAACACTAAAAAATACTATTGGTATAAAATGAAAAAAGATTTTTTTGAAAATAAAATAATTAAATATCTGTCCGTTTTTGAGGATGGTGACAGTATGATTATACTTTTTGAAAAGCTGATGCTCTATTCCCTTGAAAAAGACGGTTACATTTATTTTGACAATATGCTACCCTCAATTGAAGCTGAGCTTGCAATGATGCTGGGTGCAAACATTGAGCTTGTCACAAAGGTGCTTGAAATTCTCATTAAATTCAGTGTTGTGAAGAAAATTGATGATAATACATATTATATAGTTTTTCTCGAAGACTGTATCGGGGCTGAGTCAGATAGTGCAACAAGAGTTCGAAAACACCGTGATAATGAAAAATGTAACGCCGAAACGTTACATTGTAACGGTGATGTGTTACATTGTAACGGTGATGCGTTACATTGTAACACAGAGATAGAGAAAGATATAGATAAAGAGAAAGAGTTATATAAAGAGAAGAAGCCTTTCTCCTTTTCTGATGAGAAAAAAGGAGAAAGGTTTTATAAAAAAAACAATTTTTATAAAAATGATGTTAATAAGGGTAAATCATCTTCTTATGATATAGATGAGTTTATGAAAAAAGTTGAAAGCACGGAACTTGTTTACAAACCGAAAAATAAAAAAGCCGAAAATGACTGATGAATTTTTATAGTTATGTTTAATGTTGCATTGTAGGGAACGGCGGTTTCCGACGTTCCGTAAAAACACATAAAATTCACGGTTTGTCGACAAGCGCCAAACCCTACAATGTTAAAATCGGTACAACAAAAGTCGGAGGCCAAGCGGTCTTAGGAAGACAACTGAGCTCCTCAACTCCTTGGCTCACAGAACGACATGGCTACGATCCGACTTTCAATGTCGCATTGTAGGGGACGGCGGTTTCCGACGTTCCGTAAAAACACATAAAATTCACGGTTTGTCGACAAGCGCCAAACCCTACAATGTTAAAATCGGTACAACAA
>JAZSJD010000080.1:0-46886 GCA_045534165.1 Acutalibacteraceae bacterium | reverse complement strand
ACGCTGAGCTCCCATAAGGCAGTATTTCTTTAAAATGTGAACTTGCGGCACAATAATGCGTTAAAAAACACCGATACGCGACAGCGTTATCGGTGTTTTTCGCCTTTTCTTGTACACACAATTTCGCATTTTAAAGTGCTTCGCAGTTTCGTAGAAATGCAAAATTGCTTGAATTGAAGCCAAAAATGCAGCAAGGCTACCGCCTTGCGAGGCTTTTGGCAATAATACAAGGAATTTTGTTCGAGAAACAAAAACTTCCTTATGGGAACTCAGCGAATGTTTGACTATTTACACTAACTGATAGGATTTGTAGGTAAAGCCTGCGTGGGCGGTGTGGTTGCGGGTGGCTGAGTAGGTGCCGGCGGTGACGTAGGTGTTTGTGTGGGATTTTCTGTAACGGGAGGAGCTGTTGTTTCATCTTCCCCGGGCCACCATCCGGGCAACCAGGGATTTCTTGTTGTTGATTCCTCTGTTGGTGCATTGGGATCAAAAGTTGTTGACTCACCTGTGTAGAGTTCAGTAACACCGCTTATATACTCAGTTGCACCTGTGCCTGTTTCCGTGTTCGGGTTATAAGACGGTTTATAAACAAGATAGTTCTTAAGGATATTCACACGGTTGGGGTCAAGAGAAATGTTTGTTTTACCGTAAAGGAGTTTCTGCAACTGCTGTGCTGCAAGAGGATAGTCAACTGCCCAGCAGGAAGCACCGTTGATTGTTGCAGTTGCACGTGCTTCAAGCACAGGGAAAGTTTCCTGATTCATCTGGTAGTTAATCCAACCCTCTGTAAGAGCCTGAGTACCATAAGAAATAATTGTTGTTTTAGGCATATTTGTTTTCATATAAGGTAAAACAGCATCAATAACTTTAATAAGCTGACCTACTGAAGCACCCTTTGCCTTTTTCATAATACCGTTGATAACTCTTCTCTGGTTAGCTGTTCGGCTTACGTCACTGTCAGAATAAAAATACCTGATTCGTGCATAAACAAGAGCTTCTTCACCGTTGAGAAGTACTGCATCACCTGAAGTCACGTGTTGCCTTGTTGTTCTGTTGATATATGCTGCAAGACCGGGTTCAATGGGCACTTCAACACCGCCGAGAGCATCAATAACACTTTTGAAAGATTCGAAGTGAACACTTGCATAATAATCGATATCAATTTTGTAGTTAGCCTCAATTGTGTCAATAACAGCTTTGGGACCACCATAATAGCATGAAGAATTGATTTTGTCATATCTGTCTCTTCCGCCGATGTTCATATAAGTGTAACTGTCGCGCATAACGGAAGCAAGAGTTATTGTCTTGTTTGTTTTGTTAACGGAAGCAATAATAATAGAATCGGCACGACCGTTTCTTGTGTCGCTGCCATCACCATCCTGACCGATAAGGAGAATGTTGATAACATTTTTACTGTCCATAATTTCCCCACCGTTATTTGCCCATTTCTTGAGGAAATCGTTCATTGAGGCAGCATCGTTAACAGAGAACATTGTTTCAAAATCTTCCTCATCCTCAAGCATTTCACCTGAATTGTTGATGTGGTCGCCTTCATCATAAGTACCGTTGAGTTTTTTTATAAATTCACCTAATGGACCTGAAAAAACAATGCCTAAAATGGCAACAACAATCAATACAGATAAAACTGCAATAAGAACGCTGTATAAAGTTTTTTTCTTTTTCTCTTTTTTCATTTCTTCAGAAGATTCATCCTTCACTTTACCTGCCACCGGAGGTTGCTCGTCGGCAGTTTTTTCATAACCTTCCTGCTCAAAAACAGCTGAGTCAATTTCAGATTCTCTCTGCTCACGTTCTTTCATGAAAGAGAAAGCATCATCAAGCATTAAATCAAGCTCGCTTTGTTCTTCCTCCCACTTATTTTCGGACAGGTTATTATTAGTTTTGGATGTTTTTTCTTTGTTATTCCTCATGCCCATAAAAACTCACTTCCTAACCTTAATATTATAAAACAAAACATTTTCTTTTTTATTCCAAAAAAGAAAAATACTTTAAAATATAATTGAAATATAATTAATATTTATTAAGCCACTGCTTTTAGTAATAAAAATTTAACAAATATAACTGTTTTTTTGGTTGACAATGCGGAGTTAATGTTGTATAATGGTCAGAGTTAATACTAAATTTGCCCCTGCAAACAGCGGAGGGGAGGGAATAGAATGAGTCAGGTAAAAGTTAAAGAAAACGAATTATTGGATAAGTCACTCAGAAGATTTAAGAGACAGACTTCAAGAGACGGTGTTATTCAGGAAGTTCGTAAAAGAGAGCACTATGAAAAACCTTCTGTAAAAAGAAAGAAGAAATCAGAAGCTGCTCGTAAGCGTAAATTCAAATAATCATCAAAAAGGACAAGTGAACACACTTGTCCTTTTTTCTTTGGGAGTAACATTATGAACAGATTAATTGAAGAACTTAAAAACCATGAATGTATTCTTGTTTCAAGCTGTGAAAACAGAAATTATTTAACAGGTTTCCCCTCCTCTGACGGATATCTTGTTTCAGGAAAAAACGGTTCGGCTTTTTTTACCGATTCCAGATATATAGAAGCCGCAAGTAAAACAATAAAAGATTGTCCTGTAAAACTTTTCAGAGATTTCAAAGAAGATGTGGCTGATTTCATCACACAACACGGATATACAAAAGTTCACATTGAGGCTGAAAAAACATCTGTTGCAAAACTCAACTTTCTCGAAAAGAATCTTAAACTTAAAAAGATTTGTGCTGACGGACAGCTTGATAACAGAATTTCACTTCTGCGACAGGTGAAAACAGATGAAGAAGTTGAAAAAATCAGAAACGCCCAGCTTATTGCAGAAAAAGCATTTTCAGAAATACTTTCATTTATAAAACCAGGTGTGAGAGAAATTGAAATTGCTGCAAAGCTTGAAAATATAATGCGCATTAACGGTTCAGAAGGTTTCGCTTTTGAAACAATTGCAGTTGCAGGCAAAAACACATCAAAACCTCACGGAGTGCCTACAGATTATAAGGTAGAAAACGGTGATTTTGTAACAATGGATTTCGGTGCAGTTTTTTCTTCTTACAGAAGCGATATGACAAGAACTGTTGCTGTGGGCTCTGTTTCTTCAAAACAGGAAGAAGTTTATAACACAGTTCTTACTGCGCAGACAAAAACACTCGAAATTCTGAAAGCAGGAGTAAAATGTTCAGATGCAGATAAAACTGCAAGAGATGTTATAAAAAATGCAGGCTACGGAGAATTTTTCGGCCATGCAACAGGCCACGGTGTTGGCATAGAAATCCACGAAGCACCAAACCTTGCACCAAAATCAAAAGCTGTTCTGCAAACAGGAAATGTGGTAACAGTTGAGCCCGGAATTTATCTGCCTGATGAATTCGGTGTAAGAATCGAAGACTTTGGTGTTATAGCTGATGACGGTTTCATAAACATTACAACAGCAGATAAAAAATTGATTGTGTTATAGTTTGCTATTTTCCTTTTTGACAATTTCAGGTACTGTATTAATACGGAACCTGTGCCTAACGTTTCAACTGATGAATGGTCGGCACGTTGTGCCTCCATCGGTATGGACGATAAGAAAAAAATCCCCTTAGTCAAAAGCACAAAAGACAGATGGAGATTGATTTATATAAAGCCTGACTACACCTGCTTTTTCTCAATAACAAAACACCTTCCCTTGCACAGGGAAGGTGTTTGTTGTTACTTATTAAAAAATTAAAGTTACTGAGCCGCTTGTATACTTATCTTCATCAAAAACAAGTTCTATGTCTTCTGTTGCTTCAGATATTTCATAGTAAACTCTTACTGTTTCTACCTGTCCTGGTGAAAGCACAACTGATGACAAACCGTCATCTGCATAATAATATTCATTTGCCACATAACCATCATAATAACAAGTAAACTCATAGTTTGTTATTGTAATATCATAGCTGTTATCGTTCTGAAGTGTAACATCGAAATATACAATTTCATTTCCGTATTCAGGGGGGAAATATTCGCTGTAATATTCGTAGTAATCGAAATCGTCGAAAGCTACTAATACGCCATCGGCATAAGCACTTTCACCAGTATATATATATTGATCCGGACCTTCTACTTCCCCTTCTTCATAATACTCTCCGCCTTGCTCAATTTCGAATTGTTCATCAATGGAAGCTTCGTCATCTCCGCTACCAACTGCAAAGAAAACAAATGTAAACACTGACACGATTGCCAATAAAACTGATAATAATTTTTTCATACTTCTCTCTCCTTTTATTTCCTTAAAAAAATTTTACACCACAATCCGACAAAAGTCAACGATAAATTATAATTTACTTACATAAACAGATTGATTATTCCGATGAGTACATCCCAAAAAACCACATAAACCTTATCAAGCAGGTCTAAAAACCAGGGAGCATCTTTGTAATAAAGGAAGTGGAGAATTTCTCCCCAATCAGCTTCAGCTGCTGAAGCTGAAAGTGTGAAAAAAGCTGTTGCAAGAACACCTACAAAGGAAACTGAAAGCAATTTTTTCAAAGACTTTTTCATAATAAAACCTCCTTACCAGATGTAGTTCCAGAGCAATCTTTTAAGGATTATTGCAATGAAAGTTCTGCCGATTGTTGCATCGAAAATATCTGCCAATGCACGGAAAATCACTGATGTATCAAAAGTCTGATAAACAGTTGAAGTGTATTCAACGCCCTCTGCCATAGTTACGAATGGCTGAGAATAGAGAATACCGCCGGGGCCTGTAATCTGGAAACGTACATAACAACCGATTTCGTCTTCATAATCGTTCAGGTCAAGTGTTGTAAGACCTTTGCCCTCTGCGATAATTTTACCGTTTGAAATCCACTGAACGTTGTCAAATTCACTGCCTTCAAAAGAAATTGTATTTTCTTCCTGGTCAACCGTAACTCTCTTAACAGCAGGAGGAAGGTTGCCTGTTCCGTTGAAATCGTCACCAAGGTATAATGTGTCAACTCTGCCTACTGAAAAATATGCACCGCTTCTTATTGAAGTTTCATAAGCTTCCATTGTAAGTTCAGGCATGAGCATCATTGTGAAAGCCCAGTCGTTATCTTCGCCTTTCTGGTGTGAATCAGAAAAAGCAATGCCGGGAACATTTCTGCCCTTGGGGATTGTAAGCTGTAAAATCTGGTCCCAGATAACGGAATCATATCTTGTGCTGTTGACGTCAAAAGCTACGCAGGATTCGTTTTTAAGGAAGATGTTTGCAAATTTGTTTGCATAGAAAGGCTCATAAGCACGCCATTCATCTTCTTTCCATCTGCCAACATATTCGCCGGCATGGTCAAGGAAACAGTATCCGCCATCGGCTTCGCAGGCTTCAACAACTGTTTCAAAATCACCGTAAATGCCCATTCTTGCTCTGCCGAATTCTGTGTTGAAAGTGTTGATATGGCAATCGTTGATTGGTGTTGCACCGTTTGCTTCACAACCGCCTGTAACTTCCATCATTCCGCCAAGCTCATAACCTAACTGTTCTTCAAGAGCTTTTCTTTCAGCACTTTCGTAAGTACCGTTTATAATCTGCTCTCTTTCCTCATCAGTCAAAACAATCGGGTCACGCATACCTGTTCTTTCAAACTTGAAAAGACGGTAAAGCGGTACCATATCAGGCACTTCGTTCCATTGTTTGCCTAAAACCGCATGGTCAGTTATTGCAAGAATCTGGAAACCAAGGTCATAGTGGCTTTTAACGCTTTCTTCAATTGACTGTCCACCATCACTTGCATCTGTGTGGGAATGTAAAGATGCTTTGTATTGCTTGAAAGTGTCCCAGTCAACATTGTCGTAGGGGCTTGTTATTGTGTAGTCAAGTTCCTCTTTATCCGTTGCTGAAACCATCCAACAGAATGTGGAAAGCAAAGATAAACAAAGAACAACAGCGATAATTTTTCTTGTTGTTTTTTTCATGTCCTCAACTCCCCTTTAAAATATTAAGCCTGAGAAAAACTGGCTCAGCCATACCACAACATCATAGAGAAAAAAATCAATTGATGAAATAAAATCTCTTAACATTACATTGAAGTCCATAAAAAAAACGCTCCTTTTAATTTAAAATTTTTATTTGTACAGGCTCCCTTTACACAAGTGAGCCGATACTTTATACTTTTAGGATAATAAATTTCACAAAAAAAGTCAATAAAATATATAAATTTTATTGATATTAACATAATTTATTGTTATAATATGCCAAAAGGAGTGGTAGGTATGGAAAGTTCAACAATTGGTATGTTATTTCAAGGTCTGTGGCAGAATATTCTGACCACTGCAATGTCAGCGGTGTTACCTTTTATAGTGGGAACAATTTTTACATTGATTGCAGGAATAAACAAAAAGGCAAGCAATGTTATAAACTGGTTAAGTTTGCCCACAGAAAGCCTTTTTCCGGGTTTAGTTGTTCTTCTTGTTTATTATTTGGGTATGCCCATGTTTTCGAAAATAGGCGTGACTATTCCTTCGTCAGTTTTTTCGTCAGTTTTTTTGGCAATGGCGCTTTCAATTTGTTTTATCGGCTATATGCCTGCAAGATATGTACCGTCATTTTCAAGAGGTAAAAACATTCTTTATAATGGTTTAGGTCTTGTAAGCAGTCTTTTCAAATGGACTACTCTTGGCTCTTTTATTGCTGTGTTTGATATCACAAAAGAAGCAATGCGCATAGGTGCAATAAATTATGAAATGGTAACGCCTGTTGTGCTTGCGCTTGTTATAACAGTGGTTGTAGTGCTCATTATTGAAATTGCAAAACGTCTTGTTAAACAATTTATGAAATAAGGTCTGATTTATGAAAATTATGTCTTTCAACACACAGCATTGCCTTAATTTTAAAAAGCGGAGAATAGACTTTGAAATTATGGCAGAAACAATAAAAAACTGTCAGGCAGATGTTGTAGGGCTTAACGAAATGCGTGATAAAGGAATAAGATTAGGTTACACAGCCCAGACGAAAAAACTGTCTTTGCTGACAGGTCTTGAAAATTATTATTTTGCAAAAGCAATTGATGTGGGCGGTAAAAGAAATCCTTACGGAAATGGTATTTTATCAAGAATACCCATTGTGAATGCTGAAACAATTATAATTCCCGACCCTGAAATAAAAACAGGTAAAGAAAGCTATGAAACACGATGTCTGCTTAAAACAGAACTTGAGAACGGATATACAGTTCTTGTAACTCACTTCGGTCTTAACGAAGATGAGCAGAAAAATGCAGTTGAAACAGTTCTTGCAAATCTTAAAGATGAAAAGTGCATACTTATGGGTGATTTCAACATAACACCTGAAAATGAAATTCTCAAACCTATAAGAGAAAGAATGAAAGACACTGCAGTTTGTTTTTCCTCACCTCTTTTGTCTTTCCCGTCAGACAAGCCTGAAATAAAAATTGATTATATTTTCGTGTCAAGTGATGTTGAAATACTGAATGCAGACATCCCCTCTGTTGTCGCTTCTGACCACAGACCACACATAGCGGAAGTGAATTGATATGAAACTGAAGAAAAATATATTTTTAATTCTTAACATAATAATTCCCCTGTTGGCGGGACTCGGGATATATGTGTTTATGAAGGACACAACTTATATCAATGATTTTTTAGGCTTAAGTTTTAACTATGTACCAAAAACTTTTATAGGTACGTTTATTGTGAACTGGTTCTGCGATTTTCTCTGGTCGTATGCTTTTGTGTTCACTTTATATCTTGTTCTTGAACCATTTTCAAAGAGGATTATTATTTCACCTGTTATAACGGTTATTGTCGGCACAGCCCTTGAACTGATGCAGAAATCAGGTACTCTCACAGGCACTTTTGATTGGTGGGATATAGCTGTTGAACTTGTTGCAGTTCTTGTTGCAGTTGCAGTGCTCAAAATAAGAAAAACAAGTAAATCATAATTCAGTTGTAACATTTCCGAATGTGTCAAAAAACACCACCGTGTCATTCTCGAGCAAAGCGAAGAATCCCGGTGGTGTTTCAGTTTGTTGTTTGCCATTTTGAGATCCTTCGCTACATCCTCGCCGTGGTCATTCTTGAGCGTCAGCGAAGAATCTCGGCGAGGATTTGCTCAAGGATGACCGCAAAATGGCAAGGTCGGTGTGGTGGTAAATCATAATTCAGCTTTCAAACAAAAACTCCCTTTAAGCGTATAACTTAAAGGGAGTTTTGTTACGTTATTGATTTTATTTTTCTTCCATCTGTGCTCTGATTTCCAGAACCTTCTGATGGATAATTTCTTTATTTATACCTGTAAGCTTATAGAAGAAGAACGGTACGCCTGCAAGGAACATCATAATACCGTGAACGATTGTGTAGAAGAACAAAAGTGTAACCTTTGTATCAAAGCTCTGCACCGGATTGGGAACAAGGTCTGTGGGCTGAATATAACCAATGATTGAACCTTCACCGTAAAGGATAAGGGGAGCAAGAACACTTGCAATTGTACCGCTTATAAGTGTGCCTACACCAATAACAAAGGGGAATGATGCATCGAAACGTTTTCCTGTTTTCAATTCAATTGTTTCAAGAACATCAGCCTGGAACATTGACGGAAGAAGATTTGACGCACCAAACTGGATACCGATGAGGAACAGAAATACAATAAACACAATCTGCAAAATTGTAGTGCCTGTTTTGAAATAAGCATATCCTACACCGAAAGCAAGACAGTTTGCACAAAGTGAATATATACCACTTGCAATGTAAAGCTGCCTTGCATCAAACTTTTTAAGCAGGAAGTTAACAACAAGCATACCGACCGCTGTGCCGATACCAACAGGAAGCACGAAAAGAATTTTCTTTGAAATATCACCAAGAACAGCTGCTGCAATAAATGCTTCCATAAATGTTGAAATACCTCTGAAGCTCTTTAAAAACTCAGAAATAATAATTGTCCATGCATATTTGTTTTTAACAATATCAACAAAACCTTCGAGGGGATTTTTCTTTTCTGCAGTGTAAACAGTTCTTTCGCGGACAACTTTCATACCAAGAAGAACAGTAATAACGCCTACTACGCTGCAAAGAGCTGCAGAAATTATGTATTGAAGACCTTCAACACTGCGGATACTTGTGCCTGTAACAGCTTCAATAAGTTCAGGATTATCCTTATTCCAGATAAGACCTACAACCAGCACAATAACAACAGGTGCAGAGTTACCGATTGCCGATGAAATACTTCTGAAAGAAAGAACCTGGTCACGTTCCTTGAGATTAGGTGTCATAACATTTGCAATCATATTGATTGAATTGCCGAACGTACAGAAAACTGCCCAGAGCACAGCAAGAGTTACAACGTAAATCATAAGAATTGTTCCCGAAAGCCCTTTAGGTGCCCAGAAAGACAACATCATAACAATTGCCATCGGAACTGCCACAAGCATTGCTATAGGTCTGAATTTTCCGCCTTTACCCATCCTTCTGCCGTCAATGTACATTACAATAAAGAAATTAAGTACAAACGGAATAACAGCCGTTAACAAATTAAAAAGTGATGTCTGTGATTCGGGTAATCTTAAAACATTGACAAGGTATGCGTTTCTGTTACCGCCGACCATACCTGTCATGGTTGTGTAAAAGAATACACCGAGCAGATAGAGGACAAATTCACTTGTTCTGACGTTTTTGTGACTTTCGCTGTTAAGCTTCGTATTAGTTACCGGCATAATAATACCTCCTCTAAAAGTTGCTTGGTGGTTGTTACAATAAAATCCGCACCTGCGTTTTCAAGCTCTTTTCTGTAATCAAAGCCGAAAACCACACCTGCTGATTTGATTTTATTTTCTTTTGCACCGTCAATATCAAAAACTCTGTCACCGACCATAAGTGTTTTATCTCTTTCGGCACCCAGCATTTCCATTGCACGTGCAATAATCTGTTGTTTGGTGTTGTGTGTATCACCGAGTGATGCACCGCACACCACATCAAAATATTTTGTTATACCGAGATATTCAAGCAGTTTACTGAAAAACTTTTCAGGCTTTGAAGATGCTATTGCTGTTTTTATACCGTTTTTCTTCATCTCTTTCAGCATTTCTTCAATGCCGTCAAAAAGATGCAGTCTGTACATTGCATTATCAGTATAAAGTTCCCGGTATTTTGCAGTAAGTTTTTCTGCCATTTCGTCACTGCAGCCTGTGGTTTTCTGAAAAGATTCGAAAAGCGGCGGACCTAAAAACGAGTTTAGAATGTTTTCGTCAGGCACTTCGTAGCCGTAAGAGGTCAGTGCATAAGTAATGCTGTCAAAAACACCTCTGCGTGTATCTGCCACAGTGCCGTCAAAATCAAATATTACAAACTCAAATTGGTGCATTATTTTCCTCCGAATTTTTTCTTCATTCTCAACTCTTTGGAAAGTATTCTTTTTCTGAGTCTTAATGATTTGGGAGTTATTTCCAAAAGTTCATCATCGCTGATGAATTCCATTGACTGTTCAAGGCTGAGAACAGAATGAGGAACAAGTCTTAAAGCATCGTCTGAACCTGAGGCACGTGTGTTGGTCATCTGTTTTTTCTTACATACGTTACAAACGATATCTTCATCCTTTGCACATTCGCCAACAATCATACCTTCATATACATCAACACCGGGGCCGACAAAAAGTCTGCCTCTTTCCTGAGTGTTGAAAAGACCGTAACCTGTTGTTTCACCTGTTTCGTGAACAACAATTGAACCTCTTTCACGCATTCTGATATCGCCTGCATAGGGCACATAACCGTCAAAGAGCTGGTTCATGATACCGTTACCGTTTGTATCTGTCATAAATTCTGAACGGTAGCCGATAAGACCACGTGAGGGAATTCTGAATTCAAGGTGGCTCATTCCACCATCTCTTGTTCCCATATTTTCAAGTTCACCTTTACGTGAACCTAATTTTTCAATAACTGCGCCAACATAGTTTTCAGGCACTTCAACAATAAGAAGTTCAACAGGTTCCATCATAACACCGTTTTCTTCTTTCATAATAACCTTGGGACGTGAAACCTGGAATTCATAGCCTTCACGTCGCATTGTTTCAATAAGGATTGAAAGGTGAAGCTCGCCTCTGCCTGAAACTTTGAAAGTGTCTGTTGTTTCTGTATCTTCAACACGCATACTTACGTTTGTTTCAACTTCTTTATAAAGTCTGTCACGCAAGTTACGTGAAGTTACGAATTTACCTTCCTTGCCTGCAAAGGGGCTGTCATTTACAATGAAGTTCATTGAAATTGTAGGCTCATCAATTTTGATGAATGGTAACGGTTCAACGCAATCGGGTGCACAGATTGTTTCACCGATGTTAAGTCCCTCAATACCTGAAACACAAATCAGGTCGCCCATTGAAGCTGTTTCAACTTCAACTCTTTTAAGACCTTCAAACTGACTAAGTCTTGTAATTTTAACGTTCTGTGTTGTACCGTCAGATTTGCAGAGAACAAAGCTTCCGCCTTTTTTGATTGTACCTCTTTCAACACGTCCGATACCGATTCTGCCGATATAATCATCATAGTCAAGGCTTGAGAAAAGTACCTGTGTAGGTCCGTTCAAATCGCCTTCGGGACATTCAATGTTTTCAAGAATTGAATCAAGGAGAGGTCGCATATCCCCTTCCCTTACAGAACTGTCAAGGGAAGAATAGCCCTCTCTTGCAGAAGCATAAACAACGGGGAATTCAAGCTGGTCTTCATTTGCACCAAGCTCAATAAACAAATCAAGCACTTCATCAATAACTTCTTCGGGACGTGCACCGGGACGGTCGATTTTGTTAACAACAACCACAACTTTCTTTTCAAGTCCCAAAGCTTTTTTAAGAACAAATCTTGTCTGTGGCATACATCCTTCAAAAGCATCTACAAGCAGAAGCACACCGTCAACCATCATTAAAATACGTTCAACTTCGCCACCGAAATCAGCATGACCGGGAGTATCAACGATGTTGATTTTTGTGTCTTTATAATGAATTGATGTGTTCTTTGAAAGAATTGTGATACCTCTTTCACGTTCAAGGTCGTTGGAGTCCATAACTCTGTCCTGAACCTGCTCGTTTGAACGGAAAATACCACTCTGCTTGAGCATTTCATCAACAAGTGTTGTTTTACCGTGGTCAACGTGGGCAATGATAGCCACGTTTCTTACATCATTTCTTTTTTCCAAGTTTTTTCACCTTCAACTTATTTTGTTACTTCTTCTTTACTGTTTATTTCATTAAGTGTTTTCTGCCTGCGTTTATTAAGTTCTTCAACCATTGCTTTCTGCTGTTTACCTCCAAGCTTATAGAAAAGCATCGGTGCAATAGCCAAAAGAGAAGATACTGCAGGGAACACGGCAAACAATGCTACAAGCCATTGTTTTGTGTCTGAAGTAATGTTTGCCACTTCTGCCCCGTTCTGCACATAGCCAATGAGAACAAGACACCAGGAAGAAGCATAGTTACCCAAAGATCCTACGATTTTTGAAAGGGTTGATTTTAACGCACTTACCGTTGCTTCATTACGGTGACCGAATTTATATTCGCCATAGTCATAAGCTGTAAGCTGGAGCATATTGGGAACAACAGAATAAAGACCTGTTGTCAGACCGTGCAGTGCATACCAGAAAGTAATTCTCAAGAAAAGAGATGTGGGGTCATATTTTGTAATGGGGAAAGTTGTTATAAACATTCCCGTGTAGCAGAAAAATGTCCAGAATTTTGTGAAAATAAAAAGTGGTTTATCAGGAATCCATTTTCTGATAATAGGTGCTAACAAAAGTGATGCACCTGTGGGAATAACCGTTGCAGCAGAACAAGCTGCCATAATAGCTTCATATCCCTGGAGCTTATCGCCTATCTGAAAACCAAAAAGGGAAAGCTGAAGCGTTACATCAGAAAAACAAGCTCTGAAAACATAAATAAGGAAACCATAACCAATTGACATACCTGATGAGAGAACATCTGCAATTGTAATGAGCACAAGAGGTCTGTTTTTTATAACCTGAGAATAAACATCTCTCAGACGTGGAACTTTCTGCTGAGGAGGTTCTACAATTCTCTCTTTAGTTACAATAATATTAAACACTGTAAGAGGAATTGAAATGATGCTGAAGAACACCATTCCGTAGAAATATCTCTGAGCTTCTGTAAGATTTGGAAGAACTGCAGCAACGATAGCAGCAACATATGTACCGCTTCCGCCGATTACAGAGCCTAAAATTCCGCCGATACCTGAAAGATATCCTCTTTCTGCATTGTCAGCTGTCTGCCTTGCAGTAAGAGCAGTCATTGCAGCATTGTAGAAAGTTCCCACCATATCGTTCACAAGGTAAAGTATTACCAGATAAACGACTTTGAAGGTATCCCCTGTCTGAGGGAAGAAATCCTTAATGGGAAATGCCCCTGCAATGCCGAGGAAAGCTGTGGGAATCAAAAGCCACAGAAGAATGGGCTTGAACCTTCCCAGAAGGGAATGGCTGATTCTTAATCTGTCAATAACGTTACCTACAATAACATCATTGAAAATATCCCAGAAGCTTAAGATGAAAGCAATGGACGTGTAAGTAAGATAAGCTTCGTCGCTCAACCCAAGATAAGTTGAAACCACAAGTCCACCGAAAACTCCTGACAGAGCTGATTTTAAATTCTGCCCTACTTTATCAACAGAAAATGCAGCATATTCAATAAAACGCAATCTTTCTCTTACGTCAGTTGCCTTGAAAATGTTATTTGCCATAAGGTTACACCTCCACTAACAAACATTAAGTGTCGTCTTTATCACGTTCTCTGATTACATAATTTGTGGGTGTGCCTTCAAGACCGAAAATTTCTCTGATCTGGTTGTCAAGGTATCTCTGATAACTGTAATGGAACAAATCTTTACGGTTAACAAAGCAGACAAACGTTGGCGGTCTTGTTGATGCCTGAGTCATATAATAAATTTTAAGTCTTCTGCCTTTATCTGTTGGTGGCTGAACCCTTGCAGTTGCAGCAGCAAGAACATCGTTGAGCTTACCTGTGGAAATTCTCATTGCATTCTGCTCATCAACAAACCTGATAAGGTCATAAAGTCTGTCAAGACGCTGACCTGTTTTTGCAGAAATGAAAATTATGGGCGCATAGGACATAAAAGAAAAATCATTCATAAGTTTTTTTCTGTAAGCATCCATTGTTTTACCGTCTTTTTCAACAGCATCCCATTTATTTACTGCAACAATGCAAGCTTTACCCATTTCGTGGGCAATACCTGCAACCTTTGAATCCTGCTCTGTAAAGCCTTCTGTTGCATCAATCATAATAACGCATACAGTTGCTCTTTCAACAGCCATTTTGGCACGGATAACACTGTATTTTTCAATAGCATCATCAACACGGCTTTTTCTTCTTAAGCCTGCTGTGTCGATAAATACAAATTTACCGTGTGCATTTTCCACAATTGTGTCTGTTGCATCACGTGTTGTGCCTGCAATATTTGAAACAATTGCTCTTTCTTCACCTGAAATTGCATTGATGAGTGAAGATTTGCCCACATTGGGTTTGCCGATAACAGCAACTTTGATGTGTTCACCGCCCAATTCTTCCTCTTCTTCAGGTTCGGGGAAATATTTGCAGACTTCTTCAAGCAAATCACCTGTACCGTGACCGTGTACTGAAGAAACTGCAATAGGCTCATCAAGAGCAAGGTTATAGAATTCGTAAAATTCAGCAGGCATATCACCGATACCGTCACATTTGTTTACACAAAGGACAATGGGTTTGCCTGATTTTCTCAGCATTGCAGCAACTTCTTCATCTGTTGCAACAACACCTGTTTTAACATCAGTTACCAGGATGATAACATCAGCGCTGTCAATTGCAAGCTGTGCCTGACGTTTCATCTGAACAAGAATAATATCGTCTGAAGCAGGCTCAATACCGCCTGTATCTATCAAAAGAAAATTATGTCTTTGCCATTCGCAATCGCCATATATTCTGTCCCTTGTAACGCCGGGAGTGTCATCAACAATTGAAAGACGCTGACCGATAAGCTTGTTGAAAAGTGTTGATTTACCAACATTGGGACGTCCTACAATGGCTACAATAGGTCTTGACATTTTCATTCTCCTTTCATTTTTTCCAGCAATTCATAACCATCTGAACTAACGGGAATTATTCTGCAATCAAGTTCTTTTTCAGCTTCTTCAAGGGTGATGCTGTCTAAAAACATATCCCCCTCACTTCTGAGCATTGTTGAAGATATTAAAAGCTGAGAAAATTCATATTTATCTTTTAACTGTGAAATTAAATCTTTACCTGTAATAAGACCACTTACGGTTATTGTGTGGCCGAAAAAGTCATTTTTAATTTCAACAACTTCTATTTCTTTTTTGTATTTTTCATAAAACATACGGGAAAGCTTTTTCATCAGAGGGAAAGCCAGAGAGCCTGTTGCTATAAGCTTTTTCTCATCGCTTACTTCCCCTTCATCATCCTGCATAGCCTGAGTGAAAGTATATTCAAGGTCAGTCCACATACCAACACCGTTTTCAATCTGCGGATAATCCTCATAATCTTCATTCTGCGGTAAAGGAAGACCTGCTTTAAGGTAAAATTCATCAGAAGCATAAACAAGGTGTGTACCCAATTCTTCTTTGAAACGTTTTGAATATTTTTCAATTGTTTCAACAACTTCTTTTGCACTTTCAGGTGTATATTCTGAAAGCTTCGGCAGATTCTCACGGAATTTTGTAAGCCCTACGGGTACTGCAGCAATTGACTGCACAGCAGGATAGAGAGAAGCTAATTTCTCAATGCTGAATTCAAGTTCTTTCCCATCGTTTATACCGGGACACAACACAAGCTGAGTGTTAAGATGTGTACCGTGGGATGCCAGAACATCAATATATTTCAGCACTTCCCCTGCTTTGGGATTTTTCATCATTTCAACACGCAGTTCGGGATTCATTGTATGCACGGAAATGTTCACAGGGTTGATGTGCATTTCAATCATACGCTGAACATCACGGTCTGTCAAGTTGGTTAAGGTGATATAATTTCCGAAAAGGAAAGACATTCTTGAATCGTCATCTTTGAAATATAAACTTTCACGCATACCTTGGGGGAGCTGGTCAATGAAACAGAAAACACACTTGTTTTTGCAGGTTTTCTGCTTATCCATAAGATATGTGTTGAAAACAAGACCTAAATCTTCATTTTCATCTTTTCTGATTTTCTTTTTAACTGTTTTTCCGTTAGGCTTTTTAAGTTCAAGCGTTACTTCAAACTCGTTTGCATAGAAATTATAATCGAGGATATCGTTTATTTCGTGAGCATTGATTTTTTCAAGAACCCAGCCTTTTTTTATTCTTTTTCTTGAACAAGGTGATTTTTTTACAACATCAATAATTTCTGCTGACAAAAGATACCCTCCTTTCTGAAAAAACAAAAGGGTAGAGATTTTTCCTCTCTACCCAAAAGTTCAGCTTATAAGAGGATTAGTCCTCAACTTTAACAACCTCAACGCCCTTATATTTGCCGCAAGCTGTGCAAACTCTGTGAGGTCTTGTGTATTCACCGCATGAAGGACACTTTACAAGCTCGGGAGCCTTCATCTTCCATACGCTTGAACGTCTTTTATCTCTTCTTGCTTTTGAAACTCTTCTCTTCGGTACTGCCATTTTAAAGTTCCTCCTTATAAAAATTCAATAAATTATTTATTCATTATCTTCTAACAACTGCTGGAGAATTGCCAACCTGGGGTCAATTTCCTTTTTGCAATTGCAGGCGCCTGTGTTTAAGTTTTTGCCACAATCGGGACAAAGACCGGCGCAATCGTCACTGCAGAGAATTTTCGTTGGTAGCGAAAGAAAAATATCCTCAATCACGAGAGGGTCAAGTTCAAAATGAAGGTCCTCTACAAGCATCAAGTCGTCATTTTCCTCGTTATTGAGCGACAAAACAAGAGTATGTTCAAAATCGTAAGAAAAATCTTTTTCGATTTTTTCTGCACAACGGTCACAAAAACCTTGGTAGTGCATTTTAACATTTGTTTCCAGAGTTACGATACCTGAAGCATTTTTAACAACACCCTCTACCATAACGGGTGCTTTGAATGGAAAAATGCCGTCAAATTCTTCATTGGAAAGGTCAATGTTAAATTGGAACGTCTTTTTCTCGCCTATATTATTGAAAATAGGCTCAAGCTCAATAAACATAATTCACCTCAGTTACATATAACCTTATTATGGTCACACGCACAGAATATTATATACTTGAAGTCACTTTTTGTCAAGCAGTTTTTCAACTTTTTCAATATCTTCCAAAAATGCCCACCGTACATCACATACAGTGGGCATTATGTTTAAAATATCAACAATTATGCTTCTTTGCAAATGTCAAAAATCTCTGCGGGAAGCTCTTCTTTATCAGCTGAAACTGTGAAAACAAAGTTATTGTTTGTAAGAGCTGATAATTCTTCAACTTTCTTTAAGAAGCAAGCAAGCTCTGCATAATCACGGCTGCCGATACGAAGTGTTGCATCAACAAGAATGTCTGTGATATCGTGGTCACCTGCGCAGATACCGCTAAGGAATCCGTAGAAAGCTTCATAGCCTTTTATTGAATATTCATTTGCTGAAACAAGACGTGCACGATAGTTAACTTCTGTTCTTAACTGTGTGCCCTGTTCTACGCAAACTACATTACCATCTGATTTCTCGATAGCATCGTTGACAGCCTGAATCAATTTTTTTGTTTTGCCTGATCCTTTGTGTCCGATTATCAATGTTACCATAAAAAACAACTCCTTTTAACTTTATGTAAAGATTCCTTAACGGAACCCTTTTTACTTATTTGCCGAGCCTTTCTTCAAGCTCTTTTTTCATTTCCTCATATCCGGGTTTACCCAGAAGTGCGAACATATTTTTCTTGTAGCTTTCAACACCGGGCTGGTCAAAGGGATTAACACCTAAAACATAACCGCTGATTGCACAAGCTTTTTCAAAGAAATAAATAAGTTCACCTAAAGCATATTCATTCATTTCTTCAAGAGAAATGATGTTGTTGGGAACATTACCGTCTGTGTGTGCAAGCAATGTTCCTTCAAATGCTTTTCTGTTAACGAAAGACATTTCCTTATCAGCCAAGAAGTTAAGACCATCAAGGTTTTCCGGGTCTGTGCCGATTATATATTCCTGCTGAGGTTTCTCAAAGGTGATAACAGTTTCCATAAGCTGTCTTTCACCTTCCTGAATATACTGACCCATTGAATGAAGGTCAGTTGAGAAAATTGCAGATGAAGGGAAAATACCTTTGTTTTCTTTGCCTTCGCTTTCACCGTAAAGCTGTTTGAGCCATTCATTCATCATTGCGAATGAGGGTTCATAGCTTACATACATTTCAACTTTTTTGCCCTGTCTGTAAAGAAGATTTCTGATTGCTGCATATCTGTAACAAGCGTTGTTTTCAATATCAGCTACCATGAAAGCTTCACGTGCGTCCTGAGCACCTTTCATAAGAAGGTCAATGTCAATTCCAGCTGCTGCAATGGGAAGAAGACCAACTGCTGTGAGAACTGAGTATCTTCCGCCTACATCATCGGGAATAACGAAAGTTTTGTAACCTTCTCTGTCTGCAAGACCTTTGAGTGTGCCTTTTTCTTTATCTGTTGTAACGTAAATTCTGCCTTTTGCTTCTTCTTTGCCGTATTTATCTTCAAGCATTTTCTTGAAAACACGGAAAGCAATTGCAGGCTCAGTTGTTGTGCCTGATTTTGAAATTACGTTGACTGAAAAATCCTTGCCTTCGCAAAGAGCGATAATTTCGTTAAGTGATGTGGGGCTGATTGAATTACCTGAGAAAAGAATCTGAGGTGTATCTTTTGCCAGAAGGTTGTAGTTTGCACTCTTGCAGAATTCAATTGCTGCCCTTGCACCTAAATAAGAACCACCGATGCCGATAACAACAAGAACATCGGAATCTTTTTTGATTTTTTCTGCTGATTTTTTGATTTCTTCAAATTCAGCTTTATCGTAGTTTACGGGTAAATCCACCCAGCCGAGGAAATCGTTGCCTTTGCCTGTTGCGTTGTGCAAAGCTTCGTGAGCTGATTTTATTTCCTCACCAATTGCTTCAAGTTTTTCTTTTTCGATAAAACTTTCGGCATATTTGCTGTTAAATTTTAAGTTCATTTGCTTCTCTCCTTAGTTTTTACATTTCAATTGTACAATAAAAGCTATAAAATTGCAATATATTTTTGAGATTTTTCACAAAAATTTTATTATATCAGTAGCATAAGAAGCCTTTTAAATACAAGAGACAGTTTCAAAGGCTCAACATTTTCTGATGATAACAGATTATACTCTGCTTGTTTTTGTCCGTCAAGAGAAAATTCAATTGTTCCCAGAGTCTGACCTTTTTCAACAGGTGCTTCCACTTTAAGGCTGAGGGTGATTGTCTGCTTTATATCTTTCACCCTGCCCTTTTTTACAAGAATAGGCTCAATTTCAGGGATTACGGGAGTAACGGAATCTTTCTCGCCTTTTTCAACCATTACATCTGTTATCAGCTTTTTATCAATATGGGGTGTGACTGATTCATAATTTGCAAAACCCCAATCAAGCATTGCTTTTGCAGTTTCAAAACGGTCTGTGCTGTTTCCGCTTCCCATTACAACTGCCACAAGGTGCAGACCGTCACGTTCAGCAGTTGCACTCAGGCAACATCCCGCTTTGGAAGTTGTGCCTGTTTTAAGACCTGTTGTACCACTGTAAAACCTTACAAGTTTGTTAGTATTTACAAGTTCAGTTTTACCGTTTCTTAAGCTATCCATCCACACGGTAGTATATTTTGTTATTATATCTTTATATTTCATCAATTCCCTTGACATAACTGCAATGTCGTGGGCTGAGGTATAGTTTGTGTCAGTATCGTCAAGTCCGCTGGAATTTACAAAGGTTGTGTCATTCATACCAAGCTCTTTCGCTCTGTTGTTCATAAGCTGGATAAAAGCACTTTCACTTCCTGCAATGTATTCTCCCAAAGCACAGCAAGCATCGTTGGCACTGCCGATGGCAACCGCTTTGAGCAGTTCATCAACTGTCATTTCCTCCCCTTCTTCAAGCCATATCTGAGAGCCGCCTTTACCTGCTGCGTGGGAAGATGTTCTTACTTTATCGCTCAGAGATATTCTTTTTTCGTTTATTGCTTCGGCTACAAGGAGCATCGGCATAATTTTCGTAACAGAAGCGGGAGGTAATTTTTCGTGTTCATTAAACTTCATTAATATTCTGCCCGAAGAACAGTCCATTAAAATTGCCGATTTTGCTTTTATTTCAACAGGCAGATTTTCCGTTACAGCAAACGGTGTAACCGAAAACAAAAAAAGTAAAGATAAGCAAAATGATAATAATTTTAAAAATTTCTTTTTCATCACAAAACCCCTTTCACTGT
The DNA here is from genome assembly GCA_045534165.1 of Acutalibacteraceae bacterium. GTDB lineage: Bacteria > Bacillota > Clostridia > Oscillospirales > Acutalibacteraceae > SIG575. The sequence goes on along the minus strand of JAZSJD010000080.1, from coordinate 26,496 downwards.
AAATATTATGAAAGAAGCCCTTTTTTAATTCATAAAAAACAATATACAATCATAATATACACTTGAAAAAATTTGAAACATTTGGTAAAATATTTTCAAATGCTTTATAGGAGGTATTGTTTTGAAAAAATTTTCAACTAAAATCATTGCGTTTTTCTTTGCTTTGTTCATTTTAAGCTCAACTGTTTTTGCAACAACCTCAGCACTTTCAGAAGAAATTACAGGTCAGAAAGCTCCGGCTTTACAGCTTGCAGAAAATGTTTTTGCTGACAAATCAGTAAAGAAAAATCCGAGAGCTGATAAAAATGCTGAACCGTCACTTATAATCGCAAGTGACCATCTTTCAGTTGTGAAAGGCAGAAGAATTCAGCTTACTGCAATTGTAACAGGTGTTGATGACCTTCCTGAAATCACATGGACTTCATCTGATGAATCAGTTGCAAAGGTTGACGAAAAAGGCAGAGTACGTGGTGTTAAAGCAGGCCGGGTTGTAATCACTGCAGCAGCAGTTGTTGACGGTAAAACAATCAAAGGCGATTTTGCTCTGAATGTTGTTACAGACAGCAATCTTATCAAAGACCTTCTTGAAAAATATCAGGTGCTCAGCTATCAGTACAGCTACATTGATGACTATTACTACACAAACGACAAGGAAGCATGGCAGTATAATTTCGGTTATGGCAAATTATATGATGTAGTTGCTCCTTATGTTCTTCTTGAATATGACTATGTAAGAATTTATTTCACTTATGAAGAAAAAGACTGGATGCTTCAGCTCTGGAAAGGTCAGTACGGACTTCTTTTCTACGGCAGTGAAATAGGCATTTACAATAAACCTCACTCTGAAGAAGAGGATAACTTCTTTACTTTCTATAATTGTCCAACAGAAGAAGACTGGCTTAAAATGGATATGACACTTTACCACCAAAAGCTCAACGGTGAATATGTAAGAGAATTCACAAGAGAATATGATGATTATTGGTGGTGTACAGGTTTCAAAGACGGTCATTTAAGAGTTGAAGAACCTGCTGATGAACTTCGTATGCAGAGCAGAATCACTTTCAAAGACGAAGAAATGGCAAAAATTGTTGCTGAAGGTCTTAAAGAATGTGGCTTCGTTCAGGCAGAAAGCAAAGAAGATGTAGGACTTGACGAATATTATCTTGAAGGAAAAGATATTCACTTTAAATGGCAGGATATTAATGAAGCAGAAAACACAATGCCCGTTAAAGTAGGCGTAGGTGTTCTTACTGCAATCAACATTATTTCATTTATCCTTTCAATTCTTTCATTCTTCTCATTGATTGGTCTTGGCGCATTCTTCTTAATTTAATCTGAATTAAAAATCCCGGTTAAACTCAAGTGGTTTAACCGGGATTTTTTTATTTCACTTTTTTAATTAATTCATCTGTATATTCAGGTATTGCCTCTTCTTTTGAAACAACGAAAGCACCCATTATGTTTGCTCTTACAAGACATTCCTGCAAAGCACATCCATTAAAATAATTGTAAAGGAAACAAGCACACATACTGTCACCTGCTCCGACAGAAGATACTGCCATTGTTTCAATGCCCTCTGCTGTGTAGGTTTTATTTTCTTTTGCATCATATAAAACTGCACCGTCTTTATCAAGGGTGAGGATAACTTTTTCAATGTTATATTTTTTGCATAGTTCTTCGGGAGTGCCTGCATATCCCTTTTCCTGCAGGAATAAAAATTCCTCACGGTTGATTTTAACAATATCTGAATTTTCAAGGCTGTATTCGATAATTTCTTTTGTGAAATAATGCTGACGCAGGTTCATATCATAAAAAACTGTGGGGAAATCTACATTTTCAAGAATTTTTTCAAGGGATTTTCTTGAAACATCTTCCCTTTGTGCAAGAGTGCCGAGATAAAAAACATCAAATTTTTCATTTTTTATTTCTTCAAGCATTTCATCTGTCAGAGCAATATTATCATAAGCTGAAATCATACTTAAATCGTAATCAGGCTCGCTGTCTTTATATGTTACATTGCAGATACCTGTCATTTTCTCATTAGGCAGAATATATTTACTGCTTACATTCAGTTTTTTTGCACTCTCAAGAACAATTTCACCTAATTCATCATTGCCCACGGAACTTAAAATATATCCTTCTGCACCAAGCTGTGAAAGATGCGAGCAGAAATTCATAGGTGCACCGCCAAGTTTTTTCTCGTTTTTACTCACGTCAACATCAAAAAGAATTTCGCCAAAAGCCAGAATTTTCATAATATCACCTTCTTTCTCAAAAAAGTATACTACATTTTCAATATATCAGGTAAATTATAAATTAACGTTGTATTGAAACATAAATCTCCCCTTGGAGTTTTATGCCTTGATAAATATAATTTTTCGCTGAATTTATTATTTCATCTGTTCATAAATTTTGTCAGTGTCTTTAAGGTTGATGCGTTTTGAAACAATTGAAGTTTTTCTCTTGTCATTTTCACCTATAAAGAAAACACCGTAGGATGAAGTAACAACAGTACCGTCATCCAGAACAACATTACCGCAATAGCCTGTGTCACCGTTTGCCACAATTGAGGGCTCTGTCTGATTTTTAAGGTATGTATGTGTGATTTTGATACGGTACATACCCTGAGTCTGTTTTTTCAGGTCTTCATAAGTTCCTACCCATGCAACCCAACCTTCAGAATACCAGTTTTTCACAGTATCTATACCTTTGTTTTTTTCGTACTGTTCTTTATTTCTTTCAATGGAACGGAAAGTTATGAAAAGACGTCCGTCAGGAGTGTAGTCTGCTTTGTGACGTTCACCATTCAATGAAACAGGAGCTTCCACTGGTTCTGACCATGTTTTGCCCTCGTCCTGTGAAAACATCAGCAGGCTTGTACAGGTTTTCTTGTTACATCTTGCGATAAGGCAGATTTCATCACCCTGACCCATTTCAGAGCGTACTGCTTCAACTTCGCAGATGCCTGCATATTTTTCATATTTTCTGTATTTTGCAAGATATTTTTCAGGCTTTGACCAATGGTAATCTCCATTTTCGTCAAATGTAAGGATTGTTTTGAAGTTTTCAAATTTGCTGTTATGGAAAAGAGCCATCCATTTATCAACAAATTTTCCGTTTTCCTTAAGACGTGTGAGTGAAGCCATTGAAACAACCGGAATGGTGGGAAAATCAGACTTTTTATCATAGAAAAGTTTGAATTCAGACCATGTTTCACCCTCATCATCTGAAATTGAACAGTTGAATCCACCGGGAGTTGGTGTGTTAGGCCATTTGGGATTGCCTGAAATAAGGATTAATTTTTCAGTACCGTTTGTAAACTGCAAACGGTAAACAGTTGGTGTTTCAAGAGATTTTTCCCATGAAACAGGTGGTGACTTGATTTCTTTTTTATAAGACTTACCGCCATCATCGCTGATTTTGGAAATTATTCTTCCTTTACCGTGTCCTTCAGGGTAGAAAGTGAGAACGTCACCGTTGTTGAGCAGTACTGAATCAGGATGACCCAGATAATCAGAAGAATCATCCACCACTGTGTAGTTATAAAGATATTCCAGTTCTTCAGGTGTGTTTTCAGGTTTTACACTTAAATCAATCTGAGGAATTGAATAGTAGGGAACATCTGTGGGAAAAAGTTTTTTCTTAAAAAACATAAAATCACCTCTTTAAAAGTATACCACAATAAAAAAACGCCTTCAATAAAATTAAGAAAAATTAAAAAAAATTATTGACAATTAAATTTTAATGTGGTAATCTTTGACTAAGCAAAAGTGTACGCACTTTTTATCCCCATATCAAAAAATCTCAAGCCATTTCTGACTTGAGATTTTTTGTTTTTATTTATTATATTTATCAAGGTTGAACTGTTCACCGCAACCGTAGTTTTCGTAAACGTAGTCAATGTCTTTATCGCCACGGCCTGAAAGACAAACAAGGATTGAACCTGTTTTCTTTTCCTTTGCATATTTGATGGCATAAGCCACAGCGTGTGAACTTTCAATTGCAGGGATAATGCCTTCGTAACGTGAAAGGAGGAAGAATGCTTCCATTGCTTCTTCGTCTGTGATTGCTTCATACTGAACTCTGTCTGCATCTCTTAAATATGCGTGATCAATTCGTAGCCAGGGATAGTCAAGGCCGCTTGCAATTGAATAAACAGGAAGAGGTTCACCGTTTTCATCCTGAAGAAGATAGCTTTCAAAACCGTGAAGTTTACCTTTTGTGCCGAATTTCATTGTTGCTGCATGGTCACCTACGTTTCCGCCACGTCCCAAGGGTTCAACGCCATAGATATCAACTGAATCTGCAAGGAAAGGTGTGAACATACCAAGTGAGTTTGAACCGCCACCAACGCAAGCACAGATTGCATCAGGAAGGTTACCTGTCATTTCTTTGAACTGATCTCTTGCTTCAATGCCGATAACAGACTGGAAATCTCTTACCATCATGGGGAAGGGATGAGGTCCAAGGCAGGAGCCGATGCAGTAAATTGCATCGTGATATTCTTTCTGGTATGCATCAAAAGCTGCATCAACAGCTTCTTTAAGTGTTTTAAGTCCGTGAGTTACAGGGATAACATTTGCGCCAAGCATTTTCATTCTGATAACATTGGGGTGCTGTTTTGCAATGTCAACTTCGCCCATGTAAATATCACACTCAAGGCCGAAATATGCTGCTGCTGTTGCAAGTGCAACACCGTGCTGACCTGCGCCTGTTTCTGCAATAACTTTCTTTTTGCCCATATATTTTGCAAGCAAACCTTCACCCATACAGTGGTTGAGTTTGTGAGCACCTGTGTGGTTTAAATCTTCACGTTTGAGATAAATCTGGCAATTGCCGAAAAGTGAAGATAATTTTTCACAATGATAAACAGGTGTGGGTCTGCCCTGAAATTCTTTTCTGATTCTGCGAAGTTCGTTAATGAACTGTGCTGAATGGCAGATTGCCTGGTATGAATTTGTGATTTCTTCAAAAGCGGGAACAAGTTCAGGAGAAAGGAATGCACCGCCGTATTCGCCGAAATAACCGTTTTTATCAGGCATTTCTTTAAGGTAATTATCATAATCTCTGTATTTGTTCATAGTGTTTATCTCCGTTTCATAAAAATAAAAAAATCCCGCCCCAATAGGGACAAGATTGGAAATCCTGCTATACCACCCGGATTGGTTAACCACGTACTGACATACGCTCCCGATATAACGGTCGGTTCCCGTCAACGCCTACTTTCAAAAATTTCGGGCTGCCCTCAAAAGTCCATTCGCCATTACTTCAATACAGTTTCGCACCAGCCAACTGCTCTCTGGAAAATCCATAAAGGTTACTTCTCTTTATCATAGGTTTTTCTTTTTCTTGATTTTATCACAACAAATAAATATTGTCAACACTTTTTGCAACAACGTAAAAAGTTGACATCTTTGTTGGTTGTATCGCAGAGGACACTTCCCTGCCCCGAATGATTTCACAGAAAACCTTTGCAGGAGACAGAACACTCCACTACGTTGTGACAATGAATACTCAGCTAAATTATAAATTTAGCAGTGAGTCAAAAGCCCTCCTTGTGTAAAGGAGGGTGGCAGACGTAAGCCTGACGGAAGGATTGTAAAAGAATTTATATCAACAATCCCTCAGTCAAAATCACAGATTTTGACAGCTCCCTTTACACAAGGGAGCCTAATTTCACAGTCAGTTTGCACGATAAATTATAATTTACTATCGCACCAACCTTGCCATTTTGCTGTCATCCTTGAGCGTAAGCGAAGGATCTCAAAATGGCAAACATCTTATTTCCTTTTTCGTCATCCTTGAGTGAATCCTCGCCGGGATTCTTCGCTGACGCTCAAGAATGACTACGGCGAGGATGAAGCGAAGGATCTGAAAAAGGAAAACAACAAACTATAACACCGCCGGGATTCTTCGCTGACGCTCAAGAATGACTACGGCGGTGTTTTTTTTTGACACGTTTTGAAATATTACAGCTAAATTATAATTTGCCTGTGAATTTATGGCGGATGTTGCCTCCATCTGATGAGGGAGGTGGATTTTGCGAAGCAAAAGACGGAGGGAGAAAAAACACAAGGACTACCCCTCAGTCAAAAAACTTTGTTTTTCGACAGCTCCCCTGACAAGTGGAGCCAACGCTCACAATTGGTTTCAGAGCGACAAATTATAAATTCACCGATATATAAAAAGCAAAAGACTGCTCAAAGGAGCAGTCTTCAAAGCTTTATTCAGCCATTAGCTTTCTTTGTAAGAGCTGATTTCTTTCTTGCAGCATTATTCTTGTGAATAAGGCCTTTTACTTCAGCCTGGTCAATCTTTTTGATAGCAGCTTTTACAAGAATATCTTTATCAGCAGAGTTAGCTTCAATTGCAGCGTTAGCCTTTTTGAGAGCTGTTTTAAGAGCTGAGTTTCTTGCTTTGTTACGAGCTGTTTTAGATTTTGTAACGATAACACGTTTCTTAGCGGACTTAATATTCGGCATTACAGTTGCACCTCCTTGTTATTTGTCTGCACAGGTAATTATAATATCACTTCTTTTTGAAAAAAGCAAGTAAAATCTTAAAAAAACTTGATTTTTTTGTAAAAAAAACTGCCATACTATATTGTAAGGAGGTAAACTATGAATTTTCGTACAGATTTAGCCCTTGAAAGACAGGAAATTTTAGGTGATGAGATTCATTCATCAGTAAAAGTTGATACAGAAAAGAAAGGAAAAGTAAAAATCACACGAATTGAAATTCTCACAAAAGAAGCAGAAGAACAGTTAGCAAAACCCAAAGGTAAATATATCACAGTTGAAGTACCGCCTTTTTCTTCTGACGGTGAAATTCTTGATGAAAGGCTTGAAATTATAACAGAAGAAATCAGGAAACTTCTGCCCGGGGACGGAACCGTTCTTGTTGTAGGACTTGGTAACACTTCCATAACACCTGATGCATTAGGACCTGAAAGTGCAGGGTATATCCTCGCAACGCGTCACATTTCAAAGGAGCTTGCAAAAAGTGTGGGGCTTGAGAATTTAAGGAGTGTTGCTTCTGTTTCTCCCGGGGTTTTGGGGCAGACAGGCATTGAAACGGGGGAGATAATAAAAGGAATCGCAGACAGAATAAAACCTTCTGCCATAATAACCGTTGATGCCCTTGCATCCAGAAACCTTTCACGTCTTGGGTGTACCGTGCAGATGTCTGACACAGGCGTTTCTCCCGGTTCAGGTGTGGGAAATTCACGTCAGAAACTTGATGAGGAAAATTTAGGCGTTAAAGTTATCAGCATCGGCGTACCAACAGTTGTGGACGGTGCAACGTTAGCCCTTGATCTGATAGATAAACAAAAAACAAAATCTTTCGCCTTTCTTCCCGAAAGTGAAAATATGATGGTCACACCAAAGGAAATTGATCTGCTTGTGCAGAGAGCTTCAAAGCTTGTGGGACTTGCCATAAACTGTGCTTTGCAACCAAGCCTTGATAAGGAAGATGTTTTAAGCCTTGTGTCATAAGAAATCCCCCCTTGTAATAGAATGTACAAAGGGGGAATGATGATTGAAATTCAAAGAAAACAAAAAATATATAACAGCTTTCTGTCTTTGTATGCTTTCATCTGCGCTGATATGTATGATGGTTTTCAGAACTATCGGTGCAGAAAATCTTTTAGGTGTATGTGTAAGCTTTGCAATGGGTACAACTCCCTCGGACAAAACAATTTCACAGATTCATCTTTCGGCACAAAAAGCTGTTACGGGAGGACAAACTTCCCTGAAAAATAAAAATGATTCACAAAGCAAAGTCACAATAAATTCACTTGCATATACACCCGATGATATAGAAGCTTTGGTGCAGAAGGCTGAAAAGAATTATAGCAAGAGTGACTACACAGGCAAAATTACGGAAAAAACTTATTCAGCCTCAAGTGCAACAGATATTTCAGGTAATATTTATGTGAAAAATACAACAGGCAGAAAAATAGATATCCCTGCAATTTTAAAGAAAAATCCGTCTTTGAACAAAGTTTCGCCAAAAGAAATAAGTGTTCTGGTTTTTCACACTCACACAACAGAAACCTACCAGCTTCTTGATAAATTAAGCTTCAGCAATAATTTCTCACCAAGGAATGAGAATGAAAATATGAATATGGTAAGAGTAGGCAAGGAAATTGTTTCTCAGCTTGAGGAAGCGGGCATAGGTGTTATCCACGATACACAGATTTATGATAAAAAATATTCAGGCGCTTATGACCGTTCAGGCAAAGCCATTGATGAATATCTGAAAAAGTATCCGTCCATTCAGGTTGTTATTGATGTTCACAGAGATGCAATCCAACCGTCAAAAGCAGAAAAAATCAAGCCCGTTGCAAAAATAAACGGTAAAAAAGCAGCCCAGATAATGATTATCACCGGTTGCGAAGGGGGAGATATAACAGATTTTCCCAATTGGGAAGATAACCTTACATTTGCACTTCACCTGCAGAAAACTGCGGAAGAAATGTATCCGGGACTTATGCGACCTGTGTTTTTCTGCAACAGAAAATATAATATGTATAAAACAAAATGTTCCCTTCTTCTTGAAATGGGAAGCGATGCCAACACACTTGATGAAGCTGCATATTCAGGCAGGCTTATAGGTGATGTGCTGGCAAAACTGATTGAAACGAAAGGAATTTAAAATGAAAACAATTGTAAGAAACTATGTGATTGTCACTTCACTTGTTCTCTGCCTTACTCTGCTTGCAACAGGTATTATAGGCGTCAGGCAGGAAACATCCTATGTTATAAGCGGAGAAAAGGAAGAGGTTATCAGAGTTCAGTCCACAACATCACAAAGGTTGCTTGTGAAAGAGAATGAAGAAAGTCAGGAACAGCTTCTGACTGTGGATTCTGCCGATACGGAAAGCTTTTTCATCTTCCTCAGTTCAGTCTTACCGTCTCCCTTTTCCCAGATTGTCTGGGGAATGAATGGAGATGAACTATAATTTGTGATGACAAATTATAGTTTAGGTAATAGGTAAGAAGTAATAGTGAAGAAGTGAGCCAAATTATAATTTGCCTGTAAATTTATGGTGAGTGTTGCCTCCATCTGATGAGGGAGGTGGATTTTGCGAAGCAAAAGACGGAGGGAGAGAAAAAAAGGACTACCCCTCAGTCAAAAAACTTTGTTTTTTGACAGCTCCCCTGACAAGTGGAGCCAACGCTCACAATTGGTTTCAGAGCGATAAATTTATAATTTATTATATTTCCTTATGAACAATTTGTCAAATAAAATTAACTTTAAATTATTAACAATCTGTTAACTAATTTGTGGACATAATGTGGTAAAATCTATATGTTAAATATAAGTAGGGGAGAAATGTAAAGTGGCAGATAAATATTTAATAATCAATGCTGATGACTTTGGAATGTGTGGCGCAGCAAACGATGCTGTTATGGACCTTTTCAAATCGGGCAGACTCAAATCTTCAACAATTATGATGCCTTGTAAATTTGCAAAACAGGCAGTTCAGTTTTCAATTGATAACCCTCAGTATGCAATCGGCGTTCATCTTACAACAACAAGTGAATGGGCAAAATACAATTGGGGTCCTATAACAGACCTTCCTTCTCTTAAAAATGAAAAAGGCTTTATGTGGCCTGAATGCGAAGATTTTGCAAAGCATGCAGACATTAACGAAGCAAGGGAAGAAATTCTTGCACAGGTCAAATTAGCAGAGAGTATGGGTATGAAACCTTCTCATCTTGATAACCATATGGGTTCACTTTATGGTATTGAGGGTGGTAATTTCAAATTACTTCCCATGACAATGAAACTTTGCGGTGAGCTTGGTTATGCATTCAGAATGTGCAGAAAACCTCTTAAAAAGGAATGTCCTGAAGGCACACCTTATTTCATTTATGCAATCGCATGCAAAATCTGTGACCATCTGGGTAAGAAAAATAATGTTATTATGCCTGATTATCTTATCTTCCCCAAATGGAATGATGAAATGAGAACAAGCTATGAAAGATACCGTGAAATGTTCCTTGAAGACCTTGTTAATATCCCGAATGGTTTCAGCGAAACTTTCGTTCATCCCTCAATGGAATGTGATGAAATCAAAGGTATTACAGGCCGTTGGAGAGACAGAGTGTGGGAATATCAGATTATGAAAGATCCCAAAACAGAACAGCATTTTAATGCACACGGAATTGAGCTTATTTCTTACCGTGATATGATTGAAATGAAAAAATAATTAACAAGAAGAAAGCCTTACGATATGTTTTAGTATCGTAAGGCTTTTTGTTATTATAGATAATTGTTGAGTAATATAATTACCCCCACTATGACGACTGCCGCAATAATTCCCCAGAAATAATAAGATTTTTTATCAGTTTTTTCATCAGGAATATCATCAGTCGGAACAGGTAAATTGTCAACCAACGGCTTGTCCTCATCTGAAGGGATAACAGGAATAACTTTGGGAGCCGGTTTTTCTGGCTCTTTAATAACTTTCGTTACAGGACATTCCACATACCAATTATCTGAATCTGTGTCGAGAATTTCTCGTCTTTTTTCATAAAATTTTTCTGATATACCCATTTTAATACACCTGATTTAAATCATTAACAAGAATAATAGGACAAATGCCGGTTGTTGTATCGAACGTTGCCTTTTCATAATCCAGACTATGTGCACCATCAAAGTGGCGATTTACTGCACAAATCAGATTTGACTCCATACCTGTTGTCCAGGTCATTACTGAAGGACCATCCGGTGTATACCATAATCCCTGACATTTTGCATAATCAGAGCCACCCTTTTGTCCTAAATCGTAGGAGTAATCGTAGTCCTTTGGAATGGTGACGTCGTCATAAATATAGCTTCGTTCTGTATAAGAAAAAGCTGTGTAGAAGAAATCATTATTGAGCCAATAGTAAATATCGCTGCTGAAATAATCATTAGCATATTTTGTGTAACTATAATCAGAATAGGCTATACCATTGGACGGACAATAAAGATTTCTGAAAGGTTGAGCGTCAATAATTTTGTCGCATACCAGAATTCCGCTTTCAGCATTCAGAACAGTCCACGTGAGAGGTTCATATTTAAACCAATATTCATAGTGCGGATAATAACCATGGTCGTCTTGCATAGAGTTATCGCTATTGCTTTCTATATGAGAGAAATATGGTCTGTATTGACTGAAACGTACACCGCGGTAAGTATTACCGGCATAAAAAACATCACAAAACTCCATATAGGGACTTTCATATAAACTTTCAGCATTTCCGTCGCCTGAATAATAGGAATAGCTTTGCCAATTGTTTGCTGAAATAGCGCTGAATTGAGCGATAAGCTGTGAATCTTTAACGATTGTCTGAGGATAAGAACCAAAAACAACAGTGCTGCCATTCTGTAAAGGAGCAGTTGTTTCTTCTGTAACCACTTCTGTCTGAGGCTCTGTTTCATCAGTTATATTTTCTGTTACCGATTCAGTAGTATTTTCCTGTGTAAAACCTTGTATAATCTTTGTAACACCGAAGATTCCCACACCAACGAGCACCACAAGTGTAACAGCAATAATTGCAATTATTACAGGAGCTTTTGATTTTTTCTTTGGTGGTGGAGGTGGGGGAGGAGTGTACGCAGCAGAGGTTGAGTTGGTTGTAGTGTTACCAACAGATGTTCTGCTCACGGGATTCCCGCCTCCTGTGGGAGTTACAGGTGGAACAACAGGTGGTTTCCTGCGGTTTCTATCAACATTCACTTTTTGCGGAATGTTGTTCTGAACAACAGATGCAGGTTTTGTTTTTTTCTCAACAGGACATTCAACAAACCATTCATCGGAATTGAAATTCAATATTGACTTTTTATTTTCAATTTCTTCTTCAAATCCCATTTTATCACCTTAACTTAATTTGATAACTGGTCGAACACCCAGACTGAAAGTTGATTTCTGTGGCACATCAGCGAAAGTACCGTTTGCACCAACATAACAAGCTGTGGAAGCTTCTGAGCCGGGAGTACGTAAGTACCATGTTGTAAACTCTTTGTCACCAACTTCAACAACTTCAACACCCATACATTTTGCATAGTCAGTTGGTTGAACATAGAGGAAATCATTGCTCATAGAAATCAGTTTGCTTCTGTCTTCTTCTGCAAAAAGATAAACCTTGGTGTTTAATGTGCCTTCTTTTTCAATGTTTAATATACTTTCTGCAACTATATTTCTTTCACTTTCGTCAAAAGCGGTGTTAAAGAATGTGTCGTTAAGCCAGCGGTTGATTGTGGAGCCTGTGTATCTTATTATTTCTGTGCTTTTGTATTCTGTGAAATAATAGGCATCAAGAACAGATCTGCTTGTTACAATTGAATTTTCCTCATCAAAATACATCCATTCAATTTCTTCATACTTAAACCAATAAGTTATGTTTGATTCATAACCATTTTCATCCTGAAGCGAGTTTGAACTGTTGTCTTCTGCCCATATGGTTCCGTTTTCTATGCAGGATTCACTGTCAGTTGAACGGTATTTGGTGAATAATACACCACGGTATTTTTCTCCATTATATTCAACATCGCAATATTTCATAGCACCATCATTGTTACCACGCAAATCGTAATTAATCAAGGGAGCATTTCGCTCGTCAAGGTGTTTGATAAGATTTTCGTCAGTAACCCTTGTCTGAGGATATGAACCAAACTTGTAAATATCATATGGTTGTTTTTCGTCAGTAATGGTGTCAGTTTTATCATTCCTGTTAAGAGGGAATCTGGAGTTATCAAAGGAAAGTTCATTTTCATCCATACCATTTTTGAAACCGAAAATCTTTTTGCCTTTTTGCTGTATTTCATCATAAACACCTGAATCAGACCATCTTTTAGCTTTACCGTCTGATATGCCGTAAACGTAAGCTTTAGGTTCAGTGACATCGTTATCACGGACAATTGATTCAAAATACAGATATTTGTTCTTTTCCCATTCAAGCATATCTATTTTTTTACCCTTAATGATAAAATCTTCAACCTGATACGGTTCTTCCTGGTTTATAAACCAAAGACTTGCGTTATGAAACACAGAATCTGAATATTGAGCCATAGACCCGACAACAGCAAAAGCTTCGCCTTTACCGTCATTATTGTAATCCTCATAATAAAATTCAAGGATATCAGCAGGGCCGATTTCTTCTTCAAGCTTTTCTGTTAAGCTGATTTTTTCATCAAGCAAATTCTTATATTTGCCAATCTGTATCATTGATATGCTTAAAAATACTATCAATAAAACAAGAAGAGCAGATAAAACAGAAATGAGAATTTTGCTTGAAAAGATTTTTACAAAAATATTGTCATTTTTTTGACTTTTCATTTTTTATACCTTAGCCTTTTGTCCAACCGCAGTTAGTACAGAATTTATTTGTCACAACTTCACCACATATGGGGCAGATGTTGTCAGCGTAAGCGGGAACATCATCAGTTACAATTCTGCAACCACATTCTGTGCAGAAAGCTGCATCCAAATCAATAGGAGCGCCACAGTTTGAGCAAACGTAACCACCAACATTGACCATATCATTTGCAGGTTCATCGAAATGAACTGTGGGTTGTTGCTGAGGAATATCAGCACCTTTTTTACAACCACATTCAACGCAGAACAGTGCATCTTCTTCGTAAGCTGCACCGCAGTTGGGGCATACATCTGCTGAAACAACAGGAGGTTCATTATTAATTGCGGGTGCAACTGTGCCTTTCTTCCAACCACATTCAACACAGAACATTGCATCGTTTTCCATTATAGCACCGCACTGCATACATTTTTCAATATCTGCAGAGACTGCATTTTGTTTGGTTTTATCCCATCCGCAGTTTGTGCAGAATCTGTCTGTCATTTCGCATCCGCAGTTTGAGCAGATGTCAACATATTTGGGTTCAGCAAGTGTGTCAGGTGCCGGAGCAGGAGCAGGAGGTGTTCTGCCCTCCAGGTCATCTGTTGCTGCACTCATAATTTCATCGAGTGATATTCCGCCGATTGTATTATCCATTTTAATCACCTTTCTTAAATAGTTATAATTGATTCAGTAGTAGTTTCCGCAGTAGTTCCTTCAGTTGTGGTTTCCTCGGTTGTAGTTTCCACGGTAGCCGATTCAGTGGTTGTTTCCTCTGTAGCTATTTCGGTAGTTGTTTCTTCAGTTGTTGTTTCAATTTCTTCTGTAACAACAGTTTCATTACCGTAAAGCTTGTTTTCGTTATGATTTTTAACAAATCCGAAAATAACGTTGAGAATAATCATAACAAAACATAAGCACAGAAGAATAATTGAAGTTATAATCAAAGGAAGTTTTGTTTTATCCTTTTTCGGCTTTTCCTGAACTGAAGGTGTTTCTTCAGGAAGCGGGATTTCTTCTGCCGGTGGTTCCGGCTCACGGATTTCATCTGTTGTGATCGGCTGAATTTCTTCCGTTTCTGTATTGGGAATCATTTCATCAAATGTAAGGCAGATGAAAGAACAGTCATCAGAAGAAGAATCAGCACCCACCATATATTTTTCAATTGTTTCAGATAACTTCAACTGTCCCTCATCTTCAAGGGAAAGTAAACACATTTTCCTTGCTGAATTGTGGAATTTGTGTTCGTCATCATCATATACGAATTCTGCTGTGCCGTCGCTCATCAGGAAGTAAGAGTAAACTCCTTCATTTGAGCCTTTGTAGATTCTTACATGGTCTTTTGCCATAGGACTTGTGATGAAGTATGTGAGGTTTGCAAATTCACCGTTTTCAGGTGCAGATAAAACTTCTGTACCATTTTCAGTTAATTTACCTATAACACCATCACCGATATGGAATGCCATAACACGTGAATCTTTAACTGCAACAGCAAGCAAGGTAGCTGCGAATCTTGCAATTTCTTCAATGCCTAATTTTTCTGCATACATTTTCAACGCACGCTGACAAACAGCTACAAAAACAGCACTAAGCTCTTCTTTATTATCGTTGTTGTAAAGCTTGTCAAAATTGTTGCAGAAAAATTCTGTTATTACTTTTGTTATACATTCTGCACCCTGAGCAGAGTGTGTATATTTTTTACTTCCTGCACCATCGGCTAAAGCAATTGCATGAACTCCGTTGTCAGAAAAAGAAAATGTTCTGTCTTCACAGGGTTGAGAGTTCAGCTTGTGCTTACCGCCTTGTGCATAATGTTGTATAATCTTCATTTAAATTGAATACCCCGATAAGTCGCCTTCAATTTCAGTTCCGGTAGCTAATTTATCAACATCATAAACGATATCCTGGTTACTACCACCGATAATAGCTTCTGAACTTGAACTGAGGAAGCTGAATAATTCGTCAAGATTTGTTTCTTCTGTTTTAATTGGGTCAGTTCTCTTTACAGAGAGTCTGCGTAACATATCAAGGTTTACACCTGAACCGATGCCAATGTTGAAAACAACAAGTTTGTTGTTCTGCTCAAGGTCATTTGTCTGGCTGATTGCAATGTTCATGTTTTCAAGTGCTTCTTTACCTTCAGGTTCACCATCAGTAAGAACAACGAGCCAGGGCTGGAAATATTTTATACCTTTTTCTTTATATGCATTTTTTCTGACTTCAAAAAGTTTCAATGCAACCTGGATTGCTTCACCAAGAGGAGTGAATGAACGGTAAACAGCATCAATTGGTGAAAATTCATAGTTTGAAATAGGACCGAAAGGCTTGATAATCTCAGGTTTGCCACCGAATTTGATGATAGCAATGTCAGCTGATGAAGCACAATCAGGGTTAGCTTTCATTGTTTTTATAAATTTTTCAAAAGCTTCGTTAAGCTCTTCCATTCTTGTTTTACCGCTTGATGTGGGAGCTTCCATTGAACCGCTTGCGTCAAGGCAGAAACAGATGGGGAGTCTTTTTTTAGTGTTTTTGGCGAAATCGCCTGCTGATAAGCTTTCATAAATGCTCATTGTTTTTGTCTCCTTTAATCTAATGCAATTTCATTTAATGATGGTGTTTTTTCTTTTGTTCTTTCAAGGAACTTGTCGTATGCTTTAAGCATCAGAATCATTTCCGACACAGAATATCTTGAACCGTTTTTGAACATATCATAGAAAAGTCTGTGCATCTGATGAGGTGTGTTTTTCCACATCAGGTCATATCCACCCATAAGGGGAATTTTGCTGAAATCACCTTTTGAACTTTCAGGATAGGGGAATGTTCTTGCAATCATTTCTTCTTCCAAGGTGTCAGCACCGTTACGTTGGTCATAAGGGTGAATACCGCAGAAGAGAATTTTGAAAATCACAACAGAACAAGAGTAGCTTTCGCTTGAATATGTTCTGGGAACTTTTTTCAGTTCAACGCCCTGCAATTCGGGAGCTGTAAAATCAGGGAAACCGATAGGGCAGGGTAAATCTTTAACCTGGCAGGAGTCAAGGTCAACAAAACAAGGTTCACCCTTTGAGTCGATGAGAATATTTTTGAATCTCAGGTCGCCTACAATAATACCAAGCAAATGAAGGTACTGAATTTTCTGCAAAACTTTTATTGAGAATCTTACAAGGTCCTGCTTTTTCCATGTGGGGAATTTCTCAAGAAGTGTTTCGGAACCGTCAAAAACTTCAGAAAGGTTTGTGCCGGAAACTTTCTTCATCAAAAATCCTAAAGGTTTGCCTTCCATTGAATATACAACTTTTTCAGGCCAGCAGATGCCATCATATCTTACCTGCTTTTTCTCCATTAAAAGGATTTTGCGCAGTCTCAGTTCATTGAGCTGACCTGTGTGATATATTTTGATTACATAATCTTTTTTATAGTTACATTCATAAACTGAACCTTCACCGCCACGGGCAATGAATTTGCCTAAAGTAATTATTTCTTTATCTTTTGTTTTTACTTTAGCGCCTTCTTCAGCTTCAAAATCAACTTTGAAATATTTGTTGTTTATTACCGATTCATCAAGTACATTTGTTGAAGCTTCAATAATTTCATCAGGTTTGTAGATGTTCATCTGACCATCTTCATCAATGATGATTGCTTTGCATTGAGGCTTTATTGCAGTGCGTACAACGTTCTCTGCAAATTCAGAATCGCAATAATAAACAAAGCAGACTTTTGGATTTGTGCAAAGCTTTGTAATAATTTCTTTTGAATTTGTAATGTCAGATTTTGTGATAAGCAGACTGTTTTTATCAAGCTGGGATAAAAAATTAACTGCGGTTTTTGCAATCGTTTTTTGTTCTTCATTAAGGCTTTTGATTATTACTTCGTAATTTTCATAAAACTCTTTGCTGACAAAAACTTTAATTTTATTTTTGATGATATGTTCTGTCAGCTTGTCCCATACATCCTGGGAAACGATGTTAACAATTGCGGAAAAATCAATTACAAATAACACCTGGCCGTCAAGCTCATTTATTTTCAAGTTTGTGCCTCCTTCCGCACATCTTTTATGTGTACAAATATACGGATAAATTATATCACTTATTTACTCAATGTGCAATATAATTTCGCTTTTTTCTACAAAATTTTAAGTTGCAGTTTTTGTGGCTTTGTGGTACAATACTTGGGAAATTATTCCCGAAAGGTTTTGAAAATCAGATGGCTGTACTTATGTTTGTTTTTGCTGTTTTTGCCATTGTGGGTGCTGTTGACAGAATCATCGGCAACCGTCTCGGTATCGGCAAAGAATTTGAAAAGGGGATTATGGCAACAGGCTCCCTTGCCTTGTCAATGGTTGGTATGATTTGCATTGCTCCTGTTTTTGCAAATCTTTTAATTCCTGTTATAAAACCGGTTGCAAAGTTTTTTCACTTTGATCCGTCTGTTATCATAAGTTCCTTGCTTGCCAACGATTTAGGCGGTGCAAGTCTTGCCCAATCAATGGCTGGGGATGAACTTACAGGAGCATTCAATGGTCTTGTTGTGGCTTCAATGTTGGGCGCAACAATTTCTTTCACAATTCCTGTTGCGTTAAAGTCAATAAAAAAAGAACTTCACAAAGAAGTTCTGCTGGGTATTCTTTGCGGTATCGGCACAATTCCCATAGGTTGCATTGTTTCGGGTCTTATGGTGGGAATGAACATTAAAGCCCTGCTTCTGAATCTTGCACCTGTTATTGTTATTGCAGTTATAACTTGTGTCGGCATTGTATTTGTGCCTGCTTTATCAGTTAAGATTTTCAAAATTTTAGGTCATCTGATTGTATGTCTTGTAACGGTCGGTCTTGTTGGCGGAATTTTTAAATCACTCACAGGAAGAACTCTTATCCCGGGAATGACAGATATTCTTGAAGGCTTTGAAATCGTTGCAAACATCGGCATAATTCTTGCAGGTGTTTTCCCGCTTATTTTTGTTATTTCTAAAGTTATGGGCAAAGTTTTTGCAAAATTAGGAAGTGTTTTAAAAATCAACGATGTGTCTGTTATGGGCTTTATTTCATCTCTTGCAAACAGTATTCCCACTTTTGAAATGGCAGAAAAAATGGATAAAAAAGGCATTGTTATGAATATGGCTTTTGTTGTTTCAGGTTCATTTGTTTTTGGTGACCATCTTGCATTTACAATGGCTTTTGATAAAAAGTTTGTAGGTGCAATGATTGTGGGTAAATTAGTTTCGGCAATTGCAGCAGTTGTTGTTGCAACAATTGTTTATAAGATGAACTACAAAAAAGAAAGTGTTTAAAGCATAAAAATCAGGCTCACCTTGAGATTCTCAAGGTGAGCCTTTTTGTTTATAAATTTCTGTTTAAATTGTACCGAAAATAAATTTACATACAAAGAGAAGTGCAATGATTGTTACTGCGATATCTGTCTTTTTGTATTTACCTGTGAACAATGTGATAAGCACATAAGCGATAGCACCGATGCCGATACCGTTTGCAATTGAATATGTCAGAGGCATCATAATAAGTGTAAGGAAAGCGGGGACAGCACTTCTCATATCTTTCATATCAACTTTAGAAAAGTTCTTAAGCATAAGAACGCCAACGAAGATAAGAGCAGGAGCAGTTGCAGCTTTAGGGATAATACTTGCAACAGGTGAAAGGAAAAGGCAGAGAGCGAAGCAAATAGAAGTAACAAGGCTGGTTAAACCTGTTCTTCCGCCTGCTGCAACACCTGATGCAGATTCAACGAATGTTGTTACAGTTGAAGTACCGCAGATTGCACCTGAAAGTGTAGCAACAGAGTCACAAGTCATTGATTTGTCGATATCGATAGGGTCGCCATTTTTATCAAGCATATCAGCTTCTGAAGCTGTACCGTAAAGGGTGCCGATTGTGTCAAACATATCAACAAGGCAGTAGGTTACGATAAGCATAATAACTGTAAAAATACTGCCTATCATTTCACCTGAAAAAGCATTTTTCCAAGATTCAGCCTGGAAAACACCTGTGATACCGATTTCAGCAAAATCTTTGAAAGGTTCAATAACAGATGTTGTTTCAAAATTGGGAAGCTGCCATGTAGCAAGATAATAAATAACTGTTGTTGCCAGAATTCCGAGAAGAACTGCACCTTTGACTTTAAGTTTTGTGAGAATAGCAATGATGATAAAGCCTAAAAGAGCAACAATTGCAGGTGCAATATCTGCCCATTTTGCACCGTTGATTTTAACAAACTGAACTAATGTAAACTCGTTAGCCTGGATAATGCCAACATTCTGGAAACCGATGAAAGCGATGAACAAGCCGATACCTGCTGAGATTGCTTTTTTGATGCAATCAGGCATTGCTTTTGCAATGTAACTGCGTACACCTGTTACAGATAAAATCAGGAAAATAAGACCTGAAATAAGGATAATAACAAGACCGGCCTGATATCCTTTGATAACATCTTTTCCATTTACAATCTGCGGAAGAACAAAGGATGTAAAGAAAAATGAGTTGAGTCCCATACCGCAGGCTTGTGCAAAAGGCATTTTTGCATAGAAAGCATAAAGAAGTGTGCCGATTACTGCTGCCACAATTGATGCAATGTAAACTGCATTCCAGATTTGGGAAATACCGGGTGCCTCATTAAATGGGGTGAAACCGATAATCTGATCCGGGTTTACAACAATAATGTAAGCCATTGCAAAGAATGTTGTAAGGCCGGCAATAATTTCCGTTCTTACATTTGAACCACGTTCAGAAATTTTAAAAAACTTATCCAATTTGTATGATTTTTTATCCATCTTTTTCGCTCCTTTATTTTTATTTTGGATACAAGTTCATTGTAGCAGAATATTTCGGCTTTTTCAATATTATTTTTGATAAATCAAGTTATTTTTTGTTGATTTTGTTTAAATATACTTTTGGGAATAGAAAAAAGAAAAACTCTGTCAATTTTAAAATTGACAGAGTTGAAATTATAAACTTATATCAACCATTTACATTGTAGTGTTCACTAAGTAAATTCATAGCTTTGAGCAATTTGTGCTGATATACTAAAGGTCCTACTATTGTAAAGCTGAGTATCATACCCCAAATCCAGAAACTGCCTGCACCAAAACTGTAATTGATGCCACGTCTTTTGAGTTCATTACCTATACGAGCAGAAATTTTATGCATCCATACAAGCTCGCCGATAAATAAAGTAAAGGGTGCAACAACAAATGTAAGGAGACAATAGTGCATTGTTTTTTTACCGTCATATCTTGAGGCAATAATATTAATGTCGTTTGATATTGATGACATAGCTACAATACCATAAATACCAAAAGTGATTACTGACAAAAGAATGAATTTAATTAAGCCTCTGTTTGTTTTGAGCTGATAAACGGGTCGTGCATTTTCCATAATAAAACTCCTTTGTTATTTTTTTTAGAGAAATATTCCCCGAAATTATTATAATCTTAATAAAAAATTTTGTCAATAAAATTTTTGAATTGTTGAAAAAAGAAAAACTCTGTCAATTTTTCAACTGACAGAGTTGGATTTTGTAAAATTAACCTCTTACATTATAGTCCTGTGCAAGCAATTCCATAGCTTTGAACATTTTATAGAAGAAAATAATAGGACATACAATTGTGAAGTAGAGAAGAACGTCGTGAATCCAAAAGTCACTTGCACCGAATTCATAGCTGATTCCGCGTCTTCTGAGTTCCGCACCGATACGGTCAGAAATCTGATGGAACCATACGAAACCGAAAATGCCGAAAGTTATAGGTGCGAGAACAAAAGACATAAGGCAATAGTGCATTGTGTTTTTACCATCGTATTTTGACGCTATAACATTAATATCATCTGATATTGAAGACATAACAACAATGGGATAAATACCCAGTGTTACAAATGATAAAAGGAAATATGCTGCTACGCTTCTTTTGGTTTTAAGCTGACGAACAGGTCTTTGGTTATAACGTGGTTGCTGATATTGATATTGAGGTTGTTGATACTGCATAATTAAATTCCACATCCTTTTTAATTTAGATTATACCTTTTGCAAAAGAACTTGTCAATGAAAATATAAATTATAATTTATCGCACCGACCTTGCCATTTTGTAGTCATCCTTGAGCGTAAGCGAAGGATCTCAAAATGGCAAACACCTCATTTCCAAACGGGATTCTTCGCTGACGCTCGAGAATGACACGTTTGGAAATGTTACAGCTAAATTATAATTTATGTTTAATCAGAGGCTTTCTGAAAACGGGCTTTTTTTCACCTGCATTTACCATTTCCCTTGCAAGCAATTTTCTCATTTCTTTGATTATGTTATTATAATCTTTGTTGTTTACAAGGTTGTTTTTTTCGTGCGGGTCATTTTTCAGATCATACAGAAAATCATCATAATAAATTGATGCCTTGTGTTGCATCATTCCGGAGCCGATTGCACGTGCAGAATATTTCCATTCTTTTGTGCGGATAGCTCTGCCAATCTGTGATTCGCTGATTTGTATGAAAACAACATCTCTTTCAGGTGTTTCTTTCTTTATGGGAAGGATGTTACCTGAATAAGATTCCGGCACAGGGATATCAGCAAGGTCAAGCAGGGTAGGGGGAATATCAATAAGGCTCACAAGGGAATCCACAACCTGCTGTTTTTTTATTGCACCACCACCGAAAACAAGGGGAGTGTGTATACTTGAATCATGGCAGGAACGCTTATACTCGCTGTTTCTTGTTTTGAAATGGCAACCATGGTCACTTGTGTAAACGATAACTGTGTTTTCGTATATCCCTTTATCCTTAAGTGTTTTAACGAGTCTGCCTACGTTATAGTCAAGGGAATTTATTGCGGCAAGGTAATCAGGATATTCTTCCTCATAATTACCTTTAAGGAAAGTAAGGTCACGGGGCAAAGGATAATCTTTGTATTTCTCAATTAATTCCTCAGGACCTTCAAAATGACCTCTGTCGTTCTGGTGGTGAGGTTCAAGCTGGGAAATGAACATGAAAAACGGTTTTTCATCACTATGGTTGTTAATGTATTCAAGAGCAAAATCGTTTATACAATCAGCTCTGTACCCTTTGAAATCTATCTGATTTCCTTTTTCATCAAAAACGAAACCATCATATCCGTGGGAGGTGAATTCCAGCACATCGGCAGCACGCCAATATTTGTAACCACCTTGCTTTTGAGGAGGTACAGCTGTTTTTTCACAATGCAGACCTTTTCCCGGATAACGGTCAGAAGCAAGATGCCATTTGCCGATGTAAGCAGTATCATATCCGTTTTCATTGAAATAATCCGCCATTGTTTTTGTGTTTTCCTGCAAAGGAATACCGTTGAAATAACACTTGTTTTCAGTAGCATACTGTCCTGTCTGTAAACAGGCACGTGCAGGCCCGCAAACAGGCTGACAAGTGTAGGAGTTTTCAAAAAGAATTCCATCTTCACCTAAATCCCATACGTTAGGCATAAGCTCTTCATTCAGCGTGTCCCAACGTTGTTGGTCAGAAAAATAAAAAATAATATTAGGTTTCATTTTTGTCCCTCTTTTATCGGTTTTTCAGGATGTCACGGATATCAACAAGTCCTTTTGGTTTCAATATGGATTTTATTATAGCATCATTTTGGTGTTACTTCAATTATTAAACAAAACTTTATATGATTTTTTCTATTGCAATTATTTTTTTCTTTTGCTAAAATATTTCAGGAAAGAGAGGTTTTCTTATGGTTGATATTTTCAGATTTTTGTTTAAGGCATTTATGGCAATTACAATAACAATTTCTTCTGTTATTTCACCTGCTGTTATTGCACCACCCGGTGAGGGGCTTGATTTTGATGTGCTTCATTATCCCGAAGAGGCAGTTAAAACTCTTGAGGAATGGAGTGTTATTAACGGACGCACAATTACTGAAGAAGAGCTTACATCACGTGCTGATGATGATAAACCTGCTTATGTTGGACCTCAGGGATATGATGATGTAAACGGTGTTATAGTTTCACCATATTACACAGCAAAAATCAGCAATAAAGACATTCCTGTTTATGCTGCAACTGTTTTCCTTGGTGAAACTCAGGAAGGTGAACTTCATTCATATTCAGAAGTTTATCTTGATGAGGGCGAAGATTTTTCTTTCAATATTGAATTGTATTCAAAAGATTTTAAAATCAGGAATGCAATCTGTCTGCCTGAAAAAATGGGAGTAAAAGCAAAATGTTCAGATGGTGTTATGGTTGCAACAATCAAGGACTTCGGCATTTATACTTTCCTTTTCAATAATGCTTCACAGAAATGTGCATACACTCTTTTTGTAAAGGAAAGAGTTGATGAAGATGCTGAAATTGCAATGTATAAGGAAATGTACGGTGAAGAAAACGTATATGTTGTTGAAAAAGGCCTTGTGAAAACTCCTTTTGCTCATTTCAGCGAAGAGAACTATGTAGTTTATCTCAGACAGGGGGCTTATGTTCAGGCAGAGCATGTTTTTGATATTATGAGCCAGGAAGATGAAAACAACTGTATTGAGCCGGGTGCAGCAGAAGATAACGCATTCGGTATGACCAGACGTCCTTTTGTGAATTTCTATAAATGCGATAATATTAAATTTGTAGGCAGAGGAGTGCTTGATTTAACTGCCCTTGACAGACGTGAGCGCAGAGGTCTTGTTTTCACAGATTGTACGAACATTGAAGTTGAAGGTATGAAAATTGTCAATTCACCTGAATGGTCATTTATAGCATACCGTTGCGATAATTTTAAAATAAAAGATGTTGACATTTTCGGTTACAGACAGAATTCAGATGCTTTTGCAATCTGTAACTCAACAAACGGTACAATAGAGCGTTGCTTTGCACGAAGCGGGGATGACCTTTTTGATGTTAAAGCACTTGGCGCTCCTGACGGACATCCCAGCGAAAATATTACTTTCACCGATTGTGTTGCATGGGGCGGAAAAGCAAGATGCTACGGTATCCATGGTGAAGTAAACAGACCCATCCGTAACATTACTTTCAAAGACAGTGCAGTTATCTGCCGTGATGCAACATGGAACAATAACAGAATCGCATCTCTTGCAGTTATAATTGAATTGGCAGAGGGTAGCATTGACGGTGTAACATTTGATAACATCGAAATTTTCCGTGATGACGGACGTGCAATGGCGTGCATTGTGTTTACGGAAGAAATCGGTGATATGGAAACAACGGAAATCAAAAATTTCACAGCCGATAACATTGTGTTTAAAAACATAAAATATAATGCAGCAATGAAATCAAAATTTTCTGCTGCAAACGAAACAAACACAATGAATGTAACAGTAGAAAATGCAAACTTCGGAATTTTCAATTCATCAAAACACAACAAACTCTTATTTGAAAAAGACGAATTTGCAAACGTAACATTCAAATAAAACCAAAAGCTTCCTCGTCAGATGACGAGGAAGCTTTTTTATATAAAGCATAGTCTTTTATCAGTAGTTAAACTTTACGGTATAATAGGAATCTCTGTCGGTATAGTAAGTCCAATATGTGTAGGAATATGCTTTTCCTGTGCTTTCGGCAGCGTTTTTAAGTGCTTGTCCGAACGATTGAGTGTTATTGTTATATTTAAGCATACCGCGGATAGTTTTTGTGCCATTATTTGCCCAGTTATTTACCATTGCGTTTGCCATGCTCTGCATATCAGTATAAACAATATTGTAACGATTATAGTAAAACAAATTGTCACTGAAAGGTGTTAACGGGTTGATTTCTTTGTAATCAGGCCAGTTATATTCCTGAATTACGTCTTTACCTGCATTGAATAAGCGATAATTTGCTATCTCATCAGAATCACTGTCATCATAGGTCACATCCACAATGTACCATTTGTTGTTGAAACAAATGGTGTTAGCCATGTGGAGATCTTCCTGCTCTATTCCAACTGACATACGATCCACCTTGAAGCCTGCAATGGATGCCAGTGTATAGAAAGCATCAGTGTATCCCTGACAATTGGCTTTACCATCAAGCAGGGCACCGATTACGGTAAGATGTCTTTTTATATCATTTTCATGCTGAACATCAGTAGTGCCGTCATAATATGTGACACGTTCTGAAATCATATCATGGAGGATAATTTCCAATTCATAAGCATTGGTTGCTCTGGCTCTGGCTTTATTCACTATGCTGATTGCCATATCAAGTGTCAGCTTTTCATCAAAGGTGAGGGAAGTTGTGTTATTGGTTTTCCATGCATCAACAATATGGTCACCGGGATATTCTGTAATTTCAATATCATACAAATTTCCGGAATTTGTGTAGCTGATATAATAGGCATTAGTCATCTGTGCTATCATCTGGGCAGTGAATTTATCAGTTCCGGTATATTTAAAAGAAAAATCCAGAACATCTGCTTTTTTCTGCATATTCAGATAATCACGTAAACTCAAAAGATTATTAAAAGTAGGAGTACTCAGAACAGGGTCTGAATATATGGGATTACGTGTGGTGGGTTCAGTGGTGGAAACATCTGTTGAACCAAATATTCCTGTGCCATTGAATCTTTCAGTAACCTCAGATGTTGTTTCAGAGGTGTAAGATTCTTCCACAGTAGTGGATTCATAATAATCAGTCTTATCAGTGCAACCTGCTAATGTCAGTAACATACATAAAAACAGTATTAAACAAGTCAGTCGTTTTTTCAATTCCTTCAACCTTCCTTATTTATAATACAAAAATTGTACACCATTTTTCATATGTTTTCAAGATTTAACAACAATTTTCTGAACATAGCAGTATGTTGATGAAAAACAAATAAAAGAAATTTTTTCATAAAAATATGGTGTGAAAAACTGATAGGTTTTTCACACCATATTTAATTCTGATTAATTAAGAAAGAGGAACCTGACCTTTTTCTGTTTCACCGTTTACAACTGCATTGAGAATTGCAAGGTCGTAAATATCAACTGCTGTATCTCCGTTAAGGTCAGCTGCGAAGAGAATCGGATCGCCTTCTTCAAGTTCCATGTCACCGTTTACGATAGCTGCAAGAATTGAAGCATCGTAAATATCGATAACACCGTCACCATTAAGGTCGCCGAAGATCATGATTATGTAGTTTTCCCATTCTTCGCCACCACGGAATGTTGTAAGTGTCATACCTGTACCGATTCCGTCAGGTGTTTCGTATGATA
>JAZSJD010000039.1:0-9483 GCA_045534165.1 Acutalibacteraceae bacterium | reverse complement strand
ACGCTGAGCTCCCATAAGGCAGTATTTCTTTAAAATGTGAACTTGCGGCACAATAATGCGTTAAAAAACACCGATACGCGACAGCGTTATCGGTGTTTTTCGCCTTTTCTTGTACACACAATTTCGCATTTTAAAGTGCTTTGCAGTTTCGTAGAAATGCAAAATTGCTTGAATTGAAGCCAAAAATGCAGCAAGGCTGACGCCTTGCGAGGCTTTTGGTAATAATACAAGGAATTTTGTTCGAGAAACAAAAACTTCCTTATGGGAACTCAGCGAACTATCCGGATTTTATTTTTATTGTGTAACTTCTTCTTTTTCTCTTCTCTTTGCAAGCTCTGATTCAATTTTATTCTATCATACCCATATATCTTGCAAACCAATAAATAAGCATATATGAATAGCCGGGCGCTGCAGATCTTTCGTCACCGCCATCAATGTGGTAAGGTCTTGTGCCTACCTGAGAGAACGGTCTTTCATCCCATGCAAAAGGTCTGAGAGGTTTAATGCTTCCGCCCCACTGAACACTTTCATCTGACATGGGGACATTCTTTCTTGTGCTGTTTATCATTTTATATTTTATAAGGCTGATAGGATAATCCTGAAGCACTTTGATATTATAATCAAGGTCGCAAACATCGCCTGTGAAAGCACCATATATGAAATTGAAGAATGGATTACCCTCAATTCTTTCATATTCAAAATGGTGTTTAAGTCCCATAAGAATATAATTTCTGATTGCAGGGTCATCTTCAACCATAAGATATGGGAATGTGTTGCACATTGCAAGATAATCGTCAATGTGACAGGTGTGACCATCTTCACGTTTGTGATATGCTGCATTCAGGAGGAAATGATGTTCAAGAATAAGCTCGTTATATTTCCTGATATACTTTTCATCTCCTGACATATGATGTGTAATTTTCAGGAAACCAAGCATTTCAAGTGAATTAACACCTTTTTCCCACATCCACTTGCTATCATGGTTAAGGTCGTGTTCATTCCAGCAAGCCCATGTAGTGGGAAGATTATCGTAATCATAAAGATAACCGTCATGCTCTAAAATATGGTCGGTAATATTACATACAGCTTCTCTGATTTCGGCTTTTTCTTCTTCATCAGCAACCAGGTCATAATAAAGAAGGAAGCCCATATAATGACCTGTCATTTCATCTGAAGATGTATCACCAAGCCACTCATAAGTACCATCTGATGAACGATGCCATTCCTGACCGATTTTGTCTTCGTCAAGTCCTACACCCCAGCTTGCTTCATCAGGGAATCTTACTGCACGTGCAGTAAAACCTTTTATTTCAGGTGCACGTGTAAGGAAAAGCATTGCATCCTTTGTTCTCTTTGCAGCCTTTAAAACTTCCTCATTTTTTGTTACTGCATAGCAAAGGCAAAGAGCCGAAAGGTAAGATTGTGTCCATAACCCATCATTATCCGTAATATGTGAACGTGTGGCATTTGTCATATCTCCGTTTTCGATACCGCTGATTCCTGTAACAAAGCCATTTTTACGTGGAAAATATTTTTCAGTAAATCTGAAATGTTCCCAGGCTTTTTCTTCAAGAGTCATTTCTTTCTGCTCGATCTTAATAACGCCACCGTCTGCACCTGTGTAAAGAACACCGTTTCTTTCTGCCACAGCAGTTACGTTTGTTGAAAAAGCATATCTTGTTGCAGGAAGATATTTTGCATTTCCCTTTGAAATAAGAACTGCACCTGCCTCTGTACCCAGAAAAGCATCACCGTTTTCAAGGAAAGTTATATCATTAATGCTTTCTCCCGGAAGAATTCCGATTTGTTTACGATTGTACCAACCATCTTTATAGTCGTATATATGTAAACCTTCTTTTGCACCAACCCAGAGATATCCTATTCTGTCAAAAGCAATTGTCTGAATATGTAATTCCGGCATAGGAGAAAAATCAGGGAAAATACATCTCCATGTTTTTCTTTTGCCTTCAAGTCGCTGAACTGAACGCTCATTGGCAATTGAAATTCTTCCGTTTTTTTCGTCAAGGCAGAAGCTTTCAAATTCTGTATGGTTTTCAATTTCTATTTCTCCGTCATATTCGCCGAAAAGACGTTTTTCTGTAAGAATATAAAGACGTGTTTCACCGCCGAGGGCTGTGATATCTTCTTCAAATTCTTTTTTCTTTGTGATTTCTTTTTCATTCACACAGTAGAGATTTTTACCGCTGGCAGCATATACTTTTCCGTCTTTGCAAGCATGTACACAAGTGATGTTTTCATCAGGAAGAACAGTTGTCCAGTTACCTTTTTCCAATTTATGCAAGCCTTTGCTTGAAGCTGCATAAAGAAGGTCATCCCCTGCAACAGCTAATTTTTTAATATCGCTGTCAATGGGATATCTTGTCATTACTTTCTGAAGATATGGTGCTGTTTTGTAAATCGGTTTTTTCATAAAATCAAATCCTTACAATTATAAATTTTCTACAAGAAATTTTTCTGTTACGTCTGCTAATTCTTCGCTTCTGTTTTCAATACAGAAATGTCCTGTATCAACTTCGTATGTAACATCTGGCTGAAGAAGTGTTGCTGTCTGTTCTTTCATAGCACCTGTAAGAATCAGGTCCTTTGTGGCATTTACAAGGAAAATGGGGCAATCAAGCTCTGCAACCTTGTCAAAATCTGTTACTGTTGCAGTAAAAGATGTTCTGAAAATATTTCCCCCTGTTTTGGGAAGTGCCATAGGTTCTGTGATACCAGACAAATCATATGTTTTTGTAAATTCCCAATCCATGCTTGCCATAAGCAGAGCAAGTCTTACTATAGGAGTAAGTTTAGTAATAACAGGTGTGATTACATTCATAAGTCCACTCATTAATTTGCCTGTCATAAAGCCTTCCATCGCTTTGGGCATTTGGCTTATAGGTGCAGGACAATAAAGTAATAATGCTTTGATTTCAGGATTTTCAACTGCAATATTCATTGAAACACCGCCACCCATTGAGTGACCTGCAACAATCCATTCGCTCATAGGAGCAATTGTTTCTGCAAGTTTTTTAACAAGTGTTTCGCGAGGCACAAACTCTGTGTTTTCATCTTCTCTTGTTGTGTAGCCAAATCCCGGAAGGTCAATAAGAAGACATTCATAACCTTTTTCCTGCATTTCCTTTGCCATATTGTTCCATGAAAAAGTTGAGCAGACAAAACCGTGAAGCATAATTATTCTGCCTTTTGTTTCCCCTTCAGGGAAAAATCTTCTGTAATGTACTGTGTAATCGCCATATTCAAAAAATTCACTGTTTTCAAAAGGTTTTTCCTCTGTGTCAACAGCAAAAGATGTTATAGAAAACAACATCACAAAACATAATATTAAACTTAAAATTCTGATTGATTTTTTCATGAAAACTCCCCTCTTTTTTCTATTGATTTTATTCTATCATATAGTTTTGTTAAAATCAAGAAAAGAGTATTTATTATCTTTATTCTGTTGCAAAACTCACCCTTATATGTTAAAATATTTATTCAGATAGGAGTGATGAAAATGTACATATTCAAATTGGAATCTGTTCTCAAAGATTACCTTTGGGGCGGTGACAGACTGCTCAAAAAATATTCTTTTAAATCTGACAAAGACATCGCTGCTGAAGCATGGGTTCTTTCCTGCCATAAAGATGGTCCCAGCACAGTTGTAAACGGTGAATTTGCAGGCAAAGAACTTCGCGAAATTCTCACAGAAGAAATGATGGGTGAAAACTGCAGAAAGTTTGATAAATTCCCTATCCTTACAAAATTGATTGACGCAAAAGACAACCTTTCTCTCCAGGTTCATCCTTCTGACGAAACAGCAGATAAAGAAGCTGGCGAAGAAGGCAAAACAGAATCATGGTATATTGCCGATTGTGATGAAGGAGCTGAACTTATTTACGGTTTCAAAGCTGACATCACAAAAGAAGATTTTATTGAAAGCGTAAACAACGGAACTTTCATTGATAAAGTTAATCGTGTCAAAGTAAAAAAAGGCGAATGCTACCACATTGAAGCCGGCACTCTCCACGCAATCTGCAAAGGAATTTTCCTTGTGGAAGTTCAGCAGAATTCAAACACAACTTTCCGTGTTTATGACTATGACCGTGTTGGTGCAGACGGAAAGAAAAGAGAACTTCATGTTGAAAAAGCATTGAAAGTTATCAACTATAAAAAGCAGGAAACAGTTGAGTTTTCAGGAGAAACAAATACAGATGCTTTCTCTAAAAAACTTTTATCAGAATGTGAATTCTATAATTTCTGCGAAGTAAAAACTCACTCAGAATACACAGGCACAGCAGATGAAAAATCTTTTGTATCTTTTGTCTGCATTGAAGGTAACGGAACAATCAGTTGCCATAAAAATTCTGTTGAATTAAAACCGGGCGACTGTGTGTTTATCCCTGCAAACACAGGTGATTTTTCAGTAAAAGGCGAAATGACACTTCTTGAAACGAGGGTTGATTGATGGCTGTTCTTTCAGCATCAAATCTTAATATGAGTTTCGGAGAAAGCCTTCTTTTTTCAGGTGGCAACTTCGAAATCGGTGAAAACGAAGCTGTTGGCTTAATCGGCGCCAACGGTGTAGGTAAAACTACTCTTTTCAGGATAATAACAGGTGAAGAAGATGGTTTTGAAGGAACAATAATCACAGGCAAAAACACTGTTATCGGTTATATGCAACAGCACGCCTGCCGTGGTTCAAACCTTTCTCTTTACGGAGAAATGATGACTATTTTCAGCCACCTGATTGAAATGGAAAACGAAATTGAAAGTCTTTCCAGAAAGATTGATAAAGGCAGTGAAAACCTTGATGAATTAATTTCACGTCAGAGTTTCCTTACGGAAAAATTTCAATCTTCCGGCGGACTTACATATCAGAGCAGAGCAAGAGCAACACTTATAGGTCTTGGTTTTTCCGAGGATGATTTTTATATTCCCGTTGAAAATTTAAGTGGCGGACAAAAATCAAAACTTTCTCTTGCAAAGCTTCTTTTAAGCGGTGCAAATTTACTTCTCCTTGACGAACCTACAAACCATCTTGACATTGAAAGTGTAGAGTGGCTTGAAGAGTTTTTAAAGGATTTCAAAGGTGCATCAATTATAATTTCTCACGACAGATATTTTCTTGATAAAGTAACTTCAAAAACACTTGAAATAGAAAATAAAAAATTAACTTTAAGAAAAGGTAATTATACAGTTTCTTTAAAGCAGAAAGAAATTGACCAGCTCACAGCTCAAAGAAACTATGATAACACAATGGCAGAGGTCCACAGAATCGAAGGAATAATTGCACAGCAAAAACAATTCAACCGTGAAAAAAACATCCGCACAGCAGAAAGCAAACAAAAAATGATTGATCGTATGCTGAAAGATCTTGAAACTCCTGACGAGAAGTTGGAAGAATTCCATTTTAAATTCACTGCTGAAGAAAAAAGCGGCAACGATGTTCTTTTCATAAACGATCTGCAAAAATCCTTTGATTCAAAAAGGCTTTTCAGAAATGTTAATTTCAATCTTTATAAAGGCGACAGAACTTTCCTTTTAGGTCCTAACGGTTGCGGAAAAACAACTCTGCTTAAAATTCTTACAGGAAAAGAAAATGCTGATTCCGGCACTTTCACCTTCGGCACAAATGTAAAAATCGGTTACTTCGACCAGAGCCTTGCAGGTCTTGATGACAACAAAACTGCACTTGATGAAATCTGGGATGAACACAAAGATTTTGACACAACAACAGTCAGAAGTGCCCTTGCAATGTTTCTTTTCAAAGGTGAAGATGTTTTCAAAAAGGTCGGCGATTTAAGCGGTGGCGAAAAAGCACGAATTGCTCTGTTGAAACTTATGCTTACAGGCGCAAATCTTCTGCTTCTTGATGAACCTACAAACCACCTTGATATCCGTTCCCGTGAAGCTTTGGAAAATGCTCTGCTTTCTTATGGCGGAACAGTACTGACTGTTTCTCATGACAGATATTTCATTAATAAACTTTCATCAAAAATCATCAGATTTTATGACGACGGTATCAAAAGTTTTGATGGAAACTATGATGATTACTGTCTCGCTCTTGAAAGCGAAAAATCTCTTATCCAGACTGAAAAAAAAGAAAAACCTGTTCAGAACGATTATAAATTGAGAAAAGAAATCAAAAGCGAATTCAGAAAAATCCAGACTGCAATTAAAAAATGTGAAGAGGAAATTGAAGAAACCGAAAACAAAATCAGTTCTCTTGAAGAACAACTTTCTCTTCCTGAAATTGTTTCTGACTATGAAAAAATCAGCACTCTGACCACCGACCTGAATAAGCTGAAAGAAAATCTTGATTTTCTTTTAGAAGACTGGGAAAAGCTCTCCCATAAACTGAGCGAAATTGAAGAAAAAATTATTGCAAACAATTGCAATGTTTGATATACTTTTATAAATACTTTTTAGAGAGGTGTAAAAATGAAACCCTACATTTTAAAGAGACATCTTAACAGAGTTCCCACTTTTTACGAAGTTGACTCTCCTGAAATCCCCAAAGCTTTGTTTGAAGCAGAGTGTGTAAAACCTGACCTTACAGATTTCCCTCTCCCCCTTCCTTCAAAGAAAAAGGATTACACTTGTTTTGTAAAAACTGATGATGGTGCTGAATGGTACGGTGCAACAACAGGTCTTACAAGATACGACGCAGATGCAGAACGTCTTGAAGACAAAGTAATGTACTTTGCTGCCGACAGACACCTTAACGATAACCATGTTGAAAAACTTCTTGCTGACGGAAATTCAGTATGGGTAAAAACAGAAACAGGTGTTGTTCATATAGAATTTGTTGAATATTCAACAGATGAAAAAGCAAATGTTCTTCTTAAAGAAAGCCAGGAAATTGTAGACAGACGCGGTATGTACAGCCACCGAAATCTTCAAAAACCACGTGACCTTTCTTCAAGATTCCCTGATAATGAGTGTGACAATGATGGTGGCTTTACAGCAGCTTTTGCAGTAGGTGAAATTTTCCACTATGCAACACTCAAACGTGAACTTGGTGAAGACCATCCGGAAACACAAAGAATCAAAGCAGTTGCAACAAGAGCTTGCGAAGCTTGTCTTCTTCTTTTCTATCTCCCCGGCAGAGGTGACGGTTTCTTTGCAAGAACATATATGTGCCCCGATGAAAGACTTCCCGGTGACGGTTTCTTCTTCCAGAGAAAAGGTGATTACGCTTATCTTGTTGCTACTGGCGATGCAACAAGCGACATTGTAGGCACAAAAGTTTATTGTGGAGTTCCTATCCCTGAAAGACTTTCTCATCTTTACACTGATTTAGGATATACTGCTGACGGTCTTCTCTATAAAGCTGATACAAGTAGTGACGAAGTAACACTTCAGTATCTTCTTATGAGATATGCTCACGAAATTTTAGGTCCCGTTGACCCTGAGCTTGATGAAATTATCAAAACAACAATTAAAACAACCACTTACCATTTCATTGACAATGGCTATCAGATGGTTGATTTCCATGGCGGACCAACAGCATGGGCAAAATGGAATCTGGATTACTTTAATTCTGAAATGGGTTGGTCAGACGGTGCACTCAACGCTGCTGAAATGGTATTCTATCTTAAGGCAGCAGACCTTGTTCTGGACGGAGATGAAAAGGTACAGAAAGCTCTTGAAGACGTTTACTCATTAGGTTATCACGAACTTGCTACAAAACACCACGAAAGATTCTATAAAGCAAGTATGGTAAATGACTACGATTTAAGAGAAGATATGATGTATGGTGACCATATGTTGGCAGTTGTTTCTTTCTGGCAGCTTTGTGACCTTGAAAAAGATGGAAATCTTCTCGAAAACTGGAAAAAAGGTTTCAGAAGCTGGAGAACAACTCTCGCAAAAGAACATACCCCCTGCTATGATTTCCCCTATTTCCTTGCAACAGGTGACGAAATAGATATGGACAGAGCAGCAAACTTCTTCTACCGTTGTCCTCCCACCCGTCTTGCATCAGGCGTAACAGTAGACAGAAAAGACTATCCCATGCAGACAAGATTCAGCGGTACAACCAAAGAACTTTCTTCACTTCTCCCTCAGGACGAAAGATTCATTGCTAAATACGACAGAAACCCAATGGCATACCGCAGAGAAGATTCTCACGGAATGTATGGTGTTGAAAGCTGTTTTGTTTACACATTTGCTTATTGGACCGGACGTTATTTTGGACTTATTAAAGGAGAAGAATAATGAAAAACTATACACTTGCTGTTTTAAAAGCAGATAAAAATAATATTTCAGAAAGCTTTGCCAAAGCAATTGCTTTTCTTGAAAAAGACGAGAAAAATATTCTTAATGCTTTTTATGCAAACGAATATAAATTCATTAAGAAAAACGAGGCTGAAACTTTTGAAAAAATAAAAGCTTTTGTTGAAGCTGGCAGACTTCAGCCATTAGGTGCTTGGTGGTGTGACAGCACAACAGAAAAAATTTCTGATGAAAATATGGCAAGAAACACTCTTTATTCTCAGAAATTCTTTATGAAAAACTTTGGTAAAGTTTTCCGTGTAGGTTACGGTAAAAAAATCAACTGCCCTTCAGCTTATGAAATTCTTTTCAGATCAAAAATCAGCGGTTATGTTGAAGAAGATGTTGAAACAGAAAACGATTTCTATTGGCTTGACACAAAAAATCTCAACCGTATCCTCGGCACATCAACTAAAGTGCTTAACATCAAATCAATTGATGAAATAACTGCAAATGATGAGATGGTAACTTTTGATACATATTTCCACGAATTTTACGGTACGCTCGATGATGTTGATGCCATTGCAGAAGTTGATTATTCAGCTTCAGCAGAAGAAACTGAAATTGAAAAACTCCTTCTCAGATGTGAAGTTCTTGATGTTATCAACGTTGTTAAAAATGGTGCTGAAAGCAAAATCAAAGAAATTAACTGTGCCTGGAAAAAAGTTCTCTGCAACTGTCCTTCAGCAGAAGAAAAAGCTGAAAGCATCGCAAAAGAGCTTGAAGATGTTTCACTTTGTGCAAACGAAATTTTTGAAACAACAAGCGAAACAGTTGAACTTGTTACATTAAAGAAATGTTGCAAAAACAGCGATAAA
This sequence comes from Acutalibacteraceae bacterium, assembly GCA_045534165.1. Taxonomy (GTDB): domain Bacteria; phylum Bacillota; class Clostridia; order Oscillospirales; family Acutalibacteraceae; genus SIG575. Next base: position 385 of record JAZSJD010000039.1, on the reverse strand, counting down.
GGTGTTTTAAGAATCCGCCAGCCGGAAAATGCCAGCGAAAAAATCGTTGTCAAATCAAAACTTCTTGATGCTTGCTTCTGGGTAGACATTGAACCTTACGAAATCCGTTCATTTATTATTGATGCAGACGGTGTGGCTGTAGAATCAACCATCATTGAAAACATTGATCTCTGAGTTTATCAGATAAAAAATAACCCCAAGAAAATTGAACTGCCCCAATTTGTGCGGACAGTACAAAAAGCCCCCTATGGTAGGTCGAATTAAAATTTAAGCAACATACTGACTTCGTTTTTCAAGCGGAGTCAGTTTTGTTTTTACTTGAATTAGCTCTATGTTGTAACAGTGTATGTATTCGCTTATGAGTATGCGTGCATCATCATAGGTT
>JAZSJD010000077.1:0-6554 GCA_045534165.1 Acutalibacteraceae bacterium | reverse complement strand
GAGTCTTGGGAAGACCGGGGAAGTTTTTATATCTCTTTACATATTCAAGCATTTCGGTATCAACACCGCCGCCGCCGTCACCCCGGCCGTAGCAGGACATTGACTCGCCGATGGTTTCTTTATCTGTATATTTCTTCCAGTTAACCTTGAGTGAGTCGGCTTCAACTGTGCCGATGAAGTGTGTGGGAGGAACGATTGAGAATACTTTTGAACCGTCGGGACCTTCCCACCAGAATGTGTTATACTGCCAGGGGTTAGTATCGTTCCAGATACCCATTTTATGTGTTACGAAATATTCAACACCTGCTTTTTTAAGAATCTGAGGCATTGCATAGCCGTTACCGAATACGTCGGGAACCCAGCAGGTTTTGGGAGTGATGCCGAATGTTTTTTCAGCATATCTTACACCGTGGAGAAGCTGACGTATGAATGATTCACCTGAAACCAGGTTACAGTCAGGTTCAACCCACATTGCACCGATATATTCCCATCTGCCTTCTTCGATACGTTTCTTAACCTGTTCGAAGATTTTGGGATAACGTTTTTCCATTTCGATATATGTAGGAGCTGTACTCTGTGAGAAAATAAAATCAGGATACTGTTCCATAAGTCTGAGCATTGTTGCATGAGTTCTGCCCAATTTACGGACATATTCCTTGTATGCCCACATAAACACGATATCAAGATGTGAGTTACCAACAAGAGCAAGTTTACCGATTGAAGAATAGTTGGGGTTATTGTAAACTTTATCTTTAAGCACTTTCTGTGCAAGAAGAAGTTCAGCTTTGAATTCTTCACTATCAAGGTCAAAGTTTACGTGTGTGAAAGCTTCTTTAAGTGCTGCACGGATAAGTTCTGCAAGACCTGTGTCAAGAACAGGCATAAACAATGCATTGAAAGCAGCTTTGAAGTCCCAATAAATTTCTTCAATTACAGGGTCAACAACGCCGATGAATGAACATGAGAGAGTTTTGATTGTTGATTCATTTGAATGCCATACATAGTATGATTCAATATCAACATCATAATGTTCGTCACCTTTTGCGCAGTTTGTAAGAAGAACACTGTTTCTGAAGGGGTCAAGACCCTGGTAAGGCTCACCATTAAGAGAAAGAAGTGAGTCACCACCGAAATAAACGTTAAGAGTAACTTTCTTACCTTTGAAGCGTTCGGGCATATCAAATGAGTTTTTGAAGAATGCACTCCAGCCATTGTTACCCCAACGGTCGCCTACGTTCAATTCTTTCCACTCATCATATAAAAATTCATAATCACCGATATCTTTGTAGATACATTCCTTCATTTTCCATGCAGGAATTGTTTCGATATCAGTATAGATTCTTTTCTTGAGAGTTTTGAGTTTAACTGTTACCAAATCGTCAAAAGAAAAGATACCTCTCTGCTTACCCTTTGTGGCGTCACGCCAGTCATCAACGTGAGCATCCATTGCATCAAGAGCAGCAACAGCATCAAGATTTTTGATTTCTGCCATTTGTTTATCATCCTTTCTTGAACTTATTTCAAGTCATTTTATAGTATACTATAAATGAAAATCTTTTTCAATACCAAAAACAAAGAGGCTGTAAAATTTTACAGCCTCCCGGTATTTTAAAGAATGTGGAAATTAACAACAAGTCCTGCAAAAACAATTGAAACCATTGAAAGAAGTTTTATAAGAATATTTATTGACGGACCTGATGTATCTTTGAACGGGTCGCCTACCGTATCTCCCACAACTGCAGCTTTATGGTTTGAACTGCCTTTACCGCTGAATTCGCCACTTTCAATATATTTCTTCGCATTGTCCCATGCACCACCTGAATTTGACATAAACACAGCCATAAGGAAACCTGTTACGGTTGCACCTGCCAACATACCGATAACACCGTTATATCCTAAAACAAGACCTGTAACAACCGGCACCACAACTGCAACGACTGTGGGCATAATCATCTCTTTAAGGCTTGATTTTGTGCAAAGGTCAACACAGGAAGCATAGTCAGCTTCATCTTTACCTGTCATAATACCTTTTATCTCATTAAACTGTCTGCGCACCTCAACAACAACACTTTCTGCAGCTTTGCCCACAGAATTCATAGTGATTGCCGCAAACACAAAAGGAAGACACGAACCGATGAACAAACCTACAAGCACAGTGGGATTCATAAGTGAAATATCGATTATTTCCCCTGTTGATAAATCTGCAATAGCTTTAACAACCTGATCTTTATAAGAAGCAACAAGGGCAAGTGCAGTAAGTGCAGCAGAACCGATTGCAAAGCCTTTACCTGTTGCTGCTGTTGTGTTGCCCAAAGAATCAAGGGCATCTGTTCTTTCTCTTACTTCTGCTTCAAGTCCTGCCATCTGTGCAATACCGCCTGCATTATCTGCAACGGGACCATATGCATCAGTTGCAAGAGTTATACCAAGAGTTGAAAGCATACCAACCGCCGCAACAGCAATACCGTAAAGACCGTTTGACGGATTTATAAAGCCATCAGCAAAAGCAAAAGCAGAAATAATACATGCAGCAATTATAACAACAGGAATTGCTGTTGACATCATTCCGAGACCCATACCGCCGATAATAATTGTTGCCGACCCTGTTTCTGATTTCTTTGCAAGTTCCTTTGTCGGTTTATATGTGTCGGATGTGAAATATTCTGTTGCTAAACCAATAAGTACACCTGCCACAAGACCTGAAAGGATTGAGAAATAAAGATTGAAATTATCTTTACCCGCAACAAACCAGACAATAGGAATTGCAATAACTGCAAGAAGAATTGCACTTGAATTTGTTCCTCTTCTCAATGCTTTAAGAAGAAGTTTCTGTTCCGTTTTCTCGCCGGTTTTAACGAAGAAAGTACCTATAATTGAACAAATAACACCTACCGCAGCAAGAAGCATCGGAAGAGCAGTTGCTTTCATATCGCCGAAAGCCGCAACACCTAATGCCATTGCAGAAATAATTGAACCTACATATGATTCATAAAGGTCTGCACCCATACCTGCCACATCACCTACGTTATCGCCCACATTGTCAGCAATAACAGCAGGGTTTCTCGGATCATCTTCAGGGATACCCGCTTCAACCTTACCAACAAGGTCTGCGCCTACATCGGCAGCTTTTGTGAAAATTCCGCCTCCCACTCTTGCAAAAAGAGCCATTGAGGATGCACCCATACCAAAAGTAAGCATTGCGCTTGTAATTTCATTTACCTCTAATTTAAAAATAAATTTAAGAAGAATAAACCATACAGAAATATCAAGAAGTCCAAGACCCACAACTGTAAATCCCATAACCGAACCTGCACTGAAAGCAACTCTCAGACCTTTGTTCAGCCCTTCTCTGCAAGCGTTTGCTGTTCTTGCATTTGATGCTGTGGCAATTTTCATTCCGATAAAACCTGAAAGTCCGCTAAAAACACCGCCTGTAATAAAAGCAAAAGGCACATAAGGTGTAAGATATCCTGAAATCGCCATAACACCAAGGATTAAGAACATACCTCCAAAGAATAAAGCAACTACTGTATACTGTCTTTTCAAGTATGCATTAGCACCTTTTCTGATAGATTCTGCTATTTTCTGCATCTTTTCTGTCCCCTCAGAAAAGCTCATTACTTTTTTTGCCATAACAACAGCAAAAACAATTGCAACCAACGCACCTGCAAGAGTGAAGAATGCAGAAAAATCATTAACAATCACTTCAATAATTTCTTTCATTTTTCTGATATCCCCTTTCTTCAAAATTAAACAACATTAAAAAATTAATCTTATAATTTAGAACATTATATCACTAGCATAATTTTAAGTCAACAACTGCACAGCTGACGGATTTTGTTCAAACGTGTTGAAAAAAATCGCCATATGATGTATAATGAAACAATTAAAAGAAGAGGAGAGAATGCTATGACATTTCTTACAAAAATTTTAACAGTTATTCTTATCATTCCTGCTTTACTCGGAATCTATTCCAACGATGCGAAAGACACAGAAGAACTTTACAGAGAAACCATTTCAACAATAGAATATGAAAATACTGTTGAAACTGCTATTGCGCAGACAGAACTTTATAAAATGGTAAATGACCACTTCAATTCACCTCTTGCTGAAGGAAAAACAGTAAAAAAAGCAATTATTATCGGCTATGACGGTTGCCGTGCAGACGCTCTGGCTCTGGCACAAGGTAATGACAGCGGTATAAGAAAAATGCTTGACAATGGTGCATCAATTAACCTTTCTTATTGCGGTGGTGTGAACTATCCGGAAACAAACACTCAGGATACATCAACTGCTCCCGGCTGGTGTTCAATTCTCACAGGTGAATTGGCTGATAAAACAGGCATCACAGGTAACGGAATCACAAAAAATATGGAATACAAAACACTCTTCACTTCTCTCACAGAAGAAAAAATTATTGATTCCGCTTCCTTTGTTACATCCTGGGACGGACATTTTTCCACAGACAATGCCACATACAACATTGAAAAGAAGTATTGTGAAGACAACAACCTTAATGTAAAATTCAATTTTTGTTCCTCTGATACAAACTCAGCAAACACAGTTATTAAAGATTTAAAAAATGAAGATTGTTCAGATTTCATTTTTGCTATCTACGAAGGTACAGACCATGCAGGACACGCTTTCGGATTTTCAACAAACAACCCCATTTATCAGGTAGGTTTCAGAATCAACGATGTTCTTGCTTACAGAACATTAGTTGCAATTGAAGAAAGAGAAACTTACGAAACAGAAGACTGGCTTATTATCATTTCTGCTGACCACGGCGGATTCAAAACCGGTCACGGTGGTCCTTCAATTCAGGAAAGAATGACTTTCATTGTAACAAACAAATAAGCATTTTATAAAATTTCAATCGGGACACATCTTTTTCAAAAAAGATGTGTCTTTTTTGTTTGTTGGTATTGTAATTTATAGCGGTTTGAATTATAATTAACGTGTATATTTATATATGTATGGAGGTTTTATTATGTCCGATATAAAGCTCGGCATCCAGCTCTACACATTGCGTGATTCAATCAAAACAGCTGAAGACTTTGATAAAACTCTTTCAGAACTTAAAAATGAAGGTGTAAATGTTATTCAGATTTCCGCTATCGGCCCTATTCCTCAGAATGAGGTCAAAGAAATCGTTGAAAAATACGATATGGATGTTTGCGTAACACACACAAATTTTGAAAGAATGAAAGCAGAAACACAGACTGTTATTGATGAACATAAAATGATAGACTGTGATTGCTTAGGTCTTGGTGGTATGGCTGATGAATACAGAAAAGATCTGGCTTCTGTAAGACAATTCATCAAAGATGCAGAAACAGTTGGCAAAATGTTATATGAACAAGGGTGCCGTTTTGCTTACCACAACCACGATTTTGAATTCAAAACCGTTCTTGAAGACGGAAGAACAGTTATGGATGTGCTTCTTGAAGAAACAAACCCTGATTATTTCTGGTTTGTTCCTGATGTTATGTGGGCTCAGGTAGGCGGACAGGATCCTGTAGAATTTTTAGAAAAAATAAAAGGCAGAGTTAAAGTATGCCACTTTAAAGACTATGTAAAAGCAGATAATGAAAGAGGCTTTAAATTTATCGAATTAGGCAAAGGCGAAGTTGATATTCCTGCTTGTTACAGAAAGCTTAAAGAAATCGGTGTTCCCTATGCTGTTTACGAGCATGACATCGATTGGGAAATAAGTGCAATGCAGTCTTGCAAAGACAGTTACAAATATATGCTCAAAGTAGCTGAAGAAAATAAATAATCGAAAGGATGTTAACAATGGCTGAAAAAATTAGAGTTGGTATTATCGGTATCGGTAATATGGGTTCATCTCACCTGAGAAATTATAAGGAAGGCAAAATGCCTGAAGTTGAAATCACAGCAGTTTGTGATATAAAGAAAGATCGCCTTGAATGGGCAGAAAAAGAATTCCCCCAGATTGCAAGATTTGAAAACTATGATGATGTTATTGCAAGCGGATTGTGTGATGCAATTCTCATTGCAGTTCCTCACTATGACCATCCTCCTATGGCAATCAAAGCCCTCAAAGCAGGACTTAATGTTATGACAGAAAAACCTGCAGGTGTTTATACAAAACAGGTTCGTGAAATGAACGAAGTTGCAGCAGCCTGCGACAAAACATTTGCAATTATGTATAACCAGAGAACTAACCCCATGTACCGCAAAGCAAGAGAAATTGTTAAAAGCGGTGAATACGGTGAACTCAAACGTGTTAACTGGATTATCACAGACTGGTTCAGAACTCAGGCATATTATAACTCAGGCGGATGGCGCGCAACCTGGGGCGGTGAAGGTGGCGGCGTTCTTCTTAATCAGTGCCCTCACAACCTTGACCTCTGGCAATGGATTTGCGGTCTGCCCGTTAAAGTTCAGGCATTCTGCCACGAAGGCAAATGGCACGATATTGAGGTTGAAGACGATGTTACAATCTATGTTGAATATGAAAACGGCGCAACCGGCACTTTCATAACAACAACAGGCGCCTGCCCCGGCCCAAACCCCTTTGAAATTACCCT
>JAZSJD010000048.1:0-31507 GCA_045534165.1 Acutalibacteraceae bacterium | reverse complement strand
CATTTTTATAAATTTGCTTAATTCAATTTATTAAGCAGGAAAAATTTCGTCGCCGCAAATCGTTTTCAACGCCCCTTGCGCGTACATACGAACGCCGTAATCGTTGGGGTGGTTGACCCCATTGCCGGTCAGATCCATAAAACTTTTCTTTTCAAGCAGACATTCGCATAACGCCGTAAGACGGGCAAGGGTATAGTCTGCCGGACGGTTTTTGACAACCTCATCCAGAGCCGCAGCCATTTCACGGCTTTTGCTGTTTGATTTTATCAGAACGCTCTGATTGTTCTCTGATAAGAGCTTCAAATTTTTCTGTTGCTGCTTTAATCTGCTGTTCTGTCATTTTAAATAACTCCTTTAATTAAACTTTTTCACGTGTGTAGTTGAGAAGTCCGCCTGCAAGAATCATATCTGTCTGACGTTCAGAGAACTCATATGAAAGGGGATATTCTTCATTTTTAGTTATATTTTTAAGTGTAATATCAAGTTTTTCTGAAATTGCATTTTTGATATTTTCAATAGCAAGTTCATCACCTTGTTCAATTTTGTCGTAATCATCCGGGTTAGCAAAAGTAAACGGAACGATACCTGCATTGATAAGGTTTGCCTGATGGATTCTTGCAAAAGATTTAGCTACAACACTCTTGATTCCGAGGTAAAGGGGAACAAGAGCTGCATGTTCTCTTGATGAGCCCTGTCCATAGTTTGCTCCACCGATGATAATGCCTTTGCCTTCTTTTTTACAGTTTTCTGCAAAATGTTCATCACACTGTTTGAAACAGAAGTTTGAAAGGAAAGGAATGTTTGAACGATAGGGAAGGATTTTTGCACCTGCAGGCATAATATGGTCAGTAGTAATATTATCACCAACCTTAAGAATAGCTTTTGCTTCAATTTTTTCGCCAAGAGCTTCACCTACAGGGAAGGGTTTAATGTTAGGACCGTATTTAACTTCAACGCTGTCAGCTTCATCTTCGCTTGCAGGAAGAAGTACCATACTGTCGTTAATATCAAACTTTTCGGGCATTTCAATTACAGGAGCTTCGCCGAGAGTTCTTGGGTCTGTGAGAACACCTGTTATAGCACTTGCAGCAGCAACTTCAGGACTTACAAGATAGATACCTGCATCTGCTGTACCGCTTCTGCCTTCAAAGTTTCTGTTGAAAGTTCTTAATGAAACGCCGTTTGAGTTAGGAGACTGACCCATACCAATACAAGGACCACAAGCACTTTCAAGAATTCTCGCACCTGCAGCAAGCATGTCAGCAAGAGCACCGTTAGTTGCAAGCATATGAAGAACCTGCATTGAGCCGGGAGCGATAGAAAGGCTTACATCAGGAGATACTTTTTTGCCTTTAAGAATAGCTGCTACTTTCATCATATCAACATATGATGAGTTTGTGCAAGAACCGATACATACCTGATCAACTTTGATTTCACCGATTTCTTCTACAGTTTTAACTCTGTCAGGCATATGCGGACAAGCAGCCATGGGTTTAAGTGAAGACAAATCGATTACAATTTCTTCATCATAAACTGCATCCTCGTCTGCTGAAAGTTCAACATAATCTTCTTCTCTGCCCTGAGCTTTGAGGAATTCTTTTGTAATTTCATCTGAGGGGAAAACTGATGTTGTTGCACCAAGTTCTGCACCCATATTTGTGATAGTTGCACGTTCAGGAACTGAAAGTGTTTTTACACCTTCGCCGCAGTATTCGATAATTTTACCAACGCCGCCCTTAACAGACATAATTCTGAGAACTTCAAGAATTACGTCTTTAGCTGCAACCCAAGGTGAAAGTTTACCTTTAAGTTCAATTTTAACAGTTTTAGGAATTGTGATGTAATATGCACCGCCACCCATTGCAACAGCAACGTCGAGTCCGCCTGCACCGATTGCGAGCATACCGATACCGCCACCTGTGGGTGTGTGGCTGTCAGAACCGATAAGTGTTTTTCCGGGGATACCAAATCTTTCCAGGTGTACCTGATGGCAGATTCCATTACCGGGACGTGAATATCTTACGCCTCTTTTTTTAGCACATGACTGGATAAAACGATGGTCATCTGCATTTTCGAAACCTGTCTGCAATGTATTATGATCAACATATGCTACTGAAAGTTCAGTTTTTACTCTTTTAACTCCCATAGCTTCAAATTCAAGATATGCCATTGTGCCAGTGGCATCCTGAGTTAATGTCTGGTCAATTCGTATGCCGGCTTCAGTACCTTTTACAAGCTCGCCGTCAACGATGTGATTTTTAATGATTTTTTCACTGATCGTGTAACCCATAAGTGTTCCTCCAAAAATTTTTCTGAGTTGTTTAAATTTTTAACAATCTCTATTTTATAACTTTGTCAGTTTTTTGTCAATAGCAAGCTTAACATAAATATTGTGTATAATTTTAATAAATTGTGTATTTATTAAAAATTATTAAGAAATCCACTGTTATCTGTTGCCAAAATTATATGATATGTGCTATACTTTATTAGTATAATGATAAGTATGTGTATAAGTGCGTTTTTTTTTGATTTTATTTAGTTTAAGAGAGGAGGATAAGTGTGAAAAGTAAGTTCAGATTCATAGCTTTTTTACTTGTTGTTGCTTCTGTTTTTACTTTAAGCAGTTGTAAGCTTTCGGTTCTTTCTGCAGATAAATTGATCAGGCCGCCCAAATCGGGTATTGAAATTGCAAGCGTAATTGAAAAAACTGCAGGGGAAAGTATTGTTTTAAAAAGTCCTGTAAATGCAAATTCAGATTTCTCGTCTTCTCTTACACTTATTGACCTTGATTCAGACGGCACAGAAGAAGCTGTTGTTTTCTACACTACCGCTTCAAATGAAAACGATGTTCATATTAATGTTCTCAGATTAGAAGATGATGAATGGACATCAGTCGGTGATTTTTCCGGCTACGGAAATAATATTGAAACATTATCTTTCAGGTCTCTTTCCGAGGATATGTCACAGTGTGACATTATTGCAACATGGAGTTATATTGATAGTAAAGTTCTGACAATTCATAAACTGAAAAATGAGGGCAGAAGATCAGAGTTGAAACTTGTTACAAGCCAGCAATATGCATCAGTAGGTTTTGTTGATGTTGATTTTGACAGCTCTTATGAACTTTTCATAATTAATGGTGACTTTGCTGATAAAACAAAATCTCCCACAGCGAAGGTGATAAAAGTAAACGATTTCGATGTTAAGAACATTGGCATGATATCTCTTTCCAAAGATATAGTGGGTTTTGAAAATTCATATTGTCAACAACTTAATAACAGCGAGATTCCGATGATTGCTGTTTATGATTATGTAAATTCCAGTGGTTTATATGGTACAGATGTTGTTTACTGGGATTCTGAGCGTTCAACTTTAAAATTAATGCAGGTTGACAGTAAAACAAACTCTGCTTTTTCAACTTTGCGATCAATTCATATTCAAAGTAACGACATAAACGCTGATACGTTTATTGAAATTCCCGTTCAGGAACCTATTGTCGGTTCTTCAATCGACCAGAATATGTCATCTTTGAATTACACGAAATGGTGCGAACTTGTTCCATCCAAGAATGGTGTTAATCTTAAACCATATGGTAGTCTCAGATTTTATTTCACAGATAAGGATTATTTTGATGTAAGTTCTTCTGTTGCATCTCAGATTACGGTTTTAAGAAACACACAAAATGATTCGTGGACAGTTGTATCATATGACACTGAAAATTTATTCAGTAATAAAACACTTATGACTGTAGTCGGTGTTTCACCGGAAAACATTGATAAATATGTTTCTTATGGATATAAACAATTGTCTTCAAATTCAACTGACAATAAAGTTATAATGTACTTGATTACAGAAGATGGTAAATCAGTCGGCATCAGTGAAAAAGATCTGATTAATATTCAATTATAGTTTTGTGAGAGGAGAATAAGGTTTTATGAAAAAAGTTTTAGTTGCTGAAGATGAAGCATCAATAAGAGAGTTTATTGTAATAAATCTGCAACGTTCAGGTTATGAAGTAAGTCAGGCTGACAATGGCAGGGCAGCACTTGAAGCATATGAAGCTGCTGATGGTGATTTTGATGTTGTTTTACTTGATATAATGATGCCCGAAATGGACGGTCTGGAAGTTTGTAAAAGATTAAGAAGTATAAGTCAGACAGTAGGTATAATTATGCTTACCGCCAAAACTCAGGAAATTGACAGAGTTACAGGTTTGTTAGTTGGTGCTGATGATTATGTTTCAAAACCATTTTCACCATCTGAACTTATGGCAAGAGTTGATGCTATATACAGACGTGTGGAAATGAATAAAAACCGCTCTGAACCTCAGAAAAGTATCGTTGAATTAGGTGAATTTGTTCTCAACCTCCGTGACCATACTCTTAAAAAGAACGGTGTACCTATTGAGTTGACTCAGGTTGAGTTTCAGATTATTGAATATTTCTTCACTAATGATGGTGCTGCTTTAAGCAGAACTGATATCCTCAACAGAGTATGGGGTAAAAAATATTTTGGTGAAGAAAAAGTTGTTGATGTTAATATCAGAAGACTCAGAATGAAAGTTGAAGATGAACCATCGAATCCCAAACACCTTGTAACTGTTTGGGGACTCGGATATAAATGGGTAATCTGATTTGATTATTTAGATTTATCGAAAGGCAGGTGATAAAATTGAAATTCAGTAAGTTTCTCAAAAAACATAAAATTAACGGAATACGAGCCAAATGGTTGAAAAATTTTGTGTTGGTTACTGTTATTATTGTTTCAATTATATCACTTATCGCCTGTGGTGTTGCTCGTTGGTCTTACTATAATTCTGCCTCTGTTTCTCTGAAATCTCTTGATACTAATCTTGTTCAGATGTATTTCAGTTCATATCTGAATACAACAGAAGATCAGTTTAAAAATGGTGCCATAAAATTCATTGATGAATTTTCTGAAAAAGATAAATTTGAAGTATGGATTATTGATGAAAATGGTGAACCCATAATTTCTTCAAGTGGTTTTGAAATTTCAGAAAACCCCGTAATGCCTGATTATGATGCTGTTTTTGTTTCTATGAAAAGTGAAATAGGTGAATGGACAGGCAAAAATGAATATGGTGAAAAAGTCAAGGCTTTGACTATTCCTCTTGAAAGAACAGATAATGGTGAATATTCTTCAAAAGCAGCAGTAAGGTATATTGTTTCTATGGAAGATATTGATAGTCAGTTATTGGTGATTTATTTCTATATTTTCTTAATTGCTGTTGTCATAGTGTTGATTGTTTCCATTTCAGGTCAGTATTTTATTCTTTCAATTCTTAATCCCGTTGAAGAGTTAAGTAAAACAGTTAATCTTGTTGCAGCAGGTGATTATACAGCAAGAGTTAAATATAACGACCGAAATGATGAGATTCACAGTTTGTGTAATAATATTAACCTTATGCTGGAAGAAATAAGTGGTATGGATAGAATGAAGAATGATTTCATTTCCACTATTTCCCACGAAATCAGAACTCCGCTTACAGCTGTCAAAGGTTGGGGTGAAACGTTATTACAAATAGGTGATAAAGATCCTGTTATGCTCCAGAAAGGTCTTGAAGTAATTATTAATGAATCCGGAAGACTTTCTGAACTTGTGGAGGAGTTATTGGATTTCTCAAGAATCCAGAATGGTGCTTTGAAACTGAAAAATGAAAAAATAGATATCCTTGCCGAATTGGATGAAACTGTTTTTGTTTTCAGAGACAGAGCTGTGAGAGAGGGTATCGACTTTGTGTACACAGCACCAGAAGAACCTGCACCAATGTATGGTGATCCCAACAGAATCAAGCAGGTTTTCACTAATGTTCTGGATAATGCTTTGAAATATACAGAACAGGGTGGAAAAGTTACTGTTAATGCAGTAATTACACCTGACGGATATATAAATATTTATTTTATTGATACCGGTTGCGGTATATCACCGGAAGATTTGCCGAAAGTTAAAGAAAAGTTTTACAAGACCAGCATTAACTATCGTGGTTCGGGTATCGGTCTTGCTGTTGCAGACGAAATTGTGAAACTGCATGATGGTGAGATAAAGATTTCAAGTGTTCTCGGTGAAGGCACAACAGTTAAAATTTTGTTTCCTCTTGAAAAAGCTCAACAGGCTTTGAACAGAGCTGAAAAGGAGTAATATAGAATGGCAAAAGTAAAAAGAGTTTCAGTTGGCGGTCAGGCCTTGATTGAAGGTATATTAATGCGTGGACCTAAGTGTTCTGCTGTTGCATTAAGATTGCCCGACGGTTCAATTGAAGTTGAAGAAAAGAAAATAACTTCTTTAAGAGAAAAATATAAAATTTTAGGTCTTCCTATTATTCGTGGTGTAGTTTCTTTTGCCGAAAGTATGATTACAGGATATAAATGTCTTATGGAATCAGCGGAAAAGGTAAGTTTTGAAGAAATTAAAAATACAGATGAAGACCCTGAAAATATGTCTAAGGTAGATAAATGGATAACAGACCATTTCGGCGAAAAAATGATGTCAGCAATTTCAGTAATATCTGTTATCCTCGGTTTTGCACTTGCATTTGCTTTGTTTTTCTACTTGCCCAGAGAAATTTCCTCTTGGATTGATAAATTGACAAATAGCTTCCTGTCTGAACCTGTTTCTCAGGAGTATATTAAAACTTTAGCTGATGGTTTTGCGAAAACTTTTTTACAGAATTTTTCTTTAATTCCAATTATTGAAGGCACAGTCAAATTTATAATATTCTTTGCATATATGCTTATTGTGTCACAAATGAAGGATATCAAGAGAATGTTTATGTATCACGGTGCTGAACATAAATCTATTTTCTGCTTTGAAGCAGGTAAGGAATTAACAGTTGAAAATGTTCGCAAAATGAGCAGATTCCATCCCAGATGCGGAACAAGCTTTATGTTTGTTATGATAATTGTGGGTGTTGTTGTTTCGTCTGTTGTATCTTTCATTTTCCCTGAACTTTTGGGAAATGAGTTTTATAACAAATTGTTGTGGATTTTAGTTAAAGTTCTTCTTTTACCAATCACAATGGGACTTGGCTTTGAGTTTATCAAATTTGCAGGTTGTCATGATAATTTTATTATCAGAATGTTATCAGCACCCGGCCTCTGGATGCAGAGAATAACAACAAAAGAACCTACAGATGATATTATTGAAGTTGGTATAGCTTCAATTAAAGCGGCATTATATGGTGTGGAAACAGACAATACTTCAGAAGAAAAAGTTGAAGAAACAGAAGAGAAAGCTGAATAATGACTATTTTTGAAGTTTACAAATCAGGTTGTAAAATGCTTGAAGACAAAGGTGTTCAGGATTTTGATTTTGATGCACGTTGTTTGTTCGAACAAGCATTTGAATTTGATAAAAATGATTATTTTTTAAACCGTCACAACCAGGCTGATGAAGAAAAAACAAAGCTTTTCTTTGTTTTGATTAATCGTAGGTTGAGTGGTGAACCATTGCAATATATTTTAGGCAAATGGAGTTTTTTCGATTGCGAATTTTATGTCGGTGACGGGGTTTTAATTCCACGTGCTGATACTGAAATTCTTGTTGAAGCTGCTGCAGATTTTATTAAAGTAAATGGCAATGTAAAAACCGTTTGTGATTTATGTGCAGGTAGTGGTTGTGTCGGAATTTCACTTGCAAAAATGTTTCCGGAAATTCAGGTTTATTCCATTGAACTTTCCGATACAGCATTTAAGTATTTGGAAAAAAATATTGCCTTGAATTCAGTTGATAATGTAAAACCGATTAAAGGCGATATAACCTGTGGCTCTGATGCTTTTTGTATTTCAGATATTGATGTTTTGGTTTCTAATCCGCCTTATATAGAAACTGATGAAATTTATACACTCAGCACAGAGGTCCAAAAGGAGCCTTTTATGGCACTTGATGGCGGAAAAGACGGATTTTATTTTTATAATATAATCGGTGAAAAATGGATTGATTTTCTTAAAAACGGAAGCTTTGCAGCTTTTGAATGTGGTGAAACACAAGCTCAAAAACTTGCTGAAATGTATTCAATCTATTCATCTGAAATTAAAATCCATAATGATTTAAACGGAATTGAACGTGTAGTTTCACTTATTAAGAATTGAGGTGTATTCGATGCTCAGAGCACTTTTAAGCGGACAGGGCGAGCCTGTTCAGATAGTAATGCAACTTTTATCAACAGCTTTTGTTGTATTCTGTACATTGCCTATACATGAGTATGCACATGCGTTAATTGCAACAAAACTTGGTGACCAGACTGCAAGATTGAGTGGTAGATTAACTTTGTCACCACTTGCTCATATTGATATTTTTGGTGCGATTATGATTTTTATTGCAGGATTTGGTTATGCAAAACCTGTCCCTGTAAATATGCGTAACCTGAAAATGAAAAACAAGAAATTAGGTATGGCTTTGGTAGCTTTGGCAGGTCCTGTTTCAAATATTATAATGGCTGCTGTATTCTTAGTTTTAAGATGTATTACCATTTTACTTTCATTATATGTGCCGATTCCTGATTTACTTGTTACAATAATTGATTATTTCTTCACGTATGCGGCATTAATTAATGTATCTTTAGCTGTGTTCAATTTTATTCCTATACCACCGCTTGATGGTTCAAGAATTTTGTTTTCAATATTACCTGACAGGTTTTATTATACAGTTATGAGATATGAGAGATATATTATGATTGGTATGCTTGTTTTGCTTGCAACAGGTGTTGTTACTAAACCCTTATCAATTGTTTCTAATCTGATTTTCAATGCAATGGATTCAATAATTGCATTACCATTCAATATGTTAATTACTATTATGTAAGGTTGATTTTTGTGGAAAAGATTTCATATAAGCTTGAAGCTTTTGAAGGTCCTCTTGACCTGTTGCTTCATCTTATTAACAAACACAAATTGAATATTAACGATATACCTATTTTCACCCTTGTTGAACAGTATCTTGATTATGTTCGCCGGATGCAGGATGATGATATGGAAGTTGCCAGTGAATTTCTTGAAATGGCTGCAAGGTTGGTTTATATAAAGTCGGTTTCTTTGTTGCCTGTCCATGAAGAAGCTGAACAACTGAAAATGGAACTGGTCGGTGAACTTCTTGAATATAAGGAATGTCAGGCTATTGCAAAGGAATTATCAGAACATGCAGACGGATTTGAACTCTACTCACGTCCTCAGCAGGAGTTTGAGCCGGATAAAACATACCGACGTGTTCATCCTGTTTCAGATATTCTGAATGCATATATTTCTGCAGTAGGTAAAGGTAAGAGAAAATTACCTCCACCTGTAGAGGCTTTCACTAAAATTGTTGCACATAAAATTGTTTCTGTCAGTTCGCGAATCAATGCAGTTATGAACAGATTGTTCAGCAAGAAAAAAGATAAGTTTGTTTCTTTCTTTACTAATGCAGAATCAAAGTCAGAACTTGTTGCAACATTTTTGGCAATACTTGAGCTTGCAAAAACAAAACGTGTTCGACTTATTGGTGAAGCTGATGAAATGGAAATTGAATTAACTGAGGGGGGGAGTGCTGAGTGAATGTAAATGAAATGCAAGCTGCCGCAGAAGCGATGCTTTTTGCTTGCGGTGAACCGCTTGAAATTGACAGAATTGCTGAAATTCTTGAAATTGATGTTGAAAATGCTGAAAGTCTTATTCTTAATATTGCTGCAAAGTATGATGACAGCAACAGCGGTATCAAGCTTGTTAAGATGGATAAAAAATATCAGATTTGTACCCGCAAAGAATATGCTGAGCAGGTGAGAGATATTCTTGATATGAAAAAGAATGCGCCGCTCTCTCAGGCAGCATTCGAAGTTTTAGCTGTTGTAGCTTATAATCAGCCAATCACAAAAGCATACATAGAACAAGTCAGAGGTGTTGATTGTTCAGGTGTTATTTCAACACTTTGTCAAAAAGGGCTTATTGAAGAAGTCGGCAGACTTGAATTGCCCGGCAGACCTTTAATTTACGGTACTACGGCGGAATTTTTGAAATGTTTTTGTATAAATTCATTAGATGATTTGCCGGATATACCGGAACTTAATGAAAAACCTGTAGAAGAACAGGAAGCTGAAATTGAACTTGAAAAAATGGAAGCGGAGATTAAAGATAATGCAGTTGAATAAGTGTTATTCAATTGTGATTGTGAGGTGAGAAAATGCCGTTTTTATATATAATTCTTGGCATTATCAGTTTCTTTACCGCGCTTTTTCTCATTCCTGTAAGGGTAGTTGGTCATTATGAAGATACATTTGATATGTATTTGAAATATTTTTTTATTAAGATACCACTATACCCCAGAGAAGAAAAGGAAAAAGAAAAGAAAAAGAAGAAAAAAACCAAGAAAAAAGATACTTCAAAAAAACCTGAAAAATCAGCTAAAAAAGAAAAAGAGAAAAAAGATAACATCTTTTTGAAGTTTTACAAGAATCAGGGGTTTGATGCCACACTTCAATTAATAAAAGATACTTTGGATGCAACCACAGGCTTATTTGGTGGTGTTTTTAAACATCTTGTTTTTAAAGAGCTGTTTCTTGAAATGATTGTTTCGGGTCCGGATGCGGCAGAAACAGCAATAAAATACGGTAAAATTTGTTCAGCAGTTTTTCCGGCATTTGGATTAATTTGTTCAAAAGCCAAAGTCAGAAAATATGATGTTAATATTTCACCTGACTTTTTAGCTGTCAAAGATGAAGCAATGTTTCATTTTAAAATCAGCATTAGTCCTGTTTTTGTTACTAATTCGGTTATAGCTGCAGCTTTTAAACTTCTTAAGAATGTATTTCTTAAGCTGATAAAAGCAGAAAATGCAGATAACAAAGATAAGAAGAATTTTGAAAATCAAGTTAAAAAATCAATTAAGGAGAGATAATTATGAAAGACCAGTCAGCAACAAGAATTCTTGGAACAACAATTGAAAAAATTAAAGACCTTGTTGATACAAGTACAATAATAGGTGAACCTATTAAAATTTCTGATAGAATCACAGTTGTTCCTATTTCCAAAGTTACTTATGGTTTTGCTTCAGGTGGTTCAGATTTTCCGTCTAAAAAATCATCAGGTGAATTTTTTGGCGGTGGCGGCGGTGCCGGCATTACAGTTTCACCCGTTGCTTTTTTAGTAGTAAATGGTGATGTTGTTACTGTAAGAAACATAGGTGGCGGTTCAGAAAGCACAGTAGAAAAAGTTGTTACTATGGTTCCTGAATTAGTCAACACAATATCAGGCCTTGTTGACAAATATGTTGTTAAGAAGGAAGATACTGACGAGCAGGCAATTGAAGAAGCTATCAACGGAAACGACTAATTAAATTGACATTTCCTGCATAGAATTACGTGTAAAGTAAATTTATGTGGGTGTGATTCAGTTGATAAAAAAATACGTTGCTGTTTTATTGTGTATAGTTATATTCTTGTTAAGCTTTTCTTTTGAAAGTAATTCAGTTTCTTTGGGGGTTTCCGCGTCTTCAGCCATAGTTATGTCTGTACAGACAGGACAGGTACTTTATGAATTTAATGCGCATAAAAAGATGTCTATGGCAAGTACAACCAAAATTATGACTTCACTTTTGGTCCTTGAAAATGCTGATTTAAAGAAAATGATAACGGTAAAAGAAGATGAACTTAAAGTTGAAGGTACATCTATGGGATTACTTCCTGGAGACAAAGTTACCTTTGAAGGTCTTGTTTATGGAATGCTTCTGCAATCCGGTAATGATGCTGCGAATGTTGCTGCTTACAAGATCGGTAATTCTATTGATGGTTTTGCCGTCTTAATGAACAGAAGAGCAAAAGAGATTGGTATGAACAGTACCAATTTTGTAACACCATCAGGCCTTGATGATGAAGAGCATTACACAACAGCATATGATATGGCTTTATTGGGTTGTGAAGCAATTAAAAACGCGGATTTCAGATATATCTGTTCGCAAAAAAATGCGACAGTGAACTATGGAAATCCACCCTATAGCAGAAGGTTAACCAATCATAACAAACTGCTTAGTTATTATGAGGGGTGCATTGGTATGAAAACAGGCTTCACAAAAAAAAGCGGACGTTGTCTTGTAAGTGCAGCTGAACGCGATGGTGTTGAAATTGTTGCTGTTACCCTTAATGCATCTGATGATTGGAATGACCATAAAAAAATGCTGGATTACGGTTTTTCAGTTGTGGAAAGACGTAAACTTGATAGTGAGACAGATATACACTCTGTTTCTGTAATCGGCGGTGAAAAATCGTCAGTTTCAGTTGTGCCTGAAGGTGTTGGTTACGTTGATGTAAATGAACAGATGCCCGGCATTTCATCAAAGTGTATGTTGGATAGCTTTGTTTATGCTCCTGTAAAAAAAGGCGATGTTTTAGGGCGTATTGTCTACTATGTTGATTCAAAAGAAGTAGCTGAAATTAATTTAACAGCAAAAGAGAGCGTAAAAGCAAAAAAAATCAAAAAGAAAAAATTCTGGACTAAAGTTTTAGATTTTTTAAAAGGATTTTTTAAAAAATAGTTGGAGGAAAAAATGGCTCAGAATATTATGAGACTTCAAAAATTTCTTTCTGAATGTGGCGTTGCATCCAGAAGAAAATCTGAAGAGCTTATTTCACAAGGAAAAGTTAAAGTTAATGGTAGGGTTGCTCAGCTTGGAGATAAAATTAATCCAAAGAAAGATACAGTTACTGTCAGTGGCAAAAAAATAGTGAGTTCAAAAACAAAGTATTACATAATGCTCCATAAGCCAAGAGGTTTTATTACAACTCTTAGTGATGAAAGAGACAGAAAATGTGTTGCCGAACTTGTGAAAGACATTCCGGAAAGAATTTATCCCGTAGGAAGATTGGATAAAGATTCTGAAGGTTTGTTGCTTATGACAAATGATGGTGATTTTGCAAATGCAATGATGCATCCTAAGCACCACGTACCAAAAACCTATCGTGTTACTGTAAGACAGAAAGTTACTGAAGATATGGTTGATCAACTCGCAGTAGGTATTGTTATTGAGGGTAGAAAAACAGCACCTGCAGATGTTCGTGTATTGCTCAGGGAAGAAACACGAACAGTGTTGGAAATTATTCTCTATGAGGGTCGCAACCGTGAAATCAGAAAAATGTGCGAAAGTCTCGGCCTTGATGTAATAAGGCTTAAAAGAACACAGTATGGTTCAATTAAACTTGGTATGTTAGCTCAGGGTAAATACAGAGATCTTACTCCTGAAGAAGTGCATAAACTTATGGCATCAAGTGGTGCAGTTGTTCGCAAATAATCAATATAAAGAAGTGATATATTTTGTATATTTTTAAACCAATTACTGATTCTGCTTTGCTTCGTGAAACTTTTTCCGAAGATGTCAATGGTGGGTATATCGGTTATGAGGAAGAGCAGATCATTGGCAAATGCAGTTTGTTTGTTGAGGGTCATACAGTTACAGTAAAAACAATTGACTTTCCTTCGGACAAGCCTGATTTTGGTGAAGGTCTTCTGAGAGCTGCACTTAATTTTGGTGCTAACAGAAATGCTTATTATGCTTATTGTAGTTGCCAGAATGCAATTGATATTATGAAACTTATGGGTTTTGAAGAAAATGACGGAGTATACAGTGGTGATATACCGACTTTATTAGGCGGTAGTTGCGGTTGTTGTCGTCATAATTTAGTGTAAGGTTGTGAAATAATGATTAGCAGTATGACAGGTTACGGCAGAGGACAATATACTTCTGAAAGTATGGATGTTACTGTCGAAATTAAAAGTGTCAATCATAGATATTATGAATTTTCTGCAAGAACACCGAGAAATTATCTGTTTCTTGAGGAAAAATTAAAAAGTTACTTTAATCAGTCAATTTCAAGAGGCAAGGTGGAGTGTTTTGTTCAGATTACTTGCCTTGATGATGATAATGTAAATGTTTCAGCAAATATCCCTCTTGCGAAAAGTTATCAGAATGCTCTCAAAGATATTGCCGAAAACCTCGGTGTTTCTGCTGATGTTTCAGCAAACTCACTTGCGAGATTCAGTGATGTTCTTGAAATAAAAAAAGCTGATGTAGATGAGGATAAAGTTTGGAATGCAGTTAAAATTGCAGCAGAGCAAGCTCTCCACGGAATACTTTCTATGCGACGTGCAGAAGGTGAAAAGCTTAAAAATGATGTTTTATCACGACTTGATTTTATTTCAGGAAAAGTTGAAATGATTGAAAAACGATCACCTGAAACTGTTTATGAGTATTCGCAAAAGCTTTTAACCAGAATGAGGGAAGCGTTAGGAGATAACATACATATTGATGAGCAGAGAATTCTTACAGAAGCAGCAATATATGCAGATAAAGTTGCTGTTGCTGAAGAAACAGTAAGACTTTCAAGTCACATGTCTCAGTTAAAAGATTTTCTTGTTTCTGATGAGGCAATAGGAAGAAAAATGGATTTCCTTGTGCAGGAAATGAACAGAGAAGCTAACACAATTGGTTCCAAGGCTCAGGATGTTGATATTGCACGTGCTGTTCTTGATATTAAAGCTGAAATTGAAAAAATCAGAGAACAGATTCAAAATATTGAATAAGGGAGATTTTGATGAATGAAACTGATTAATATTGGTTTTGGTAATATGGTCAATGCTTCACGTCTTGTTGCAATTGTCAGTCCCGAATCAGCACCGATCAAAAGGATTATCCAGGACTCAAAAGAAAAGGGTACGCTTATTGATGCAACTCATGGAAGACGAACAAGAGCTGTAATTATTACTGATTGCGGTCATGTCGTTTTGACTTATTTACAGACTGAAACTGTTGCTAACAGACTTAATGACATTGAAGATGAACTTGATATTACTGAAGAGGAGGATGAGAATGAGCGCTAAAGGTTTATTGGTTATTTTATCTGGTCCTTCCGGCTCCGGTAAAGATACAGTACTTGATTGTATACATACTAAAGATTTTCCTATAAGAAGATCTATTTCAATGACTACTCGTGATAAACGAGAAAATGAAATTGATGGTCAGGACTATTATTTTGTGACTAAAGAGTATTTTGAAAAACAGATCAGTGAAAAGAAAATGCTCGAAAGCGCAATGTATAGCGGAAATTATTATGGCACACCTAAAGGTCCTGTTGATAAATGGCTGGATGATGGTGAAACTGTTGTTTTGAAAATAGAAGTTCAGGGTGCCGAAAAAATTAAAAAGATGTATCCTGATTGTGTGAGCATTTTTATAATGCCTCCTTCAATGCAAGTGCTTGAAAAGAGACTGCGCAACAGGGATACAGATAGTGAAGAGTCAATCCGTATGAGAATGGATGCTGCACTTGGTGAAATCAAAAGTTCAGAAAAGTACGATTATATTGTATTTAACGATGTCCTTGAGGATGTTGTTGAGGATATATGTGCAATTATTAAAGCAGAAAATTTTAAATCTGCCAGAAAGAAATATTTAGTAAGAGAGGTAATTAAAAATGCTTAATCCTGATTTGAGAAATGTACTTAAAGGTAAAACAAGCCGCTATTCTTTAGTTATTGCAACAGCAAAGAGAGCAAGAGAAATTGCTGAAACAGCTGAAGAAAAAGGCGAAATTATCGTCGAAAAACCCGTTACATTAGCTGTTAATGATTTTATTGACGGTAAATTTTTAATCGAAGAACCTGAAGATATCAGAAATCTTTAATTTATTTTTTGAGGGGTGTGAATGTCTATGCTTTATGCTGAAACATCAATTGATGGTGTTTTGCCATCTTTTGATAAGACATACGCATACCTTTTTGATGAAAATAATGTTAATTTACAGATTGGATGTCGTGTTTTAGTTCCCTTTGGTGCTTCAAATAAGCAACGTATGGCAATTGTCACCGGCATAACTGATGAAAAACCTGATGCAAAAAGAATTAAATCGGTTATCAGAGTTGTTGATAGCCAACCGGTCATTTCTCAAGAAATGTTAGAATTAGCTTTCTGGATAAAAGAAAGAACTTTTTGCACGTTGTTTGAAGTAGTTAAGGCTATGTTGCCAACAGGTATAAATTATAAAACAGTTGTTTCTTTTTCTTTGAATGAAGAAGCTGTTTTTGATAAATCTGACCTGAATGATGATGAAAAGCTTATAATAAACTTTTTTTCATGTAAAAAGCAACAGTTCTTTTTAGTTGATAAAATTTCAAAAGCAACCGGTGTTCCTTCGGATAGTGAAGCTTTTAAAACACTTTCTGAAAAAAATATTTTGTTCAGAAATATCGATGCTGCCAGACGTATTGGTGACAATATGCAAAAAATGATCAGGCTTATTCCGAAAGAAACTGAACTGGTTGTTTCAAAGAAACAACAGATGGTAATTGATTTGCTTACTGAAGCAGGCTCAGCTTCTGTAAAAGAAGTGTGCTATTACACAGGTGTAACTCAGGCAGTTATGAATTCTTTGGTGACAAAAGGATATGCTGAATTTTATGAAAAAGAAGTTTACAGAACACCATTTACTGCTGATGAAGGCGAGATGACAAATATAATTTTGTCAGATGAACAACAATTTGCCTTTGATGGTTTATGTGAGCTTATTGAAGAAAACTCAAGTAATGCCGCTTTATTGTATGGTGTTACCGGTAGTGGTAAAACTCAGGTTTTTTTGAAATTAATTGACAAAGCAATTTCACTTGGTAAAGGTGTTATTGTAATGGTGCCTGAAATTTCATTGACACCTCAGACTATCAGGATTTTCAAAAAAAGATATGGTAAAAAAATTGCTGTTTTTCATAGTGCACTTTCTATGGGTGAAAGACTTGATGAATATAAACGTGTAAAAAATAAGGAGGCAACTATTGCTATCGGTACACGTTCAGCTGTTTTTGCGCCGTTGGAAAATCTTGGACTTATTATTATGGATGAGGAACAGGAACACTCTTATAAATCAGAGAACAATCCTCGTTTTCATGCAAGAGATGTAGCAAAATTCAGATGCAGCAGAAGTGATGCCTTGTTTCTTATGGCCTCGGCAACGCCATCGGTTGAAACTTTTGCTAATGCTAAAAACGGTAGATATAAATTGTTTACATTAACAAAAAGATATGGAAATTCAATACTACCGCAAGTAATAACTGTTAATTTAAATCAATACGCAAATTTTGGAGAAAAATCTGTTATCAGTTCATTTTTAGCGGATGAACTGATAGAGAATTTCAATAATAGACATCAATCAATTATTTTGCTTAACCGCCGTGGTTATAATACGTTTGTTACCTGTAAAAATTGCGGTGAAGTGGTAACTTGTCCGAATTGCAGTATTTCAATGACTCATCACACTGCAAATGGTAAGTTGATGTGTCACTATTGCGGACATAGCGTTCCGAGTAACGTAAAATGTGCGAGTTGTGGCAGTGAAGAAATGCGTTTTAATGGTGTAGGGACACAAAAAATAGAGGAAGAACTTAAATCTCTTTTACCTGAAGCGAAAATCCTGAGAATGGATGCAGATTCAACTATGTCGAGATTTGCTTTTGAGGAAAATTTTGAGAAATTTTCAAAAGGCGAATTTGATATTATGGTCGGTACTCAGATGGTTGCAAAAGGACTTGACTTCGAAAACGTTACGCTTGTAGGCATTGTTTGCGCTGATAACCAGTTGTACAATGACGATTTCAGAAGTGGTGAAAGAACTTTTTCTTTACTTACTCAGGTTATCGGTCGTTCAGGAAGAGGGGAAATTGCGGGAAAAGCAATTATACAGACTTTTTCCCCGGACAATGAAATAATTCAATTTGCTGAAAAACAAGATTACGATTCTTTTTATAATTTTGAAATAAAAATTCGTAAGTTAATGATATATCCGCCTTATTGTGATTTGTGTGTGGTAGGCTTCGTCGGTGAAAACCAGGCTAATGTTGCTAAAGCATCAATACTTTTTTTGCAAATGCTTAAGGAGAAAACATCTGCAGAGTTTTCCGATGAACATATGATAGTTCTCGGACCTGCACCGCTTAAAGTTGCAAAGGTGAGTAAAAAATACAGATATCGTTTGATTCTGAAATGTCATAATTCAAAAAATTTCAGAAAACTAATTTCCGGTTTGTTATCACAATTTGATGATAACTATAAAAAAATGAATGTAACAGTATTTGCTGATATGAATCCGGAATCAACATTATAGAATGGTGGTACAGATATGGCATTGAGAAATATTGTGAAATATGGCGACCCTGTTTTACGTAAAAAAAGCAGAGTAGTTGAAAAATTTGATGATAAACTTGCTTCTCTTATTGATGATATGTTCCAGACTATGTACAATGCAGAAGGTGTTGGTCTTGCTGCTGTTCAGGTTGGCATTCTCAAAAGAGTAGTTGTTATAGATATAGGTGAAGGACCTATTGAACTTGTGAATCCTGAGATAATTGATGAATCTGAAGAAAAACAGGTTTCAGAAGAAGGCTGTCTTTCACTTCCGGGTCAGGTTGGTACAACTTCAAGACCTATGACTGTTAAAGTTAAAGCTCAGGATAGAACCGGTAAATGGTATATTCATAAAGGGACTGGTCTTAAGGCGAAGGCTTTTTGTCATGAAACAGACCATTTGGATGGAGTTTTATATATTGATAAGGTTATCAAAACTACGGAGGATTAATTAATGAGAGTAGTTTTTATGGGAACTCCTGATTTTGCGGTTCCTTGTCTTGAAAAATTGATTAAACTGGGACATCAGGTAGTTGGTGTTTTTACACAGCCTGATAAGCCGGTAGGCAGAAAAAGAATAATAACACCGCCTGAAGTCAAAATTTGTGCATTGAAATATGGTCTTGATGTTTATCAACCGGAAAAAATGCGGGATGGAGAGGCGTATAGCATTATTAAAACACTTGAACCTGAGCTGATAGTTGTTGTTGCTTACGGAAAAATTCTTCCTAAAGAAATTCTTGATTATCCAAAATTCGGATGCATTAATATTCATGGTTCTTTGTTGCCTAAACTGAGAGGTGCAGCACCTATTCAATGGTCTGTTATTAATGGTGATGAATATGCAGGCGTGACTTCAATGATGATGAATGAAGGTCTTGATACAGGTGATATGCTTGTTAAAAAGGAAGTAAAAATTGATTTTACTGAAACAGCAGGCGAGTTATATGACAGACTTTCTTTTGTGGGTGCAGAAACACTTGAGGAAACATTAATTCAGATAGAAAACGGCACATTAACAAGTGTTCCCCAAGATGATTCCCAATCCACATACGCACCGTTGTTGAATAAAGAATTATCAAAAATTGACTGGAATGAGTCAGCTCTGTCAGTTTATAATAAAATCAGAGGACTGAATCCATGGCCTGTTGCCTTAACCTATATAGATGATGTTAAGTATAAAATTTTTGAATCAGAATATATAGAAAATGTTAAAGGTAACCCGGGCGAAATTATCGATAACAATAAGTGTCTGGTTATTGCGTGTGGCGATAATAACGGTGTTTCAATAAAGAAAATTCAACCTGATGGCAAAAAGCAGATGGATATTGTTGCTTTCTTATCAGGTAACAGATTGGAAAAAGGTAAAATTATTGGGTAGGTGAATTTTATGTGGTGGTGGCTTGAGAGCTATTGGTTATATCTGGTGATTGTTGGTCCTGCTTTGCTTTTTGCAATTGCAGCACAGATAAAAGTTAAAAATAATTTTAATAAATATTCCCGTGTTCTCTCAAAGAGACGATTGACAGGATATTCAACAGCAGCACAAGTTTTGAGCCATTATGGAATTACAGATGTGCAGATTGAGTGCATAGCAGGAAAGCTCAGTGACCACTATGACCCTAAACGTAAAGTTATCAGATTATCTGAAGCTGTTTATAATTCTACTTCAGTTGCAGCCATTGGTGTTGCTTGTCATGAAGCAGGTCATGCGGCACAACATGCAGTTGGCTATGCACCTATAAAAATCAGAAATGCTATTATTCCTGCTTGTAATATCGGCTCAACATTAGGTATTCCGATTGCACTTATCGGTTCATTTATGCATAATGATCTGCTGATTAATATTGGTCTTGCTTTATATTCTCTGATTGCAATTTTTCAATTAGTAACATTGCCTGTTGAATTCAATGCAAGCAGACGAGCTGTTAAGGTTATTTCACAGACAAATATGTTGGATGAAGGTGAAATTGCAGGAACTAAAAAAGTCCTTTCAGCTGCAGCACTTACTTATGTAGCTGCTCTTGCAACTTCACTTGCTAACCTTATAAGATTTATTTTAATGTTCGGTAGAGGCAGAAGAAGATAATGAAAATTAAAAACTCACCGCGTCAAAAAGCATTTGAAATTTTGTTTAAAATCCATTCCTCAAATGCTTACTCAAATTTGACGCTTGATACATATTTACAAAAAGATGATATAGAATCACGTGATAAAGCCCTTATCAGTGCTTTAGTTTATGGCGTATGCGAACGACAGATAACTTTGGATTTTAATCTTTCTTTGTATCTTAAGCAACCTATAAAAAAATTAAAGCCTGAGGTTTTAATTTGCTTAAGATTGGGTGCATATCAGATTTTGTTTATGGATAAAATTCCTGTTTCTGCTGCTATCAATGAAAGTGTTGAATTAGTAAAAGGTAACAGAGCACAGTTTGCTTCAGGCCTTGTTAACGCTGTTCTCAGAAAAGTTTCCTCTAATGGTTTAGTATTACCCGAAGAGAGTAGCGATAATTATTTTTCTGTGAAATATTCTTGCCCGGATTGGTTGGTTAAGATGTGGATAAATGAATATGGCAGAAAAAATGCTGAGGATATATTATCTTGTTCTTTAGGCGAAGTACCGGTATACATAAGAGTAAATAATTTAAAGACTTCTGTTGATGATTTAATTAATATTTTAAAAGATGAGGGCGTTGAAGCTGAAAAATGTTCGTCTATTGATAATGCTCTTGTTTTGAAAAAACAAGGTTCAATTGAGTCGCTTGATTCTTTTAAAAAAGGATTATTCCATGTTCAGGATTTATCTTCGCAATTTTGTTGCAAAATGTTAGATGTAAAAAAAGGAGAAAGAGTGCTTGATGTTTGCTCTGCTCCGGGTGGAAAAGCTTTTACATTCTGTGAATATATGAATGATGAAGGTACCGTAAAAGCTTGTGACATTTATTCATCAAGGGTTAATCTTATTAATAATGGTGCTGAAAGATTGGGTCTTAAATCTATTGAAACCTGTGTTTCAGATGCATCTGTGTTTAATGATAGTTTCGGCACAT
Source organism: Acutalibacteraceae bacterium (assembly GCA_045534165.1). Lineage (GTDB taxonomy): Bacteria > Bacillota > Clostridia > Oscillospirales > Acutalibacteraceae > SIG575. Next base: position 10,311 of record JAZSJD010000048.1, on the reverse strand, counting down.
TTGATAAGGTTTTGTGTGATGTTCCTTGTTCCGGATTAGGAATTATAAGAAGAAAACCTGAAATAAAATATAAGTCCTTAGCTGAAATTGAAAACTTATATGATTTGCAATATCGCATTCTAAGTATTGCTTCAGAATATGTAAAAAATGGCGGCAGGCTCGTGTATTCTACTTGCAGCCTGAATCCGAAAGAAAATACAGAAATATGTAAGAAATTTCTGGAAGAAAACAAAGATTTTGTTTCTGTTGAAATTTGTGATGCAGAGAAATTTGGTATAGTTTGTGACAACACACTTACAGTAATGCCGGCCAAAAATGACAGTGATGGTTTCTTTGTTGCGCTTTTTGAAAGAAGAGGGGAATAGTTTTGGGGAAAATTGATATCAAGTCATTGAACAAAAATGAACTTTCTCTCACTCTTTCTGAATTTGATTTACCGAAATTCAGATCTGATCAGATTTATTCATGGTTGCACCAGAAAGGTGTTTCATCATTTGATGAAATGACCAACATTTCAAAACCGCTCCGAGAAAAACTTTCAGAAGCTTTTGAAATTCGTTCTTGTGAAATTGAGATGAAACGAGTTTCAAAAATCGATGGTACTATTAAATATCTTTTTAAACTTATTGATGGTGAGTATATTGAAAGTGTACTTATGAAATATAAATACGGTTATTCTCTTTGTGTTTCAACACAAGTGGGATGCCGTATGGGATGCAAATTCTGTGCTTCAACTTTAGGTGGAGTAATCAGAGATTTAACTGCTTCTGAAATTTTATCGCAAATTCATGTTGCGCAACTTGATGAAAATATCAGGATTTCTCATGTTGTTTTGATGGGTATGGGTGAGCCTTTTGATAATTTTGAGAACGTTAAAAAATTTTTATTTCTCGCAAATGATGAAAATGGTTTAGGACTTTCGATGAGAAACTTTTCGCTTTCAACGTGTGGAATTGTTCCGAAAATTTATGAGTTGATGGATCTTGATTTGCAACTTACACTTTCGATTTCTTTGCATGCTCCAAACAACCGGATTCGTCTCTCATTAATGCCGATAAATAAAAAATATGATATAAATGAGTTGATAAAAGCTTGCAGAGTTTATACTCAAAAAACTTCACGTAGGATTTCGTTTGAATATTCAATGATATCCGGTGTTAATGATTCAGAAGATTGTGCCGAAGAATTGTCAAAACTTCTGAAAGGTATGCTCTGTCATATCAATCTTATTCCTGTTAATAATGTTCGCGAAAATAATTTTATCAAGAGTGATGATAAACAATTAAAGAAATTTGTATCAATTCTTGAAAAAAATAATCTGAATGTTACTGTTCGAAGAACACTTGGCAAAGATATCGAAGCATCTTGCGGTCAGCTTCGAAAGAAACATATTGCTACGGAAGGGGGAGGTATTTTTTGAAAATTTCCGGTCAGACAAATATTGGTCTTGTGCGTTCATCAAACCAGGACTCGTTTAAAATTGGTAAACTTGATAGTGGTACGATCTGGGCGGTTGTTTGTGACGGAATGGGTGGTGCCTCTGCAGGTGATATTGCAAGTAAAATGGCGGTTGAGCTTATTTCAGAAAGAATAACAGGTTGTTATAATGATAATATGAAACAACTTTCAATATCACATTTACTTGAATCTGCAATTAACTTCGCAAACATAAAAATTTATGATTTAGCCCGTGAAGATGAAACATTGCTTGGAATGGGCACAACTGTTGTTGCAGCGATTATCAGAGAAGGAGAAGCTTTTATTTCTCATGCAGGTGATAGCCGTGCATACATAATTAATGACAGTGTAAGACAAATAACGAAGGATCATTCTCTTGTGCAAGAAATGATTGACAGAGGAAATATCGCTGAGGATGATGCAAAGAACCTTCCTATAAAGCATTATATTACGCGAGCTGTTGGCGTTAACGACAGAATCAGTGTTGATTTTACAGCTGAAGATTTTTCTGAAGACGATATTTTGTTGTTGTGCACAGACGGTTTTTCAAATTTTGTAGATTCAGAAACAATAAAACAAATCGTTAAAAATGTTGATGATGATACAACATCACAACTTATTGATAAAGCAAATGAGAATGGTGGCAAAGATAATATAACGGTAGTTATTGCTTCTTATTAAAATTTTTGTTATAAGGAGAGAAAAATATGGATAGTTACGTTGGTAAAAGAATTGATGGAAGATATGAAATAAGAGAAATTATCGGTGTTGGTGGTATGGCAGTTGTTTATAAAGCATACGACAACATTGATGATAGAATTGTTGCGGTTAAAATTCTTAAAGAAGAATTTCTTGCAAATGAAGAATTCCGTCGCAGATTCAAAAATGAATCAAAGGCAATTGCAGTGCTTTCTCATCCTAACATTGTAAAAGTTTTTGATGTTAGTTTTGGTGACAGATTGCAATATATAGTTATGGAATATGTTGAGGGTATCACTCTTAAAGAATATATTGAACAGCAACAAGTGATTAACTGTAAAGAGGTTGTTCACTTTACAACACAGATTTTGCGTGCATTGCAGCATGCGCATGATAAAGGTATTGTGCATCGTGATATTAAGCCTCAAAATATTATTTTACTTCAGAATGGTAATATTAAAGTTACTGATTTTGGTATTGCGCGTTTCAGCAGGAGCGAAACAAGAACAATGACAGAATCGGCAATCGGCTCTGTTCATTATGTCAGTCCCGAACAGGCGAGAGGCGAAACAACTGATGAAAAAACAGATATTTATTCTGTTGGTGTGCTTGTTTATGAAATGCTTACAGGTCAATTGCCTTTCCAGAGCGATAATGCAATTTCCGTTGCACTTATGCAGGTGAACGAAGATGCAGTTCCGCCCAGTGCGATAAACGAAAATATTCCTACCGGCCTTGAACAGATTACATTGAGAGCAATGCAAAAAACACAGAGAGATCGTTATCAATCAGCAGCAGAAATGCTTCTTGATATTGAAGAGTTCAAGAGAAATCCTGCAGTTGTTTTTGATTATTCGTATTTTGTAGATGATAATCCTACTAAGTATGTTACAAGTGATGATGCACGTGCTTTTTCAGCTTTCTTAAATGTAAAAGAAGACGATCCTATTCCGAACGCTGATGAAATGCGTTTGCCACATCCGAAAAACAAAAAGAAAAAATCTCCATTACCGATAATTGTTGCTATACTTTCAATTATATTAGGTGTGTTAATTGTTATACTTGGATTTTCATTTTTCGGTGGATCAATTTTAGATTTGTTCAATTCAAAATCAGTTCCGGATTTCATTGGAATGAATTACTATACTGATGTTGAAGATAATGATAAGTATAAGGATTTTTCTTTTGAAACAGTTGAGATTAATTCTGATGTGTATGATGATGGCGAAATAATTGAGCAGACTCCGGAACAAGGCAGTAAAGTGAAAAAAGGTGAAAAAATTACTTTAAAGATTGCTATTGCTGCAGATAAAATTCCTGATTTCTCAAATTATGATTTGTATGATGTTCTTGAAAAACTTGATTCAATGGGACTTAAGCACATAGAGCTTGAAGAAAACAGCACTTTTGTTGATGAAGGTAAAGTTATTAGAACAGAACCGGCAGCGGGTGAAACAATAAAACCCGGTGAAACAGTTACCATTTATATATGTAAAAAAGATAGTACATTGGTTCAGGTTCCTGATATTGTAACTATGTCTCCTGAAATGGCTAAACTTGAACTTGAATCAGTTGGTTTGACACTTGATAGTTCCAACGATACATATGAAGCAAGTATGACAGTTCCTGAAGGATATATTGTAAGATGTATTCCTGTTGTCGGTTCTTCAGTACCTGAGGGCACTGCTGTTAAAATTGTGCTCAGCTTAGGTCAGAAAGCTACAACAAGGGATATCAGTATTCAGCTCCCATCTTCAGGTAATGGTTCAATAGTTTACAAACTCAATGGAAATGTTGTTCATACTCAGGCATCTTATAATTTCAAAGGTCAGCTCTATACAACATCGATGACCGGTGTCGGAGCTTCAGATATCGTTGAAGTTTTTGTTAATGATAACCTTTATTTCAGCTGTTACATTGATTTCACAGTAACACCGCCTGTTGTAAGTAATGTAGTGGATTATACAGGCACAATTGACTACGGAACCTTATATTGATTTTAGGAGTTGACGTTTTTGCCACAACTTGAAGGAACAATAATTAAAGGTATCGGGGGATTCTATTATGTTGAATCCTCCGGTGAAATATTCGAATGTAAGGCAAGAGGTGTTTTCAGAAAAAATAAAATTTCACCATTGCCCGGAGATAGGGTCGCTTTTTCTGTTAATAATGATGCGGAAAATACAATTGACGAAATTTTTACAAGAAGAAATGTGCTTATAAGACCTCCGATTGCTAATATAGACAGATTGTTTGTTGTAACATCGGTTTGTGAACCCAAGCCCAATACACTTGTTATTGATAAATTAATTGCTATTGCTGAGAACAATGATATTGAACCGATTGTTGTAATTACTAAGGATGACCTTGGTGATTCTTCAGAAATAGAAAGTATATACAAATTAGCAGGATTTGAAACTGTTGTGACATCTGCAGAAAAAGGTTCAGGTATTGACAGAATCAAACAGCTCATTGAAGGACACATCAGTGCTTTCGCAGGCAATACCGGTGTTGGAAAATCGTCTTTATTAAATAGCATCGATTCAACATTGTCATTGCAAACCGGTGAAATCAGTGATAAATTGGGTAGAGGAAAACACACAACGCGACATATTGAACTTTTTAAAATCTGTAATGGTTATATTGCAGATACTCCGGGATTTTCTTCGCTGGATTTTCAGAATGCAGAAAAAATTCTCAAGGATGATTTACCTTTCTGTTTCAGAGAGTTTGAAAAACATCTTGGGTTATGTAAATTTTCTACTTGTTCACATACTACTGATAAAGGCTGTAAAATTATTGAAGCAGTAGAAAATGGTGAAATCCATAAATCACGTCACGATAATTATGTAGCAATGTATAATGAAGTAAAAGACATAAAAGAATGGGAATTATAGTTAACGTCAGCCCGGCTTACTGTTTGTAAGTCGGGCTTTTTCACATTTATAACATTAATGAATATAATAAAAATGACAGTAAAATTCAGAGGTGAGCTAATGAGAAGACATAGAAACTGTGGTTTAGGTATAGTTTTGGTTTCGTTTGGCATTGGATTGTTTATATCCTGTTGTTTTCCATCCTCTTTTCTGATTGCTGTTATAGCAGTGGCTATTGTCATTCTGGGCATTGCTATTTACAGAAATTAACTTGGGGGTATCAGTATGAAAGTTATTGTATTTAAAAATCCAAAAGTAATTAGTGGACTTTTGAGAATGATTTTCGGAATAAAAAAACAGGATTTTTCAAATAATTAATTACATACCGCAGATAAATGTCTGCGGTTTTTTCTTGACATTAATATTTTTTCAATGTTATACTACCATTAGTATAATAATGGGAAGTGATTTTTTGTGAAAAATAAACCCTTGTATATTTTAACTTATGACCATGGCGGATATGTTCTTTGGGGCGATGCAGTTAAACCTCGACTTAAAGAACTGGTTGAATGGATGGAGAAATATCCTAAATTTAAAGTGGGTCTTGATTATGAATCTTTCACATTTGATGAATATTCAAAAACAGACCCTGAAATTATAGAAATAATTAAATATCTGTTGGAAAAATATCCCGACAGAGTAGGGCTTGGTGCAACTACATACGGTCAGCCTTTGTCATTGTTTGTTTCAGAAGAATCAAATATCAGACAGCTGACTTATGCAATTAAAACAAACCTTAAACATTTTAATATAACACCTGAGGTTTATGCTATTTCAGAGTTTGCACTGAACAATCAGACTCCACAGATGGCTAAATTATGCGGATATAAGGCTGCTGTTCTTCGTTCACACGTTATGGGATATGGTTATCCCAAAAACTTTGATTTACCATGGGGTAAATGGATTGGTAAAGATTTAACTGCTATACCTGCAGTGCCTACATATGATGAACAGGGCAGAGGATTTAACTGTACAACACTTGACAACTGGATTTTATCACGTTGGCCAAGAGAAGGCTGCTATTGGTCTCTTGAGGAATTTGAAGAGAAATTTGAACATATTTCTCCGCTTCTTGCGTCAAGATATGATGATTTGACTCAGGAAGTTGAAGATATTACCAAGTATATCGAAACTAAAGATGATTACCACTATGTTCTTCTGGAAGACCTTCCCGGACTTTATGGTGAAGCAAAAGAAGAAATGAGAACAACAGATAACGATTTCCATGTACAGATGCCTTGGGGTTATTGTGGTAATGAAATTTTCAATGGTTGCCGTGCTTCAGAAGTTGCTGCTGTACAAGCTGAAAAACTTAATGCACTTTCTGTTATGCTTGGTGGCGTTTCTCTTCAGGAAAAACTTGAGCAGGCCTGGAAATATGCACTCGTTGCACAACACCACGATGTAACAATTTGTGGCTTGCTTGACCTTGCAAGACGTTTTATTCCGGATTCACTTAAGTTATCAAAAGAAAACACAGATGAATCTGTTAAAACTCTTTTCAAGCGCTTTGCAGACAAAGATAATGAATCTTTACTTGTTGTAAACAGTAATTCATTTGATGTGGATGAGTGGATTGAACTTGAGGTTAATGATAATTACACAGTATTTGATAAAGATACTGAACTTGAAAGTGAAATTATTGAAAAAAATAATGTAAAGCTTTTGCGTGTGCACGTGAAATTGTCTCCGTTTACTGTAAAGAGATTTACTTTACAGCAAGGTGAATGTTTAATAAAACACAACTTCTGTTGGGATGAAAAAACTTGTGAATTAACAACACCGGTTTATAAACTCAAGTTGACAGATGATGGTATTGCATACATTGAAAAAATTGCTGATTCATCACGCGTTTTTGATAATGGAGCAGGAGAGTTGTTCACAGCTTATGTTGATGGTGTGAGTTGCAAATCAAAGGGCAGATGGAATGTTGAAATCAATTCAAACTCTGTTGTTGCTACACAAATAGGTAACATTGGTTCAGTTCCGTATGTTTTTGAATTACATTTCAATGGTGAACATAAGAGAATTGATTGCAAAGTAAAGTTTGAAATACATAATCAGAAAATCGGTCTTACAGGTATAGATGAAGGCTTGAAAAAATCACTTACAATTGATGGACACAGACATGAAGAAAAACTTAATTTCATAATGAATGTATGTGTTGACAATGACCGCAGAATGGTGAGAGATTTACCGTTTTCAATTTCGGATTGGAGCGGTGATGTTCGCAAAAATGAAAGTTATTGGTATCCTGAAGATGATATCCGTTATGATGCGGAAGTTTCACCTGAAGAATCATTTAACAGCACAACATATATGCAGGGCGTTTATTGGCTTGCACTTCGTGACAAAAAGCAAGGTGTTGCAGTAATCAACCGTGGCTGTATGGGCTCTGTTGTTCAGGGTAACAGACTTTCAATTCCGCTTGTTTATGCTGATTCTTATATGTGTGGCACAAAAATGCTTGACGGAATATTTAATGATGAATTTTCACTTCTTCCTCTTGATGAATCAATATCTGATGCAGATTTACATAAGTGCGCAATGTCCTATACTTACCAGCCTCAGGCATTTATGCTTGAAAAAGGTAATGGCGATTTGTCAGATTATATAATTGCTGATTTTAACGATAATGATTCAGATGTAATTCTCACAGCTTTATATCCGGAAGATGGTGCGATTTTTGCACGATTCTGCAATTATTCAGATAATGATGTACTGGTTAATTTTAAACTTAACGATGGAAAAGCAATGGGAATTACAGACTTGCTTGGTAAGGAAATCGACGTGATAATTGAAAATCAAATCAGTTTCCGCCCGTGGGAAATTAAAACAATAAAAATAGAATTATAATTAAGAATAGCCGACTGGTTTCAGTCGGCTTGTTTTATTCTTCTCAATGTTGTTTTTATATTCTGCAAGTTTCTTCTTTTCAACCTCGCGTACTGCAGAACTTTCAAGAGTATTTGCAAGAAGGTTTTGGGGAGTCAGAGCGTTTGGGTCTCGGTCGGAGAGTTTTAGTTCTCCACTTCCTCCGGGTACTTCTTCGATATTTCTAAGGCAGTTGAGTAAAGCTTGGCTTGGTCTAAAGTTGGATTTTCTGTTAGAGTTTCCAGCATTTCCAATGTTGCTTCCTCTTCCCAAAGCATATCTATTATTGTTGCTATTTTTCCTATTGACATTCCAGAAATTCTCAAGCACTTTACTAAGCAAGATTGTGCTTCGCTCATTACTCTCATTTTCAACACTCCTTGATGAGTCAATTAAATCCATAAACCACTCGTATTCCGATGTTGCACGTATATTTTTGCAAGCATACAGAATCGTTGGTTCTTCAGAATGTGCAGTGCTGTATATTGCAAAATACGGTTTGTTTCTTTTATTATACAACCATTTTGTATTGTTGTCTATATAATTGTCCGTTTTTACAATCTCGTTCTTTGCAATCATTCGTACAAAAGACAAATCCTGATGTGACATTTCAGGATACCAATAACGTTCAGAATATCTGATATCATTATCTTTTGTAGGATTTAGATTATCAACATTCTTGGTTTGGTTAGGTTCAAATATAACATAGGAAAAGCCTCTCCAATTGACCTGAGCTCCGTTTTGAGTCGTAACGCTATCTGAACCTTCGTTCAGAATCAGGCCGTCATAGTCATATTCGTTTTCCTCCAGGAATTCAATAAGATTATCACCCTCAACCCAATCTACACCATTTTTGATGTATTCATCAATTTGTTTTGAAGAACTTGACGGGTTAATTCCCTGTGCATAGCCACCTTTAATAAATTCATTAACAAAGATATTCTTGGCATCTTCATCGTTTAAAATATCAAAAGGTTTTGTAATGTTTATATACTGCTCCATTACCTTACCGGTTAATTGAGTATATCCGTAAGCATAGTCAGGGTCAGCAGTGAAATACATTCCGCTTCCTCTGTTTTTGAAGACAGTAAATGTTTCGGGAGTTCCATGGTACACCACAAGCAAGTTGCCGTTTTCATCTCTTACCTTTGAATTTTTGAAATACTCAATTTGTTCTGCAGAAAGTTTTCTGCCTTTTGAATCACGGTCGGAATACCTTACGTCTTTTTCGGATATACTGGTATTGACAACTGTGCCGTTTTGTGGTACATTGTTGTTAGATACAGAGCCGATGGCTGACCTAACACTATTCTTTATAGTGCTACCAGCAGATGTAGGCTCTGTATCTTTTTGTGTGGTAAGTTCAAAGACCTTACCAGTCGGGGTGAGAACACGAACTGCATGTACTCGCCTTTTTGTACCATACAGAACTGTTACAGCCACATTTCCAACAACTTCATTTAATTTACATGGTGCCGCAAATGTAACTGATGGGTAGCCTTTATTTTTATGATTTTTATGTCCACTAATGGCTTTACCACGCTTTAATACATATGGTGCTGCTAATAGCGCTGCTGCTTCTGCATCATTATTTATATAGTCAATAACTTTATCTATCGCCTTTGGGTCAAATGAAATTGTTCCATAATTAACCGTTTCTATTTTATAACCAAATTTTGTCTTTAATATGTCATTGAGTTTTTGTGTCAAAGTTTTACCATCCATATGAGAATGAGTAACTTCTGTAACAATAGGCATTTTATTGACTTCATCCATATTGTTTATAAGTTGTGTCTTAATATCACTAAAATTATCTTTATCCCAGTTAATATTCCAAGAACTAACCTCATCCCTTGCCATATATTTCACACCGTCATTTGTGGCGGTGTTTTTTGTTTTTGTAACCTCTGCACTCTTGAAGTTCTCACTCGCATCGGCAATGGCATCAACGAACAACTGCTGAATTGTTTCAATTTCGTCAAGCATACTTGCAACGATTTTGCCTTCTGTTGTTTCAGGGCGGACATTCTTGTATGCCTTTTGGATTTTGGCAACGAGTTTGGCAATAAGTGATTTAAGCTTTTCAAAAAGAGCCTGATCTTTTGCCTGAAGCCTCTGGAGTTTTTCAATAACATTGCCGTCCGTAAGCATTGTTTCCATTGAGTCCGCAATAACTTCTTCGTGCGCTTCTGCATAGGTGAGGTTTTTTCCTTTTGCTTTTGCTCTTTCTATCTGTCTGTTTACAAGTACATCAACAGAAATACCTTTCTTGCCGTACTGTTCCATAAGGAAATCGGCAAGAATTTTATATTTTTCAGCAGAATGCTCTCTGATATGGTGTACA
>JAZSJD010000001.1:0-23474 GCA_045534165.1 Acutalibacteraceae bacterium | reverse complement strand
CAATATGGAGCTTATGTCTGCGGTAATTTCATCAGCTGATGAAATATGAGTTTTCGGGATAATGAGAATATGCACAGGTGCCTGAGGGTCGATATCGTGGAAAGCGTATACAAGTTCGTCTTCATAAGCTTTCTTTGACGGAATATCACCTGAAGCTATTTTACAAAACAAACAATCCATAATCAAATCTCCTTATTTAGCCATTGAAGTAACGATTGCTTCAACACCGTTTATAGCATCTTCTGCCTTTGAAATATCTTTACCGCCTGCCATAGCGAAATCAGGACGTCCGCCACCTGAACCGCCTGCAAGTTTTGCAACTTCACGCACGATGTTACCTGCATTCATACCTTTTGCAATTGCACCTTTAGCACAACCGCAAGCAAAGCTGATGTTTCCTTTTTCTGTGTTTTTACCTGCAATTACAATTACTGCATCTTCGCTTGTATCACGGAGAGCTTCGCACATTGAACGAAGGTCATCAGATGGCATATCTGTAACAAGAGTTGCAATAAGTTTAATGCCTGCAACATCTTTTGCTGATGAAGAAAGGCTCTGTGCTTTAATAGATGAAAGTTCTGAAGAAAGTCTGTTGATTTCTCTTTCTTTATCTTTCATTTCAGCCATAACACTTTCTGCACGTTTATCAAGGTCATTTGCATTAGCAAGTTTAAGTGTTTCTGCTGTGTTTGCAATGAGAGAAAGTTTCTTTGTGATAAATTCAAGAACACCATTACCTGTAACAGCTTCAATACGTCTTACACCTGCAGCAACTGAAGATTCACTTACAATTTTGAAAAGACCTAAGTTACCTGTTGAAGAAACGTGTGTACCACCGCAAAGTTCAGTTGAATATTCGCCTGCTTTTACTACTCTTACAACATCACCATATTTTTCACCGAACAATGCCATAGCGCCGATTTTCTTTGCTTCTTCGATGGGCATTTCTGTCATTGTAACTTCTGCTGCTGAAAGAATTTCTTCATTAACAAGTTTTTCAACTTCTGCAATTTCTTCACTTGTCAGAGCAGAGAAATGAGTGAAGTCGAAACGTACGTTTTCTTTATTAACAAGCTGACCTGCCTGCTCAACATGAGTACCAAGAATTTTTCTGAGTGCTGCCTGAAGAAGATGAGCTGCTGTGTGGTTACGCATTGTTGCAAGTCTTTCTTCTTTGTTGATTACAGCTTTTGCTTTATCGCCTAATTTGATGCCATCACCTTCAACAATTGAACCATAGTGAAGGAATACACCATCATGTGTTTTCTTTGTATCTACAACTTCAAAAACAGTTTCGCCAACAGTGATAACACCTGTATCGCCTACCTGACCACCGCTTTCAGCATAGAAACAAGTTTTGTCAAGAACAAGGACTGCTTCTTCAGCGTTTTCGATAAATTCTTTTCTTTCGCCACCTGAAATAAGTGCAATTACTTCTGCATCGTTTTCAAAATCTGTGTAGCCAAGGAATTCTGTTGAATTGATACCTTTTGTTACAACACCGCTGTCTTTCCAAGCTTCAGCACCTGCATCTTTACGGGCATCACGTGAACGGTTTCTCTGTTCAAGAACAAGTTCTTTGAACTTTTCTTCATCAACAGTCATACCTTTTTCTTCAAGGATTTCTTTTGTAAGGTCAATGGGGAAACCATATGTATCTGAAAGTTTGAATGCATCATCACCTGAAAGAACATTGTTTTCTGTGTTCTCAATCATTGTGTTAAGAAGCTGCATACCTGAATCGATTGTTTTATTGAAATTTTCTTCTTCAATTTTAACAATTTTAACAATGAAATCACGTTTTTCAACAAGGTTGGGATATGCTGATTCGTTTTCTTTGATAACTGTATCGCAAACTTCATAAAGGAAAGGCTTATCAATACCGATGAGCTTACCGTGTCTTGCAGCACGTCTGAGAAGACGACGAAGAACATAACCTTTACCTTCGTTTGAGGGCATAACACCGTCACCAATCATAAATGTTGTTGAACGGATGTGGTCAGTTATAACACGAAGTGAAATATCTGTTTTTTCATTATCGTGATATTTAATCTTTGAAATATCCATAATGTGCTTCATAATGTTCTGCACTGTATCAACTTCAAAGAGATTATCAACATCCTGCATAACACAAGCAAGTCTTTCAAGACCCATACCTGTGTCGATATTGCAACGGTCAAGTTTTGTATAATTACCTTCACCATCATTTGAGAACTGTGTGAAAACAAGGTTCCATACTTCAATGAAACGGTCACATTCACAACCTACACCACAATCAGGTGAGCCACAACCGTATTTTTCGCCTCTGTCAAAATAAATTTCTGAACAAGGACCACAAGGACCTGCGCCATGTTCCCAGAAGTTATCTTCTTTTCCTAATCTTTTGATATGTGAGGGGTCTACGCCAACTTTCTGTGTCCAGATATCAAAAGCTTCGTCATCTTCTTCATAAATACTGCAATAAAGAAGTTCAGCAGGAATTTCAAGCACTTCTGTGAAAAATTCCCATGCCCAAGCTGTTGCTTCATTTTTGAAATAATCACCGAATGAGAAGTTACCCAACATTTCAAAATATGTACCGTGTCTTGCAGTTTTACCAACGCGCTCAATATCAGGTGTTCTGATACATTTCTGGCAAGTTGTAACACGGTTTCTGGGAGGTGTAACTTCACCTGTGAAATATTTTTTCATAGGTGCCATACCGGAGTTAATGAGCAAAAGGCTCTTATCTCCCTGAGGAACAAGAGAGAATGAAGGCAAACGAAGGTGTCCTTTGCTTTCAAAAAATTCAAGATATTTTTCTCTGAGTTCATTAAGGCCTGTCCATTTCATAATCAATTTCTCCTTATTTAAACTAAATTATTTACAAAAAAATATAATGCCCCCTGCAAACAAATCGGGACAAGAAAAAATTCCTGCGGTACCACCCGAATTGTGCAAAAAGCACCACCTTAATTTATCTTTAACGCAGATATACGGCACCGTTCATCACGGGCAGTTCAGAGCCGGCATTTTCTTTACGAAGACGCAGGAAACTTTCAGCCAGGGCCTCCCTCTCTGTAAGCGTTCAATAAAGAATTAAACTCTTCATAACCTTTACAATATTACGTTAATTATATAACAAAATTCCCGTCAAGTCAAGGTTTAACGGGAATTTTATAACATTATTTCTTTCTTCTTTTTGTTTTATCTTTTGACTTATCTTTAAATTTTTCTTTCGGTTTTCTGAAAGATTTTTCTTTTCTGTCTTTAACGGAAGATTTCTTCTGTTTTTCAGGTTTTACTGTTGTTTTCTTTTCTTTGTAAACACCTGTCTGCACAACATGGCTGTTGATTTTACAGCCTATCATTTTAAGAATAATTTCATCAGCTTTATCTTTCGGAATTCCCACAATTGTATGGTCATCATAAATTTCAATTTTGCCGATTTCCTTGCCTGAAATTCCTGTTCTGTCTGCAATTGCACACATAATGTGATTAGGTGCAACTTTTCTGTTTCTGCCGATGGAAATGATGATTTTGCAGAAATCAGCATCATCCCCTCTTTTCTTTCTGCCGAAAGATTCAAGAGATGAAATCTGCTCCATTTTTTCACCCATTATAATCTGCAAAAGCTTTGCACTTAACTCATAAAGCGAAACGCCATCACTGAGCAGGTCATTAAGAAGCTTGTTATATCTGTCATCAACATTAATATCAAGTTGTTCTTTAAGTGTTGCGAGTTCTCTTTCTGCAAGTTTATTTCTCAAATCTTCTGTTGACGGCAAATCAAGCTGTTCAATTTCGGATTTTGTGTTTCTTGCAATATCTCTGATTGTAGTTATCTGACGTCTGCCACTACAAATAGTAACAGCATTACCCGCTTTACCGGCTCTGCCTGTACGACCTATTCTGTGAACATAATATTCTCTGTTCTGGGGAATGTCATAGTTGAAAACGAAATCAATATCACTGACATCAATACCACGAGCAGCAACGTCTGTTGCAATGAGAATGTTACTGAGCCCTGATTTGAACGAATCCATAACCCTTGTTCTGGAAGATTGTTGCATATCACCATGGAGACTTTCAGAATTGAAACCATTCTCTTTGAGATATTTGCCTAAATCCTCAACCATTGCTTTTGTGTTACAGAAAATCATTGTTCTTTTAGGTGCGAAATATCTCAGAAGCATATTGAGAGCATCCATTTTTTTACCCATGGGTACTTCAATAAAACTCTGCTTTATATGTTCAACGGTCATACTCTGTGCCTTAATTTCAATCATTAAGGGGTCACGTTGGAACTTTTCAGTAATATCAAGAATTTCTTTTGGCATTGTTGCAGAAAAAAGAACTGTCTGCCTGTCATCGGGAGTGTGAGAAAGAATTTCTTCAATATCTTCCCTGAAACCCATACTGAGCATTTCGTCAGCTTCATCAAGAACAACCATCTTCACATCGTGAAGCTTAAGTGTTCTTCTGCGCATATGGTCCATAATTCTGCCGGGAGTACCGATAACTATATTAGCTTTTTTAAGTTTCAGAATCTGTCTGTCCATAGCTGCACCGCCATAGACATCGCAGACTTTAACGCCTTTCATAAAACGTGAAAGTTTCTTTATTTCCCCTGCTCCCTGCATTGCAAGTTCACGAGTCGGGCAAAGAATGATAATCTGAACTTTTTCAAGATCAGTATCAATAGTTTCAAGTGCAGGAATTGAAAAAGCAATGGTTTTGCCTGTACCTGTCTGTGAACGTCCGATTACATCTGCACCTGTTCTTATCAAGGGAATTGCCTGTGACTGAATATCAGTCATTTCATTAAAACCTAAATCATCAACAGCTCTCTGAAGCTCCTGCGATAAATATAGATTTTCAAAAGATTTTTCCATTTGGATTTTCCTTCCGAAAAATAGCGGAGATTCTGAAATCTCCGCTAAATTCTTAATTATTTAAAGTATTTTACTGCTGATTCAAACATCTGCATATCGTAAATACCATCAACATTTTTGTAAAGTCCATTGCCTTTACGTTCAGAGTGTCCCATTTTACCGAATACTCTGCCGTCGGGAGAAGTAATACCTTCAATTGCAAAAGCTGAGTTATTGGGATTGAAATGGATATCATCTGTGGGATTGCCTGCAAGGTCAACATACTGTGTTGCAATCTGTCCGTTTTCAGCAAGTTTCTTGATAAGTTCATCACTTGCAAGGAAACGACCTTCACCGTGTGAAATCGGAACAGTATAAACATCACCAACATTAGTAGCTGCAAGCCAAGGTGATTTGTTTGAAGCGATTCTTGTTCTTACCAATCTTGACTGATGGCGTCCGATTGTATTGAATGTAAGTGTGGGACAATTTTCATCAGTATCAATAATCTTACCGTAAGGAACAAGACCGAGTTTGATAAGTGCCTGGAAACCGTTACAGATACCGCACATGAGACCATCACGATTTTCAAGAAGGTCTGTTACGCCATCTTTTACAGCTGCGTTACGGAAGAATGCTGTGATGAATTTACCTGAACCGTCAGGTTCGTCACCACCTGAGAAGCCACCGGGAACAAATACCATCTGTGCTGTTTCAAGTGATTTTGCAAAGCGTTCAACACTTCTTGAAATACCGTCAGATGTAAGGTTGTTAAGAACGATAATTTCAGCTTCTGCACCTGCATATTCCATAGCTTTTGCTGAATCGAATTCACAGTTTGTTCCGGGGAATACAGGAATAAGAACTTTCGGTTTTGCACATTTAATAGCAGGAGCTTTTCTTTCGCTTGCTTCAAATGAGAAAGCAGGAATTTCTTTACCTTCTGTGGGAATGTTACAAGAATAAATCGGTTCGAGTTTATCTTCATAAATCTTAAGAAGACCTGCAAGGCAAACTTTATCTTCACCTTTTACAATTGCTTTATCTTCTGTTGTTTTACCAAGAAGAATTCCACAATCTGCATCACCTGTTAATTCAAGAACAAA
Organism: Acutalibacteraceae bacterium; assembly: GCA_045534165.1. Taxonomy (GTDB): domain Bacteria; phylum Bacillota; class Clostridia; order Oscillospirales; family Acutalibacteraceae; genus SIG575. Next base: position 17,515 of record JAZSJD010000001.1, on the reverse strand, counting down.
TGAACCGTAGTTATAACCGAAGATTTCATCATCAGAAATGTTATCTTCGAACTTAAAGCCGATATCATTACCGAAGCACATCTTCATAACAGCTTCTGCAACACCACCAAGTGTAGGTGTGTATGCTGCAACAGCTTTGCCTGAAGAAAGAAGTTCATTAACTTTTGCATAAACAGCCTTCAGTGAAGCTGTAACAGGAAGTGCATTTTCGTCATAATCAGGTTTGATAAGAACAACATTGTGTCCTGCACCTTTGAATTCAGGAGAAACGATGCTCTGAACTTTTTCTGTTGTTACTGCAAAAGAAACAAGTGTGGGAGGTACATCGATATCTTCAAATGAACCACTCATTGAGTCTTTACCACCGATTGATGCAATTTCAAGTTCAAGCTGAGCTTTGAAAGCACCAAGAAGTGCTGAAAGAGGTTTACCCCAACGCTGAGGTGATTTGAGAGGTTTCTCAAAATATTCCTGGAATGTAAGATATACATCTTCAAATTTTGCACCAGTTGCAATAAGTTTTGAAACTGATTCAATTACTGCAAGGTATGCTGAATGGAATGGGCTCTTTTCAGCAATGAAGGGGTTATAGCCCCAGGACATAAGTGAACAACTGTCTGTTTTTGCTTTTTCAGTTGAAATTTTGTGTACCATTGCCTGAATAGGAGTCTGCTGATGTTTACCACCGAAAGGCATAAGAACTGTGCCTGCACCGATTGTTGAGTCGAAACGTTCTGAAAGACCTCTCTTTGAGCAAACGTTAAGGTCATCAGCAAGGGCTTCCATATTATCTTTGAAGGAACCTTCAACTGTCTTTTTATAACATTCAGGTTTAACGGGAGCAATATCGATATGTTTTTCTGCACCGTTAGAATTAAGGAATTCTCTTGAAATATCAACAATTTTCTTGCCGTTCCAGTGCATTACAAGACGAGGTTCTGCTTTAACAACTGCAACGGGTGTTGCTTCAAGGTTTTCAAGAGCAGCAAGTTCAAGGAATCTTGCAACATCTTTTTCTTCAACAACAACAGCCATTCTTTCCTGGCTTTCACTGATTGCAAGCTCTGTTCCGTCAAGACCGTCGTATTTCTTGGGAACTTTGTTCAGGTCAATTTCAAGACCATCTGCAAGTTCACCGATTGCAACTGAAACACCACCTGCACCAAAATCATTACAACGTTTGATGAGATATGAAGCTTCTGCATTTCTGAAGAGTCTCTGAAGTTTTCTTTCTTCAGGAGCATTACCCTTCTGAACTTCTGCACCGCAAGATTCAAGTGATTCAAGTGTGTGTGATTTTGAAGAACCTGTTGCACCGCCACAACCGTCACGACCTGTTCTGCCACCTAAAAGGATAACAACATCGCCATCTTCAGGACGTTCACGACGAACATTTTTAGCGGGAGCTGCAGCCACAACTGCACCAATTTCCATTCTCTTTGCAACATATCCATCGTGATAGAGTTCATCAACCTGGCCTGTTGCAAGACCGATCTGGTTACCGTATGAAGAATAACCTGCTGCTGCAGTTCTGACAATCTTTCTCTGAGGAAGTTTACCTTTCATTGTTTCTGCAACACTCTTTAAGGGGTTGCCTGCACCTGTAACACGCATAGCACCATAAACATATGAACGACCTGAAAGCGGGTCACGGATTGCACCACCGATACAAGTTGCTGCACCACCGAAAGGTTCAATTTCTGTGGGATGGTTGTGTGTTTCATTTTTGAAGAGAAGAAGCCATTCTTCATCCACACCATCAACATCAACTGTTATTTTAACTGTACAAGCATTGATTTCTTCAGATTCATCAAGCTTTTCAAGTTTACCGTTAGCTTTAAGAACTCTTGTTGCAAGAGTTGCAACATCCATAAGATTGATAGGTTTGGTTCTGCCGAGTTCTGCACGTTTAGCAACATATTCAGCCCAAGCACTTTCGATAAGTTCATCTTCAAACTTAACGCTGTCGATTGTTGTGAGGAATGTTGTGTGACGGCAATGGTCAGACCAATATGTATCAATCATTCTGATTTCTGTGATTGTGGGATTTCTGTTTTCAGTTTTGAAATAATCCTGACAGAATTTTATATCGTCATTATCCATTGCAAGACCATATGATTTAACGAAAGAAGCAAGACCTTCTTCATCAAGCTGAAGGAAACCATCAAGTGTTTCAACTTCTGTGGGAATATCATAGTCAACTGCAAGTGTTTCAGGTTTTTCAAGAGTTGCTTCACGTGATTCAACAGGGTTGATTACATATTTTTTGATTTCAGCAAGCTCATTTTCTGAAATTTCACCATAAAGAGCATAAACCTTTGCTGTTCTTACAGTAGGTCTTTCACCCTGAGAAATAATCTGGATACACTGTGCTGCTGAATCTGCACGCTGGTCAAACTGACCGGGAAGATATTCTGTTGCAAAAATGATTGCTTCATCATCTGCAAAATCATCACTTATATTATCAAGCTGAGGTTCTGCAAAAACAGTCATTTTGCTCTTTTCAAACAATTCTTCATCAATATTTTCAACATCATATCTGTTGAAAATTCTGAGTTTTTCAAGGCCTTTTATTGAAAGAAGTGAACGAAGGTCATGTTTGAGCTCGTTTGCTTCATTTTCAAGGCCTGCTTTTTTTTCTACAAAAATTCTGTATACCATTTATTATTCCTCCGTTTTCAAGAGTGCTTTTTTGCCGATATCTTTTCTGTAAAATGCATTATCAAAGCTTACTTTTTTAACGTTTTCATATGCCTTTTCAACTGCACCTTTAAGTGTTTCAGCTGTTGAAACAACACCAAGAACACGTCCGCCACCTGTCAAGAGCTTTCCGTCATCAGAAAGTTTTGCACCTGCAATATAAAGCTCATAACTATCATCTTTTTCTGCTTTGATTTCAAAGCCTGTTGCATATTTCTTGGGATAACCCTCTGAAGCCATAACAACACAACAAGCATTTTTGTCAGAAAACTTAACTTCTGTTTTATCAAGTGTGCCATCTGCACAAGCTACCATAATATCAAACAAGTCGCTTTCAAGCAATGGAAGAACAACCTGAGTTTCAGGGTCGCCGAAACGACAGTTATATTCAATAACTTTCGGACCATCGGGAGTTATCATAAGACCGAAATAAAGACAACCTTTGAACTCCCTGCCCTCTGCTTTCATTGCATTGATTGTGGGAATGAAGATTTTTTCCATACATTCCTTGGCAACATCTTCTGTATAGTAGGGATTGGGAGCAACTGTACCCATACCGCCTGTGTTAAGTCCTTCATCATTATCAAGAGCACGTTTGTGGTCCATTGATGAAATCATAGGAACAACTGTGTTACCATCAGTAAATGAAAGAACAGAAACTTCAGGACCGGTAAGAAATTCTTCGATTACGATATTGTTACCGCTTTCGCCGAAAACTTTATCTTCCATAATTTCTTTAACTGCATCTACTGCTTCATCACGTGTCATTGCAATTATAACACCTTTACCTAAAGCAAGACCGTCCGCTTTGATAACGGTAGGAATGGGAGCAGTTTCAAGATATTTGAGTGCATCAGCTGCATCTGAAAAAACTTCATATTCTGCTGTGGGAATATTATATTTTTTCATAAGGTTTTTAGAGAAAACTTTGCTGCCTTCGATAATGGCTGCGTTCTTTTTAGGACCAAAGCATTTGATACCCGCTTCATTAAAAGCATCTACTGCTCCAAGAACTAACGGATCATCAGGTGCAACGACTGCAAAATCAATGTTGTTCAGCTTTGCAAATTCAACCTGTTTTTCAATATCTTTTGCACCGATATTTATACACTCTGCATCTTCTGCAATACCACCGTTACCAGGAAGTGCATAAATTTTTTCTACATTTTCATTTTCTTTTAACTTTTTAATAATGGCGTGCTCACGTCCGCCGCCACCTACAACTAAAAGTTTCATCCAGTCTACCTCCAATTATATTACTGGTAAATCGGGAACTTTTCACAAAGTGCCATTACTTCTTCAATAATTTTATCCTTTGAATTTTCAAAGTCAGTTGCAACAAGTTTAATCCATTTTGCAATAAGAAGCATTTCTTCTTCTTTAAAGCCACGTGAAGTAACAGCCGGAGTACCGATTCTGATACCACTTGTAACAAAGGGACTCTGTGTCTCATTAGGAATTGTATTTTTATTGACAGTAATATGAACTTCGTCAAGTCTTTTTTCAAGTTCTTTACCTGTGATATCAAAGGGAGTTAAATCAACAAGCATAAGGTGGTTATCTGTACCGTCAGAAACAAGTCTGAAACCTTCTTCTTTCATTGATTCTGCCAATACAGAAGCATTTTTAACAACCTGCTTCTGATATTCTTTGAATTCATCTTTAAGTGCTTCACCAAAAGCAACTGCTTTTGCTGCAATTATGTGCATAAGAGGGCCGCCCTGTGTGCCGGGGAAAACAGCCTTATCAATCTGTTTTGCATATTTTTCTTTGCAAAGGATAAGACCACCTCTGGGACCTCTGAGTGTTTTATGAGTTGTTGAAGTTACAACATCTGCATAAGGCACAGGGCTGGGATGAAGACCTGCTGCAACAAGACCTGCAATGTGAGCAATATCAACCATCATATATGCTCCGACTTCATCACAGATTTCTCTGATTTTTGCAAAGTCAATTGTTCTCGAATATGCACTTGCACCTGAAACAATCATCTTGGGCTTGCACTCGATTGCAATTCTTCTCATTTCTTCATAGTCAATTGTTTCTGTCACATCAGAAACACCATAAGGAACGATATTGAAATACTTACCTGAAATGTTTACAGGTGAACCGTGTGAAAGATGACCACCATGAGCAAGGTTAAGACCCATAACAGTATCTCCGCATTCAAGAAAAGCAAAAAATGCTGCAAGGTTTGCGTTAGCACCACTGTGAGGCTGAACATTGGCATGTTCTGCACCAAAAAGTTTCTTTGCACGGTCTCTTGCTATATCTTCAACGATATCAACACGTTCACAACCACCATAATATCTCTTTGAAGGATAACCTTCTGCGTATTTGTTTGTGAGAACAGTGCCTGCTGCAAGAAGAACTGCAGGAGAAACAATATTTTCAGATGCAATAAGTTCTATATTATGCTGTTGTCTTTTCAATTCAAGGTCACAAGCTGAAAAGACTTCATTATCATATTTTGCGAGTTCGTCAAAAAAATTCATTATATATACTCCTTAATGGTGGAACAATCTCATTCCTGTGAATGACATTGTCATATTATATTTATTACAGCAATTGATAACAACGTCATCTCTGATTGAACCACCAGGCTGTGCAATATAAGAAACACCGCTTCTTTTTGCTCTTTCAATGTTATCATCAAACGGGAAGAATGCGTCTGAACCAAGTGCTACACCGCTTAATGAAGAGAGGTATTCTTTCTTAAGCTCTCTTGTGAGAGGAGCAGGCTGAACTTTGAAGAATTTCTGCCAGTTTCCGTCTGCAAGAACATCTTCATAATCATCAGAAATATAAACGTCAATTACGTTGTCACGGTCAGGTCTGCCGATTGTATCAAGGAAAGGAAGATCAAGCACCATAGGATGCTGACGAAGATGCCATATATCAGCTTTATTACCTGCAAGACGTGTACAATGAATTCTTGACTGCTGACCTGCGCCAACACCAATAGCCTGTCCGTCAACTGCATAGCAAACAGAGTTTGACTGTGTATATTTAAGTGTGATGAGAGCAATGATAAGATCTCTCTTTGCACTATCGGGTACATCTTTATTTTCTGTTACAAGGTTAGAAAGAAGTTCTTCATTGATTTTGAATTCATTTCTGCCCTGTTCAAATGTTACACCGTAAACATCTTTATGTTCAATAGGTGCAGGAACATAGTTGGGGTCAATTTTAACAATATTGTAGCTACCCTTTCTTTTGCCTTTGAGAATTTCAAGTGCTTCGGGTTCATAACCGGGAGCAATAACACCATCAGAAACTTCACGTGCAATAAGTTTTGCAGTTGTTACGTCGCAAACATCTGAAAGTGCAATCCAGTCGCCAAAAGATGACATTCTGTCTGTACCTCTTGCACGTGCATATGCACAAGCCAGAGGAGAATCATCAAGACCTTCAATATCATCTACAAAGCAAGCTTTTTTAAGGCTATCAGGAAGTTTTGTACCGATAGCAGCAGATGTGGGGCTAACGTGTTTGAAAGATGTTGCAGCAACTTCACCTAAAGCTTCTTTGATTTCTTTAACAAGCTGCCAGCTATTGAATGCATCGAGGAAATTAATGAAACCCGGTCTGCCGTTTAAAATTTCAATAGGAAGGTCTTCACCGTTTGCCATAAAAATTTTGGCAGGTTTCTGATTTGGGTTACAACCATATTTAAGTTCAAATTCTTTCATAATAGCCTCCTGATTACTTGTTTTTATTAACAATTCTTGTTTCTGCTTCGCCGCTTTCGATATCAATATATCTTACAAAAAGAGAAACTTTATTATCTTCGTTTAAGTTTGTCCAGATAAGGTCTGTAAGCTCATCAATGCTTACATCCGGAAGTTCAAGAGTTTTGGGCTCACCTTCAAAAGAAGGAAGCGGATTTCCATCACAATTGTATGTATGGATAAATTTAGCTTTACCGCAGATTGGGTTAGAATATGCATAAGTAAATCTTTCGCAGGAAGAATCATCACCTTCTGCACTCTTAAGAATTGACATAGCATAATTCATACCATCATTTTCAAGACGGATGATACCTGAAATTCTGGGAGTGAAATTAGGAGCATCATCTTCAAACTCTCTTGTACGAAGAGCCTGTTCAAATGTCATCTGCTTATCCATAAGTTCATAGAGAGTATCTGTCTGGTCACCGTTTGTAACGATTGTTTTGTTACCAAGAACTCTTACGGGATAGTAAATTATAAGATGGGGGTCTGTCATTTTTGATTCATCAAATGCCTTTGTTCTCATAGCATTACCTTCTGCCACAAAAACACGGTTACGGCTGTTTTCACTTCTGCCCATAATGAAATAAGCAGTTACTGCCTTTTTACCATCAGCACTTTTACCTATAATAATGCCTCTGCCATGATATGCAAGAGAATTAAGTTCATTAGCTATTGTTTTAATCTCCATATTCTCAGTCCCTTTCGTCTATTATTACTTTCTCATCAACTACAGTTATCTTATCTTCGCAGAAAAGCTTAACTGCCTGAGGTAATAATTTCCATTCAGCTTCTTCCATAATTCTTTTCTGAAGTGTTTCAGGAGTATCATTCTGTTTTACTTCAACCGCTTTCTGAAGGATAATAGGCCCTGCATCACATTCAGGAGTTACAAAATGCACTGTTGCACCTGAAACTTTCACGCCTTTTTTCAAGGCTGCTTCGTGAACGTGAAGTCCATAATATCCTTTTCCGCAGAATAAAGGAATCAAAGCCGGATGAATATTAATTATTTTATTCGGAAAAGCTTCATAAACCTGTTCATCAATAATTGTAAGAAAGCCTGCAAGAACTACAAGGTCAATCTTTTCCTGAACAAGAGTTTCTGTCAAAGCTTTTGAGTAAGCTGCTATACTGTCATAATCCTTACGGCAAAGTACTTTTGAAGCAATGCCATTGTTTTTTGCTCTTTCAAGAGCATATACACCATCTTTGGATGCAACAACAAGGGTGATTTTACTTTCACCGAACATACCTGTTTTTTCAGCATCAATAAGACTCTGAAGATTTGTACCACCGCCGGAAACAAGAACAGCAATATTCTTTTTACTCAATGATAACACCCTCTTCGGATTTTACAACTTCGCCGAGAAGATATGCATCTTCACCGTTTGCACGAAGGATTTCCAATGCTTTTTCAGCATCTTCTTTATTAACAACAATGCTCATACCAACACCCATATTGAATGTGTTGAACATATCTCTTTCGGGAATATTGCCTGCTTCTGCAATAAGTTCAAAAATAGGAAGAACCTGAACGTCGCTTCTCTTGATTTTTGCGCCGAAACCTTTGGGAATACTTCTCGGAATGTTTTCGTAGAAGCCACCACCTGTGATGTGTGGAATAGCTTTAAGTTTTACTTCTTCAAGAAGTGCAAGTACAGGTTTTACATAAATCTTTGTAGGTGTAAGAAGAGTTTCACCGATTGATTTACCGCCAAGACGTTCAAGAGGAGTTTTGATATCGTTATTTTCAACATCAAAAACTTTTCTTACAAGTGAGAAACCATTTGAATGTACACCACTTGATTTGAGAGCAATAATTGCGTCCCCTTCTTTAACTGTTGAGTTATCAACAACTTTGTCACGGTCTACAACACCAACAGAAAAACCTGCAAGGTCATATTCATCAACAGGATAGAAACCGGGCATTTCTGCTGTTTCGCCACCGATAAGAGATGCACCTGACTGAACACAACCTTCAGCAACACCGGAAACAATGCTTGCAATTTTTTCAGGAATGTTCTTACCGCAAGCAATATAGTCAAGGAAGAACAAGGGTTTTGCACCACAACAAATAATATCGTTTACACACATAGCAACACAGTCAATACCAACTGTATCGTGTTTATCCATAATAAAAGCAAGCTTAAGCTTTGTACCAACACCGTCAGTACCACTTACAAGCACAGGACGAGTAATTCCTGTAAGGTCAAGTTCAAAAAGACCACCGAAACCGCCGATATCGGATGCAGCGCCTTTTGTTATTGTTCTTGCAATGTGCTGTTTCATAAGTTCAACTGCTTTGTAACCTGCAGTAATATCAACACCTGCTGATGCGTAGCTATCTGATTTAGAATTATTCACAGTTAATCTTCCTTTCAATATAAAAAATTAATTATTTACTTTCTTATTCTTTACCGTTCCAGCAGTAAGTACAAATCTTACATGCAGGTAAACCGATAGATTTGATTACACCATTAAGGGACTGATAATCAAGTGATGAAAAATGAAGCTTATCACAGATTAATTTTCGCATCTTTTTACCTCTTTCTGTGTTACCATCAATATATTCATCGATATATTTAACGCCCTCTTCGCCTTCAAGTTCCATTATTGCCTGTCTTGCAATAAGTTCCATCTCTGATGTACTGCGTGAAAAATTAAGATATTTACAGCTGTACATAATAGGAGGACAAGCAGAACGTATGTGAACTTCTTTTGCTCCGTTTTCATAAAGGAATTCAACAGTTTCACGAAGCTGTGTGCCACGTACGATACTGTCATCAACAAAAAGAAGCTTCTTGTTTTCAATAAGTTCATGGACAGGAACAAGTTTCATTTTAGCAACCTTGTTGCGTTCCTTCTGATTAGAAGGCATAAAACTTCTCGGCCATGTAGGAGTATATTTAATGAATGGTCTTGCAAAGTCTGCACTGCTTACATTTGCATAACCGATTGCGTGAGGAGTACCTGAATCAGGAACACCTGCAACATAATCAAGGTCTTGCGCTACTCCATTATTTTTATCTGTTTCAGCCATAATTGCACCGTTACGGCAACGCATAGCCTCAACATTTACACCTTCATAAGTAGAAGTAGGATATCCGTAATATGTCCACAGGAATGCACATATTTTCATTTCTTCTCCTGCCTCAGACAAAACTTCAATTTTGTCTTTGGTGATAGAAACAATTTCACCCGGTCCTAATTCCTTTTCAAAAGAATAACCCAATTTATCATAAGCAAAGCTTTCAAATGTTACACAGTAACCGTCATCATCTCTACCTATAATAACAGGAATTCTTCCCATTTTATCTCTTGCAGCAATAATTGTGCCGCCTTCAAGAAGAACAAGAATTGACATTGAGCCGTCAATAACTTCCTGAACAAATTTAATTCCCTCTACAAAACTTGACTTTGTTCCGATTAAGGCAGCAACAAGTTCTGTTGAGTTAATTTTACCACCGGTCATTGCTGTGAAATGACCGCCGTCACATAAATATTTATCTACTAATTCATCTGCGTTATTGATTGTGCCTACATTGCAGATTGCATAAACACCAAGCTTTGAACGCATAAGCAAGGGTTGCGGGTCGTTATCACTTATACAACCGATGCATGAATTACCTTTCATTTCTTCTGTAATTCCTTCAAATTTAGTCCTGAAAGGTGAATTTTCTATATTATGAATTTCGCGTTGAAGACCGATTTTTTCATCGTAAGCTGCCATACCGCCACGTCTTGTGCCAAGATGTGAATGGTAATCAACTCCGAAGAAAACATCTATAGCGCAATCTCTGTTAGATACTGCTCCGAAAAAGCCACCCATTATAACCTTACCCCTTATTTAGAGTATTTTGCTGAAATTGCAGCATCTTTTTTAAGAACTGTTTCTGCACCATCTTTTCTCATTTTGTCGAGTTTTTCAGCAAGTTCAGAATCTGTTACTGCAAGAATTTCAATAGCCAGAAGTGCTGCATTGGCTGCACCGTTAATTGCAACTGTTGCAACAGGGATACCTGTAGGCATCTGAACAGTTGAAAGAAGAGCGTCCATACCATCAAGATTAGTTGATTTAACGGGGATTCCGATAACGGGCAATGTTGTATTAGCTGCAATTGCACCTGCAAGATGAGCTGCCATACCTGCTGCTGCAATAATTACACCAAAACCGTTTTCTCTTGCTGTTTCCGAAAAAACTTTAGCTTCAACAGGTGTTCTGTGAGCTGAGAAAACGTGCACCTCAAAATCTATACCAAATTCTTCTAACTTTGCAATACCTTTTTCAATAACAGGCAAGTCGCTGTCGCTGCCCATAATAATTGCAACTTTTTTCATTTTTCTTCCTCCTAAACTGAAAATAAATAAAGACAGTTCTCTCCCAATAAAAATTGAAATAGAACTGCCCAGACGGTCGACAAAATAGCTGTTTTCACTGCTCCCCGGTGTTGAAAATCACCTTATCCGTCAGTCGCAGAAAAACCTGAATTTTCGTATACAAACATTATACCTTTTGCCGATTAGATAGTCAACAGTTATACTTACAAAAAAAGTTCTTTTTTGATTCAATTTTTATCAGATTTATTATTTTGCTTTGCTTTCACAATAAATACATCTGTATATCTTCTTTTCTGAATCAGTAAGCTTGAAAACATGGTCAAGTTCCTGTTCAACTGAAGTTATACAACGAGGATTTTTACATTTGATAACATTGGTAACGGTTGAAGGAAGTTTCATTTCAAGTTTCTTTTCAACTACCCCTTCTTTGATGATACTTACTGTAATATTAGGATCAACATAACCTAAAACATCAAAGTCGATATCAATAAGAGTATCGATTTTAATAATATCTTTTTTTCCTTTTTTCTTGCTGGGTACATTTTTAAGAACTGCAACAGTACAATCAAGTTTATCAAGTTCAAGAATTGAATAAAGCTCCATTGCATGACCTGCTGTGATATGGTCAATTACAACTCCGTTTCTTATTGCATCAACTATCAATTATTCCACCCCCAGAAGTTTAAGAATGAGTGCCATTCTGATATATTTACCGTTGAGAACCTGCTTAAAGTAGCAGGCACGTTTATCATCATCAATTGCTGTTGAAATTTCATTAACTCTCGGCAACGGATGCATAATACACAAATCTTCTTTTGCTGTGAGAAGTTTCTTCGGTGTGAGAATATAGCTGTCTTTAAGACGCACATAATCATCTTCATTGAAAAATCTTTCACGCTGAACACGTGTCATATAAAGAATATCAAGTTCAGGTATAGCTTCCTCAAGGTTTGTCGTCTGAACATATTCAATGTTATGTGCCTTAAGAACATCGTGCTTAATGTAGCCTGGCAATTCCAACTCAACAGGTGAAATAAGAATAACTTTGATGTTCTTATATCTTGAAATTGCTTCAATAAGTGAGTGTACTGTTCTGCCGAATTTCAAGTCACCACAGAAACCGATTGTCAAATCGTTGAATCTGCCCTTTTCACGGTGAATTGTAAGCAAGTCTGTAAGCGTCTGTGTGGGATGATTATGGCCACCGTCACCAGCATTGATAATGGGCACTGTTGCTTTCTTTGAAGCAACAAGTGGTGCACCTTCTTTAGGGTGACGCATTGCAATAATGTCAGCATAACAGGAAACGGTTTTCACTGTATCAGATACACTTTCACCTTTTGCAGCTGAGCTTGATTGTGCTTCTGAAAAACCTAAAACATTACCGCCCAATTCATACATAGCTGCTTCAAAACTAAGTCTTGTTCTTGTTGATGGTTCAAAGAAAAGTGTTGCTAACTTCAAGCCATCACAAGCATGAGCATATTTTTTCGGATTTTCAATAATATCATTCGCCTTAACTATAAGTTCATCAATTTCCTCAATTGACAGGTCTTTAATATCGATAAGACTTTTCATCTTGATCACCCTATCCAGCTTTCATCTGAAGGATTATTTCTGAATTTAATAAGTCTTTCTACATCTTCGTTTTTGATGTAGCCTGTTTCAGCTGCAACATTTGCAATAACATCAAAGTTTGTAAGTGAAACATTTTTTACATTTGCAGCTGCGAGTCTGTCAATGCCTTTCTGCATACCGTATGTAAAGATACTTACGATACCGAGAACTTCTGCGCCTGCTTCACGAAGAACGTTAACAACTTCAATTACACTGCCACCTGTTGAAATAAGGTCTTCAACAACAACAACTTTCTGACCTTTTTCAAGCTTACCTTCAATCTGATTCTGTCTGCCGTGGTCTTTTGAACCTGAACGAACATAACCCATAGGAAGGCCGAGAATGTGTGCTGTGATAGCAGCGTGAGCAATACCTGCTGTGCTTGTTCCCATAAGAACTTCACATTCGGGATATTCTTTCTTTATTGTTTCTGCAAGTGCATTTTCAACATCATTTCTTACTTTGGGAGCTGTGAGTGTAAGTCTGTTATCACAATAAACAGGGCTTTTGATTCCGCTTGCCCATGTAAAGGGCTCGTCCGGTCTGAAAAATACAGCTCTGATACTGAGCAAATCTTCTGCAATAAGTCTTTCCATAATCTTTTTTCTCCTTATATTTCACAAATTAATCAACAAATTCTTTAACACATCTTTCGTATGCAGCAACAGGGTCTTCTGCCTGAGTGATAGGTCTGCCCACAACAATATAGTCAGAGCCGATTTCTTTTGCTCTTGCAGGAGTTGCAATTCTTACCTGGTCGCCTACTTCACCATCTGCAAAACGAACACCGGGAGTTACTGTAACAAACTCATTACCGCATACTGATTTAACTTTTGCTGCTTCAAGGGGTGAACAAACAACGCCGTCAAGACCTGCAACTTTTGCACGTGAAGCATAGTGCATAATAACTTCATCAATAGGTTTTTCTATGAGAAGGTCTTCTTTCATTCTTTCTTCGCTTGTTGATGTAAGCTGAGTTACTGCAATAAGTATAGGTCTTGTTCCATCCGGACGTGTAAGACCTTCAATTGCTGCTTCCATCATTGCAACAGTACCTGCTGCGTGGAGGTTGCACATATCAACATCCAATTTTGACAAAACTGCCATTGATTTTTTTACTGTGTTCGGAATGTCGTGAAGTTTAAGGTCGAGGAAAATTTTGTGTCCTCTTGCTTTAATTTCTTTTACGATATCAGGACCTGCTGAATAATACAATTCCATACCGATTTTCACAAAAGGTTTTCTACCTGTGAACTTATCGAGAAATTTAAGCACTTCCTCCTTACCGTCAAAATCACACGCAATAATTACATCTTTACCCATTAGTGTGCGCCTCCTATTATATCTTTTAAATTATTAATACCATATTTAGCCATAACACGAGGTAAATCCTCGATTATGTTTTTGCAGGCGAAAGGTTCAACCAGGTTTGCTGCCCCTACTTCAACAGCAGTTGCACCTGCAAGCATAAGCTCAATTACATCTTCTGCTTTTGAAACACCACCCATACCTATGATAGGGATATTAACTGCTTCATAAACCTGATATACCATTCTGACAGCTACAGGGAAAATTGCATTACCTGAAAAGCCGCCCATTTTGTTTGCAATAACAGGTTTCTTTGTTCTGAGGTCAATTTTCATACCAAGAAGTGTGTTGATAAGGCTGATACCGTCTGCACCCGCTTCTTCGCAAGCTTTTGCAATTGAAACAATATCAGTAACATTGGGGCTGAGTTTTATGAAAACAGGCTTTGTTGTAACTGATTTAACAGCCTTTGTAACTTCTGCCGCACTTTCAGGAGATGTGCCGAAGCTCATTCCCCCATTGTGAACATTGGGACAGCTTACATTAACTTCAATAAATTCAACCTGATCTTCTTTATCAATTTTTTCACAACAGGTTCTGTATTCATCAATTGAGAATCCGCTGATATTTGCCATAATCGGTTTGTTGAAACAAGCACGGAGTTTAGGAAGTTCCTCCGCAATTACTTTTTCAACACCGGGGTTCTGAAGTCCCACCGAATTAATCATACCATTATCTGTTTCTGCAATTCTTGGTGTAGGATTGCCGAAACGAGGTTCAAGTGTTGTTCCTTTGAAAGAAAGTGAACCTAAAACGTTTATATCATAAATTTCTGCAAATTCATATCCAAAACCAAATGTTCCGCTTGCAGGAATTATCGGATTATCAAGCTCTATGCCTGACAAATTAACTTTTGTGTTTACCATATTATTTCCTCCTTGCAGAGCACAGGTCCTTCTTTGCAGATTCGTTTATTTCCGTATTTTGTTTTGCAGCTACATCCCATACAAGCACCGAAACCACAGCCCATTCTTTCTTCAAAACTGAACTGTCCGTCTTTTTCAGATGCATTATAAACGGCTTTGAGCATTGGTTCGGGACCGCAACAATATGTGTAGGTGAAATCGATTTCTTTCATTGCATCTGTAACAAAACCTTTTGTTCCGACAGAACCATCAACAGTTGAAATCAGAACTTTTGCACCTAATTTTTCAAATTCATCTTTATAGAAAATTTCTTCTTCTTTATTAAAACCAAGAACAGCTGTTACTGTTTTTCCTTCAGCAATAAGCTTTCTTGCAAGGTTGAACATGGGAGGAACACCAACGCCACCACCGATTACAACAGGCTTGTCCCCGCTTTTTGATGTATCAAAACCATTACCCAAGCCAACAAGAATGTCAAGTTTTTCACCTGCTGACATATTGCTCATTACTTCTGTTCCTGCACCGACCACTTTATAAATCAGAGTAAGAAGATTTTCATCATAATCACATACAGAAATGGGACGTCTTAAAAAGAAACCATCAAGCTTTATGTTGACAAACTGTCCCGGATTTTTAAGGTCTGATGTATCACCTGCAAGAACCATTTTGTAAACATCTTTAGCGATTTTCTCATTAGTTTTAATTTCAAAAATTGCTTGTTTCATTTATTCTTTCCGTCCTTCCATATCGTTATATGCCACTTTACCGCCACAAACCGTCATAAGGCACTTAGCCTGAACTTTTCTGCCTTCAAAAGGTGTACTTCTGCCCATTGAAAGGAATTCTTCAGGATTTATTTCATATTCTGTATTTACATCAAAGACTGTGAAGTTGGCGATTTTGCCATTATCAAGTCCGTTTTCAAAACCGAAACGCTTTGCAGGGTTTGTACTCATAATCTTAACAAGGTGTTCTGCCGAAATTATACCCTTCTGAACAAGCTCTGTCCAAAGAATCGGGAACGCTGTTTCAAGACCAACAACACCCATTAAGCTTTTTTCAAGACCTCTGCCCTTTTCTTCTGCTGAGTGAGGAGCATGGTCAGTAGCAATCATCTCGATTGTACCATCTTTTATACCCTCGATAAGAGCAAGTCTGTCCGCCTCGCTTCTGATAGGAGGATTCATTTTGAATCTGCCGTTTTCCTGCAGATCCATATCGTTAAGAACAAGGTAATGGGGTGCTGTTTCACAAGAAATATTTACACCATCTTTTTTTGCATTCCTGATAATTTCAACACTTTCTTTAGTTGAAATGTGGCACACATGATATGCGCAACCTGTTCTTTTTGCAAGAGGAACATCTCGTTTAATGGGAAGATATTCACTTTCTGAGCAGATGCCTCTGTGACCGTGAAGTTTTGCATATTCACCATCATGGATGTAGCCACCATTGAGCAGCGAATTATCCTCACAATGAGCAACAATCATTTTTGAGCAGGCTTTCGCCTCTTCCATAGCCATAATCATCATTTCAGCTTCCTGAACACCCTTGCCATCATCAGAAAAGCCTGCAACAAGGTCTTTCATATCATCCATTTCAGAAAGCTCATCACCCATCTGACCTACTGTTATTGAACCATAGGGAATGACATTAATTACTGCATCAGTTTTTATAATATCAAGCTGTTGTTTTAAATTTTTCATACAATCCGGCACAGGGTTCAGATTTGGCATTGAACAGATGTGGGTATATCCACCGTGGGCTGCAGCCATTGTTCCGCTCTTGATTGTTTCTTTAAAAGAAAAACCGGGCTCCCTGAGATGCACGTGTACATCAACAAGACCCGGAATAACAATACAATTTTCAGCGTCATAAATGACAGCATCACAAGGAACGGATGAAAAACCAAAAAGATGACTGAGGCGACCATCCTCTACAAGAATATCGCCTTTTATGAACTTGCCTTTACGAAAAACTTTAGCATTTTTTAAAACGAAGTTCATGGTTTCCTCCTAAAAAAATCCCTGTCAAAAAAGACAGGGATACAAAAATACAAACAGATATAATATATCTTCAATCCCTCGGCATCTTATAGCCATAAGATTTTCTCCATTATATCAAAAAAGGGACTGTTTGTCAATAAAATTAACGATTTCGCAACCATTTTTCACTCTTTTGTTACTTATTGATTTACATCCTCAAACCAACCGTTTTCAATCCTGCTGTTTTTCCTGTAGTTTCTTATTGTTGCATCAATCTGACAGTAAAGATTTTTTGTTCCGCAAGGTGATGAAGTATAGTTTGCTGCTCTGTCTGATGATATGCCGATTTCCTCTGCAACTTCTGCAGAATCAATGTTTGCACCTATGAACAAGAATTCCCAGCCATACTTGTTTTTCTGTTTTTCTATCATATTTTTTACCGTTCTTTTATCATAAAATTTGCTGGCATTTTCCATACCGTCAGTTGTTATAACAAAAATTGTTTTTTCAGGAACATCTTCTCTACGGGCATATTTATGGATATTTCCGATATGCTTAATAGCCCCGCCAACAGCGTCAAGCAAAGCTGTGCAACCTCTTACATAATAATCATTTTCTGTCATTTTTCTGATTTCTGAAAGTTTAACTCTGTCGTGAAGAACTTCTGTTGTGTTGTCAAACAAAATTGTTGAAACAAGACATTCTCCGTCATCTTTCTTTTGCTTTTCAATCATTGAGTTAAAACCGCCGATAGTGTCTTTTTCAAGACCTGACATTGAACCGCTTCTGTCGAGAATAAATATCATTTCTGTGATGTTGTTTTTCATTTTAAAATACCTCCAAAAAAATAATATGGCTGTTTGGTGTTTCCACCTTACAGCCATATTATATAGAGTTTTTTACTTTG
>JAZSJD010000082.1:0-10140 GCA_045534165.1 Acutalibacteraceae bacterium | reverse complement strand
TACTTATACCATATCTTCTACTTAATTCACTATGAGATACTCCTTCTTCATATTCTGTGAATATCTTGTCTCTTATTCCTTGTGGGTACATTTTCATCCCTTTTATTCCTGACATAACAAAACCTCCTATGGTAGTTCTTTAATTCTACCATAGGAGGTGCTTTTTTTCTATTGTCCGTTTTTACTGGACTTGTTCAATTCTACTGATGCTTATCTTTTTACATATTGGGAATTGATTCTGCTGCACCTAAAACAGTAACTGCTTTTGCGGCAGCTTTTGTTGCCAGAAGCAGTGATTCTTCAACAGATTTCCCTTTTGCTTTGTTTGCTATAAAATAACCCGTGAAAGTATCACCTGCTGCAGTTGTATCCACAACTTCAACTTTTTCTGCATCAACAGAAAACTGTTTTTCTTCGCCGAAATATACTGCACCTTTTTCACCCAAAGTCAATACAAATTCCGCTGACGGATAAAGACTTTGAAGTTTTTTGATTATTTTTGTTTCTTCCTTTTCACCGGTCAGTGCTTCACCCTCAACTTCATTGAGAATAAACAAACTGACTTTTTCCAGAGGGAAACTTAAAATATTATCAGTTATTGGTGAGGGATTAAAAATTATCTTCAGACCTTTTTGGTAAGCTTTTTCCATAAGGTATGGTGTGATATTTGTTTCATTCTGCAAAACAATATAGTCACCTTCTGAAAAGCTTTTTAAAACTTCGTCTGCAAAATCTTCACTGATGCTCTGATTTGCTCCACCAAAAAGCAGAATACAATTTTCCCCTTTTTCATCAACCTGAATTATTGCGTGACCTGTGGGGATGTTTAAAAATTTAATATTTTCCGTGTTGATGTTATCTTTTTTCAGAAAATCAACAAGTGTTCTGCCATCTTCGCCAACGCATCCAGCATGGTAAACTTTAAGACCTGCCCTTGCCATTGCAACAGATTGGTTAAGACCTTTGCCACCAACTTTTCTGACAAGTTCTTTTGATTTGACTGTTTCACCCGGAGAAACAAAATTTTTCACTTTATAAACATAATCTATATTGAGTGAACCAAAATTCAATATTTTCATTTTATCACCTATAAATAAAGCCACACGTGCGTGTGGCTTTAATATATTACCAAAGAGAAGATATCTTCTTAACGTGTCTGAGGATTGCTGTATAGTCCATAACGTTGACTTTTCCGTTTTCGTCAACATCAGCACAAAGAAGTTCATAGCCCTCAAGATTCTGAGTCTTTTTAACGTGACGGAGAACTTTAGAATAGTCCATAACATTAAGTTTACCGTTACCGTCTATATCGCCGTAAAGGTGAATCTTATATTCAAGACCGGTTACTTCATCATTCACAACAGTCAATTCATATGTACGCACTACATGGTTGAATTTGATAACTTCAACTGTGTATGTACCACTTACAACACTTTCAAATGTAAATTCCTGAACACCGTCACCCATAACATCTACCCAATCAACGATGTTTCCATCCTGCAACAAAACAACAGATGTAATTTCAGTACCGTCTGAACCTTCATAGGGAGCGAAGCTTTCAACTGTACCTGAAACTGCATAACCTGCAGGATTGATAACAATGTCAAGTGAAACATTTTCCTGACCATTTGCAGAGTTAAGAAGTTCTGCAAGGAAAACTGTTACTGTTTCAATTGTTTCATCCCCTGTTTCACAATCTTCAAGATTTGCAACAAGATTATTTACTGCTTCGTTTTCATCGCAACCTGAAAGTTTGATTGTAATGAAATCTTCAAGTGTTAATTTATGGTTACCTATTGCAAAGATTGTACCAACGGGAAGGAATATTTCAACCTGAGCATCAGTTGCTTCTGCATCTTCATAAACATATTCAGGTCTGTCTACTGCTTTGCTGAACATATACAATTCATTGGGGTCTTCAAAAGTAACTCGCTTTGTTCCTGTCTGGATATATGCTGAACCGGGAAGTTTTATAAAGTTTGTGATAAGTAAAAGCAGCTCTTCATCTTCAGGAAGTTTATCGTTCTGTCTGATTTTTTCAGATTTAATGTGACTCATAATCTCAGCCAATGCCTCACCCGCATCTTCCGCATTCCGGGGAGTTGCTTTGATTTCATAAAGGTCATTTTCAGTTAAATCAGTTCTGATGTTATAGTCAAAGCCTTTTTCTGTTATCTGGTTTACTTCGTTATAAGCTATAACATTACCTTTTAAATTTGCAATTAAAGACCCTTCAAAATAGTCTTCAAAATTGATTTCCCTACCTGATTCTGCTGTTGCACCACTCTGATAAGTTACTTCACTTTCAATGTTAAGTGCAGGAATATTATCTACTGAAAGAGCTGTTTTAACACTGCTTGTGTCAATTGTTGCTTTTTTCGGAACATACAAACTTGTTGTCATTGTATTAAAATCAAATGCAGTTGCAAAGAATGTATTTTCATTTGACTGCAAACTGAAAACAAGGTTACCCTCAGGCTTTGACAAACTTTCACTTGAGAGAACTATATCACAATCAGCACAGTGCGCAATTTTCAAACCATCAAACATAGCTGTGGGATATCTATATTCATAATAACCATGAACGTGACCTCTGACAGGAGTGAAATCGTCCTGATATGTGTGGTCGCCTCTGATACAGGTATAAATTGTGTAGCCTTGTGTATAACAACCAGCCGGAACAACCTCTGTTGTGTATTCATGGCCTAACGGTTCAATTTCACGTGTGTTTACAACGCTTGAACAATATATACAAAGTTGTGCTTCCAAACCGGGGTTTGTACAAGTAGCAGGTGTGATTTCTGTCCATGCACTTGAAGGTGTACAACTGTCTGTGCTTGTTGATTCTGTTTTTGTTTTGCCGCAGATACAAGTATAAATAATTGAACCGCCTGCACCACAAGAACCGCCCTCACCTACAATGGGGTCTTTATATGTTGTCCAGTCACAAGGTGCTTCCTGAAGGTTGCTGAAAGCTGTTGAAAGATTATCATCTGCATATGTACCGTTCTGACAAGCGATTTTAAAACCGTAGTTAGGGCCGGGAACTGAAAGCATAATCTGCTGTGCCATATCCATTGCACTCATAAGATTGTTCCATGATTCCTCTGTATATCTGCCCTTCTGAACATAGTATCCTTGCAAAAATGTGTTGTCAACACCCAAAATTTTATCTGCAACAGATTCTGCGTTCATTCTGTCCCATTGGTCAAGGTAATACATTTCTGTACTTACAATTGTATTTGAATCATCATCCCATGATGCATTAGTGGCGTTCATATCAAGAGTGAAATTATAATATCCTGATTCAGGAGTTGACCACATAAGCCATGTACCCTCAGCTTCCTGACGCCACCACATAACTGAAGGCCAGTTAACGGGATAAGTACGAAGAGTTGATGGTGCATTACCTTCAATAACACTTGTTTCTGTTGTTCTCTTATTGAAAGTGAAGAATAAGTGCTGTGTTTTCAATGTATAAAGAAATACTGCAGATGATACCTGAACATAACATGAGTTAAGTTTATCAATTGATGTGAAGTAAGCACCTGAATGAACCTCGCCCGGGTCATCAGGGAAAGTGCCTATTGCACCTGTTCTTTCATATGAACCTGAAAAAGCACCGTAAGCATAACCGGTAAGATTTTTCCATACTGTATTGCCATCTTTATCAAGAATATCATAAGCAATGGTATAACGTGCAACAGAGTTTGTTGATTCCATTATATAACCGGTTACCGGATATTTTGTTTCATCTGTAACAACATCACCTGATGCATATGTAACAGTAAGAGACGAAATATCTCCTGACTCAAGGAAAGGCAACGCAATATTAATTGAATTGATTTTAACCTGATAGTTTTTATCGGTAATTTTTGCTACGAAATTAACATTAACATCGGTTTTACCGGTACTTGCCATATCCTGCGAAAATTCAACAGGACAAAAACTTTCGGCGCCACCGCCAACACCTGCCTGACGAGCAGTTACAGCTATTGAAAAACAGCCTAACACAATTGTCAGAACAAGAAACAGAGAAATTATCTTTTTAGACATTTCATTTTCCTCCCTAAGGTTTTTATATCTATACATACTAATAATATCACTTTTTGTTTTATAAATCAAGTAAAAATAAACAAAAAAAAGAAAGGAGTGATAAAACACTCCTTTGGATTAATTATGCAATTGGTGTCTGACTTATTTCTGTTTCACCGTTTACAACTGCATTGAGAATTGCAAGGTCGTAAATATCAATTGCTGTGTCACCATTAAGATCTGCTGCAAAGATAATTGGTGAATTTTCTTCAAGTTCCATATCACCGTTCACAATAGCTGCAAGGATTGAAGCATCATAAATATCGATAACACCGTCACCGTTAAGGTCGCCGAAGATAATGATTGTGTAATTTTCCCATTCTTCGCCATTGCGGTATGTTGTGACAAGTGAGCCTGTACCAACACCGGCAGACAGCTCATAAGTTACATTTGTTGCGTATTCAACATATCCTTCAAGGTCTGCAAGGCCGATATCAAGACCATAAATAAACCTGAGTTCTTTATCAATAACTGTTGTTGAATCTGCTGCTTCTCTGAAATAACCGCCAAGCATAGGAATTACAACTGTTTCACGGCTTACTTCTGAATTACATACAGTACAATAAATTACCGAATCATAAGAACCGGCTTCTGTCATTGTAGGTTCAACTCTGTTTTCTTCAACAGCTTCCCCTTCTGTGTGACTGAGAGCTTCAACTTCAAATGATTCACGCGAAAGCTCTATATCACAAACATCACAATAAGTCACCTCATCATATGAACCTTTTTCTGTACAAGTTGCATCTGTTACATTTTCAACTACCGCTTCACAAGGTGTATGTCCTGCAGGTTCAACGTAATTAGCTATATAACTGTCATCACCTTCAATGCAGATATAGGTTGTATAGCCTTTTTCTGTGCAAGTAGGATCAGTTACAACAGGTTCATAAATATGTCCTTTTGCAGGTGTATGATTAGATGTTGTTCTGTAAGTGCAGTTTTTACAAGAACACAGGGTGAATCCTTGTTCAGTGCAGGTAGGTTCTATTTTTACATAGTTATAATCGTGACCGTTAGGGACTACATAATCGCTTGTATATGTATATCCGCAGATGGTGCAAACATAAGTTGTGTACCCTTGTTCTGTGCAATTAGGTGCAGTAGATGTTGATTCAAACACGTGGGCTATCTGTGGCGTTATTTTTTCCTCAACAACATCTCCGCAGACTGTACATCTGATTTCTTCCTTGCCTTCTTCTGAACATGTTGCCTGTTTAACAACATTCCACGGACCACGTGTGTGGCCGGTGGCAGGAATAATATTGGTTTTTGTTTCACCACAGATACAAGTTAAAATTTCCGAACCATCTTCTGTGCAGGTTGCAGGAGTAGCAACGGGGTCTTTATATGTATAAAAATCGTGTTCTGCTTTTTTAAGATTTGCAAATGCCTGATTGAGCGCCTCGTCTGCAGACTGTGCATTTACACAAGCAAGTTTATAACCATAGTTCGCATTGGGGACAGCCAGAGTAACCTGATAAGCAATATCAAGTGCATTTACAAATGCATTCCATGTTTCTTCTGTGTACATACCTTTCTGTACATAATAACCATCAGAAAATGTATTACTTGTTTTAATATATTTATTTGCAGCATTGTAAGCATTGACTTTATCAGCATTTCTGATATAGTACATTTCTGTTGTTTCAGTAATATTTGACTGATCTTCCCATTCATCATTCCATGAGTTGAAACTTATTGTAAAATTATAATAACCTGATTCAGGTTCTGTCATCCTGAGCCAGTCCGCACTTGCTGAACGGTAAACAGGACCGCACTTAGGCCAATCCATCTGACCCACACGGGGTGCATTCAGATTGTCAGGCATCATAGTTACGGTTGATGGCACATTTCCTGAAATAACATTGACGCCTCTTGTGCGAGGGTCTCTGTAACTCCATGCAGACTGTGTTCTCACTTTATAAAGAAGCTGAAGATCTGACTGCTGAACATATGTTGTGTTAAGCGTATCAAGCACCTCAAAGTAACAACCATCACTCAACTGACCCGGATAAGCATGGTATGTGCCAACAGGACCTGTTTTTGATTCACTGCTACTTACAAGTGCATATGTATATCCCGTGAGATTTTTCCATACTACATTATTCTTTTTATCAAGAATATCGTAATTGAAAGTGTAACGCACGACAGAGTTTACATTTTCTGTTAAAGTGCCTGTAACTACAAGCGCCTCTGCACCTGAAATTATCATACCTTTTGTGTAAGCAACGTTGAGATATGAAATTCCGCCCTCTGTGTAATAAGGAATGTATGCTTCAACTGAATTGAGCTTTATCTGATAGTTATTATCAATAATCTCAACATTTACCTTTGTGTTGACATTTGTGCCCACAAGCACTTCTTTATCCACATAAAATCTTACAGGATTAAAGCTCTCTGCGCCGGTGCCCACACCTGCATCTCTCGCCTGAGTCGGCAAAGCAAAACAACCTGCAAGCATTACTATCACAAGTGCAATCGAAAGTATCTTTTTACTCATTTGACCTCTCTCCCTTTCCGAAAATGTTAACAAAATATTAATAACCATTTTCAGTATATCACGTAACCACATGAAAAGCAAGCAATAAGCACAAAAAAATAATGCTCCTGATTTAAAAAAGCAAGAGCATTATTCATAAATTTCTTATCCAACAAAATATTTAAGGTTTTTCAGCCCTTGTTCAACAGCCTGAATGTTATCTTCAATACCTTCAAACTCCACGCTGAAATAACCGTCATATCCTGAATTTTTAATAACTTCAACACATTGCTTAACAGGAGCATCACCCTGCCCTACAATTGTGCCTCTTAAATAATTGCCACCTCTTGTGCGGAAGAAACCACAACCCGGGTCATAACCCATACCGCTACGAACAAAAAAGTCCTTTGCGTGAACGTATTTTACATAGTTTGCAAGTTTACCTGCTGCAATAACAGGATTTTCATCTGCACAAAGGAAATTGCCACAATCAAAAAGCACACCGAAATTAGGATCAGAAACACCGCAGACAATTTTTTCTACCCTGTCTGAATCCTGACAGAAAAATCCGTGATTTTCAACCATAGTTACAATACCTTTTGTTTTTGCATATTCGGTAACAGCTTTGCAACCTTTGATAAACACAGGCAGTGCTTCTTCAAAGCCCATATAAGACTTTCTTTCGTCTTTATATCCCCAACCAGCATCATGACGCATAAACTTTGCACCTAAAACTTCTGCTACATCAACTTTTGATTTGATACGGTCTATTTCTTCTTCAAGATTTCCATCACAACCGTTGAGCAAATCTGCGCCGATTGTGTAGCTTGAAATTTCAAGACCTACACGTTTTGCTTCTGCACAAAGTTCTTTTGCAAATTCAAGCTCAGTTTTTCCTTCGGGTACCATCAAATCTGTATATTCGATTGCATCAAAACCCATTTCTTTGACTTTTTCTATAAGTGAAAAATGAGTATATTCACCTGAATTCAGAAGTCTCTGAAAGCTATATGAAGTTACAGCAAATTTCATAACTTATCCCTCATTTATAATACCCTGGAGATATTTTACTGCAAGGCCGATATCTTTTGCAGGATCATCGCCAACTTCTCTTTCGATTGTAAGGAAGCCTTTATAGCCGATTTCTTCAAGTGCTTTAAGATAATACGGGAACGGAACAGAACCTGTGCCCAGCGGTACTTCTTCATAAGAATCGCCTTCAATTGCGTGTTCGCCTTCTGCCATTTCACGTGCACCGGGCATACCGTAAACAATTTCAGGACTTTCGTAGAAACGCATATATCCGTCTTTTGCGTGAGTATGTACAATATAATCCTTAAGATTATAAACAGCTTCCACAGGTGCATCGCCTGAAACCATAATAAGGTTTGCGGGGTCAAGGTTTACACCAACACCTCTTGAGCCGAGAGAATCAAGAAATTTTTTGAGAATAATTGATTTTTCAGGACCTGTTTCAACTGCAAAGTGAGCCTGAAGGCTATCTGCATATGAACTGAGTTCAAAACAAGCCTGCTGCATAATTTTATATCTTTCAGCATCAGCATCAAAAGGAACAACGCCGATATGTGTTGTTACGATATCTGTACCAAGTTCTTTTGCAAGTTCAAGAATTCTTTTTGATTTTTCTACTTTTTCTGCATTTTTTTCGGGATGAACAAATCCGCCACCACCAAGGTCGCCACAAAGAGCAGAAATAACAAGACCATTATCGCTTACAAGTTTTTTGAACTCGCTTATTTTTTCAGGAGTCATATTTTCGGGTGACATATCACCGTGTGAAGCATAAACCTGGATACCCTGAGCACCAACTTCTTTTGCTTTTTTTACTGCTTCTGCCATTGGCAATCTGAAACTGTCAACAATAACACCGATGGAAAAATTGTACATAATAATCTACCTCTTTTTGAATGATTTCAATAAAAAACAGAGTAATTTCAATTAAACTGTTTACAAACTTGATTATAACTGATATCATAATTTTTGTCAACAAATTCAGGCAGGCGAAAGTCGAACACATTATGGTTTCGCTCGTCGCCTTATTCCGTGCGACTTCGCACTCATTTTTGAAAGGCGTCAGCCTTCCTGCAAATTCGTACTTTGTCGTACGAAAAATTCGACGGCAGAAACTCTGTGACCTGCCAAATAGAGAATTTTTTGTTCTGGCGTAGTCGAAGAACGCAGGAATACTACCGTATTTCAAGTGATGAGACAAGTCAGACACAAAATTATCATTTGTCAGGCATGATGAGTTCGACTCTCGTCTGCCTAAGGAGGTAAATATTATGTCAAAATTAAGAGTTGCAATCATTGGTTGCGGTAACATTGCAAATAGTGCACATATTCCCAGCTATATGGCAAACGAAGATGTTGAAATCAAATATTTTTGCGATATCATTCCTGAAAGAGCTGATAACGCAGTTAAAAAATACGGTTGCGGTAAAGCTGTTTACGATTATAAGGAAATTTTGAACAATGATGATATTGATGCTGTTTCTGTTTGTACACACAACGACCATCATGCTATGATTTCCATTGATTTTATGAAAGCCGGCAAAGATGTACTTTGTGAAAAACCTGCTGCAAGAACACTTAAAGAGGCTCTTGAGATGCAGAAAGTTGCAGAAGAAACAGGAAAAATTCTTTCTATCGGTGTTGTTAACCGCTACAACGATTCTGTAAACAGAGTTAAAAAGATGATTGAAAACGGTGATTTAGGCGACGTTTACCACGTTTACGCTTCTTTCAGAGCACACCGTTCAATCCCGGGACTCGGCGGTGATTTCACAACATTCGCTTCATCCGGCGGTGGTGCACTTATCGACTGGGGTGTTCATTACCTTGACCTTATACTTTATTGTTGCAGCGACCCCAGACCTCTGACTGCAAGCGGTGAAGCTTTCTCAAAGCTCGGCAAAGATATGAAAAACTATGTTTACGAGGGTATGTGGGCAGAAGAAACTGCTGATTTTGAAAACGGAACATTTGACGTTGACGATTCAGTAACCGGTATTATAAGAACAGAAGGTCCTACAATCACATTCAACGGTGCTTGGGCACAGAATATCGGCATCAACGAAACATATATTGACTTTATGGGTGACAAAGGCGGAATAAGACTCAACTATTGCGGTTATTTCACTTATTTCACAGCAAAAGACGGTGCATTGATTGAAGAAAAGCCAAAATTCAGAATGAGAGACCATTACAGAAACGAAATTGATTCTTTCGTTAATGCTTGCTTTACACGCACCCCTAACCAATCTTCAATTGACAAAGCTGTTCTTACTTCAAAAATTATGGACGGTATTTATCGTTCTTCAAACATCCACAAAGAAGTTGTGATTTACGAAAACGCATACGGAGAAGTTCAGGAATAATAAAAAGAGAGTTCATCTGAACTCTCTTCAGCTTGTCGAAAAAGTAGTTTTCGACAAGCTGTGAGACTGCCGAGAAATCTGCAGAATGACATTTTTGAACCCCGAAGATGTACAATGGTACCTCGAGAGGGTGAAAAAATGGCAAATATATGCAAAAAGTGGGTGATA
>JAZSJD010000012.1:0-36392 GCA_045534165.1 Acutalibacteraceae bacterium | reverse complement strand
TCAGTTGTTGCAATCATATGAATTGCAGTTTCCCCTTCTTCCATATCAAGGCGGGAACCTACAAATTCACCTAAATTGCTTGCTTTTGTTTCATCAAAATCATTAGCTTTAGCTTTATAAACCTGACACTTGTTTGTAAAGAAAAGAAGGTCAGTTTTGTTTGAAGTTTCAACCATCTTGATAACTTCGTCGCCTTCTTTGAGCTTGTGCTCACCGCTGCTCTTCTGCCATGAAAGAGGTAAAATCTTTTTGAAATAACCTTCTTTTGTGAAGAAAAGAATAACAGGATAATCAGGAATTTCTTCTTCCTTCTCTTCCAATTCATCTTCATCAATGTAGATAATTTCGCTCTTTCTGTCCTGACCGTGTTTTGCAGCCACATCTTTAAGCTCGGCAACAATAAGTTTCTTGATTTTCTGTTTACTTGAAAGTATATCTTCAAGAAGAGCAATATTTTCTTCAAGGCTTTCAATATCCTTGATTCTTTTAAGAATATATTCCTTATTAAGATGACGAAGTTTGATTTCAGCAACATATTCAGCCTGAATTTTATCAATACCGAAACCAATCATCAAATTGGGAACAACTTCAGCTTCTTCTTCTGTGTTACGGATGATTTTGATTGCCTTATCAATATCAAGAAGTATTTTTTCAAGACCTTTGAGCAAATGAAGTTTTTCTTTACATTTCTGCAAATCAAATTCAAGTCTGCGACGTACACAATCAGTTCTGAATTCAATCCATTCATTAAGAATCTGCCTTACACCAAGAACTTTAGGCATACCCTTGATAAGAACGTTAAAGTTACAGGAGAAAGTATCTTCAAGTGGTGTTGATTTAAAGAGCTTTGACATAAGCTTATCTATATCTGTGCCGCCCTTGACATCAATTGTGATTTTAAGACCTTTCTTATCTGTTTCATCACGGATATCTTTGATTTCTTTGAACGAACCTTTTTTGATACATTCAATTATTTTTTCAATAATAGCTTCTGAAGTTGTAGTTGTTGGAATTTCAGTAATATCAATACATTTATTTACTTTGTCATAAGTAAATTTGGAACGGATTTTCACTGAACCTCTGCCTGTTTCAAAAATGCTCTGAAGTGCATCTCTGTCAAAAACAACTTGTCCGCCACCAACAAAATCAGGACATTTAAGTGTTTCAAACAAATCTGCATCAGGGTTTTTAATAAGCGCAATTGTTGTTTCACAAATTTCACGCAGATTGAAAGAGCAGATGTTACTTGCCATACCAACAGCAATACCCAGGTTTGCATTTGTAAGAATTGTGGGTACTGAAACAGGAAACAATAATGGTTCTTTCATTGTGTTATCATAGTTAGGAACAAAATCAACTGTGTTCTTATCTATATCCTTAAACAATTCCGCTGCAAAAGCCGAGAGCTTTGCTTCTGTATAACGTGAAGCAGCATACTGCATATTCTTAGAATATGCTTTACCGAAGTTACCTTTTGAATCAACAAACGGATGAAGAAGTGATTCGTTACCTTTTGAAAGACGAACCATTGTTTCATAAATTGCAGCATCACCATGAGGATTTAACTGCATTGTACGGCCAACTATATTTGCTGATTTGATTCTGCCACCTGAAAGCAAACCCATTTTATACATTGTGTAAAGGAGTTTTCTGTGTGATGGTTTCATACCGTCAATTTCAGGAATAGCACGGGATACAATAACACTCATAGCATAGGGCATATAGTTTTCTTCAAGAGTGTCTGTAATTTTTTGTTCTACAACAATACCTGCACCTAAAATGTGTGCATTGGGGTTGATTTCTTCATTAGAACGTTCAGGTTCTTTTTTCTTTTTACTAGCCATTCTATCTCCCCCTTTAGTTTAAATCTGTAATATCAAGGTATTTATAACCGTCGTTTGTGATGTAGTCTTTTCTGCCCTGAAGATTATCACCAAGAAGCAATTCAAATGTATCAGCCATTTTCTGTGCATCATCAGGTTCAACCTGAATAAGTCTTCTTGTTTTGGGATTCATAGTTGTCAACCACATCATATCCGGGTCATTTTCACCAAGACCTTTTGAACGCTGAATTGTATATTTCTGGTTTCCGATTTCAGCCAAAGCATCTGCTTTTTCTTTTTCTGTGTATGCAAACCAGACCTGGTCTTTGCATTGAATTTCATAAAGTGGTGATTCTGCAATAAACACTTTATGAGCTTCAATAATTGATGGCATAAGTCTGTAAATCATTGTGAGAATAAGCGTTCTTATCTGATAACCGTCAACGTCAGCGTCAGTACAGATAATTACTTTATTCCACAGCAGATTATCCAGATTGAAGTTTGAAAGGTCTTTGTGTTTTTTGGAATTAACCTCAACACCGCAACCAAGCACTTTAATAAGGTCTGTTATGATTTCGCTTGAGAAAATTTTATTATAGTCTGATTTCAGGCAGTTAAGAATTTTACCTCTTACAGGAATAATAGCCTGGAATTGTGAATCTCTCGCCTGCTTACAAGCACCGAGAGCAGAATCACCTTCCACTATGAAGATTTCTCTTTCTTCAACATCACGGCTTCTGCAGTCAACAAATTTCTGAACTCTGTTTTTGAAATCGTTATTTGCTTTAAGTGTCTTTTTAAGAGTTGTTCTTGTAGCCTCTGCTTTAACACGGGAACGCATATTAATAAGTACCTGGTCAGCAATTTTATCAGCTTCCATTTTATTTTCAATGAAATAGATTTCAAGCTGATGTTTGAAGAAATCAGTCATTGCTTCCTGGATAAACTTATTGGTAATAGATTTCTTTGTCTGGTTCTCATAGGAAGTTAAAGTTGAAAATGAACTGATAACAAGAACCAAACAATCCTCAACATCCTGGAAAGTGATTTTGGCATCACTTTTTGTATATTTACCGCTTTGTTTAAGATAATTATCAATCTGATAAGTAAAAGCATTTCTTACTGCTTTATCAGGTGCACCGCCATGTTCAAGGAAACTTGAGTTATGGAAATATTCTTTAAGCTGTTTTTTATTTGAGAAACATATTGAAGCATTGATTTTAACTTTATAATCACTTAAATCTTCACGGTCACGTCCGACACGTTCTGTGTGCCAGGTCTGAACACCTGTGAAAGCTCCGTCTTCCCCGACAAAATCTTTAACATAGTCTTCAATACCGTTTTCGTAAAGATATTCAAATGTTTCAAAACCACGTGAAGTCTGATTTTTAAGAACAAACCTGATATTCGCATTAACAACAGACTGTTTCTGCATTGTTTCCTGAAAATATTCAAGGGGGATATTAATATCTGTAAAAACCTCAAGGTCAGGACGCCATTTGATACGTGTTCCTGTATTTCTTTTGCTATAAGGCTCTTTTATGAGTTCACTTGCAACATTACCTTTTTTGAAGTGAATTTCATATCTGTGACCACCATAGAAAACCTCGGCATCCATATAATCAGATGCGTACTGAGTTGAAGTGAGACCAAGACCATTAAGGCCGAGAGAATATTCATAACTTCCCCCATCATTGGTGTCATATTTACTACCGGCATAAAGTTCACAGAAAACAAGTTCCCAGTTATATCTTTTTTCTTTTTCATTATAGTCAACAGGCAAACCACGTCCGAAGTCCTGCACTTCAATTGAACCGTCAAGAAATCTTGTTACAATGATTTTGTCACCGTAACCTTCTCTTGCTTCGTCAATTGAGTTTGACAGAATTTCAAAAAACGCATGTTCACAGCCTTCAAGACCGTTAGATCCGAAGATAACTCCGGGACGGAGTCTGACTCTGTCGGCACCTTTGAGCTGTGAAATATTACTGTCGTTATAAGTTGATTTTTTAGCCATTCTTATGACAATCCTTTCAACAAATATATAGAACAAATCCATTATATTATACACTATATGTTGTTTTTTGTCAAATTGCCGACCATAAGAAAAGACCACCTTTTTGTACTCTCCAAAAGGTGGTCTTACTCAAATTTATTTAGTTTTAAGATATTCCCTGACTTGTGAAGCAAGATAAAGTGAACCGCAGACCGCGAGCAAATTATCCCCTCTTTTTTTCCAAGCCAAATCAATTGCTTCAAAAGGATTCTGGACAGAATAAACCTCACCGCAAAACTTTTTACAAATTTCTGCCAATTCATCTGCTTTCATCGCTCTTGGATTTGAACATTCGGTGGCAATCATAATTTTCGCATTTGTTGAAAGATTTTTTACAGAGTTCTCAACATCTTTATCTGCCATCATACTTACAACAACTGTATTTTCTTCAAAAAGACCAAGAACTTTTGACATCATCTGTGTTCCGCTTTCATTGTGGCCACCGTCAAGAACAAGATTTTTTTTCAGAAATTCAACTCTTGCAGGCATTAAAGTGTTTTCAATACCTTTTATTATTGAATCTTCAGAAACGCACAAACTCAATGCAGTTTCAACTGCTGTGAGCATATTATAAATCTGATGTTCACCGAAAAGATGAAGTGTAAGATTTATATTTTTATAATTCACAACTGTTTTTTCAAATGTACATTCTTCAATTTCCATCAAAGATAAATCAGGCACAATCAGTTTATTATTTTTGCTTTCAACCGTTTTTCTGATTTCTTTGATAACTTCCAATTCCTGCAAAGGATATGCAACCGTAATTGAATTATCCTTGATAATACCGCATTTCTGTTCAGTAATTTTCTGCAGAGTATCGCCTAAAATATCAGTGTGGTCAAACGAAATTGAAGTAATAACAGATGCAAGAGGTTTTTCAATCACATTAGTGGAATCAAGAAGCCCACCAAGACCTACTTCAAGAACAACAATATCACATTTTTCCTGATAATAATAATCAAATGCCATTGCAGTTATAATTTCAAATTCAGTTGGTTCAATCCCCTCATCATTCAAAGAAGCGACGATAGGTTTCATTTTAGCAGTAAGGGATGCTAATTTCTCGTGAGATATCATTTCCCCGTTAATCTGAATCCTTTCGCAAAAATCAACTATATAAGGAGATGTGAACAAACCTGTTTTTTTGCCATCTGCAATAAAAATGTTTGATAACATTGTTGAAACACTACCCTTACCGTTTCTGCCTGCAACGTGAACAATCCGCAGATTTTTCTGCGGATTGCCAAGTTTTTCAAGCAATGCAAGGATACGTTCAAGTCCCGGTTTTGAACCGAACTTCAAAAAAGAATGTATATATTCCAACGCATTGTCATAATTCATAATTATACTCCGAGTGATGCAATACTTTCATCAAGCATCTTGATTTTTTCTGTAAGTTTAGCAGCAGCTTCACGCTGACCTTCAACAACTTTTTCAGGTGCTTTTGCAACGAAACCTGGGTTGTTAAGTTTATTCATAACAAAATCAAGGTCTTTCTGCGCAGCCAAACGTTCTTTTTCAAGTCTTGCTTTTTCAGCTTTGAAATCAACAAGTTCATCCATAGGAATAAACATTTTAGCATCAGCTGTGATAATTGAAACTGCACCCTGTAAATCAAAGTTTTCGCCAACAGTAACATCAGAAGCACTTGCAAGTCTCTGCATAAACACGCCTGCTTTTGAGAAAGTATCTTCGAAATCGCTTTCAATGTAGATATGAGCTTTCTTTGAGGGAGGAACGTTCATTTCTGCTCTACGGTTACGAACAGCACGAACTGCATCCATAATTCTGCCCATTTCTGTTTCTTCTGTTTTGAAAACAAGGTTTTCTTTGAATGTTGGATATTCACTGATCATAAGAGCTTCGCCATCATGGGGAAGTGTCTGCCAGATTTCTTCTGTAATGAAAGGCATAAACGGATGAAGAAGTTTAAGAATATCTGTGAACACATAAACAAGAACTGCTCTTGCGGTTTTTGCACCTTCTCCGCCAGCCTGAAGACGAATTTTTGCAATTTCGATATACCAATCGCAGAAAACATCCCAGATGAAATCGTAAAGCTTCTGAACAGCCATACCGAGTTCAAAGTTTTCAAGGTTGTTTGTAACATCTTTTGCCAGATCGTTGAGAAGGCTTAAAATCCACTTATCTTCAAGTGCCAGATCTTCAGGAATGTGAGCAGAGGGCTCATTTTCATCAAGGTTCATAAGGATAAATCTTGCAGCATTCCAGAGTTTATTTGCAAAGTTACGGCTTGCTTCAACTTTATCGTCTGAGAAACGCATATCATTACCCGGGCTGTTACCTGTTGCAAGAGTAAATCTCAATGCATCTGCACCATACTGGTCAATAACCTCAAGTGGGTCAATACCGTTACCAAGAGATTTTGACATTTTTCTACCCTGAGCGTCACGAACAAGACCGTGGATAAGAACATCACTGAATGGTTTTTCTCCCATATATTCAAGACCTGAGAAAATCATTCTTGAAACCCAGAAAGTAATAATATCGTAACCTGTTACAAGTGTGCTTGTAGGATAGTAGCGCTTAAGGTCTGTTGTTTCATCAGGCCAACCAAGTGTTGAGAAAGGCCAGAGAGCTGATGAGAACCATGTATCGAGTGTATCAGGGTCCTGCTCAACCTTGCCACCACATTTGGGGCAAGCATCGGGAGTAGTTTTTGCAACTGTGATTTCGCCACAATCCTCACAATAATATGCGGGAATTCTGTGACCCCACCAAAGCTGACGTGAAATACACCAGTCACGGATATTTCTCATCCAATGGAAATAGTTTTTATTGAATCTTTCAGGAATAAATCTTACATCACCGTTTTCAACTGCTTCAATTGCAGGCTTTGCAAGAGGTTCCATTTTAACAAACCACTGAAGTGAAACTCTTGGTTCAACAGTTGTTGAACAACGGTAGCAAGTACCAACGTTATGGTTATAATCTTCGATTCTTACAAGAGCACCTTCTTCTTCGAGGTCCTTAACAATAGCTTTTCTTGCTTCGAATCTGTCCATTCCTGCATATTTCGGATAATCTTCAGTAATTTTTGCATCATCTGTCATAACGTTGATAATGGGCAAATCGTGACGTTTACCAACTTCAAAGTCGTTGGGGTCGTGAGCAGGAGTAATTTTAACAACACCTGTTCCGAAATCCATTTCAACATATTCATCAGCAACAACAGGAATTTCACGATGAACGATAGGAAGAATCAGAGTTTTACCGATGATATCCTTGTATCTTTCATCCTTGGGGTTAACTGCAACAGCTGTATCACCAAGAAGTGTTTCAGGACGTGTTGTTGCAAGTTCAACATATCCGCTACCATCTTTGAGAGGATAACGAAGATGCCAGAAATGACCAGCCTGGTCTTCATATTCAACCTCAGCATCAGAAATTGATGTAAGGCAATGGGGACACCAGTTAATAATTCTTTCGACTCTGTAAATAAGTCCTTTTTCATAAAGACGGCAGAAAACTTCAAGAACAGCTTTTGAACAACCTTCATCAAGTGTGAAGCGTTCTCTGTCCCAGTCGCAGGATGAACCAAGCTTTTTGAGCTGTTCAATAATGCGTCCACCGTATGTTTTTTTCCAATCCCACGCACGTTCAAGGAAACCATCTCTGCCGATATCTTCTTTAGTGATACCTTCTTTTCTCATTGCTTCAACGATTTTTGCTTCTGTTGCAATTGATGCGTGGTCAGTACCGGGTTGCTACAAGGTATCATAGCCCTGCATTCTTCTGAAACGGATAATAATATCCTGCAGAGTATTGTCAAGTGCATGTCCCATATGAAGTTGACCTGTAATGTTTGGTGGCGGAATTACAATTGTGTATGCTTTCTTACTTTCATCTGGTTCTGCGTGAAAGTATTTTCCGTCAAGCCAGAATTTGTAAATTCTGTCTTCAACATTCTTGGGGTCGTATTGTTTAGCAAGTTCTTTTGCCATAATATCATCCCTTTTTTTAAATAATCATATACCTAGTTATTATCCCATTTATTAATTGTTTTGTCAATATTTTTTTCTAATTATTGACACTCAAAAGTTATAGTTATATAATATATAAGATTACTATTAATAAAAAAGAGTTGTTTTTATGTTACCTAAACGTATTTATGCTGAAATTAACCTTGATGCAATATGCAATAATGTTAAAGAAACTATAAAAACTGTTGGCGAAAACGTTGATGTGCTTGCAATCATCAAAGCTGACGCCTACGGTCACGGTGCATTACGCACAGCAAAGGCACTTTCGGAAATCGGCATCAACCATTTTGGTGTTGCAACTGCCGAAGAAGCAATGCAGTTAAGAAAAAATGGTATTGACGGTAAAATCCTCATTCTTGATTATACTTTTGAAGAGTGTTATGGTGAATTAATTGACAATGGTATTACAAGCACAGTTTTTGAATATAACCATGCAAAAAAACTTAATGACATTGCAGGAATACTGGGCAAAAAAGCTGATATTCACATTAAGTTAGACACAGGTATGGGTAGAATCGGCTTTATCCCATCAGATGAAAGTTTTGAAATTATAAAGAAAATTTATATTTTAGAAAACATTACTGTAAGTGGTATATACACACATTTTGCCTGTGCTGATATGACAGACAAAACCATGACATATTCTCAGATTGAAAAATTTGATTCATTCTGCAAGAAGTTAGAGGAAAACGGTATTTCAATTCCGGTCAAGCACCTTTGCAATTCAGCAGGAATTATGGAATTTTCATCTGCTTATGCAAATATGGTAAGAAACGGTATTATCACATACGGTCTTTACCCCTCTGATGAAGTTGATAAGACTAAAATCAACCTTACCCCTGCTATGAGCATTAAAAGCCACGTAGTTTATGTTAAAGAAGTTGAGGAAAACTTTACAGTAAGCTATGGTGCAACCTTTATAACAAACAGCAAAACAAAAATTGCAACAATTCCCATCGGCTATGCTGACGGATACCCCAGAAGCCTTTCAAACAAAGGCAGAGTGCTTATAAAAGGCAAATCTGCTCCCATTATCGGCAGAGTTTGTATGGACCAGATGATGGTTGATGTAACGGGAATTGAAGATGTAAAACAAGGTGATGTTGTTACAATTGTCGGCTGTGATGGTGAAGAAAAAATCACAGTTGAAGAATTAGCAAATAACTCAGGCTCATTCAATTATGAATTTGTGTGTAACGTTAACAAACGAGTACCACGAGTTTATATCAGAAACGGCAAGATATCTGAAATAGTTGATTTGATTAAATAAAGTACTATAAAAGCAAAACCGCTGATTTAACAATCAGCGGTTTTTATATCGGGAGCTTTTTATCTTTCAGATACAGTGATTAAATACATTAATACCAAATCCAACCAAAGAGAACTATTAAAATTATCCACTGCCACCAAGCATATGTAACCTCAACCGTACAAGTATCTTTTTTGGTATTTCTAAATTCATCAGTAATTGTACAAGTAATCGTCGCAGTGCCATTTCCATTTGCAACAAGATTTCCATTTTCATCAACAGAAACTACATCTACATTTGATGATTCATATACAACCGTATAATCAACACCATCAAGTTTTCCAAACTTTGCATTTAGAGCAACTGTTGATTTGTAGTTCATCGCAACATTATCGATTGAGACATTAATGAAATCTTTAGCTTCAAGTTTAGGTATAATACCTTCTTCTAAAACAATACTGCATCCTTTACATTTCTTTATCTTTTTGCCATCTGTTTCAATAGTAGGCTCAACATCTGTTATCCATGCACTTGCAGTATGACCAGTTTCAGAAATTTCTTCGGTATAAAAGTCGCCACAAGCACAAGAATACGTTTTAATACCTTTCTCTGTACACTTAGGATTTTTTGTTACTACCCCGTTATTGTACGAGTGATCTGTTGCAGGAATTGATTCAGTGTAAGAATATCCACAAGAACAACTATAAGTTTTTACTCCATCTTCTTCACAAGACGGATTTTCTGTTATTTTTGATGAATACTTATGAACGTGGAGATTGTTAATATCCTTAACACAAATTGCAGGTCTTACACCGCTGTTATAATGAGCCTCAGCACCAAAGCCACTACCACTTACAGCTACTACTACACAAGTCAACGAACTAAAATCGTGTGTTCGTGTCCACCATTCACAGTTACCTATAACATTTTTAGCTGTAGAACGCTCCAAGCCTTGACTTTCAGCATAATCGCTACACTTAACAGTTCTGGTATTTGTCATTGTATTTATGTCAGAAAAACCATAACTTTTATTGGTAACTTCTTTTAGCGAAGGAATAAATACTTTATCATAAGTTGTTACACTATCGTATACACTGCTTGTTTTATCAGAACGGGTATTATCAAGTTCAGTGGCCAGAATCTTTTCTTGCTCGCCTGAAGTAAATGCTGTATTTAAAAAGTTATTATTCAACCACGCTCTTATTGAGCTTGTTGCATAATTCGTAGCGTAATTCGAGTGGTTAGAACTGTTGTAATATGTTTTAGGATAACTTGACGATACATAAACTTCATTACTAAACGGCTGAGCATCTAATGCTATATTACTCAAAAGTAATCCTTTATTTGCATCTAAAACTTTCCACTTTATCGGTTCATATTTAAACCAATAAATATTTCCAGCAAGATGATTCACAGAGTTTGATGAATCCGGAGGATAGCAAGTCCACGGACCCGGTCTCCCCTCGATAATATGAACAGCTCTGTATTTTTCTCCGGAATATGTAACATCGGCATATTTCATAAAATCACCAGGTCTCATTGAACCATATTTTGAATTGTTCACGTAATAAGAACCATAATAATATCCATATGAAGTCCATGTCAAATTTTGACTATTAAGTGTAGACAGCAAAGTTTCATCTTTAACTTCCGTTTGAGGATATGAACCAAATTCAATTATATCACCATTAGAGTATCTTGGTTCTGCCGCTTCAACTGTTAAAGAACTGCCAAATTCGGGTGATATGCCCGTACTTATAATCATAATTAATACAAGGGCAAACGTAATTATTTTTTTCATGCAAAAAACCTCTCCTTTTAACTACAACATATAAATCATGAAACAATTAGTTTCATAAAACAATTGTACCAAACATTTTGTTTCACGTCAAGAGCAAATGAAACATTTTGTTGTATGATAAAGGTATAACATATGTAGGGAGGGTTTGAAAATGTCATATAGAAAAAGACTTTATGACTTACGTGTTGACCACGATTTAAGACAAGAAGACATTGCACAAATTCTCCAAACCACCTCACAAGCATATGGGATGTATGAAAATGGAAAAAGAGGTCTGCCCATTGAACATCTTATCACCCTTGCCCGGTATTATAACGTTTCTGCTGACTACATTTTAGGTCTTAAAGATACAAAAGATTAAACCGTCTGAACACTAAATTCAGACGGTTTATTTTTATTGATTATTCATTTGATTTGTTGTTTCAGTCAGTTTTACTGCTTCTTTTTTCTTTTTGTTTTTCTTAACAAGAATAACTGTAACCACAATCGCAGCTGCTATAATAAGTGCTAAACCCAAAAGCACCATCAGCACTATAGGTAT
This sequence comes from Acutalibacteraceae bacterium, assembly GCA_045534165.1. Lineage (GTDB taxonomy): Bacteria > Bacillota > Clostridia > Oscillospirales > Acutalibacteraceae > SIG575. The sequence goes on along the minus strand of JAZSJD010000012.1, from coordinate 24,918 downwards.
AAGAATCAAAGGCACAGAATCAGCTATAGCCATACAACTCAACCTCCCGAATTTTTATTTTATAACTTTCTCAATTGCACCTGCAAGGTTTTCAAGAACTGTGAAATCGCAAGGTGCAGTTGTCATAATTACAATAAGATAATCACCGTTTTCAGTGTAAACAACACCTGCATCATTTGTGACTCTTGTGCTGTTTATTGTCAGCCAGCCTGCCTTTGTCTGGGTGATATTTTCATCACCAAAGATTTTGTTTATCGGTGAAACTTCAGGTTTTTCAAAAATATCACCAAGGTCTTTACCTGTTCGTGAACTCTGCAGGAAAACATAACTATTCGACCAAAGATGCGCAAGCTTACGTGGTGTCAAAAACTGATAATTATGAGTTGTATCAACTACCAAATCATTTCCTGTTTCAGCAGAAAAGCTGATAAAACAATCGTCACCATAGTTATCTCTTAAAGATTCATAATCCACATTTGATGACCGCATAAGAATAGCTTCAATTCTGTTTCTTTCTTTTTGAAGTAAAGAATTATCATTTTTAACAAGCGATACAACATACGGACCTTTAATTGTACTTGCAGAATAGATTTTTTCATCTGCATTATAAGAAAATCCATTGAGAGAATTAAGGTTCATAACCACAAAGCCGGTTTTGCAGCCTTTTTGGTTGTTTTTCTTTATCTCTGTTTCAAGAAGAGTTTTATCTTCTTCTGACAGACTGAATCCGCCAAAGGGTTCAACATCTTTTTTACCACTTAAACTATTAAGTGTTTCACCAAAAAGCGAAGAAACTGAAGAATTGTCCTTTTCAATTACTTCTCCGTTTTTTACATATTGCCAATTACCGTTTGAAACATAGTCAAGAGACGATAAAGAAAAATCAATTTTTCCGTCAACTGCCATCCAGAAACCATCTTTACCGTTTACCTTACCTTCAAAAACACCTGTGTCATTTGAAATTTTGCCATTCTGATATAAAACCCAACTGTCGTTTTCAAGATAAAATCCATCTGCAACTGTGACAATTTCAGTTTCTTCCTGATTAACAGGAAGTGAATCTTTATTTTTATAAACAGTAATGGCAACAGTAACGGTAACTGCCAACACAGCAAATAAAGACAAAATGATATTTATGCTTTTATTACTCAACTTTTACCACCCAGATTATTTGTGATTTTTAATGTAGTACTTATAGAATTTTACACCAACTGCCAGGTTATCCGTTGAAATATTTTCGTTTGCTGCGTGCATTGCTGCAAGCTGTTTCGGAGTCTGTTTAACAGGACAGAAACGAAGACAATTATCAGTTACTCTTTCATAGAAACGACAGTCTGTTGCACCTGCCATAAAATATGGAGTTACACAAACATCAGGCATTGTTTCGTTGATACACTTTTTAAGATACTGAAACTCTTCAGCATCAATATCTGTGATTTCAGAAGCGCTTCTTCTGTTCATAGGTTCAACTTTAAGGTCATATTTTTCTGCGATTTTTTCAAGAACTGCAATTGAAGCATCAGCATCCTGATGAATTGAAGGTCTGATGTTGCAGATAACATATGCTTCGTCAGGAATAACGTTAGGTGTTGTTGAACCGCCACACATTGTGAAAGCACAGGTTGTTGAAAGAAAAGCTTCACCAAAAGATGAAAGTGAAGGTAAAAGAGCAACAAGCGCAGGCTTAAAGAGCCACACATTACCAAGCACCAGTCTCATTGGGAAAGATGCATAAGGTGCAACAGATGCAAACATCTGTTTTATAGGCTTACTCATATATTTTTTGAACGGTTTCTTTGTTTCAACTTCATTCACGAAACCTGCAAGGCGTGCAAGAGGAGTGTTTTTAGGCGGAGTTGATGAGTGTCCGCCTGCACCCTTTGCAATAATTTTTATATTACAGTTACCTTTTTCAACAATACCGATTGCTGCAGTATCGCAGGAAACACCGGGAAAAGCTTTTTCCATAATTGTTCCGCCCTCGTCCATAACAGAAGAAAGACGAACACCTTTTTCAAGCAGATAATCAATGATTAAATCTGCACCGCCACCGAAGATTTCTTCATTAGCTGAAAAAGCAAGATAAACATCACAAGCAGGTTCAAAGCCCTCTTTGAGAAGTTCTTCAACTGCACACATTTCTGCAAGCACTGTACATTTACAGTCCATTGCTCCCCTTCCATGAACTGCACCATCTGCAATTTCACCTGAGAACGGGTCATATTTCCAATCAGTTTCTTCTGCAGGAACAACATCCTGGTGTCCCATAAGAAGAAATGCACGTGAAGAATCTTTACCTGTCCATTTGTAAAGAAGATTGCCCTGAATTTCAACTTTTTCAAGGTTTTTATGAACAAGAGGAAAATCTTCTTCAAGAACTTTATGAAGATTATAAAACTCTGTAAGGTCAGTTTTACCTCTCAAAGAAATTGTAGGAATTTTAACCATTCTCGACAATTTTTCTGCATAAATTTTTTCTTCTTCACTTGTGTAATCAAGTTTTTCTTTACCTTCAATTGGTTTTGCTTTTATTCTTATTGCGTTAATAACAGCAACAAGAAGCAACACAGCAATCACAGCAAGTATTGCAAGAAGCACATAAACTATAATCATTTTGTTTCCTCCAATTTTTCAAGAACAGGCTCTTTCTGGATGCCAATTGGTTTGAAGAAATAATATTTTGTGTAATCTTCCCAGATAACACGCCAAGCATCAGGACCATGCCACTGTCTGTTCAGATCGTTATTATGAATTGCACCGAAACTGTTGTAACGATGACCGAATGCTGTGATTTCAATTAAATGTTCACCGGCTTTGAGATGACCGAGTTCAACTGAATATGGTTCAAATGCAATTCTGCCACAGTCTTTTGAATCAACGGAAACAGCAATAATAGGATTGCGGAACATTGTGCAGGAAAGTCTGTAATCACCCTCAGCAACATTGACTTTATATTTGTAAGTAAGGTTGCCGCCATAGAAAGGCATACCATATCTTAAATATTCACCAAAAGCAATTGTTTTGCGTTTTTCTGTGATTGTAATTTTTTCTCCTTCAACATTCACACCGAAGTCACCGAGAAGATAACCCCATTCAACATTCGTTTTCTTTGCAAAAGGCATCTTAACTTCAATTGTATTATCACCTTTTGTGAACTTGCCGATATTCATTTTAACAAGACATTCATCAACATACCAGCCTTCATATTTCTGCTGAAGAAGTTTGCCGTTTACTTTGATTTCGCAAAGTTCAGGTCTTTCATATGCAAAATAAAGGTCTTCTGTATCAATATCACAATGAACTGTGTAACACAATTCAAGAGTGTGATTAGAATTTTCTTCATTCTGAATTACCCAAGGCTGTGCAACCGATTCTTTTCTTGATGGATAGCCGATAATTTCTCTGAACTTATCGTCTATGAGAAGAACTTCTTCTTCAGCCTGCCATTCACCACCATCAAAACGATATTCTGCTCTTTCAAGCAAAGCAACGTTGGGTTCTGACATTTCATATTCCATCTGACCAAGAAGATGAATTTTTTCTTCAACTTCTCTTTCTGCAACAACAAGTTCAGCTGAATGTTCTTCTGCCTCTGTAAGTTTAAGAAGAATACTGTCATGACGGAAAATCTGTTTTTTCATAACAGTGAAACCACCTTTGCAATCTGTTGCAATGGGGTAAATTTCACCTGTCAATGTATCATAAATTTCTGCATTGAATGAACCTTTGATTTTAATTGTAAGCTCCGTATCTCTTATAAGATCGGGAGTTGTACATTTAACAGCATTTGCGATAAAGAGCCATTTGCAATCATTATCATTTCTCATCTGATAGAAAAGATTTTTTGCATTTTTACCTTCTCCGTCAAGAAGATAAACTGTTTTGAATTCTTCAAGGCTCTTTACAAGGCTTGCCTGTGTGAATGAAACATTGTCGCATTCTTTTGCAAATTCTTTTGCTTCATCACTTGAAACAGCATCAACATATCCGGGCACAGAACCTAAGAAAATAACTTTACCGCCCGCTTTTTTGAAAGCTTTTAATCTTTCAAGAGTTGTTGCTCTGATTGTTTCAAGAGCAGGCACAATAACAACATCATAATCCATTTCGCCCACATTGAATTTCTTGCCTTCCTGACCTTTATTCTGTGAGGGAAGAAGTGATTCTGCAATAAAATCAAAATCAAGCTGATTTGAAAGAAGCCATAAAATTACATTCTGGAAATTCTGTTCGAGTTCTTCACGATAAAGACCTGTCTGTTCATATGGACCATAGTGAATCCAATAGCTTTCAACAGGATGAATAAGACCAACCTTAACTTCCGGTTTACCTCTTGTGAGTGCAGTATTTACTCTTGCAAAGTGGTCTTCAACAAGTTTATATTCTTTATACCATGGAGATTGATAGAAAATTGATGCAGGATAGTCACGTTTTGCTTCGCCTTCCATACTGTACCATGAAAGATGATGAACACGGTTTGTTATGCCAAGAACAGCCTGCCAGTCACCCTGCTGTTTATGACCTCTGAAATCAAATTCCCAACCGGTAACACCGTAAAGTTCACTAAGAACACCTTCCCTGCCATACTGGTGAGAAGCACTTTGCGCTTGTTTTGCAGTTGAATATTCTCTCTGGTCACAAAGCATATCAATGCCCGGCAAACCAAATGAACGGTATGAACGCATTGCTTCACCGATAGCGGATGTCTGTGAATTAAGGTTTTGTTCTTCCATCATATGACCTGTAAGAGGAAGATTGTGTTCATCACACCATTTGCCGATTGTGTCAGCAAAAGCAGTTGCTAAAAGTTCAGTTGTAAGGTCATGGAATCTGTATCTTGCAAGAGAAACTTCTGATTTTGGTAAATCCCAGAAAATTTCAGGTAAAGTATCAAAGAAGTCTTCACCATATTTTTCTTTATATATTTCAGGAAGTTTATCTGTATAGGGAATAATTTCACTTGTTTTATCTTCTGCAAAATCAAGTGAAGTTTTTCTTGTATGCTGAGGTTCATCTGTGAAAATTGCAGGAATTGTATCACCGATATAATCTTTAAGTGCATCATAGTATCTCTGATGAGTTACTTCAACAAATTTTTCGATTGCTTCCGGGTTAAGTGTATCTGCATAAGTCTGATTATTGAACCAGGGTGACTCTTTTGAAACCTCAAGATATGCATACCATACATTTTCTCCGTCCTCATCATCCTCAAGACGTTTGTAACTCTTAAGATATCCGTTTTCAAGGGTAATATCATATTTTGCAAGAAGCTGACCATCTTTTGTAAGTGTACCCATGCTCTGGGAATCGTTAAGTCTTCTTTCAACAACGTCTTCTTTCTTTATGGGAGAAAAAGCTATGTATCTTGCTCTGTATTCTTCATTACAGGTAACAAGACCACCTGCAAAACCTGAAGGCCAACGGTCTTCATCATAAAGATATGCTTTCATATCTTTTTCTTTTGCACGTTCAACAACAGCTTTTATATGTTCAAGATATTCTTCACTCATATAGTCAATATCAAGACCTGTACGACAATGCATATGAGCACCGCCAATACCCATTTCTTCAAAATAATCAAGTTGTTTTTTCATTTTTTCCTTATCCAGGTTGTTGTTGAGAGCCCAGAAAGGTTCGCCACGATATTCATTCGTAGGATTTTTGAAAAGTTCTTTTGTTAAAGTTTTTTCTTTTGACTTTGGAAAAATCATATCTATCTCTCCTTTACATTTGCAAAAAAGCCATACAAGAAAAGTACGGCTTTTATTTTTTATATTTTCATTTTTTTATTTGCAACATTAATTGCTTTACTTACAGCGGAGCCGATAATGAAACAAGCAAAGATTTCAACGATGAAATTAAAACCAACTAAAAACAAAACAACCATAAACAAATTATCAGGTTGAATGCTTTCAACAGCAAGAATAATATTATCCAAATCTCCAAAAATCTTTTCACTAAATCTCAGAACACTCGTAAGTATAGATACAAAAGCATCTTTTGAAACATGTATCAAATCGGTTACTTCTTTTGTCTTACCAAAAAACAACAAAAGTGTTAAAATGAAGAAAGAGGTGTTAAAAACAGGTCCGCTTATTGCTGCCAAAGGATAAGCAAAGCCTTCTGACACTTTATTTTTACCTTCACGTTTAAAACCACCCGAAATTGCTTTAAAAATAAGTCCACACAAAAAACCTGCAAGCACTCTTGTCGGAACACACATTAAGAAAGTTTTAATAGGACTTATCCCAAGAAGCGCCATTCCAAAAACATCTTTAGTAAAGCATTGAGCAAAACTTGTGATACCAAATACAAGGCCCAAATAAGCTCCTGCTCCGGGGCCAAAAACAACAGCACCAATCACAACCGGAATTATAACAATTGCAATAGAGAGCATGCCGACTTGCAAATACCCTAACCCCGTAACAGACATCACGATAATTATTGCAGTCAGAACTGCCAGTTGTGTGAGTTTAACAAGTTTTGACATCGAATTTTTTGACATTGATTTTTTTTGCATTTTATATTCCTCCTTGCTGTCGCTCCGAACAAATTCGGATGCGGCGCAAAATTTAGCAAAAATTAATTATTTACTTTTCACGTTTTTATCATAGATGATTTTAAGCCCTTCAAGTAAAAGGTGCTTATCATAAACGATTTCTGTTTTACAATTACTGATTACGCTTCTTGCAAAGCCGCCTGTTGCCACAATTGATGCAGGTTTTCTGCCGATTTCCTCAGAAAAACGTTCAACCATTCCGTCAATCATTGCTGCAGTGCCCACAAGTGTACCTGAAATGATACAATCAACCGTATTCTTACCTAAGGCGCATTTAGCTTTTTTAATACCGATGCTTGGCAAAAGGGATGCTGAGGCAGAAAGTGCATTCATTGAAACATTGATACCTGCTGCAATTGTACAGCCAAGGAAACTTCCTTTTTCGTCAATTACATAAATTTTGCTTGCTGTTCCCAAATCCACCACAAAACAAGGCAACGGATATTTATTAAGAGCAGCCACACCACCGGTTACAAAATCTGCACCAAGTGTTGATGGGTCATCAATCAGAATATTAAGTCCTGTTTTTATTCCGGGGCCTACAACAAGTGGTGTTATACCTGTTAACCTTCTTACCGCTTCTCCTACCGGATATGTAACTTCCGGAACAACACTGCTTAAGATACTGCCTGAAAAATCGTTTTTATCAACTGAATACAGTTTAAAAATATTCATAATCTCACAGGCATATTGGTCTGCCATACGTTTTTTGTCTGTTGCAAGACGTGACACAAAAACAAGCTCACTTTCTTTAAAAGCTCCGATTGTTATGTTTGTGTTGCCCACATCAATTGTCAAAACCATATTAATCGCTCCGAAAATCAACTTTTTTCATATTATACTCTATTCTTTTTGAAAAATCAATGCTATAATACTACCATTGAAAAAAATCAGAGGTAATATTTATGATTTGTAACAGTTGCCCTCGTAAATGCGGTATTGACAGAGAAAAACAAGCAGGTTTCTGCGGTATGAACAGTACACTTAAAATTTCAAAAGTTCAGCTTCATTTCTGGGAAGAACCTTGTATCAGCGGAACAAAGGGTTCGGGAACAATTTTCTTTTCAGGTTGTCCTTTAAAATGTGTATACTGTCAGAATGAAGAAATAAGTTCAAAAGGTTTCGGCAAAGAAATCACGACAAAACGTCTTGCAGAAATTTTCCATGAGCTGGAAGAAAATGGTGCTCATAACATTAACTTTGTGACACCAACACATTTCACCAAACAGATTCTTGAAGCACTTGAAATTTACAGACCAAAAATCCCTTTAGTTTATAACTGTTCAGGATACGAAAGTATTGAAACATTGAAAAAACTTGAGGGAATAATCGATATCTATCTGACAGATATAAAATATTTTGATAAAGAAGCAAGTTTAAAATATTCTAAAGCTGAAAATTATTTTGAAGTTGCATCAAAAGCTGTGAAAGAAATGATTTCACAGCAACCTGAAAATGTTTTTGATGAAAACGGTATGATGCAAAAAGGTGTCATAATCCGTCATCTTGTTTTACCTTTGAACCTTACCCAGACAAGAAAGATTTTTCAATGGATTAAAGATGAACTTCCCGAAAACGTAATTATCAGCCTGATGAGCCAATATGTTCCTATGGGGAAAGCATCTGAATATAAAGAAATCAACAGAAAAATCACCGCAAGAGAATACAATAAAGCTTTATCCCTTTTTGATGAGTTCGGTTTTGAAAACGGTTTTATGCAAGAGCTTTCTTCTTCCACAGATAAATTTATTCCCTCATTTGACTTAGGCGGTGTTTTGGAAAAAACCAACAAATAAAATACAAAAAAATTTACACCATTCTGTGTTGATATTATGTTACAAATATGTTAAAATTTAGTGTATATATATTTAGGAGGTATAAACCCATGAAAAAGAAAATTTTAGCATTAATTCTTTCAGCAGTTTTGGTACTCTCTGTTTGTGTACCGATTTTCTCTGCTGAAACACCATCTGATGATGTTCTTCAGTTTGGTAAAGACGGTAAATTTGAAATTCTCGTTCTTGCTGACGTGCAGGATGTTTATCCTATGCAAGAAGACACTCTCCAGTACATCAGAGAAGCTATTGACACAGTTGAGCCTGATCTTGTTATTTTCAACGGCGACAACATTGTTATCGACGATGAAAGAGCTTACGATCAGCTTTTAAATGTTCTTGCTGAAAGAGATCAGAAATTTACATTTGTTTTCGGCAACCACGATTCAGAAGACAGAAAATACTCTCGCGAAGAACTTCTTGAATTCTATCAGAAATATGACGATTGCCTTGCTTATGATGCAGACCCCTCTCTTCACGGCTGTGCAACTCACAACCTTCCCATTCTCTCATCTGACGGTTCAAAAGTTGCATTCAACCTCTGGATGTTTGACAGTGGTGACTATATCCGAAGCGGTGAATATGAAGGCGAATATGACTGCGTAAGAGCAGACCAGATCGAATGGTACAAAAATGTAAGTAAAAAACTTGAAGAAGAAAATGGCGGTAAAGTTCCCTCACTTGCTTTCCAGCACATCATCACAGAAGAAGGTGTGGCTGCACTTCATCCTGAAATGCCTTCATTCCTCGGTGCACTCGGCAGAGCATTTACAAATGGTAACGCTTATTCAATTTTACCCATCTTCACAAGAATCAAAAGCGGTGTTATCCTCGAGCCTCCCTGTCCCTCTGTTGACAATGAAGGTCAGTGGGATGCATTTGTTGAACGTGGTGACGTTCTCGGCTGCGTATTCGGTCACGACCACGTAAACACATTTATCGGCGAATATGACGGTATTGATGCTATTATGACTCCCGGTATCACAAGCCACTCATACAAAAACGATACATTCAGAGGCGGTAGAGTTTTTGTTATTGACGAAAACAATCCCTGGGAATATGAAACATATATGCTCTACTTCCACGCTCTTGCTCTTAAAGAAGGTTCAGAAATTCCTGAAGTTACAGGCATCAGCACTACAGAATTCAGATGGCAGGAATTCCTTGCAGCTCTTTCAGAAGTAGCACTTAAAATCGGCCAGGTTTTAACTTTCTGTATCAGATAATTAATCTATAAAAGGATAGTGTTAATATGAGCACCGAAGTAAAAGCAATTGACACAACAAAAAATTATGTTCCTAATAAGGAATTTTATATGTACTGCATCGGCGGTGCAGGTCAGGGTATGATTTATGCAATCATGTCTTCATACATATCTGACTTCTACACAAACGTTATGCAGTTACCCCTCATATTCGTGCTTCTTCTTATGCTCCTTGCACGTATTTGGGACGCAATCAATGACCCTATGATGGGTATGATTGTTGACAGAAACACAACTAAATGGGGTAAAATGAAACCGTATATTCTCTTTGCGGTTGTACCTATTGCAGTTCTTTCTTTCCTTATGTTCTATATTCCAAAAGGATTTTCTCCCATCATGCTTATGGTTTATGCAGGTGTTGTATATATTCTTTGGGGTATGACATATACTATTGCTGACGTTCCGTTCTGGAGTCTTCCAAATGTTATGACTCCTAACCCGGACGAAAGAGGCAAAGTTATTTCTTTGGGTAAAACAATTAACAGTATCGGTTCAGCTTTGCCTATGCTTATCTTTGCAGTTCTCGGTTTTGTTATTACAAAAATAATGCCCGCTGCTTCAACAATAGAGCAGGACAAATATAAATATATGCTTATTGCAGTTATTTGTAGTGTGCTCGGCGGTCTTCTTTATGCAAACTCTTATTTCCATGTTAAAGAAAGAGTTAATATTCCAAACAAACCGAAACGTGATAAATCAGAACCCGGTACACTTATGCGAGTTTTCAAATGTAAACCTCTCATGATGGTTATTATTATGGGTGTTCTTTCCAGTGGCAGATATCTTGTTCAGGCTGCTTCAGTTCACGTTGCAAGATATGGTCTTTATGTTGGCCCTGAAATTACTGCAAATATGTCTGCTGCTGAAAAAGCTGAGCTTATTCAGAAAAGTATTTCTACTGTCAGCACGGTTCTTATGATTTGCGCAGCTGTCGGTATGTTTGGCGCTATGCTCTTTATGCCTATGCTTTACAAGAGATTCAGCTACAAGAAAATTATTATCATCGCTTGTATTGCAGGCTTTATTTCATCAATAGTTACAACAGTCGTAGGCGTTGTTGTTGACACAAGATATGCACTTTATGCTTGTATTCCTTTCATCATAATTTCAAGCATTCCGTTAGGTGTACTTAATGTTACATCTTCTGCGATGATTGGTGACTGTCTTGACTATATGGAATTGACTACAGGTCACAGAGACAATGCACTCGGTGCAGCTTGCCAGTCTTTTGTTAACAAATTAGGTAATGCAGTTGCAACAACAGGTATCATTCTCATGTACATGGTTATTAAACTTGAACCCGCAGCCATGTATGCACAGGAAGCTGTTATTTCAGCTTTGGATATGACTCCTCTGACAAGATTTGCTATGTTCTCTCTTGTATCTATTGTTCCCGGTGTAAGCATGCTTCTTTGTGCTATTCCCATGTTCTTCTACGACCTTGAGGGCAACAAGAAAAAATTAGTTACGGAAGCACTTGCTAAAAAACGTCAGGAAATGGGCATTACAATTGACTAATTTATCAGCCGAATGGGTTTAACTCATTCGGCTTGAAATTATTTTAATGAGGTGAAGATTATGAAGTATATTGAATTTGATTCATCACGTCCGCTGGACTTAATACCCATCGGCAGAATTGCAATTGACTTTAATCCTACTGATATGAACAAGCCTTTATCAGAAAGCAGTAACTTCAACAAATATGTTGGTGGCTCACCTGCCAACATTGCTGTGGGTATGGCAAGGCTTGGTAAAAAGGTTGGTTTTTTTGCAAAAGTTTCCGATGACCAGTTCGGCGATTACGTTATAAATTATTTTGAAAAAGATGGTATTGACACAAGCCACATCACACGTTGCAAAAACGGTGAAAACCTTGGTCTTACTTTTACAGAGATAAAAAGTCCCACTGAAAGCAGTATTCTTATGTACCGCGAAGGTGTTGCAGACCTTATGCTTCATCCTGACGATATTGATGAAGATTACATTTGTCAGACAAAAGCTCTTCTGATTTCAGGAACTGCACTTTGTCAGTCTCCTTCAAGAGAAGCAGCACTTAAAGCAATGATGCTTGCAAAGAAAAACAACATTCCCCTTATTTTTGATATTGACTATCGTTCTTACACCTGGAAAAACAAAGATGAAATCTCAGTTTATTATTCTATGGTTGCAAGGAATGCTGATATCATCCTTGGTTCAAGAGAAGAATTTGACCTTACAGAAGCAATTACAGGTGTTTGTGCTACTGACGAAGAAAGTGCAAAACTCTGGTGTTCTTATGGTGCAAAAATAGTTGTTATCAAGCACGGAAAAGACGGTTCTACTGCTTACACAAATGATGGTAACAGTTACACAATAAAGCCATTCCCGGTTAAAATGCTCAAAGGTTTCGGCGGTGGTGACGGATATGCTTCTTCATTTATCCGTGCACTTCTTGACGGTTGTGATATTATTGATGCTCTTGAGTATGGATCAGCATCAGCTTCAATGCTTATTTCCGCACACAGTTGTTCAGAGGCAATGCCCTCCCTTGAAGCAGTTGAAAAATTTATTGCTGACGAAAAAGCTCAGTACGGCGAAATGGTAGTAAGAGGTTAAGTATATGTTTGAAGTACCCGTTCTTAATGAAAACAATGAAAAAATTCTCTGTGAAATGAATGGCAAAAATGCTCATATGTTAATGAACATCAAAGTCAAATATCTGAAAGCAGGAGAAAAAATTTCTTACTGCGAAGATAAAAATGAAACTGCCATTCTTCTTATAAGCGGAGAAATAAAATTTATATTTGGCGGTAAAGAGGAAATTTGCAAACGTGAAAATCCTTTTGATATGAAACCTTTCTGCCTGCATGCTTCTAAAAACACAGAATTTTCTGTTGAAGCACTGGGTGACAGTGAAATCATTATTCAACAGACAGATAACGAAAAAGAATTTGATACAGTTTTCTACAACCCTGAAAACTGTCTTTATCAGGAATTCGGCAAAGGACAGTGGGACGGTGCAGGTCACAGAGTTGTTTCAACAATGTTTGACCCTGATAATGCACCCTATTCAAACATGGTTATGGGTGAGGTTTTCAATAAGCCCGGCAGATGGTCCAGCTATCCACCCCACCATCATCCCCAGCCTGAAGTTTATTACTACAGATTCGATAAGCCTCAGGGCTTTGGTGCTTGTTTCAACGCTGACGAAGTTTATAAAAGCGTTGATTCCTCCGCTTGTTTCATTGACGGTGGCGAAGACCATCAGCAGGTTGTAGCACCCGGATATACTATGTACTATGTGTGGATGATTCGCCACCTTGACGGCGACCCCTGGTATAAAACAACACGATTCGTGGCACCCGAACACGAATGGCTCACAAAAATCTGACACAACGAAAGGTTGATAAACAAATGAGCACAATAAGACTTACTTGTGGCGAAGCAATTGTCAGATACCTTGACAACCAATACGTTACAATTGAACAAGATGGAAAAATGATTGAAAGCAAGTTTGTTGAAAGCTTTTATGCTGTTTTCGGACACGGTTGTGTCCTCGGTGTCGGCGAAGCTCTTTCACAAGCTGAACATTCACTTAAAGTTATGCAAGGCAGAAACGAGCAAGGCATGGCTCTTGCTGCAATGTCTTATGCCAAACAGCACAACAGACTTAAAATTATCCCCTGTATGTCATCAATAGGTCCGGGGGCTGCAAATATGGTAACTGCTGCTGCAAATGCAACAGTAAACAACATTCCCCTGCTTCTCTTTATGGGTGATACTTTTGCAACAAGACAGCCTGACCCTGTCCTTCAGCAGATGGAACAACCACAGGACCTTACTGTTACAACAAATGATGCTTTCAAACCCGTTTCACGTTACTTTGACAGAATCGTAAGACCTGAAATGGTTATGTCTGCGCTTACAAACGCAATGCGTGTTCTTACTGACCCTGCACATACAGGTGCTGCCTGCATTGCAATGTGCCAGGATGTTGAAGGCGAAAGTTACGATTATCCTGAAGAATTTTTCAGAAAAAGAGTTCATTATATCGGAAGAACCATTCCCAACACTTACGAAATTGAACAGGCTTCCGAAAAACTTAAAAACAGCAAAAAGCCTCTCGTTATCGTAGGTGGTGGCGTAAGATACAGTATGGCAGGTAAAGAAGTTGCTTCTTTCTGCGAAAAGCACAACATTCCTTTTGCTGAAACACAAGCAGGTAAAAGTGCAATTAAATCAAGCCATCCTTTGAATTTAGGTGGTGTTGGTGCAACAGGTAATTTATCAGCAAACACCATTGCTAAAGAAGCTGATACTGTTATTGCAATCGGCTCACGTCTTTCAGACTTTACAACATCTTCAAAATGGATTTTTGCAGATGCTGATGTTATCACAATCAATGCAAGCGCTTTCCATGCACAGAAATTTGACAGTGTATCTGTTGTTGCTGATGCAAGAGAAGGCATAACTGCACTTGATAAAGCTATGGGTGACTATAAATCAGCTTACACAACTGAAATTCAGGATGCTAAAAAATTGTGGGATGACGAAATGGCTCGTCTTACATCTATCGAATACCCTGCTGATAATTTTGAACCTGAAAACAAAGTAAGAGTTGAAAATAACCTTGAAGATTTTTCACGTGTTACAGGTGGTAAACTTTGTCAGACAACTGCATTAGGTCTTATAAGAGATATTATTCCGGAAGATGCAATTGTTGTTGCTGCATCAGGTTCACTTCCCGGATGTATGCAGAGAATGTGGACTACTGACAGCCTTTACAGCTACAATATGGAATACGGTTATTCCTGCATGGGTTATGAAATAGCAGGTGCATTCGGTTCAAAACTTGCTGAACCGGAGAAAGAAGTTTATGCGCTCGTAGGTGATGGCAGCTACAATATGCTCCATTCAGAAATGATAACTGCATTGCAGGAAGGCAAAAAAATCAATGTACTTCTTTTTGACAATGCATCATTTGGTTGCATCAATAACCTTCAGATGGGTCAGGGCGTTGAAGCACTCTGCACAGAATCACGTTACAGAAACAATGATGACCCCATAAGATACGGTGAATTTATGAACATAGACTATGCAATGTGTGCAAAAGGTTATGGATACGTTACATACACAGCAAAAACTGAAGATGAATTGAAAGCAGCTCTTGTAGATTCACTCAAACAGACTAAACCTACTCTTATTGACATCAAAGTACTTCCCAAAACAATGACAGACGGTTATGGCAGCTGGTGGAATGTAGGTTGCAGCGATATTCCCAGAACAGAAAAAGGAAAAGATGCTTTCAAAGAAAAGCAGGAACATCTTAACGAAGCAAGAAAATATTAATCGAAAGGATTGTTTAATATGAACAGTAACAAAATCAAATTAGGTATTGCACCTATCGCATGGACAAACGATGATATGCCTGATCTCGGTGCTGAAAACACATTTGAACAATGCGTAAGTGAAATGGCACTTGCAGGATATAAAGGTTGTGAAATCGGCAACAAATATCCTAAAACTCCTGAAGAACTTACAAAGAAACTTGAAATCAGAGGTCTTCAGATTGCAAACCGTTGGTTCTCATCTTTCATCCTTACAAAACCATTTGAAGAAGTTGAAAAAGATTTCCGTGAAAACTGCGAATTCTTAAAAGCTTGCGGTGCAAAGAGAATCGGTGCATCAGAACAGAGTTACAGCATTCAGGGACAGATGGAAACACCTGTTTTTGAAAAGAAATATGTTATGAATGATGACGAGTGGAAAAAATTTGCTGATGGTCTTTCAAAGCTTGGTAAAATTGCAAAAGAATATGACATCACTCTTGTTTACCACCATCATATGGGTACTGTTGTTCAGACTGCTGAAGAAATTGATAAAATGATGTCACTTTGTGATGAAGACAGTGTTTTCCTTCTTTTCGATTCAGGTCACCTTGCTTATTGTGGAGAAGATTATCTTGCAGTTCTTAAGAAATATGCAAAGAGAATCAAACACGTTCATTTGAAAGATATCCGTCCTGAAATTGTTAAAAAAGTTAAAGATGAACATCTCAGCTTCCTTCAGGGTGTAAGACTTGGTGCTTTCACAGTTCCCGGTGACGGTATGATTGATTTTGCACCTATCTTCCAGGTACTTGATGAAAACGACTACGAAGGTTGGATGCTTGTTGAAGCAGAACAAGATCCTGCTATTGCTAACCCATTTGAATATGCTGTTAAAGCAAGAAAGTATATCAGCGAAAAAGCAGGATTATAAGGAGAAAATATAAATGGAAAAATTACAGTATTTTGTAAATGGTGAGTTTAAAGACTCAAAAACAGATGTGTGGTATGACCTTCACAATCCCAGCACAGGCGAAGTAACCGGTCAGGCTCCCTGTTGTACAAACGATGAAGTTTTAGAAGCTGTTGCTGCTGCAAAAGCTGCTTACCCTTCCTGGCGAGCAACTCCCGCAATTAAGAGAGCACAGATTATGTACAAAGTAAGAGAGCTTATTATGCAGAATATGGAAGAACTTACTATGTGCGTTGCAAAAGAAAACGGTAAAGTATGGTCAGAAGCTGAAGGTGATGTGCTTAAAGCTAAAGAAGGTACAGAACTTGCAACACAAGTTCCCTCTCTTATGATGGGCGAAAGCCTTATGGATGCTTCAACAGGTTATGACACAGTAAAATACCGTGAAGCAATGGGCGTTTTCCTTGGTATTGTTCCCGTTAACTTCCCTGCTATGATTCCTTTCGGCTGGATGGCTCCCACTTGTATTGCTTGTGGCAACACAATGGTCCTTAAAGCTGCATCTCTCACACCGAAAACAGCAATGATGTTCGCTAAAATATATAAAGAAGCTGGCGTTCCTGACGGTGTTATCAACATTGTTACTTGTTCAAGAAATGAAATTAACACTTTGCTTGACCATCCTGATATTGTTGGTGTTACATTCGTTGGTTCAACTCCTGTTGGTCTTAAAATTTACGAAAGAGCTGCAAGAAACGGAAAACGTTGTCAGGCTCTTTGTCAGGCTAAGAACCATGCTCTTGTTATGGAAGACTGCGCACTTGAAAGAACAGTTGCCGGTGTTATCAACTCAGCTTACGGTTGTGCAGGACAGAGATGTATGGCACTCTCCTGCTGTGTTGTTGTTGACAGCATTGCTGACAAGTTTGTTGAAGAACTGAAAAAACAGGCTGAAAAAATTAAAGTTGGTCCTTCATGGGATAAAGAATCAAAACTCGGACCGATTACATACAAAAAACATTACGACGAAGTTATTGCTGATATCGACAAAGGTGTACGTGAAGGTGCAACACTTGTTCTTGACGGTAGAAACTGCAAAGTTGAAGGCTACGAAGATGGTTATTTTGTTGGTCCTACAATCTTTGACCATGTAACTGAAGATATGACAATAGGCAGTGACGAAGTTTTTGGCCCCGTTCTTTGCATCAAGAGATGTAAAGACTTTGAAGAAGGTCTTAAAATCATGAACGCAAGTCCCTATGCAAATGGTTCTGTTATCTATACACAGAGTGGTTTCTATGGCAGAGAATTTGCACGTCATACAGATGGCGGTCAGGTTGGTATCAATGTTGGTATTCCTGTACCGGTTGGATTCTTCCCCTTCTCAGGTCACAAACAGTCTTTCTTCGGTGACCTTCATTGCCTCGGCAAAGATGCTTACCGTTTCTATACAGAATCAAAAGCTGTTACAACACACTGGTTCTCAGAAGATGAAAAGAAAGCCCTTGAAGTAAGCACCTGGGACGGAACAATATAAACAAAAATATATTTGAAAGGAATTTTGAAAATGATTAAAATTGGTATTATCGGCGCAGGCCGTATCGGTAAAGTACATCTTCAATCAATTACATATCACGTAAAAGGCGCAACTGTAAAATCAATTGCAGACCCCTTTATGAATGAAGAAACAGAAGCTTTTGTTAAAAGTATGGGTGTTGAAGTTATAACAAAAGATTATAAAGAAATCCTTGCAGACCCTGAAATTGATGCAGTTATGGTTTGTTCATCAACAGATACACATTCAATAATTTCTGTTGAAGCAATCAACGCAGGCAAACACGTTTTCTGTGAAAAACCCGTTGACCATTCAATTGAAAAAATTCAGGCTGTTGCTGATGCTCTTCAGGGCAAAAATCTCAAATTCCAGGTTGGTTTCAACAGAAGATTTGACCACAACTTTGCAGCAATCCGTAAGGCTGTTGATGATGGCAGAATCGGCGATCCTCACATTGTTAAAATCACATCCCGTGACCCTGAACCACCCAACCCTGCATACATCAAAGTTTCAGGTGGTATCTTCCTTGATATGACAATTCACGATTTTGATATGGCAACTTTCCTTGTAAACAGCGATGTTGAAGAAGTTTATGTTCAGTCTGCAGTGCTTGTTGACCCCGCAATCGGTGAACAGGGCGACGTTGACACAGCAATTATCACAATGAAAATGGCAAACGGTGCACTTTGCGTTATCGACAACTCAAGAAGAGCTGCTTATGGTTATGACCAGAGAGCTGAAGTTTTCGGCTCAAAAGGCATGGTTGCTACAACTAACGATACACTTTCTTCAGCAGTTGTTTCTGATGCAAACGGTGTAACAGGTGAAAAACCCTTGTTCTTCTTCCTTGAAAGATATATGCAGTCTTTCACAGATGAAGTTGCACAGTTTGTTGATGCTATTGTGAACGACAAAGATGTTCCTGTTGGTATCCACGCAGGTATGCAGTCAGTTAAAATCGGTCTTGCAGCTAAAAAATCAGTTGAAGAACACAGACCTGTTAAACTTTCTGAAATTTTTTAATCAAAAAATAACACTTTATTTTACTATGCAAAAAGCAGAGTTGATTTTCACGTCAACTCTGCTTTTCTTTTAATCTCTTTATTTGTTTGTTAAAATAATCTGTATAAATATCAAAATCAGGGTGGTCAAGAATCGGAATAAGTTTCAGTGCATTTTCCGATTCATCAATTGCCTTTTGAATTTCTCCCTTTTCTTCGTAACATTCTGCGATTTTCCACATCATCTGAATAAGATTTTCAAAAGAAATCCATTTCTGTTTTTCGGCGGCTTTAAATTTAGGTTCGCCCTCTAAAAGATATGCCATTTCAGTGAGTTTTGTAAAATAAATTTCAGGTATCTGCACAATTGCTGCTTCGGCACTTTTCAGGTCGTCTTTTTTCTTGTAAGCATATGCAAGAAAACGCAAAGCATCATATTTAACTTCATCCAACCGTGTTTTTTCCACAAGTTTTGATGCAATTTCAATTGTTTCATCAGGGTCAGGCATA
The DNA here is from genome assembly GCA_045534165.1 of Acutalibacteraceae bacterium. GTDB lineage: Bacteria > Bacillota > Clostridia > Oscillospirales > Acutalibacteraceae > SIG575. The sequence goes on along the minus strand of JAZSJD010000012.1, from coordinate 5,975 downwards.
ACATAAAGAAGATTGTTGAGAATAATATCATTTTCAGGATATTTTCTAAGACCTTCTTCAAGAATTTTACGGCTTTTTTCATAGTCGCTTTCTCTGAATTTGTAAGCCTCGTCAACTATTTTTTCAATGTCATTTTCCACTTCAGTAAGACTGAAATCAAAAAGTTCATCCAGTGAAACTCCGAAATAATTTGCAATCACAGGTGCAAGAGTTATATCTGGTAAAGCAATGTTATTCTCCCATTTACTAACGGCCTGAAATGATATCCCCACAGCATTTGCCAGCTGTTCCTGGGTAATACCCCTTTGTTTTCTGAGTTCTTTGATTTTACTTCCGAGATTCATATATATCACTCCTGTCATATTGATGTTAACACCGATATGTCGGATATACAATAACATATTAAGTGATATTTTTCAACCGTCAGTTGAATTTTGCAGATTTATCCCTTATGAGCAACCGAAAATTACTACTTTTAACAATCCCTCAGTCATTTTTCACAAAAATGACAGCTCCCTTTACACAAGGGAGCCGTTTTTTAATCGTTTATTATCGGCGAAATTACGGGTTTTCCCTCTTTATCAAGAAGTGGTGTCATACCACCTGCATAACCACTCTGATGAAAAATATAATTTACGCCTGTCTCTTTATCCACCCATATTTCCATTGCTTCTATGGCACCCTGGGTATAGATTTTTTCAAATCTGTTATCTTTCTTTCCCATTACGCACCCCGATTAATGATACTTCGGAAGCCAATCACCGTGAACTTCAATAAGTTCATCAACCATTTTAACGATATCGTCAATGTTAAGTTCTGATGCTGTGTGCGGGTCAAGCATAGCTGCCTGATAAATCGCATCTCTCTTTTGTGTTACTGCTGCTTCAATTGTGAGAAGCTGAGGATTGATATTTGTCATATTCATTGCTGCAAGCTGAACGGGAAGTTTGCCGATTCTGCAAGGATGAATACCGCTTGCATCGATAAGACAAGGAACTTCTACACAAGCATCTTTATCGAGATTTTCGATAAGACCACCATTATAGACATTACCACCGATTTTGTATGGTTTGTTCACAACCATAGACTCCATAATGTATGAAGCATATTCGTGTGACCTTTCGTGAGTAATTTTACCATCAGCAAGAATATTGTCACGTTCTTTTTCCCAACCGGCAATCTGATTGATACAACGTCTGGGATATTCATCAAGAGGAATATTGTATTTTTCAATCATTTCAGGATATTTATCTTTGATGAAGAACATATTGTATTCAGAATTGTGCTCACTTGATTCTGTGCAATAGTAACCAAGTCTTCTGATATACTCATATCTTACCATATCACCGTGTTTTTCAATTTCACCGAGGAGAGCTTTATCGTTCTTTTCGATTGCCCTTCTCTTAATTTCAGGATAAAGGTCGTTACCGTCTTTATCTTTAATTTCAAGAAGCCATGCCATATGGTTGATACCTGCAATAAGGTCATATCTGCCTTCAATTTTATCTTCCATACCAACGCCATTAAGAAGGTCTCTTGAACAAGTCTGAACACTATGGCAAAGACCTATTGTTTTAACACCTGTATATCTTGTCATAAAACCTGTAAGAATTGCCATGGGGTTTGTATAGTTAAGGAACCATGCATCAGGACAAACTTCTTCCATATCTCTTGCAAAATCAGCAAGAACAGGAATTGTTCTGAGACCTCTCATAATACCGCCTATACCGAGCGTATCAGCAATTGTCTGACGAAGACCGTATTTCTTGGGAATTTCAAAGTCAGTAATTGTGCAAGGATCATAAAGACCTACCTGAATTGCATTAACAACAAATTTTGCACCACGTAAAGCTTCTTTACGGTTTTCAACGCCAAGATGTGTTGTGATTTTTGCTCTGTTTTCGTTAACGTTTGCGTTGATTGCATTTAAAATGATTTCAGAATCTTTAAGTCTCTGTCCGTCAATGTCGTAAAGAGCAAATTCTGCATCGCGTAAAGAAGGTGTGCACATACAGTCACCAATAACATTTCGTACAAAAACTGTACTGCCGGCACCCATAAAAGTAATTTTCATAATAAATCCCTCCAAGATTTGGTGTTATATAAAATATACAGTTTTTTCACCAAATCGTCAAGGGATTTTGAAAAATTTGTCAGTTATTTTTTACTTTCCAAATCATAAACAATCACTGAATTCGGATATAGCACATCTTTGTTTTCACAACCATAAATACACTCCCCTAACCTTGCCTGTGAGGGAACACATTTTTTTGCATACATTTTTATTTCTTCTGTTCCCCTGTTGAACAAAAGCAGATATCCTTTTTTACCGTTCCAGCCACATATTACCGTAATTTCTGAAGCTGATTTCAGTTGCTTCAAATCATAATTTTTTATATCTTTCAAAACATCAGCATATCTGTTTCTCAATTTTAATGCCTGTTTTATCGCATCATACATATGCTTTCTGTTTTTCCAATCAAAATAATAATTATCAAAAAATGCAAGTTTACCGTAAAGAGGATGCTTTTTTGGTAAAACGAACCTACCCTCTTCTGTGTTGCCGAGACCTAAATTCATAGGTTGCTTTTCCGCAAACTCCTGAGCATTATTTATAAAATAAACTGTATTGGGTAAAAGCGCAGTAACAACAGTTGCAGAAACCGACTTTAAAAGCCCCATCGTTTGCATACTTCTGGGTGTGTCCGCCATTTCAGTGCAAGAAACCGCCTCAATTTCACCCGTAATACACTCATAAAGACGTTTATTAAAGTTCATACTGTTGTAACTTTCCTGCTTCCACAAATCCCAGATACCACCCGTATAGAAGTTGTATCCTTCCTGCTTTAAATCAACGGACAATGAATTATTAAATTCCTCTGACCATAAAATAAACTTTTTATCTTTCTTTTTGATTTCTGAAATTATTTCTCTTGTAAGTTCTGATGGTAAAGCGTGTGCCATATCAATTCTTGCACCGTCAATAGAATATTCATCCATATAATAAGGGATTATGCGTTTTACATATTCCCACAACTGCACATTAGGTTCTTTCCCTGAAAACAAACTGCATTTTATTCCATCCTGTGCTATCATAGGCGGAAAATCAGGACCGAACTTTTTCTTTACGTTTTCGGTATTATCAAAATAATATTTCAGGAAAGTAACGTCTGTCCAGGGTGGTTGCGGGTCGTTTATTGTGTCAGCAAAACCGGGCATAATTGAAATACCCAGATTATCCCTGCACATATCCTTGAAATTCCTGTTATCATCCTGCAATAAAACAATAGCTTTTTCATCAGGAGGAAATGAAAAACTTTCAGCAAAATTAATCATACTTTCAGATTTATAAAGCTGTTTTACGTTCTTCTCGTTCACAACTGTATGACCTAATTCACTGCAATCAGGTGCTTTAAAATTCAAAAGAGAATGACTTTTTACCCAATAAAACCAATCAGGATGGGTTTCGCACAAACTGCTGTCTCTTGATGCTGTTCTGAAGGCAAAATCAAGTATAACTTTTATCTGCAGTTTATGACACGCTTCACATAAAGCAGCAAACTGTTCTTCTGCTGACATGGCGGGAAGATGCTCATCACAAAGAGAATTTTCAATTTTCATTATATTTTTTATTGCATAGGGTGAAGAAAGTTCACCTTTTTTATTCTCCCTTGAAAGCTCAAATACAGGTAAAAAATATATACCGTTAAATCCCATTTCTTTTAACAAAGGAAGAAGTGCGATCGTTTTGAGAAATGTTCCGTTTTCCAGACCTTTCCCGTGATTCCACGCTGAAAAACTTCTTACAAACAAAGAATAAAAAGATAATGGTTTATCACTTTTCACACCTTTAAAGGATAAAATATATTCAATTGTTTTTTTGAAATAATCATTGGAATTTACAATTATTTCACCCTGTTCATCTGATTTTTCAAACTTTGCGCCTACATAATTCCAACAATACGGAATTATATATTCTTCACGTGTTTTTTCGTTTTCAGTTAATATTTTCAGTGCTTTATTTAAGTTTTCCATATAAATTACTCCTCTGCTTAATCAATAAATATTCTTTGAAAAACCCGACAAAATAAACCTAAATTAATAAAAAATATTGAAATGAAAATTTGCATGTGCTATATTTATCTAAAGGAGTGATTTTATGACAATTAAAGCTTATATTTTATCATCATTAGCAAAAGTTTTTGCAGATGAAGAACCGAATAACTATACACAAATCAATAAGATTTCCGCTTTCAGAAATGAAAAAACTGCTTTTCAACTTGCTTTTTCAAGTGATGGGTTTTTAGATGATTCACGCCTTGAAATTTCAGAAAATCTTAACATATACAGAGTGTGTTCTGTTCCCGCAATCAAAACACACGACAAAAAAACTGATGACTATTATTTGAGAAAAACTCCCGGTCTTTATCCTGATGTTCTGAGACCATACTTGGGGGAAACTTTCAGAATTCCTGAAAATGTGTGGATAAATTTCTGGTTTGAAGCTGAAAATTTAACTCCCGGTGAACATGCAATTGACATTAAAGTTATTTCATCAGAAGATGAGGTTTTGGTTTCAGAAAAAATTATCCTTGACATTATTGATGCAGATTTACCTGAGCAGACACTTATTCATACAAACTGGTTTCATTGTGACAGTCTGGCAACATATTACAATGTTCCTGTTTTCAGCGATAAATTCTGGAAAATAGTTGAAAACTTTGTAAAAACTGCAACTGAACATGGCATCAATTTTATACTCACTCCTCTGTTCACTCCCCCGCTTGACACTAAAATAGGAAGCGAACGACTTACAGTACAATTAGTCGGTGTCAGAAAGACAGAAAACAAATATGAATTTGATTTTTCAAATCTTGTAAAATGGATTGATATGTGCAAAAGATGCGGTGTAAAATATTATGAAATGTCACATCTTTTCACTCAATGGGGTGCACTTCACGCACCAAAAATCATAGCTGAAGTTGACGGAAAAGCTGAACGGATTTTTGGTTGGGAAACCGATTCAACAGGAGAAGAATACACAGAATTCTTAACTGCTCTTGCTCCCGAATTAACAAAAGTTCTTGAGGAAAATGAAATTGCAGATTATACTTATTTCCACGTTTCAGATGAGCCCGGCGAAAAAGATTTAGAAGTTTATGCCAAAGTAAGTGCACTTATAAATAATCTTTTCGGTAAAAGATTTAAAGTTCTTGATGCTCTTTCAGAATACGAATACTACGAAAAAGGTTATGTTTCAACACCTGTTCCAAGCGAAGCCGCAATTGAAAATTTTGTTGGTAATGTTCCTCAGCTCTGGACATATTATTGTTGTGGCCCTACTGATGAATACTATTCAAACAGATTCCTTTCAATGCCTTTACAGAGAACAAGAATTATCGGTATGCAGATGTATAAATATGGTGTTGAGGGTTTTTTACATTGGGGTTACAATTTTTATTTCACCTGCCTGTCAATCAGAAAAGTTGACCCGTTTGCTGAAACTGATGCTGACTGTGCTTTTTCTGCCGGTGATGCTTTCGTTGTTTATCCGGCTCCTGACGGAAAAGCCTGGACCTCAATCAGATTGAAAGCTATGAACGAAGCTTTCCAGGATATGAGAGCTTTGCAATGGTTAGAAAAACTTATCGGCAAAGAAAAAACAATCGGACTTATCGAAAACAACAATGGTGAAAAATACAATATGACATTCAAAGATTACCCGAGAAGTGAAAAATGGCATATCGAAAAACGAGAAGAAATTAACAACGAAATAAGAAAACACATATAAACTGAAACACCACTTAACAAAAAGTTAAGTGGTGTTTCAGACAGTCGATAAACCCGCATAAGCATATATGCGGATATTATTGATATAAAAAGTTATTAATGAAATCAAGAAAACGGCAATTGAAAAGTGGGTGATACATCGAATATCACCCACTTTTTGCATATATTTGCCATTTTTTCACCCT
>JAZSJD010000071.1:0-7325 GCA_045534165.1 Acutalibacteraceae bacterium | reverse complement strand
GAAGAGGCTCGTCTCCTCATAGGTGAGTACATCCATTTCTACAATCATCAACGTATCCAATTAAAAACAAAACTGACCCCGCTCGAAAAACGAAGTCAGTATGTTGCTTAAATTTTAATTATTGCTACCATAAGGTGCTTTCTTTGTGCTCTCCGCACAATTTGGTGCGGTTCACGATGTTGAGTGCTTTTAAGTTTATGGATTCAATTAAAAAATTAAATCAAAAATTTTATAAATCACTTCATAAATCACGAAATATTCACCCATAAGAGGTTTCAGCATTGCACCGATATAACCGTAAGTCATGGGTTTTTCTTCAAGTGTGAAATCAGTTTTTGTGATTGAAAAAGTATCAATAGTTTCACCTGTTATTGTATCTACTGTTATAATTTTCATCACACCGTCTTTTGTAACTTCAATTGTTGAATAACAATCGTTTGCTATTTCGTAAATTTTTCCAAGCCATTCGTAATTACGTTCTTCCTCTTCAGGAACTCGTGAATTACCTGATGAAGCTGTCTGTGTGAAATAAATAATACCTTCAGGGTCTGTAACTGCTCCATTTTCGTATCCGGGAGTTTCCACAATTTTGTCTTCTTCCATAAAATATGAACGTCCCCAGATATGGTCATGACCATTTAAAACTACATCGAAATCATAACTTTCAAGAACAGGAGCTAAAGACCTTTTTGCTGCCAATGCATCATTCTGCACTGCATGGTGACCTGTTCCGTAAATATCATGGTGGAACACTGCTACACGCCATTTTGCATCAGGATTTTCTTCTGTTGCCTTTTTGATAAGCTCATAGTTATCGAAAATATTTATCTTTGAAGAGTTTATCATAACAAAAAGAACATCACCATAAGTGAAATAATATCCGTTACCGTAAACAGTTGGTGCAACACCTAAATAAACATTAGGATTATTGAAATAGTATTTGTATGTTGTACCTTTTCTGTCGTGATTGCCCTGAACAGTAGCCATAGGATATGAACGGAGATATTCAGGTGTTAAAAATGCTGTCCATTCTTCTGTATACTGACCGCAATGAGTAATATCACCTGCATTCACAATAAAGCTGATATCATCGTTGTTATTGAATGCCGTTTCCAGTGTTTTGTTCCAACGGAATGAGCTTTGAACCATATCATTATCGTGTTTAGGTTGTGCATCACTGATAAACAGGAATTTGTAACTGTCAAAAGAATGTGTTCTGAATGTTTCAACTTCACTTTCAGGATTTTTCTCTGTCCCGTAAGTATAATAATAAGTTGTATTTTCTTCAAGATTTGTTACTGTGACATTATTTACTCTCTGCTTCGCAATTTCTGAGAAAGTTGAATAACCTTTGAATTCTGTATAATCGCTCATATCTTTATCTTTACTGAGCCTTATAACAGGTTTTGAATAATCTCCTGCACGTACAGAATGCCAGCAGAAATTCATCTGTGTTTCATCTGCACCGGGAGTGATTGTGAGCTTTGTGTTATCACAAGTTGCATAGTATTCTTTCCATTCATCGTAAGTAACATTTTCTGCACTTACTGCAACTGCAAAAACAGAAAACACCATAAGAACAGAAAGAACAATACATAAAAATTTTTTCATTTTCATTCACCTCATCCAAATAATCTTACAAAGAAATTATAAATGCTTCCCTCTTTATAAGGAAGATGTGTTAAACCTGAGAATTTATGACTTTCAACAAGCAGATTATCAAAAACACCTGTTCCTCCTGCTTCTGTCGCAACAAGGACTGCATTGTTCTTTCTTGTTTCATATCTGAAACCACAGCGAAGATTATTTACAACTGAATTGAATTTTTCAGCTTTGAAAGCTACTTCACGGTTGCCCGCATCAGAATACCAATAGCAGAAGCAGTTATCGTAAATTGAAGAAACACCGCCTGTTGTTACAAAGGCATTGCAGAATTGGTCGCTATAGCAGAAATTGTAAATATTATTTCCGCCCTCATCAAGGAATCCTGCACTGTTTTCATAATCAGTATAGTCTGAATAATAAAGGGGATGAATGTTTGTAAGGCAGTTAGCAGAAGTTTTTATATGGAAACCTATAAAAACATTACCTATTCGCATATTGGTAAAGGTATTGTCCCAACCTTCAACAACAACACCGATAGAATCAGTACCGCCTGTGCCGATGATGTTAACATCGTTTATATCTGCATCAGATGAACCGCTGTTTGCACCGTATTTGATATGAATACCAACAACTGTATGCTTGATTGAAACTTGTCTTATGGCAGTTTCACGTCCGCCTGCAATAACAACACCGTTTGTTACTCCGCTCCCGTCGAGAATACCGCCTTCAAGGGCATAGTTACTGCCTACTGTGTGTGTATCGTTTTTTGCATCTTTACCACCAAGCATTACCAGAGCTTCACCTTCAAAATCAGATGTTGCACGGATTATTGCGTAATTTGAAAGTTGCAAATCAACACTTTTACGTGGGTCTGCAGGAGTGTAAATCGGATGGCTGATAAGATAAACTCCGTCAGGAAAATATATTGTTCTGTTGGGGTTTGCATCAATAAGTGCCTGAAGCTCATCTGCAACGTCTGTTTTACCATCAGCGGGAATTGTGTCGGTAACAACAACATATCCGAAAGAAGATCCTTTTGTCTGACTCACGCCCCCTGCCCTTTCTTCTGCAATATCAGTTGCAATTTCCATTTCCGCTTCAAGAGCTTCTATTTTCTCCTGAGTGTTTCCTGAATATGCAGGAGCAATATATGTTTCTGTTTTCTGAGTTGAAGTCAGAGCTATTGCACCAATTGTAAAAACCACAGCAATTACTGAAACAATTGCTACTATTTTTTTCATTTCTTAAAATCCTCTCATCTTCTTAAGGTCACGGTAGTTAATAAGTTTTATGCCGAGAGATTCAATGTGCTGTTTTGTTTTGGGGTCTTTGAACAGTTCATATTCCCAGACACGTCTTTCCCATGCACCTGTTGTACCCTTAAGGTCATCTGTGGGAAGCGCAGGATGGATATATGTTTCTGTAACACCCGGTTCGAAAGTACGATAGAATTCGTAAATATATTCTCTGTAATTTTCAAAGCTGTCTTTCTGGGGTCCATCCCAATGGCTGGGAAGAAGGAAATCAGGCATTGCAACTTTGAGATGCTGTCCAAGCTGTGTGATACCACCAATAAACTGTTCAATCATTTCTTTGGGAACATGAATTGCAAGCATATCATTTGTAAACTGTGCATCAGTAAACTGCATGGGGAATCTGAAAGGAAGTCCGTACTGACCTGCAAGTTCAATTGTCATCTGGATAAGTTCAAATCTGCCTGTTTCAATGCCGTAGAGTGAACCCATATGATTATCCATATGCGAAGGATTATCAAGACCTAATTTTTTAAGCCTGTTAATCTGTGCAATAAGTTCACCTTTAACTTCTGCTACATCACAATTCTTTTCAAAATCATCACTTTCGTAATAGAAGAAGCCGTCTTCATCACGCATAGAATCTGTGTTTGATGTATTTACAGGAGCCCATCTGTATTTGCTCCATTCACTTGTTGTTGTTAAGTGAACACCGATTGCAAGTTCAGGGTTTGCCTTTGCAAACTGTGCTGCTTCAGGTGCCCATGCACAAGGTGCCATAATTGTTGAAGAAGTAATTTTGCCTTCTTTAAGAAGTTCCATAACCGCAAGGTTAGAACCTCTGCACATACCAAAATCATCTGCGTTAATAATTAAATATTTGTCCATTAAATATTCCTCCTTTTGGAAAATTATACAAATTAATTATAGTTCTAATAGAACTTATTGTCAATAAAATCCGATAAATGATACAAATTATTTAAAATTATTTTGTTAAAAATTTCACTTTTAATAAAGAACATATGTTGAAAAAGATTTTCAACTGTGATATAATTACTTTCAGATATTTTAGGAGGGGTTAATTTATGGCAAAATGGATTAATGGTAAAACCGTAATCATCACAGGTGCTTCAAGTGGTATCGGTAAAATGCTTGCAGAAAGACTTATCAAAGAACAGAACTGTAACGTTATCGGTGTTGCAAGAAGTGAAGCAAAAATGATTAAGTTCACAGAAGAACTGGGCGAATACGCAAAACAGTTTTCATATAAACTCTTTGATGTTTCAAGCTACGATAACTGGCAGAATTTCCACGATTATCTTGTAGAAAACAACATCAAACCTGATGTTCTTATCAATAACGCCGGTGTTCTCCCCCGTTTTGACAGACTTATAAACTATTCAAAAGAAGAAATCGATGAATCAATCAACATTGACTTCTATTCAGCTGCGTATTCTTCAAAAATTATGCTTCCTCTTCTTCTTGAAAGTAAAACCCCTGCAATTGTAAACGTTGCTTCTTCAGCAGCACTTATGGCTCTTGGCGGAACATCAATGTATTCTGCAAGTAAAGCTGCTGTTAAAGGTCTTACAGAAGCAATGCGTGAAGAAATGCGCGGTGAAGCATACATCGGTCTTGTTTGCCCCGGCTTTACAAAAACTGATATTTTCAGAAATCAGGGTGCAACAGACGGTATGGACCTTATCAATATGGTTTCAACGCCTTGCCATGTTGCAGTTAAAAAAATCTATAAAGGAATCCTCCGCAAAAAACCTTACATAGTTGTGGGCTTTGACGGTAATGCTATGGGTAGATTCAACAGACTTATGCCTGTTCAGGGTAGCAGATTGTTCAGTGGCGTAATCAAAGCTTTCAAAATTGACCTCTTTGCTTCAACTTTCGGTTACGAAAAGAAAAGCGAAAAAGAAAAGGCAAAAAAATAAAACAGAAAAATCTTAAGAAATTTAAAATTTACTATTGATTTTTTTGTTTTGTTGTGGTAATATATATGAGCGTTGAAGAACGTTTTTGCGCTGCTAGCTCAGTCGGATAGAGTGTTTGGCTACGAACCAAAAGGTCAGGAGTTCGAATCTCTTGCAGCGCGCCATACCGCAATCCTTGTAATATCAAGGGTTGCGGCTTTTTTATGCCCGTTTTTCAAAAGGCTCACAAATGACATCTTCTGACAAAAGCAACATTTTTTCTGACAACCTACAAACATATAACAACAACCCGTGGAGTAAAATCCACGGGTTGTTTGAATTGTTTTCAAATGACTTATATACCATATCATTTTGTATTAAGCGAATCACGTTTTCTTTTTACTCTCTGACATATATGTTCTGTACGCAACAAGGGCATTAAGGCAGAGGTCGATTAAATGTTTGTCCATTTCACCTGCAGGTTTTTCAAGTTCGGTTCTGACGATATTGTCTAATGTTTCGTTATTAAGTTCAATGGTTTTGTCTTTCAGGTGACTTCTTACCTTTTCAAGACACTTTTTATGCTCTTTCAAAATATCACCCTCAAAAAATATCTTTGAATATATATGTCGAATTTTGATGTTTGTCACGAAAAAAGCTGTAAAAATAACAGGTTTTTATGTTTTAAACAATCCCTCAGTCACCCACGGTAACAGCTCCTTTTACACAAGGGAGCCTTTGCTTTTTCTTTATTATATAATTCAAATGTCAGAACTGATGATTGAAATAAAAAAATGCAGAAGAAGTTTTGGTTCGCTTCTTCTGCATCCTTTGGTTGTTTTTGGTTGTTTTGTGTCTTTTGTAATGTCTGTTTTTTTACTTTAATATCTGTTTTTATAAATATTCCTGGGTGTGATAAAGATTTACAATACGTTTTTTGTTTTTCTCTGCATATCGTAGGGTCTGATATGCACCGCCTGATTTGTTTTTTACATAAATGACAACAACATCTGATCTGTCGACCATATCTCTGTTTCTTATAGTAAAAGCCTGTTTGAAGTTTTTGTCAGCACAGGCTTCACAGATTTCAATGGAATCATAATAGTTTTCAAAAGCCTCAATATTGTTTCTCAATTCAGCGGTTTCATAAGGGAGGACAAGAGTGAGAAAAACGTTTTCAGAATAAGTTTCCTTTTTAAGCCTTCTGACAACAGATGCTGCCATCAGGTCAAATTCACCATTTCTGCCAACGAGAAACTCAACTTCTCTGTTACTCTGAATTATTATACGGAGAAGTTCATAGAGCTTTTGCTCTACAAGCTGAGCATCTTCAATTGTTCTGTGGCCGAAAAGGCTTACGGTTAATTTGTCTGTCATTTTCTCACACCCAAAAGGTATTGCCGATGTTAATTACACCGGCAAGTATGAATTTATTCAGCAACAACTAATGTAAGATGAACTAATTAAATCTTTTGTGATATAGTCACATCTTGAGCATGCTTGAACATCAAATCTTTCACGTAAGCATCTCGGTGCAGTTGCTTTAGCTTTATGTGTTATTGCTGTAATAACTTTAGATTCAAGTTTGTGACCGAAAAGAGTACACATAAGACCATATGTGACGACATCTTCGTCACTGTCATTAAAGTAATCAGCAATAACTTTATTGCGGAATTCTTCCGTTGTATTTGCATCAAAAATAAATTCTGTTTCGTTTACTGTAACTGTAATTGTATCTTCGCTCTCTTCTGCTGCAAAAGCAGATATTGACATTACAGAAAAAAGGGATACAACAACCATAATAATTGCAATTATTTTTTTCATATCAATTAATCTCCTTCAGATTTTCAATAATTCTGAAAAGATTATTTTCTGTATCTGATTTTACAATATAAACATTATTTTTATAAGAAAAGGTCGCTTGTACATGCTGTGGAGTTATTTCATAATAAATAGTATGAACTGCAATTTCTTTTTGCATACAATCTGATTTCACATCCTCTGCTAAATCAGTATTCAGTTCAATATCTATGCTGTAAAGCCGATTTTCATTTTGCAGTGAGTAACTTTCCAGACCTTCTTCATTCAGATACCAGATTTTTACAATCTTTTCATTTTCGGGTAACCAAGTGGGATATAAAATTTCGATTCCTTCGTCTTTTGCAAGGTCTTCAACCGATGAATACGTCTTGGTTTCGTTTGGTGTGATAAAAGTTATATTATCATATTCCATCGAGCTGCCTTCAGACAAAGTAAAAAGATAATTACCTATTTGCCTGAATATTTCATCTAACGGTTTGCCCGATGCAATAGATGCTATACCAAAGAGTGTGATAAGCACCGCGAGCACGGCAGCGATAATTGCAATTCTCTTCGCCCTCATTTTTCTCTTAGCATAAGAACTTATTGCAGTTACCTTGCCCTTGAACGGTATTTCTTTTACTCTTTGTTCGATTTCTTTTTTAGTAAGTTTTTCTTTTCCTTCAAGTTCCATAAGAAAATCGACACATTCTGTTACAAGGTCACTATCCATTTCTTTATAGTC
>JAZSJD010000008.1:0-2749 GCA_045534165.1 Acutalibacteraceae bacterium | reverse complement strand
GAATATCTTTTCTCTTATTCCTTGTGGGTACATTTTCATCCCTTTTATTCCTGACATAACAAAACCTCCTATGGTAGTTCTTTAATTCTACCATAGGAGGTGCTTTTTTTCTATTGTCCGTTTTTACTGGACTTGTTCAATTTCTACTGATGCTTTATTAATTCAAAAATTAAAAATAAAATTCCGTAAATTACAGGTTGATGAGCCATATAAATGTAAAGTGTATTTCTGCCGATAAATTCAATAGGCTTACATCTGATAAAGGAAAGATGTTTTAACAAATCTTCTTTCTCGAAAAATTTAAAAAGAAAGTAACCACATATAAAAAGGAAAATCCAAGGAAAGAAAGGTACGTAATCAGCAGATGAAAAACCGGGTTGCGGGAAACCCAAAAACGCAGTTAAATAGTTTGCATAAAAACTTTCCGGTACCTGAAATAAAGTGAAACCAAAAAGACCGATTTCTTTTGTCACTATATTTTTAGTTAATGCAAAAAGAAAAGCAGAAATTATTAAACCTGCCACACAAGGGATTTTCTTCAGCACTTTATCAAGGGGAATTGTTACCAGCATTGCTGATCCCATAAAACACAATACACCAAAAATAATAAAATTATCAGGCATAAATATAAGTGTCACAATACTTATGATAACAGAACAGATTATTATTGTAACAGCTCTTTTAAGTTTCTTTTTGCCCAGATTAAAGCAGAAACCGGAAAGTAAAACAAAAGTCCATAAAATGCTCTGTTGCCATATTTCACCCGGATCACTTCTGAACCATGGCATATTAACTTTGTATATATAAACAAGGTCCCATACTGTATGAAAAGCTATCATACTGATAAGAGCAAATGCTCTTAAAATATCTAAAGAGGAATATCTGTTTTTCATTTTCTGTTATATGATGTAATGTTAAAATTTTTGATATCTACTGTGCAATCGTAATTTCCGTGGATTTCAAAACCGATGTTAGTGCCACCGATATAGAAATCTTCTTTCTTCACTTCTTTTGAAAAAGTGTTTGATTTGTTTGCTTCTTTCATTGCTTTTTCAATGTGGGGTGTAAGGTCAACTTCCACGTGTACCCATTCATCCGAAACATAGGGTTTTCCTTTTCTGTAAAGTGATTTTCTGTCAGAGCCGAAAGTGTCTTTTGAAGAAAGGCAGTAAATCATCTGACCGCTTCCTTCATCTAACGACCATACTGTGTCAGTAGGTCCTCTGTCGTCAAAGAGGCTCACACCAAACCAGATAAATTCGTGTCCTTCAACACCTTTTAAATAGAAATAAGCAAGGAACTGTGTTGCGTTAACACCCTCAGCGTTTGTCGTGTCAACAAAATCTTTCAGCCTTATATCAAGGTTCAGAACAAGTCTGTCAGCAGAGCAGTTATAGAAAGCTTTGTCTTTTTCGCTCAATACATTGTAGTTGCAGATAGGGGATTGTTCAAGAAGCAGGTGAGGCCAGTTTTCATAAGTGGCAGGTTCACCTTTATAAATGTTTGACGCATTAAGTCGCATAGAAACAGATTTATCTTCAGGGTTATATGTAACAGTTTTGGTATACCCATCAGTGATAGTGTATTTGTCACTTTCTGTTCTGTTTTCCCAAAGACAATTTCCGCTGTTCCATTGAGCAATCATCCATGCAGGCTTTTCTTCACTTTCGTTGTAAGTGAAGTTACCAAGCTCAATTCCTGCACCGTTTTCAGTCTGTTGTGACATTACTGTAAAACCGTTTTCGAAATCTGCATCATTGAATAACGTCTTTTCTTCATAACCTTTCAGGGGGATTCCGAAATATGAAGTTATTGTCAATATGAGCATAAAAATAAATGAAGAAATTCTGCTGAACATAAATTTAGTCCTCCATTATAAAAAAGCGCCCTGAAACAGGGCGCTTATGTAATTATTTTTCACCAATAAGTTCAACGATTTTTTCAAGCAATTTTTCCTGGTTGAGTGTGCTTTCTTCAAGTCTTTCCTGACGAGCTTTAACAGTTGCAAGCTCAGCATCAGCTTTTGCTTTTTCTTCTGCTGCTTTCTTTTCTTCTTCAGCAATTTTAGCAGCATCAAGTTTGCTCTTAACTTTCATAATAACACGAAGAACAACGAAGATGCAGAAAGCAGTGATGATGAAATCGATAATTGTCTGAAGCCATGCACCCCACATAAAAGCAACTTCAGGAGTTACAACGTTGCCGGCACCATCAAGAACAGCTTCTGTAACAACTGTTTTCCAGTTTGCAAGGTCGCCTGTTTTCATAAACATACCAACAAAAGGATTGATGATGTTTTCAACAAGTCCTGTTACGATTTTACCAAAAGAACCGCCGATAACAACGCCGACTGCCATATCGATAATGTTGCCTTTAGTGATAAAATCTTTGAAATCTTTAAAGAATTTTTTCATTTTTCTTCCATCCTTTTACAAATTTTTTTCTATTGTAACATAAACCAACGATAAATGCAATCAGCTTGAAAGATTTTTATGCAAAAAACGGTTCAGATTTTTCTGAACCGTTTTTCTGTTATCCGTTTTCAAGTTTGTCTTTTAATTCAGGTGTAAGTTTGCTTTCGGGAACAAACAACGTTGAATAGAGAGAGTTTTCTTCATCACTTATTAATTGAACAAAATATCCGTCATCTGTTGCAAGATAGAAGGGATGTGCATTTTCACGCAGATATTTCATTTGTTCATGTGTGAAATTTGAAACTGTGTAAGAATCCATCAGATTGGTTGCACTA
>JAZSJD010000059.1:0-3422 GCA_045534165.1 Acutalibacteraceae bacterium | reverse complement strand
GCTACTGCTACTGCAGCTGCTGCTGATACGCCGAATTCTTCTTCTACTGCTTTAACGAGTTCTGAGAGTTCAAGAACTGTAAGAACTTTGAGTTCTTCAATAATTGCATTGATTTTATCTGATGCCATTTTAAATTTCCTCCAATTAATTTAATATAGTAATAAAATTTTGTTTTACTCAATACGAGATTTTAATTATTCAGCAGCTTCTTCTGCTGCGGGAGCACCTTCTTCACCCTGTTTGTCAACAATAGCCTGAACAGCACGAGCGAAAGATGCGATAGGAGCATTGAAAACATTGCAAACAGTTGCGAGCAATACGTCTCTTGAGGGAAGTTTTGCAAGGCTGTCGATTTTTTCAAGGCTGATGATTTCACCATCAAGGTAACCTGACTTAATGTTGAACTTTTCTTTATCCTTTGCAGCATATTTGCTGAGGATTCTTGCAGCAGCAACATAGTCGTCTTTACAAGTAGCAATAGCAGTTGTGCCTTCAAGACATTCTGACATTCCTTCGAGACTTGTACCCTGAATAGCGAGTTTGAGAAGTGTGTTCTTTACAACTGTGTATTTAACGCCAGCTTCTCTGAGTTCTTTACGAAGCTGTGTATCGTCAGCAACATTGATACCTTTGTAGTCAACGATAACACCTGTGCATGATTCAGCAATGTCATTTGTCAAATCAGCAACGATCTTCTTTTTCTGTTCTAATACAGCAACACTTGGCATCCGAGATTTCACCTCCTGAAAGATTATATATATCTGAGAGCCAAGGATTATTGGTAAAAATAAACCCTTTCCCGAAAGACGGGAAAGGGACATAAATACTCAAAATGAGATTGTGTTCCTTACCTGGGCAGGCGTTTGCACATTATACCCTTAAAGGGAACCTGCTGTCTTCGGCTCAGATGACATATTGAATTTTACAACAAATAAACTGATTTGTCAACAGTTGCGGCAAAAATTAACCAAGCTTAGCAGGGTTGATTTTTACGCCGGGGCCCATTGTTGATGCAACAGCGCAAGAACGGATGTACTGGCCTTTTGTTGCTTCGGGCTTTGCCTTAACGATAGCATCAAGGAGAACTGTGAAGTTTTCCTGGAGTTTTTCAACACCGAAAGATACTTTACCGATGGGGCAGTGAATGATGTTTGTTTTGTCAAGACGGTATTCAATTTTACCTGCTTTAGCTTCTGTAACAGCTTTAGCTACGTCAGGAGTAACTGTACCTGCCTTGGGGCTGGGCATAAGTCCACGAGGACCGAGAACTTTACCGAGACGACCAACAAGACCCATCATGTTGGGTGTTGCGATAGCAACGTCGAAATCCATAAAGCCTTCGCCCTGGATTTTTGCTACGAGGTCTTCAGCACCTACTACTTCAGCACCTGCTGCCTCAGCAGCTGCAGCGTCATCGCCTTTAGCGAAAACAGCTACACGAACTGTTTTACCTGTACCGTTGGGGAGAACAACTGCGCCTCTAACCTGCTGGTCAGCATGACGAGAGTCAACACCAAGACGAACGTGTACTTCAACAGTTTCATCGAATTTAGCAGTTGCAGTCTTAACAGCAACGTCAAGAGCTTCTTCTACTTCATAAAGTTTTGTTCTGTCGATCAGTTTAGCACTGTCAACGTATTTTTTTCCGTGTTTCATAATTTACCTCCCAATAGTGGTTAAATCGGATTTTTCCTCCCACGGGGGAGCATTAATCTACTACTGTTACACCCATTGAACGAGCTGTACCAGCAATCATGCTTGCTGCTGCTTCTACGCTTGCTGCGTTCAAGTCGGGCATTTTCTGCTCTGCGATCTTTGTGATCTGTTCTTTTGTGATTGTTGCAACCTTTGTCTTATTCGGTACACCTGAACCACTCTCAATACCGCAAGCCTTTTTAATAAGAACTGCTGCAGGGGGAGTTTTTGTAACGAATGAGAATGTACGGTCTGCGTAAACTGTGATTACAACAGGAATGATGAGTCCCATATCATTCTTTGTTCTTTCATTAAATTCCTTAGTGAAAGCCATGATGTTAACACCATGCTGACCAAGGGCGGGACCTACCGGCGGCGCCGGTGTTGCTTTTCCAGCAGGAATCTGAAGCTTGATAAAGCCTACTACCTTCTGAGCCATATTTTGCACCTCCAAAATTATGTGGTATTGCGGGGCGATGAGAAAAATTTTCGCTCCTCCCACGTCGGACACAGTTAAAGCATCCTGTGCATAATTTAACGGAAGACCCGTAAATTATCAAAATTAGTCTTCGGCAACTTCAACCTGGTCGAGTTCCATCTCAACAAGTGTTTCTTTACCGAACAATGCGGAAACTGTAACTTTAACAACGTTGTTTTCAGTATCAATTTCCTCAACGACACCTGAGAAACCATCGAAAATACCATCAATGATATTAACAAGGTCGCCAACCTGATAGCTAACCTCAACTGTATGTTTTTCAACACCTAATTTGAGAACCTCTTCATTAGAAAGAGGAGTTGGTTTGCTATCCGGACCAACAAAACCTGTGACGCCTCTTGTGTGACGGATAACATACCATGCTTCGTCAGACATTGAGGGTTGGTCATCGTCATCATAAGTAACAGCAACTTTTACGAGAACATATCCCGGAAAGATTTTTCGTTCAACTTCTCTTTTTTTGTCGTCCTTGATTTCCGTAACGATTTCTGTGGGAATTTTAACCTCAAAAATCTGATCATGCATCTTACGGTTCTCAACAACTTTTTCAATATTAGTTGCTACCTTATTTTCGTAACCTGAATAGGTATGAACTACATACCATTTTGAATTAGCGGACATCTGTTAGCCTCCTAATCAAAGAAGAGAACTGAACAGACTTGCAGCTTCTTTTGCTGCTCCTTTATAATTCTCTGCAAAGCTTAAAAATTCGCCGACTCCCCAAGAAAGAAGTCTGTCAATGCCAAAAATACATGCACCGACAACGATAACCACTGCGAGAACTACGCCTGTGCTTTTCAATACATCTTTTGCTCCGGGCCAAACAATTTTCTTTGTTTCGCCTTTGAAGTCTTTAATGAAGCCTTTAATAACTTTGCCAGCACGAGCAAAGATATTACCTTTGTCTGATTTTGCTTTTGAAGATTTATCTTTAACCTTCTTAGCTTTCTCAACTTTTTCAGTAGCTTCTGACTTTTCGAACTTTGACATGGTTTTACCTCCCGCTTATTTTGTTTCGCGGTGGAGAGTGTGTTTCTTGCAGAATCTGCAGTACTTATTCATCTCCAACCTGTCCGGTGTGTTCTTTTTGTTTTTCATTGTGTTGTAGTTGCGCTGTTTACATTCAGTGCAAGCAAGTGTGATTTTTACTCTCATGACGGCACCTCCATTTTACCGGATATAAGAATTAGCCTCCCTCAAAAAAGGGCACAAAAAAATAACCCTCTTT
>JAZSJD010000057.1:0-29226 GCA_045534165.1 Acutalibacteraceae bacterium | reverse complement strand
GGTAAGGGAAAACTTGTTCGATGGGAGTTTTCGGCTTGACACTTAAACCTACCTTGCAGGAAAGTGACTTGATTTTATCAATTGTTTCTTTTATATCACTATCACTTTCAACGTGGAAAGTGATAATGTCTGCCCCTGCATTCACAAAATCCTCTGCATATTTCAGCGGGTCTGAAATCATCAGGTGAACATCGAAAATGATATCACTTGTATGCCTTATTGATTTTATAACAGTTGCACCGAAAGTAGTGTTTGGTACAAAGTGGCCGTCCATTACATCAAGGTGGAGCATATCTGCCCCTGATTCAGAAATTTCTTCTGCTTCCCTGCCCATTTTTGAAAAATCACAGGAAAGCATTGAGGGAGAAATTTTAATCATTTTAAATTCCTCAGATCCATTTGAGTTTATACATAACAAATCCTGCAACGAGTGCTGCAACGATTGTGATGAACATAAGTGTACCTGCAACCATTGAAGGTGAGAAAATAAGAACAATCACACCAACACCAACTGCAACGAGGAGGAGTTTCCAATATTTTAAGAAATAACTTGCTGCAAGAGCACCGAACAATGCGGGAAGAACAAAGTCAAATGCATATTTAACAGGTGCTTTCTGGAGCAAATCAGGTGACACAACAATAGAGAAAACAATAACACCAACAGCAATAATAACTGTTGTTACAATTGCTGACACACCAATTGCAATTGTTGAAATAACCTCACCTTCTTCTGTGTTAGCCTTTACTTTTGCTGTGTTCATTGCATTAAGACCAACGGGAAGTTTAAGGTTGGAAATGTTACCTGTAACAAATGAAAGGTATGTACCGCCTGCACCTAACATAGGAACATAAGCAATAACTTCAACAACTGCTGTTACCCAATAAAGTGACATTAATTTGGGTAAAACTTGTCCCAGCGCTGCCCAATCAGGTAAAACGCCCTCTTTAATACAAATGAGAACGGGCACGCACAAAAGCATTAAAACAGCGCCGATTGTCCACATAATACCCCATCTGTGAACCAAATCAAAATAATCTTTTTCTTTAGGGCTCATATGTTTATTCTTAGCCATTGACTATTTCCACCACCTTATCTATTTCATACCAGGTAAAGCCTGTAAGTGTTTCGGGAAGGAAGCTCATAAGTAAAATTGCAATTCCCATTGCTGCAAACATTGCGATAGGCATTGTGAATGGTTCAAGTTTTGTTAATTTGAACTTATTGCAAAGGATTGTGAGCACAAGCATAATAAGCATTGCACTGATTAAAACAAGAATTGAAATAAGACCTGCTGAGCCTGTAATCATTTTATATTTTATAATCTCGCCTGCTGCATTCTTAACAACTTCACCTGCTTCGGTTTCAAGAGTTTTTGTTGTAAGTGTCATACCGTTGATTTCACGTGCAACGAAAGCTGAAATAATACCAATGAAAGCTGCTGCAGAAATAACATCACCCAAACTTGTACCTTTTTCTGACTTTTTACCACTGTTCATTGCTGAACCAACTTTTTTCTGGAGAAGCTTGCACAAGAAAGGAATCAGAAGCAAGGGAGCAATACTACTGATAGTCATTGCAACAGCAATTGTTGCAAACTGTGTCGGATCTTCAACTGCATTGCGCAAAGAAAGACCCCAGAAATCAAGAGTTGTCTGTGCTGCAGTTGTTTCCTGAGCTAAGTTACCGATAACTGAAAGTCTGATCCAGGGAAGAACAATTCCCAGAGCATTACCAAGAGCAAAAACTGTTGCAAGAATTGAAATTGCGGGAGCAACTGTAAAAATTGCACTTGATGTTACTGTGTTTCTGAGAACTTTTGTGTCAATACCTATTTCCTTTCCTCTTTTCCAGGATTTAACAATGAAGAACACTGACTGGACAATTACGAATACAATAACCGCACCGGCTATGGCAAACATAATTCCGTCTGATTTAAAATCTCCTGTCATTTTATCACCTCATTTTCAAATTATAAAAACAGCAACAATGCTGCTAAACCAACATTTGTAAGGAATGTAATGCCAAAACTTTCTGCATAAGCACCGATGTACATAATAATTGCACCGGGAGCAAAAATAATTTTTTTAACGATATTCATATTCTTATAGTTTTCCCACATCATAAGGCCATCTTCAATTGACGGGAAAATATTTGTAAGCATTGAAAGACCTACATAAAGGCAGATAATACTTAAAACTTTCAGAAAACCTGATGTATAAAGTAATGACAAACCTACTGCAGCAGGAGCAGCAAAAAACAAACCTGTAAAGAAAAGAATTATGCCACTTATAAAACAAAACCAGAAGCTTTTTTCTTTTGTTGCAAACGGTTCATGTTCAATGTGACCTGCCATTTCATTAAACTGGAAATACTTTCTGTTTTCCACAGGAGTTTTGTAGATTCTACATAATATCTGTTCCCAGAAACCTTTTAAAAATCCACCGGGAAAGGTAAGGATTTTTACTATTGCATTGATATATCTCATTGTAAATATGCCTCCCCGTTCACCAGTACATCTTCCATTTCTCTTTTGCCGTCAATAACATCCTGAACTTCTTTGCTTACTTTCATTCCGTTGCTTGCAAAAAGACTTAAACCTATATCATAGCCACTGTCTACATTGTCATAAATCTTTCCGCCGTTTGCCTCTTTAGGCTCTGTGCCTTCAACACAATAAACATAGTGAAGAAGTGTGTAAACATTTACACTGTGAACATCAGCGCCCTGAGTGTAAGACTCATTAATAGCAGCAAGTGCTTCATCTTTCTGGCCAAGCAATGCATGTGCAGTTGCTTTTTCAGTCCACAATGTATAAGGCATTGTCAGTTCATTTTCACCCACAACATAAATATTGTTCATTGTTTCCAGCGCTTTATCAAAAAGTTCAAGTGCTGCCTTGGGATCATTCTGTCTGATTTTTGTTTTCATCAGGAACTGATAAGCTTCAATCATTTCAGGTGAATCTTCAAGGACTTCATTTGATATTTTTTCAGCCTTTTCAAAATCACCTGCTTTGAGATAAGCCATAGGAAGACTTGACTGCCAGATTAACTGATATGCTTTGCCACCTGATTTAACTTCTTCAAGATATTTAATCTGCTGGTTTTCGCTGTTATTTACATATTGGCAGATATAGAACTGAATATACGCCAACATATGTTTATCATATTTTTTGTCAGATTTAAGTTTCTCGATATCATCAAGGTGTTTCTGAATATCTTTTATATCTTTCTTTTCTTCAGCATAAACAAGTTCTCTCATCAATTCCTGATAATTTTTTGTAACTTCAGAATCTGTTGATAACATCAGATCAAAAATTTCTTTCATTTCTTTTATCTCTTTGAATTTAGCTTTTTCAAGGTCGCCTGTTTCTTCAAGAACATTGAAATAATCCTGAGCTGAAATCAACATACCTGATTCATAAAAAGCCTTGACAATTCTTGCATAAACACTTGAACTTACATCTATAATCGGCTCATCTGTTGGTGATATAACACCGTTTTGATAGAAAACCTGGTTCACAGCCTGAGTCTGGGATATTACTTCCTGATAGCTGGTAATAGCTGAACGATAATTTCCTTCTTTCATGAATATATCGCCCTTAATGTAAGGAGCTGTTGTCAGAAATATGAAAGTTCCAAAAAGAGTTGCGATAACACCAAACAAAGCTGTAACAATAACAGCCACAATACCCCATGGATTCATAGGTGTTTTTTTCATATCCTCACGGCAGGCTTTGCAGTAAGGATAATCTTCATCAAGTTCTGTGTATCTTTTTCTTTTACCGCATCTGATGCAAAGTTCATCTTCATTAATTTCTTCAGAAATTTCCTCTGCGTCAGCTTCTTCTGATTCTTCAGCATCTGCTTCTTCAATGAGTTCCTCAGCAGAATCCCCAACCTGAGCCAAACCGTCCCAATCAGTAATTGTTTTGGTTTCTTCACTGTTTTTCATTTGGTCAATAATCTTGCCTACTTCTTCTTTTTCCTGTTCAG
This sequence comes from Acutalibacteraceae bacterium, assembly GCA_045534165.1. Taxonomy (GTDB): domain Bacteria; phylum Bacillota; class Clostridia; order Oscillospirales; family Acutalibacteraceae; genus SIG575. The sequence continues at coordinate 25,230 of JAZSJD010000057.1, read as the reverse complement.
AGAGTGTTTCAGCTGAATTTTCTTCAACTTCTTCTCCCTGCAATTCTTTTTCTTTATTCTCGTCCAAAAGTAATCCTCCTTTTTCGGCAAAAATAAAATTTTAATAAATTATATTATACTACATTTATCAGGCTTAATCAATATTTGATATCAAGTTTATATAAACTTTTCAGCATTTTCTTTGATGAATTCCATTGCTCTTTTTTTCATCTGAACAACATCAAGTTTTTCTTTTATTTCATCATCAAGTTTATTTATTTTTTCTTCAATAACAGATGCTGTTTCATTTTCTTCATCAAAGCTGTCGTATTCTTCTTTTATCAGAGCAAACAGTTCTTTATCTGCAAAAGCTTTACAGGCTGCTGCCACATAAGGTGTAATAGGTTTTGTATACTGCCTGAAAAATTCAGATGGTTTATTTTCAGCTTCTTCAAGGAAATAACTGAATCCGTAAATCATTTTTGATTCTTCATTAAGCTTTTCAAAAGCCTGATTCATATCAGATTGTGCTTCAAGTTTATACTGTATGTTTGACACAACACCATCAAATAAATCTTCCGAATTATCATTTTTTATTTTTTCTTCTGTCAATTCTGAATAATTTTCTTTCAGGAATTTAAGTCGGTCAAGTTTTTTAATAAGTTCTTCTTTTCTTTCTTTTGCTTTAGTAGCTGATATACTTGCTTTCCTGAACATAAAAAGCATTGCTATAAAAGCTACAACAAGCAGTAACACAAGCACCCAATACTCTTTTAAATAATTAATAACCGCATCCATTTTTAATCCTCCGTAAGTTCAGAATATATATCACCTTTTTTTATACCCGTTGCCTTTGCAGCAAATTTTGCACTTTCATTTTTCGAAAAGCCTTCTTCGATTTTCTCACGTGCAATTGCCACAGCATCTTCAAGTGTAATTTCCTTTTTTTCTTCTTTTTTTCCGTCAATAATTAAAACTATTTCACCTTTCAGAGAACCGTCACCATAAAGTTTCACAGCTTCTGAAAAAGTTGTTCTTATAACTTCTTCGTGAATCTTGGTGATTTCCCTTACAATTGCAATATTTCTGTCGCCAAAATTTTCATACATATCTTTAAGCGTTGCTGCAAGTTTGTGAGGTGCTTCATAAAAAATCATCGTTCTTTTTTCATCTTTAAGCGACAGCAGATGTTCACGTCTGCTGTTTTTTGTCATGCTGAGAAAGCCCTCAAATGTGAATCTTCCGCTGGGCATTCCTGAAATTGCAAGTGCAGTTGAAAAAGCACAAGGACCCGGTACGGATTCAACAGCAATATTGTTTTCGTGACAAGCTCTTACCAGATCTTCACCCGGGTCGGAAATTGCAGGCATACCTGCATCAGTCACCAAAGCACAAACTTCACCTGATAAAAGACGTGCAATAATTTTTTCGCCCTGCTCTGTTCTGTTATGTTCAAAATAACTTACCATCTGTTTTTTGATGCCGAAATGGTTAAGAAGTTTCAGTGTAACCCGTGTGTCTTCTGCTGCGATAAAATCACATTCTTCCAGCGTTTTCACAGCCCTTGGGGAAAAATCACCTAAATTTCCTATGGGAGTTCCCACAACATAAAGTTTTCCCATATTATTTCACCTCATAATCACCATAAATTCCGTCTAAATAATTACCGTTCTCATCTGCAAGGATAATTTCATCCTCAATTTTCAGACCGCATTTTCCGCCTTTCTTGCCCTCAACAAGAACAAGAAAAGGTTTTGTTTTTTTATTTCTTCTGCAAAAAGTCATCCGTTTAGGCTCAATACCGTTTTCTCTCATTGCCTGAAAAACATCACATAGTCTTTCGGGGCGATGGCAGACACAGAATCTTCCGCCAAATTTCAATATATATGAAGCACATTTTGCCCCTTCAAAAATATCTGACATAATTTCGTGACGGGCTATTCTTGCACTTTCATTGGGACTTGCCTGGCCTGATTCTTTTGAAAAATAAGGCGGATTAAATGTAACAAGAGAAAATTCACCCATAGGCAGATTTGATGAATATTCACGCAAATCGCAATTTATAATTTTAAATTTATCTTCCAGATGGTTTGTTTCAATTGCTTCTTTAACAAGAACACAGGCATTTTCCTGAATTTCAACACCGGTAACAGGAAAATTCTTTTTTTCTCTCAACCATAAAAGAGGAATAATTCCGCAACCTGTTCCCAGGTCGCAACATACATCTTTACACTTGGCTGAAGAAAATCTCGCAAGCAAAACTGCATCTGTTCCGAAGGTGTGTTCATCTGACACAACAGCAGATATTCCGCCACCTAAATATTCAATTTTAAATGCCTGATTTTCCATAAATCTCACCTGAAAGCTTTAATAATTAATTGTACCACAAAACCATCTTCTGTTCAAGTAAAAAAACAGACTGTATTTATTCAATACAGTCTGTTTTTTGAATTTGATTATTTGTTTTTTGCAAGGAACTGGTTAATGTTGTTCACAAGCTCATCTGCATCTGTGCCATGAACCATACAAGCCTGTTCGATGCTTTCGCCTCTTGCTGAAGGACAGCCGAGACAATGCATTCCCATTGCAAGGAAAAACTGTGCTGTTTCAGGTGCTGCATTGAGAACATCACCAATAAGCATTGATTTATTTACACTTTCCATTTTAACTTTCCTTTCGTTTTTTATATTATCTGCAAAAGCAAACAAATTATCAGACATTCTGTCCTTTACGTGCACCTCTTGAGAAGCCACCGTGTTTTGATTCTTTTGAACGTTTCAGATCAGTCATCTTTTCATCGCTGACCTGTTTGAATTTTGCCATCATATCTTCAAAAGACATATTTTCCTTTGTTTCACTTTTGTTGCCCTGCCATACATCAGCATTTCTTGGCGGTCTTGGCTTTCTGGGCTTTTCTTCCTGCTTTTCTGTCTGCTTGATAGAAAGGCTGATTTTCCCATCTTCACCAATTGAAATTACTTTAACTTTAACATCCTGATTTTCCGTGAGCACTTCTCTGATATCCTTAATGAATTTGTTGGATACTTCTGAGATATGTACCATTCCTGTTTTTCCGCCGGGCAAAGAAACAAACGCACCAAAGTTTGTGATTCCGCTGACTTTACCATCACAGATTGTTCCGATTTCTAACTGCATAAATTAACTGTCTTCCTCCGAAATATGATTTTATACTTAAATGCTTTTATGAAGCATCTGCATACACGTGTTCACCTGGTAAAATATACCCTAATTCATCGCGGGCAATGTGTTCTTTTTCTTCATCACTGATACCGCTCTGAAGTTCGTTTTCAAGTTTAGAATTAAGTTCTTCCAGACTTGAATTTTCCTGAGAAATACTCTCGTATTCTCTCTTTTTTTCTGCTCTGTCGTTTACAAGATTTATAACAAGTACAGTTGAGAAACATAAGAAGGCAACTGAGGCAACAACAAGAATAAAACTTCTTTTTTCAAAGAAATTTGCTTTTTTTCTTTCTTTTTCTGCCATTTTCAGTCTTACATCCTTCCTCAACCAAACTTTCTTTTTCATTATACAACAAAGAGGTCCCGTCTTGCAATAGTAAATTTGAGGAATTTTCACTTTTTTTCAACTTTTTCTCCCTTTTTTCTTTAAGTTTCAGAAAGAATCTGAAAACAACTGAAAGAAAAATTTTCAAAAAACTTTTAATTACCTTTGCCGACCATATTCTCAGCGGTTTTGTCAACCTCACAAGCGAAAAATAATAGGTAAACCATCCTATGGCAGCAGCACAATAAATATAAAATTTAAAACTTCCGTCATCTGCAGCAAGGCTGAAAAGAAACATAAGAAATGTAACTGCAATCATATAAATCACATCTCTTATAATTATAAAAATTTTACGTTTCGGAAAAAATTCACCTATAAATTCAAAAACATCAAAAACAAATCCGAGAAAAAAACCAAATCCGCAGGCATAAAGAAATATTCTTCCTTGTTCTCCGATTGAAGCAAGATACATTTTTTATCACCTGAAAACTCTACCGAAAAATCCTGTCTGTTTCACATCATTGTCAGCATAAGAAAGTGACGAGATTTTACCTTCCAGAGAAACCTCGCCTGCTTCTATATCAAGACTTTTTATATGTAATTCCTCGCCTTTCACAGTAAGCTCTCCCGAATCGGTAAACACAATTATGGTGCTTTCATCAAAGCTGTCTACATCGCACACACCGGTTATTGATAAATTTTTTCTGTCCTCCATAACAAGGTTATGGGGCATTTTTATTTTTTTATCTTCCATAAAACAAAAACCTCCTTGTATCATATATCAATTCAATATATTCTCAAGGAAGTTTATTTATTCAGTTATTAATAATTTTATACATAAGCGGTGCATCATTTTTCGTGGCATGTTCAGTAACATTAAGCACCTGAGCCTTTGTGACATTAGCACCCATCTGTATTTCAATAATGTCATTCACTTTAACATCATATGATGCTCTGGCAATTTTGCCGTTGACCATTACATGCTTTGCATCACAGACTTCGTTTGCAACTGTACGTCTTTTTATAAGTCTGGATACTTTCAGGTATTTATCAAGTCGCATTTTTACCTCCAAAAGCTAAGGGACAGCAATTAAGCTGCCCCCGATAGTTAAAAATAATTATTTAACTGCTGCTTTAAGTGCTGCGCCTGCTTTGAATGCAGGAACTTTTGATGCTTCAAAAGTCATTGTTTCGCCTGTTCTGGGGTTACGACCCTGCTTTGCTGCACGTTCACGAACTTCAAATGTACCGAAACCGATGAGCTGTACTTTATCGCCTGCTTTGAGAGCTTCTTCGATTGAACCGAAAACTGCTGCTACTGCTTTTTCAGCATCTTTCTTTGAAAATCCTTTTTCTGCAACTGCTGCAACTAATTCTGTCTTATTCATTTGCTTTTTTCCTCCATATTAAAATTTAATTTTATTTGAAACATCAGCTTATTTGCGATGCTTTCAATCTTTTATTTCGTTCCAGAGCTTGTCCAATTCCTCAAGAGAAGAATTTTTCATATCAATGTTTCTTTCCTTGGCAAGGTTTTCAACCTTGGTGTAGCGTGAAACAAACTTATCGCATGAAGCTGTCAAAGCTTCTTCTGCATCACTTGATAAAAATCTTGAAAGATTTACTGTTGTGAAAAGTACATCTCCCAATTCTTCATCTATATCTTTCTTCACACCTGATTTATAGGCATTTTTAAGCTCAAGAATTTCTTCGTCAAGCTTTGCGAAAACATCATCAATGTTATCCCAGTCAAAGCCTGCTTTTTTTGCTTTTTCCTGAATTTTTGTGCTTCTCATAAGTGCAGGCAATTCTCTTGGCACTGCCATCATTGCCTGAGACTGTGTTTTCTGCCCCTTGGAATTTCTTTTTATGGTATCCCAATTTTCAAGAACATCTCCTACACCGTTGACTTTTATTTCGCCAAAAACGTGGGGATGACGTTCTATAAGTTTCTTGCAGATTCCGTCTGTTACTTCATCCATTGTGAAAACATTTTTCTCTGTTTCCATTTCGGTATGAAAAACAACCTGCAAAAGCACATCACCCAATTCTTCACAAAGAAGCTCCGGGTCTTTCTTGTTTATAGCTTCAATAACTTCATAAGTTTCTTCTATGAAATCTTTTTTTATGCTTTCATGAGTCTGCTCTGCATCCCAGGGACAGCCACCTTTTCCTCTGAGTGCTTTCATAATATTTACAAGGTCATAAAAATCGTATCTGTCTTTAAATTCAAATGAATCAACCATTTTAAGACCTCCTCATAGATAGCAATGTATATTTTAACCTAAAAGTTTATATTTTTCAAGCATTTTCGCAATTTTTTCTCCTTTAGGAAGCATTTTTATATCATCTTCCGATAAACCGCGCATTAAAAGCATAGAAATAAGGTAAACTAGCATAATAATTCCGATAGAAATTACACAAGAAATGGTTGAACCATTGATTTTTGATGAGTAATCTGAAATGGGGAAGAAGTGTTCAATGCCTACATAAGCCATATATCCTACAAAACTGCTGAATGCTGCACAAACACACGGTTTAAGAAAAACTGAAACAAAATTGATTTTAACCTTTGAAATTCTCAACAGAGAAATCAGGTTGATAACCACAATAATCACATAGCAAAGTATTGTTCCGACCACTGCACCTCTGATGTTATATTTAGGATTGCTTACAAGAATAATATCAGCTATGATTTTTGCTATGGAGCCTACAAGAAGACTCTTCACAGGAACATCTGCTCTGCCGATTGACTGAAGCATATTTGTAATGGGAGATGAAATAGCAAAGAAAAATGTAGCATAATTGCATACTGCCATAATGGGAGCTGCAATGGGAATAAGATTCTGAGAGTTTGTACCACCATAGAAGAGCATAAGAATCGGTTCTGACAAAAGCCCCATACCTATACCAGCAGGTAAAGCGATAATTGATGTTATTCTGAGAACAGATTCAATAGTCGTTTTCTGCACTTTCTTATCTTTAAGCGCATATGCCGCTGAAAGAGCAGGAATTGCACTTACACCTAAAGACATGGTAATTGAGGGAATAATATTCCTTAAATCCTGAGAAGCAAAATAGCAACCGTAAAGATAAGTTTTTGTATCTTCAACCAATGTACCTGATGCATCAAGGGAAGCTTTGTACATATTATAAATTGTATCGTAATCTTTTTCCAGAGCTACAGCAAGACATTTCTGGATAAGCGATGCATCGATAAGGTTTGAAATATTCAGCACGAGAGAACTTATAACCATTGGAATTGCAAGAGAAATAAGTTTTTTTGCTGTTTCTGATTTTGACTGAGCAGGTAAAGAATTGACAAGCTGTACTCTTGTTATTCCGTTACCTCTGACTTTAAAGCGGATATGCATAAAAAGAAACGCAAGAATTGTTCCTATTGTAACACCCATAATTGCCGCTGCCGCTGCGATGGGATAAAGCATACTCAGCGCTTCGCTTTCTGTTTCAACAACTTTACCTAAAACTGTTCCTGTTTTCAGAAAATCCTTCATACCTGAAGACATAACTATGTATGAAAGGATCAAACCAAAAACAAGACGCGCTACGTTTTCAATAATTTCTGAAACTGCTGTGGGAATCATATTACGTGAGCCTTCATAATAGCCACGATAAGTTGACATAAGACAGCAGAAGAAAATTGACGGAGCTATTGCGAGAATGCTCCATACTGTCTGCGGTTTTTCGCAAATTCCTGCAGCATAAGGATAAGCAAGAGCCATAAGAAGAAGTGTACCTGCAATACCTGTTACAAGAAACATTCTTCCTGCAATTTTTTTAACGTTCAATGCATCACGGAATCTGTTGGATGCAAAATATTCACTTACAAGTTTTGAAACTGCAACAGGCAAGCCTGCCATTGAAATTGCATAAATCGGCACATAAATCTGATAAGCAGATGCAAAATATCCTCTGCCCACCTCACCGATAAGGGCTGTAAGTGGCAGTTTATAAAGTGCTCCTATAATAGACCCCAATGCCGTTGCAATCATAAGAATAAGTGCACCGTTGAGCATTGATTGTTTCTTTTCAACTTTTTCCAAGTTGTTCACCTCTTCTGTACTTTAACCTAAAAATTCTCTGAGCAAAGAATCCTGAGGAACAAAATCCTTTTCTATTTCAGGAAATCTGTTTAACGCTGAAATAAGCTTTTGTGCATCTTCATAATTCACACTTGTATTTTCAACAGTTGAAAGCAATTTTATCGCTTCATTTTTAAAAACACAAGGTTCATAGATATGAATTGAGTTTACAAAAATATCTGCATTATTTTTGAAGGGAAAAAGAAATTCATCTTCACCTTTCATAACTTTCGGCCACAAAAAATATGTGTGTTCCACAGGACTGTTTCTGAACTGAAAATCCCTTACCATCCTGCGGATAAACCTGAGATTTCTTTTGTTGAGAACGATTTCTTCCCCATCATAAATGCGGGAGGAAACACTGATATAAATTTTATAAAGATTTTCTGCAGGCAATGTATCCGTAATTACAGGGTTCAGTGCATGCAAACCTTCCACTATGATTACGTCATCTTTTTCAAGAACAATTTTATTTTTTTCTTTTTTTCTTCTGCCTGTCATAAAATCAAAAACAGGAAGCTCACTTTCTGATTTTTCAATTAATTCTTCAAGACATTTATGGAGAAGCTCCAAATCAAGTGATTCAACTGACTCAAAATCATAAGAACCATCTTCATTTTTAGGTCCTTCACCAATGTTCTTATAAAAATCATCAAGGCTTACTGCATATGCTTTATGCCCGTATGAAATTAATTTTTCTTTGATTTTATTGGCTGTTGTTGTTTTTCCGGAACCGCTGGGACCTGCGAGCATAACAATCTTCTTGCTGCTGTCGCCATTTATTTTATCGGCAATGCTTTCTACAATATTTTTATATCTTAACTCTGCCTCTGCTATTAATGCATCTTTATTATTAATTACATTCCCGGAAATAAAGCTCAACTGATTATTCATGTTTGCCAAAAAATCACCTCATAAATAAAAATCGTAAATTTTCTGTTTTCTATCCAACAGTTCGGCAAGTCTGTCGTTATATTCATATGGATATTTAAAATTAAAAATTCTTTCTATCACTTTACCTTCAGGCTCTTTGAGCTTTGTAACTGCACCTGCACCGCAAGCAAGGATTGTGTGACATTCTTCCATCATAAAAATATTATATGCACACTCATAACCCTTTTTGCACCAACCTACATTTTCCAGATTACCCAAAGATTTGCTCTGTCTGTACATATAATAGGGCTCATATGAATCTGAGTTTAATTTTTCGTGTGATAAATTAATCATTTCATTTGCAAGGAAACCGCTTGAAAGACCTGTTGTGTCCCCTGCAAGATTTGATGAACGTTTGAGAGCAAGGGTATGAACAGTAACATTTTCAGGAGATAAACTGTTCACAATGCCCAGTGTTTCTGAAAAACTTTCAAGAGTATCACCTGACAAACCTGCAATCAGGTCCATATTTATATTGTCAAAGCCTACTTCTCGTGCAAGCCTAAAGGCCTCCAGAGTATCCTGAGCTGTGTGCTTTCTTCCTATATTTTCCAGCACTTTATCATTGAATGTCTGAGGATTAATACTTATGCGTGTAACACCGTTATTTTTTAAAACTTCAAGTTTTTCCCGCGTTACAGTATCAGGCCTTCCCGCTTCAACGGTATATTCAAAGCAAGTTGAAAGATCAAAATTTTCTTCAATTGTTTTTAACAATTTTTCAAGTTGCTGTGCACTTAATGTGGTTGGTGTACCACCGCCAAAATAAACGGTTTCAAGACGAAGGTTCAGGTCTTTTGCAATTTTGCCCGTAAGTTTTATTTCCTCACAAAGATTTTCAACATAGGGCGCCATTAATTTTTTTGTTTTTTCTATTGAATGTGAAACAAAAGAACAATAACTGCACCTTGTAGGACAAAAGGGAATTGATATATACAAGCTGAAAGATTCAGGTTTTGATAAAGAAATTATTTTTTCTTCACACTCTGCCACATTCATTGCAAGCTTTGTTTTTTTCTCACTTACAAGAAGTTTTTCTTCAAAATATTTTTCAGCTTTTTCGTAACCGTATTCATCAATAAGATGAAGCATCAGCTTTGATGGTCTTACGCCCGTCAGAAGTCCCCACTGTGGAGTGTAAGAAGTAATTTCCGTTAAAAGAGTAAAAAGCAATGTGGCAATTTCCAATTCAAAATCGTCATCAGCATTACATTCTTTTTCAAGAAATTTTTCTTCATTTCCGAAGAGACTTTTCACAGAAATTATATTATTATCTTTTCGGGTAATTATTTTTCTTTCATCATCTTTATCTTCATTCACCACTTCAATTTTTTCAAGAGGGAAAAACACACGACAAAGATTTTCAGTTTCATAGTTAAAATTATGCCCTGAATTTACCAATACCATTTATCTAAATCTCTTTTCATATATCTGTTTCTTACTCTTTCCTGAGCGAGAGTTGTTTTCCTTTGGTGACCGGGATAAACATCATAATCACCTTCAAGATTTTTAAGTCTTTTAAGTGATTTAAGCATATCGTCAGGGCTTCCGCCTTCCATATCAACTCTTCCGCAAGTAAGGCAGAAAAGTGTGTCACCTGAAAGCAGGGCACGTGAATCTTCCATAAGGAAACAAACTGAGCCTTCGGAATGACCCGGAGTAAGCATAACCTTTATTTTTTCTTCACCAAGGAAAAGTTCATCGCCCTCATCAATAAGAATATCTGCGGGGCATTGTTCTGCTTCCATATTTATCATATGGCTGAGGTTGTGAGAATCCCCCTCAAGGCAAGGTGCATCAATTTTACTGATAACAACCTTTGCTCCTGTGATTTCCTTTGCTTTTTTCACTTCCCAGATATGGTCGAAATGACCATGTGTCAAAAGAATGTATTTTACCTTTTTAAGTTTTTTTACTTCTTCCTGAACTTCAGCAGTAAATCTGCCGGGGTCAACAACTGCACCTTCGCCTGTTTTTTCATCTTCAAGCACATAACAGTTAACGCCCATTTCACCTACTGTAAACTGTGTTATTTTCATTTTGCTTCTCCCTTTGGTTTTATAACATCTGAATCAAGAATTATTGTAACAGGCCCATCGTTAAGGAGTGTGACTTTCATATCTGCACCGAATTCACCGCATTCAACTTTATTAACCCCGTTCACTTTCAACTGTTCAATAAAATATTCATACAAAGCATTGGCTTCATCAGGTTTTGCAGATTGAATAAAAGACGGTCTGTTTCCTTTTTTGCAATCAGCACAAAGAGTAAACTGTGATATAACAAGACATTCTCCATCAATATCCATAAGAGATAAATTCATCTTGCCGTTTTCATCTTCAAAAATTCTCATATTTGCTGTTTTTCTGGCAAGCAACTCAGCTTCTGCTTCTGTGTCGCCATCAACAACACCTAAAAGAATCATAAATCCTTTTTTTATTTCGCCGATTGTTTTTCCGTCAACTTTAACATCAGAAAAGGACACTCTTTGTATAACCGCTTTCATTTCAAAATCCTTTCAAAGTGTTATATACCTGCTCTTTCAACAAGTAACACACCATCAATTTTCTGTATTTTAGTCATAACATTTTTCAGGTGCTCTGCGCCGCCAACAGTGATTGTAACATTCATTATTGCTCTGCCATCTTTAATTGCACGCATATTAACAGAATGTATCATAACTTTCATTTCTGCAAATTTACCTGAAATTTCAGCAAGCAGACCAACTTTATCAATGCATACAACAGAAAGTGTTGCGTTATAATCTTCTTTGACATTTGCATCCCATGTTGCATTAACCCATCTGTGCGGTTCTGCACAAGTTTCAATATCTTTGGGAACATTTGGACAATTTCTGTTATGTATTGAAACACCATGACCTCTTGTGATAAACCCTATAATCTGATCGCCAGGCAAGGGGTTACAACAATGTGCAAATTTAATAAGGCAGTTGTCGATATTTTCAACTGTAACACCTTCGCTGCTTTTTGATTTTTTAGCCGGTGCCGTAACAGCAATTTCATCAACAACGGGAGTGTTTGCTTTTGCAAGTTTTGTATACGCCTCTTTAATCTGAGGCAACATTTTTATAACACTTATTCCGCCATAACCGATTGCAGCATAAAAATCGTCCACGTTAGGTAAATGCTGACGTTCTGCAATGCTTTTAATGAATTCTTCATAAGCTGAATTATCCAGAATAATTTTATTTCTTCTGAATTCTCTTTCAATTTCAGCTCTGCCTTCTTCAATATTTTCTTTTCGTCTTTCTTTCTTGAACCAGCCACGGATTTTTGCCCTTGCAGAACTTGTTTTTGCAATTTTAAGCCAATCTCTGCTTGGTCCCTTACCCTGCTGAGAAGATGTAAGAATTTCTATAATCTGACCTGTTTTCACAACAAAATCAATAGGTACAATTCTTCCGTCAACTTTTGCGCCAACCATCTTGTTACCTACAGCTGAATGTATTGCATAGGCAAAGTCAATAACAGTAGCTCCTGCAGGCAGTGAGAAAACATCACCCTTTGGTGTGAAAACAAAAACTTCTTCAGGCACAAAATCGCTCTTGATTGTTGAAACAATTTCTTCAACGTCATCGGACTCTTTCTGGTTTTCAATAAGCTGTCTTACCCAGGCAAGTCTTTCATCAATTTTAGCTTTTGAGCCTTCACCTAATTTATATTTCCAATGTGCGGCAATACCGTATTCAGCAGTATAGTGCATTTCCCATGTTCTTATCTGTACTTCAAAAGCAATTCCGTCTCTGCCGATAACAGTTGTGTGCAAAGACTGATACATATTAGGTTTGGGAGTTGAAATATAATCTTTGAATCTGCCGGGAATAGGAGTGAACATATCGTGAATAACGCCAAGGCAGTTATAACAATCGATAACTGAATCCACAATAATTCTTACGGCATAGATATCATAAATTTCTCCGAAATCCTTGTTCTGCATATACATTTTACGGTAAATGCCGTGAACACTCTTGATTCGTCCTGCAATGTGAGGATTAAGAATGATTTCTGAAATTCTTTCTTTTATTTTAACTTTTATATCTTCAAGAAACTGTTGCCTTTCTTCCATCTGGTTGCCCAGATTTGTTTCAATCTCTTTATATCCTACAGGGTCAAGGAAACCGATTGCCAGATCTTCCAGCTCTTCCTTGATTGTTCTGATACCGAGACGGTGAGCAAGAGGTGCATAAATTTCAAGTGTTTCAAGAGCTTTATCACGTCTTTTCTGAGGACGCATAAATTCAAGAGTTCGCATATTATGAAGTCTGTCTGCAAGCTTGATAATAATAACTCTGATATCCTCACTCATAGCAAGCAACATTTTTCTTATGTTTTCAGCTTGTTCTTCTTCTCGTGTTGAAAGAGGAACTTTACCTAATTTCGTAACACCATCAACAAGCTTTGCCACATCTTCTCCGTATTCACTCTTGACTTTTTCCAAAGACACATCTGTATCCTCAACAGTATCGTGAAGGAGTGCTGCAACAACTGATTGATAGTCCATACATAAATCAACAAGAATTGAAGCAACTGCAATGGGGTGAATAATATAAGGCTGACCTGAATAGCGAAGCTGTCCGTCATGAGCCTCGTTTGCAAAATTATAGGCTTTATCAAATTTTTCTACTTCTTCAGCAGTGAAATTCTTTACAAGTTTTTCTCTTAACTGTTTGTAACCATTTTCTTCTGACATTCAGTTCACCCCACAATACTTTTCAGAATTGATGAATCAGACAAATCTACTTTCGTCTGATTTTCAGCAAGGCTGATTGTTTTATTTTTCTTATCACGGACAATAAGTCCCATTTCTTCCAATACATCAACTGCAACTCTGACTGCACAAATTCTTTCGGCTTTTTCTTCAATTCTGTAGCACAAAGCCTCGTCGCTTTTGTTCCAGATACCCTGACGTAAAACTCTGAAAACTTTTCCTATAAACTCTCTGTCGGGATAAATAAGTTCTTTTTCTTCAGGCAACAAAGCTTCTTTACGTCTGAACTTTTCGTAAATTTTTTCCGACCTGATAATACCGTCTTCATCAAGGTTTGAAAAACGTATATCACGTACAATTATTGAAACTTTAACCGTTCCCATATATTCATTTTTATCAAGAATAACAGCTAAATCAACTGTATCACCCTGAGTGAAATCCAACATTTCCGGAGAAACTCCGAAACGCATTGCCACAACTCTGCAATCACCTTTTGAAAGTGTCAGTTTCGTATGCTTATTCTGTGAAAGACCTTCTGTTTTTTCTATTTTCATACCCATCATTGCAAAAACAGGTTGGCTGTTACCTGCTCCGAAAGGTTCAAGAAGCTGAAGTTCCTGCAACAAATCCACATTTATATATTTGGGACTTATTCTGCAATCAATTCTGAGCTGTGGTACAGGCATTTCAATCTGTGCTGCATACTCATTGATTCTTTTTCTGAATTCATCTATATTATCCTGCTCTATTTCAAAGCCTGCTGCCAGAGTATGGCCACCAAAATGAACAAGGCAGTCACTTACTGCTGATAAAGACTCAAAAAGAGAAAAACCATCTATGCTTCTTCCCGAACCTTTTCCTATACCGTCTTTTGTCCCTATAACAAGGCAGGGTCGTGCATATTTTTCAGTAAGTCTTGCTGCAACAATTCCTATAACACCGCTGTGCCAATCTTCACCATCAACAACAATAACTCTGTCAAAAGCCATATTTTTGCAGTTTTCAATTTTTTCTTCTGCTTCTGCTATGATTTTTGATTCAATCTGCTGTCTTGAAATATTAGCCTGATTTATTTCTTCTGCCAGATATTTTGCTTCGTTTTCATCTTCACTTAAAAGAAGTTTTATTGCTCTGTCTGCGCTTCCCATTCTGCCTGCTGCATTGATTCTCGGAACAATTGTGAAAGCAACATTTGATGCACTCAGATCGTGAGATAACATACCCGTCACTTCACGCAACGCATTTATACCGGGGCGGACAGACCTGTTCAGTTTTTCAATTCCGCATTTAACAAAACTTCTGTTTTCGCTTTTAAGGGGTACTACATCACCGATTGTTCCTATTGAAACCAAATCAGCATATTCATCAAAAACTTCTTCATCACAATCTGACAAAGCTTCAATAAGTTTATAGGCAACACCAACGCCTGCCCACTCGTTGAAAGCACCTTCATAACCTTCTCTGTAAGGGTCAACAACTGCAACAGCATCCGGCAGAACATCCCCCGGTCTGTGGTGGTCGGTTATAACAAGGTCCATGCCGAGCATTTTTATTTTTTCAGCTTCCAGAACGGCACTTATTCCGTTATCTACAGTTATAATTAAATTCACATCACGTTCTTTGATAACCCTTACTGCATCAAGGTTCATACCATAGCCTTCAGTAAGTCTGTCGGGAATATAATATTGAACATCAGCACCTAAAGAGCTGAGATAAAGATACAACAATGCTGTTGAACTTACACCGTCTGCATCATAATCACCATAAACCATAATTCTTTCACAATTTTCTATGGCTTTGTTTATTCTTGAAACAGCCTTATCCATATCGGGAAGTTCATAGGGGTCCACAATAAATGAATTTTCTTCGCTTAAAAAGCTTTCCAATTCTTCATCTTCAAAATTTTTGCTTGCCAAAAGCACCGCCGCAAAAGGACTTAATTCGTACCTTTCGGCAATGTCTGCTGCATATTCTTTATCAAATTTTGAGAAAATCCATTTTTTGCGGCTCATTTTTATATCTCCGTGATTTTTAATTAACAATATATTTTACCACATTTTTCAATCATCTGCAACTCTTGGTTTTTAAATAATTTATTAAAATCATTATCAATGCTGCAAAACCAAGATATCCGAAAACAGGATAAATAAAGCTTATCAGATCAGAAAAACCTATTATGCTCAACAGCATTCCAACAATACACAAAGCAAATGTTAATAAAAAGCGTTTTTTCTTCAGAGCGGGCTTTTTAATTTCAGCATAAGTGGTCAGTGCCACCACACTCGAAAGTGATGTACCCAACATTCCTCCGAAAAGAAGAAAAGCATATACATAGCCAAGAACAGGATTAATTTTTTCTGCCACATAAAGCATAGGAAGTTCAGTTTTAACACTCTCTGAAAAACTTCCCGTTACGAGCAATATCCCCAATGCAATTACAAACAGGAATATACCCCCTGAAATAACACCTTTAAAGACTGTATTCTTCTTTTCGATCTTTTCTCTCAGAGGTGTCAGAATTCCGATTGAGCCGAAAATGTTATAAGACACAAAAGAGAAAGAACTTAACAACCAATTTGAAAGAAGAGGATTTTTTTCTGTTGTCTGTGCTGTGGTTATCTGCGGAAAACCGTTTTTCACAAGTGTAAACACGCAGATGCCTACGGTAACTGCAACAAGGATCGGCACAAAGGCTGAAAATACACCTACCATTGCACCTACACCTTTCATTGCAAACAAAGCTACAATAATGCAAAATATCAGGCTTCCCACCCACAAAGGAATTGAAAAAACCTGTTCAAACAACGCACCTGCCCCTGCAGCCATTATCACAAATATTCCAAAAAGAAAAAGTTCTTGTAAAAAAGCAAAGATTTTTCTCAAAACAGGTTTTTCCTGATTAATAATAATTTTATCCATTTCGGATATACCTGTTTTCATTGCAAGGCGTATCAGTACAATTCCGAACAACACCTGCAACACTACTGCCAACAAAAGACCTATGTATCCCATCTTTCCGAAAGATGAAAAAAACTGCCACAGCTCTTGTCCCGAAACATATCCTGCGCCTAAAAAACATCCTGCAAAAGTAAGGCACAGATTTAAAGAATTAATCTTTTTCATTTTCACACCACCATGAAGAGTATTTTATCATATTATCCTATGAAAATCCACCCTTATAGGTGTTGTAAAACTAATTTTATTATGATATACTTTCTGTAACAAAAAAACTTAAAGGAGTTTTTGAAATGTTTACAAAAATTGAAAATGAAATTTTCACTGCAGAAATAAACCACAATGGAGCAGAGCTTCACAGCCTTATTAAAAAAGACACAGGCAAAGAATATATTTGGTATGGTAAAGAAGAAATCTGGTATGGTCAGTCACCTATCCTTTTTCCCTTTATCGGAAAATTGCTTGATGATAAATACCGTTATAACGGTGTTGAATATTCCATGCAGAAACATGGTTTTGCAAGAAAACGTAGCTTTGAACTTGTATCAAAAGAAGATACAAAAGCTGTTTTCTTCCAGACTTTTGACGAAGATACTCTTGCAATGTATCCCTTTAAATTTGAACTTTATGTTACTTTCGAGCTTGATAATGAGGGTCTTAAAGTAAACCACATTGTAAAAAACATTGACGATAAAACAATGTATTTTTCTCTTGGTGCTCATCCCGGATTTAACATTGAAGTTGGTGACAGCATAATTTTTGACGAAAACGAAACCCTTGTTACTGAAAGAATTGATAAAAACGCAATTATTGCAGTTTTTGATGAACCACTCCTTGATAACGCAAAAGAAGTTGTTATCACAAAGGATATTTTCGTTGAAGATGCTCTCATACTTAACGGTTTCAAATCAAAAGGTTTAACACTTAAAAGCCAGAGTGGTGAAGAAATTCTTCACTTTGATATGGGTGATGCACCTTTCCTCGGTGTATGGGCAAAACCCGGCGCACCTTATGTTTGCATTGAACCCTGGTGGGGTGTAAACGATTCATACGAAATCAAAAATGATGTTTCAGAAAAAAGAGGAATCCAATCTCTTGACGCAGGCGAAACATTCGAATACGCCTGGAAAGCTGAAATTAAATAATTGCATTTTATGGACTTGCCTGAAAGAAAACAAACACGGTTGAAAAATTACGATTATTCCTCTCCCGGAGCATATTTTATAACCATGTGTGTAAAAAACAAAGAAAATTTATTGGGTGAAATCGTAGGGTGTGGCGATTTCGACACACCGCAAATGATATTATCTGAATATGGAAAAATTCTCCATAAATATATCGTTATGATGAACCAAAAATATTCTCATATTAAAATAGACAAATACATAATTATGCCAAATCATTTCCATATGATTTTAAGCATTACTGGTTATAACGGTGCGTCGCAAACCGCCGCACCCTACAATAATGAAAGCTCAAAATTCGTATCACTACTGAAGCGATACTGCAATCGTGAGTACAAAAAGAACATTTGGCAGCGCTCTTTTCACAACCATATTATACGCAGCGACAGGGACTACGATAAAATATGGGAGTATATTGATACAAACATTATCAGGTGGGATGATGATTGCTTCAACCCTAAACAAGAATCAGAGAAATAATAAAAAAACAAACATTCAAAATGAAAACACAACAAAAACGGATAGCCAATCGGCTATCCGTTTTTCGTTTGAATTATTTTGTTTTGAATTCTTTTGAAATTTTTTCTGAATAGTTTTTCCAGAAACCGTATGCTTTGATTTCAAGGATATATTCTGTATCTGCTTTAAGTTTTTCAATTTTCTGTGTTACTGTTTCAGGCATATTATAAATATAGTAGCTTGACCATACTGCAAGATGTCTTTCAATAAGTCCGTCTGATTTTCTTCTTACAGTAATTTCATAACCGTTTACATATTCATCATCACATTTTGCCTGTTCAAATGTAACTGTGCATTCGTTTGCTTCTGCAGCGATTTCAATTTTTTCGTTTCCTGTGAAGTAAACTTTCTCTGCATTTGCATAACGTTTTGCATCTGTGTAAAGGAATGAATCGGGGTCGTAGGGTCTGTCAATTTTCCATACTCTGGGGAAGAAGTTGTCTGTAAGCACATCGTAAGGATAAATACGTACTCTGCCCTCTGCATCTGCTTCAACAATTGTCATCTGTGCTGCTTCTTCATCATTGGGAGGAATTGTACCGTAAATTGTATCAAACTCATCAAGTTCAAAATATGAAAGTGTACCTGTACCGAGAGATGTGAAGTGAAGCTGATGAATTGAACGTGGGTCATTGATGGGAGCATGTGAATGACCTGAGAAATCGATAATCTGAGGGTAGTTCATCATTGTTGCTGTGAAATCGCTTTCACCCCAGAGACAGCTACCGTAAACTGTTGACTGAATGTGAGGATGCTGGAAAACAAAAATAGGTTTCTTCGGGTCATCAGCAGCTGCTTTTTCAAGTTCTTCTGCCATAAATGCAACTTTATCTTCTTTGAAACCTGCACCATTGTTTGATGAAACAGAAATAAAGTGGAAACCGTTGATTACGTTATGCTGGTCACCTTTCTGACCGAATGTGTTTTCAAAACGAGAATATCCGCCTTCCATTCCTTCCGGTCCATGGAACTCATGGCTTGAAATAAGCATAATTTTCTTTGTTTCTTCTTTTGTGAAATTCTGGAGAGTTTCCTTGAACAAATCCATCTGACACTGTTCGCCTCTGTTAGCAAAGTCACCAACAACTACAAGTGCATCAAGATTTTTGTATGTAGGATGTTCTTCTGCAATTCTGTATGCAGCCTGCATAGCTTTTTCCATACGTTCTGTTTCTTTTGAACGTTCATCTTTATAATGAACGTCGCTTACTGCTACAAATCTGAGTACCGGATTAAAATTGTTTTCCATTTTCATCACCTTATTTGTCCCTTTCCTGTAATTAAGTATTTTGTTGTTGTAAGTTCACGAAGTCCCATAGGTCCTCTTGCGTGAAGTTTTTGTGTTGAAATTCCTATTTCTGCGCCAAGACCGAATTCTTCGCCATCAGTAAAACGTGTTGAACAATTCACATATACTGCTGCCGCATCGATTTCTGCCTGGAATTTTTCAGCGTTTTCAAGATTCTTAGTTACAATACATTCGGAGTGACCTGTTGTGTATTTTGAAACATGAGAAATTGCTTCATCAATATCAGCCACAACTTTTGCCGAAATTATATAATCAAGAAATTCTGTTGCATAATCTTCTTCTGTTGCAAGGGCAATATCTGAGAGAATTTCTTTTGTTTTTTCGCAACCTCTGATTTCTACCTGACTTTCATTAAGCTTCGCTTTTGCCAAAGGCAAGAATTTTTCTGCAATATTCTGATGTACAAGCAGACTTTCAAGTGCATTGCAAACAGAAGGTCTTTGTGTTTTACCATTGTTTAGAATATTGACCGCCATTTCAAGGTCTGCACTTTCATCAACATAAATGTGGCAGTTACCTGTACCTGTTTCAATAACGGGAACAGTTGCATTCTTAACAACCGAAGAAATAAGTCCTGCGCCACCGCGAGGAATCAGAACATCAATATATCCGTTAAGCTTCATCATTTCTGTTGCAGTTTCTCTTGAAGTATCTTCAACCAACTGCATAATATCAGGTGAGAAACCTGCTTTTTCAACAGCATCTCTCATTAACTTCATCAGAATTTTATTGCTCTCAAAAGCTTCTTTACCGCCACGTAAAATTACTGTGTTACCGCTTTTAAGGCACAATGAAGCAGCATCAACCGTAACATTTGGACGTGCTTCGTAAATAATACCGATAACGCCCATGGGAACTCTTACTTTCTGAATTTTCATTCCGTTGGGACGTACTCCGCCACCTGTTACTTCACCCACAGGGTCATCAAGCTTTGAAAGATTCACACAAGCATTTGCAATTGCAAGAATTCTTTTTTCATCAAGCTTTAATCTGTCAAGCATCGACTTTGACATACCGTTTTTTTCGGCATTTTCAAGGTCAATGTTATTTTTTTCTATAATTAAATCTATGTTATTTTTAAGTTCTTCCGAAATTTTCAGAAGTGCATCATTTTTCTTGCCTGTTGATGCTGTCATTAACTGAGATTTAACTTTTTTTGCATTTTCGCCAAGAGTGAGTATATAACTCATTTCTTCACCCCCTTGAAATATGTGCCGATGGGTTTTCCTTCTAGAAGGTCATATAATTTTTCAGGTTTATCACCATTCATAATTACCATATCAATGCCCGCTTCATTTGCAATTTCAGCGGCTTTGAGTTTTGTTATCATTCCGCCTGTGCCGAGAGATGAACCTGCACCACCTGCGCCAAGTTTCATTTCTTCAGTAACACCATCAACAACTTTTATCAGGTGAGCATCTTCATTTTCTTTCGGGTTTTTATCGTAAAGACCGTCTATATCTGAAAGAATTACAAGCATATCTGCTTTTGCAACTTTTGCCATAATCGCTGCAAGAGAATCATTTTCGCCCATTTCAAGTTCAAGTTCATCAATTGCAACTGTGTCGTTTTCATTAACAACAGGAATTGTACCTAATTCAAGAAGTCTTTCAACTGCATTTTCAACGTTCTTCTTTCTGTCTTCAAGCAAAACATATTTTGTTAAAAGTATCTGCGACACATTAAGAGAATAGTCTGAAAAAAGTTTATCATAAAGATACATCAATTCGCATTGACCTACTGCTGCACATGCCTGCTTTGTTGGTGTATCGGTAGGTTTCTGTGTCATACCCAATTTGCTCATACCCAAGCCGATTGCACCGCTTGAAACAAGCATAATCTGGTTGCCTGCATTCTGCAAATCTGCAAGTGTTTTTACCAATTGCTCAACACGTCTTATGTTAAGTCTGCCTGTTTTGTGAGTGAGAGTTGAAGTTCCCACTTTAACAACAATTCTTTTTGTTTCCATTTTCATCAACCTTTATGATTCATCATTAAGTACTGCGTGAGCACATTTAATTCCGTCCACTGCAGCAGAAACAATTCCTCCTGCATACCCTGCGCCTTCTCCTGACGGGAAAAGCCCGCTGACATTTGTCTGGAAAAATTCATCGCGTAAAATTCTTACGGGAGATGAACTTCTTGTTTCTGCACCTGTTAAAACTGCTTCAGGCATTGCAAAACCTGAAAGCATATTGTTCATTTTAAGAAGTGCATCTGAAAGTGTATCTGTAACTTTTTTAGGAAGAACCTGCCTTAAATCGGCACACTCAACACCTGTGGGACAAGTGGGTTTAACTCCGCCTAACTTAACACTCTTTTTATCATTAAGGAAATCTCCAACCAACTGCGCAGGTGAAGCATAATTGCTTCCGCCATACAGATAAGCTTTTTCTTCAATATCCCTTTGCAGAACAAAGCCTGAAAGAGGATGTTCATCAGGAAAATCTTCCGGTTCAATTCCAACCAACAAAGCTGAGTTTGAATTTTCTCCGTCACGGCTGAATTCACTCATACCGTTAACAACTACCCCACCTTCATCAGAAGACGAAGCAACAACCGTACCGCCGGGACACATACAAAAAGTATATGCACCTCTGCCATGGGGTGGATGACAAGCCATTTTATAATCCGCAGCGCCAAGCTTGGGATGTCCTGCAAAAGACCCATATTGGGCTTTATCTATAAATTCTCTCGGGTGTTCAATTCTGGCTCCCACAGAAAAAGCTTTCTGCATCATTTTAATGCCTTTGTTATAGAGCATTGTTATTGTATCTCTTGCAGAATGTCCTACTGCCAGAACAAGTGTGTCTGTTTCGAAATCATAAGTTTTTGAATTCTGCTCATAAGTTATGCCCTGGATAACACCGTTAAACACTATAATATCGGTAAGTTTTGCTCCGAAAAGAATTTCTCCTCCCAAAGATAAAACTTCACGTCTTATGTTTTTGACAACGTCTTTTAATTTATCTGTACCGATGTGAGGCTTTGCATTATAAAGAATATCTTCAGGTGCTCCATGTTTTACAAGTTCATTCAGACAATGTCTGCACAACGGATCTTTGATACCTGTTGTAAGCTTTCCGTCAGAAAATGTTCCTGCACCACCTTCACCGAACTGAACGTTGGATTCTGTGTTTAATTTTCTTTCTGTCCAGAAAATACTTACGTCTTTAGTTCTTGTATCAACATCATTACCTCTCTCCAAAACAAGAGGTTTAAGTCCTGAACGTGCAAGAGTCAAAGCTGCAAACATACCAGCCGGACCAAAGCCTGCAATTACAGGACGGAGATTGCTTTTTCTTTTGTTTTCGGGAAGAACATATTCATATTCTTTAATTTCGAGAACATTTTTGTTTGAAGAACATTTTTTGAGAATTTTACTTTCGTTCTTGACACCCACATCAACAGAATAAACAAAGAAAACATTTTCTTTATCTCTGCTGTCAACAGAGCGTTTGAAAACTCTCACAAAATCTATATCTTCACTTTTAACTCTGAGAGTTTTTGAAACTGCATTTCTCAGGTCATTATCCTCACTCTCAAGAGGCATTTTAATTGAATTAATTCTGATCATTTTTTATCCTTTCAACTGTGCTGCCAACCTGGCTGAGCTTACCGCCCAATGAAGATTGAAGCCACCGCAACGTGAATCTACATCCAAAATTTCTCCGCAGAAATAAAGTCCGTTTACTTTTTCTGACATCAGCGTAGATTTATCAACTTCTTTCAAATCAATTCCGCCTGATGTTACCTGAGAAAAATCAAAGCCTTTAGTGCCGGTTACTTTGAACTCAAAATTTTTGATGCTACTGATAATATTTTCAATATCTTTATCTGTTAATTTTTCCACTTTATCCCCAAGGAAAATTCCGCATTTTTTCATAATGGCTTTACCCATTGTTTTCGGAAGAATTCCTGATAAAAAGTTTTCACATTCAAGATGGGGATTTTTCTGTCTATGAGAAATCAGATAGAAAGAAAGCTCTTTTTCTTCCATATCACAAGCCATATCGAGATAGATTCTTGCATCTTCTTTGTTTGAAATTTTCCTTAAGAATCGGGACAAATCCATGGTTGCAATTCCTGATAAACCATAATCTGCAAATAAAATTTCCCCCTCTGACGAGCCTATGATTTTTTCTTTTTCCTTAAGTGTCAGTTTACCTTTCACACGCACACCTTTAAGTGGTTTTGTAAAACGTGTGTCTGTTGTAATCTGCACAAGTGACGGATAAAGGGGTGTTATTCTGTGACCTATTTTTTTTGCAAGCTCAAAGCCTGAACCGTCACTTCCCTGGGAGGGAGAAGAACATCCGCCACAACACATAATAACTTTTTCCGCTTTTATATTATTAATGATAAAAACATCTTTCTTTTCAATTTTTTCAACTTTTTCAAAGATGATTTTTATTCCCAGTTTTTCTGTTTCAAAACGAAGCGCATCAAGCACACTTGAAGCGGAATTACTGCGAGGGTAAACTCTGCCCTCAGAATCACAAACAGTCATTAAACCCATACTTTTAAAAAAATCAAGATTTGACTGTGGTGTATATTCTTTAAGAGCAAAAAATACAAACGAGGGAGAATTATAGTCTTCTTTCGTTGCTGTGAGATTATCAAGGTTACATCTTCCGTTGCCGGTTGCAAGAATTTTTTTACCTGCACGGTCCAGTTTTTCAAAAATAACAACAGATTTCTGCGGATAATTTCTTTTAACTTCAATGGCTGAAACAAGACCTGAAACTCCTCCGCCGATAATTGCAACATCAAAAAACATTCTTTTCCCTCCTTCACCAATAATTACAATATTATAACATTTATTTATTTTTTTGTCTATAAAAAAATACCCTCATATGAGGGTATTTTAAATTATTTGATTTTAGATGCAATTTTCAGAGCATCATCAATGTGGTTGCAAAAATGATTTCTGCCAACTTTGTCAAAGAGACCTGATTTTTTCATAGCATTAAGAGGTTGCTGATTAACATGAGAGAATATAAGAGTAATATCTTTTTCCTTACATTTTCTGTAAAGACTCTCAAGGCTTGCAAGTGCCGTTGCATCAACAGAAGGTACTGCTCTCATACGAAGAACAAGACATTTGGTATAATCTTTAAATTTAATATCCAATATTTTATCTGCAACACCAAAGAACAAAGGACCGCTTACTTCATAAACGCGTACATGCTCGGGAACATTTTTCATATCAATGCTGTCACTGTCATTTTCGTCTTCAACATACTTCCAACCTTTAACTCCTGCTTCCTCACTCATACGTTTAATAAACAACAAAGCCGCAAGAATCATACCTACTTCAATTGCAACAACAAGGTCAAAAATAACAGTAAGACCAAATGTCAGAACCATAACGATTGTGTCGCTCTTAGGTGCAGTTTTTACGATATGCACAAACTTTTTCCATTCGCTCATATTGTAAGCAACCATAAAAAGAATTGCCGCAATTGCAGGCATGGGAATAAGCTCTGCATAAGGCATAAGGAATAAAAGAACAAGCACTAAAACGACTGCGTGTACCATTCCTGCCACGGGAGTTCTTCCACCATTTTTTGCGTTTGCCGCAGTTCTTGCAATAGCACCTGTTGCGGGAATACCGCCGAAAAGAACTGATACAATATTACCTGCACCCTGTGCTACAAGTTCTGCATTTGAATTATGCTTTGAGTTAACCATACTGTCTGCCACAACGCATGACAAAAGTGATTCAATTGCCGCTAAAATTGCGATTGTAAAAGCATCAGGAAGAAGCTCTGAAATTTTATGGAAACTGAAATCAATTGAGCCGACGTTAAGTGAGGGTAAGCCTGTGGGGATTGTGTAAAGTTCGCCGATTGTGAAAACGCCCGCATCAAGACCGGGAATGAATTTTACCATAAGCGCACCAACCACAACTGCAATAAGTGATGGCGGTACACGTTTTTCAAATCTGGGATAAATTATGAGAATTGCAAGACATACAGCACCAACCAAAAG
>JAZSJD010000089.1:0-42614 GCA_045534165.1 Acutalibacteraceae bacterium | reverse complement strand
CTTTACAAACAAGTGTCAGGTTTATAAAGCTAAAGCTAATGATTTTGATGAAACAAAAGCAAGCAATTTAGGTGAATTTGTAGGTTCCCGCCTTGATATGGAAGAAGGGGAAACTGCAATTCATATGATTGCAACAACTGACTATAAAGGTTATGTAATGTTCTTCTTCGAAAACGGTAAGGTTGCAAAGGTTGATTTGAAATCATACGAAACAAAGACTAACCGTAAAAAGCTTATAAAGGCTTATAGTGATAAGTCACCACTTGTCGGTGTCAAATACATTGAAGAAGATAAAGAGGTTGTTCTCATTTCTTCTGCCGGCAGACATTTGCTTATCAATACGGGTGTTATCACTCCCAAAACTACCAAAGACACAATTGGTGTTTCTGTTATGACACTTAAAAAAGATCAGAAGCTTTATAGTGTAAGGGATTACAAACAAGGTGAGTTCGCAAAACCATACAGATATAAAACGAAAAATCTTCCTGCTCTGGGTATGTTACTCAGTGCTGAAGATGCAGGTGAAGCAGAAGAACAAATCAGTATGTTATAAGGTAGAAAAATATGATTTATAAAGAATTTAAAGGCAAAAAACTTTCTTCATTAGGTCTGGGATGTATGCGTTTGCCGGGTGACGGTTACGGAAATCCATTCATTGAGGAAATTGAAACTGAAAAAATGGTTGAGTATGCGTTTAAAAAAGGCATTAACTATTTTGATACTGCATGGGGTTACCATGCAGGTCGTTCAGAAATAGTTATGGGAAAAATTCTCAGCAAATATCCACGTGATAGTTTTTACATTGCAACAAAATTTCCCGGCTATGATTCTTCACTTGTTGATAAAGTGGAAGAGGTTTTTGAAAAACAGCTTGAAAAAACAGGTATGGAATATTTTGATTTTTATATGTTCCATAATGTTTGCGAGGTAAATATCGATGCTTATCTTAATCCGGAATATGGCATTTTTGACTACCTTAAAAAGCAGAAAGAAAATGGCAGGATTAAACACCTTGGCTTCTCTGCACATGGTAGCTTGCCCGTTTTAAAGCGTTTTCTTGAAGCTTACGGAAAAGATATGGAGTTTTGTCAGATTCAGCTTAATTGGTTTGACTGGTCATTCCAAGATGCAAAGGCAAAAATGGAATTACTTCGTAAGTGGGATATTCCTGTCTGGGTTATGGAACCGCTTCGTGGTGGTAAATTTGCAGAACTTACTGATGAAGATACGAGTGAGCTTAAAAAATTCAGACCTGAAGCAAACATCATTGAATGGTCTTTCCGTTTTCTTCAGCAATTCCCTGAAGTTAAGATGGTGCTTTCAGGTATGTCGAATTTTAAGCAACTTGAAGAAAACATCTCATATTTTGAAAGAGAAAAGCCTCTTGACGAAAATGAAACCAATGCACTTTTCAAAATTGCAGAAACAATGATTGCTAAAAACTCACTTCCTTGCACAGAATGCAGTTATTGCACAAACCATTGTCCGATGGAACTTAACATTCCTCGCTTTATTTCACAATATAATGAAATATGCTATAGGGGACCAAGTTTTCTTGTTTCTCTTGAAATTTCATCATTGCCTGAGGATAAACGTCCATCTGCCTGTATCGGCTGTAAATCCTGCGAGGCGGTTTGTCCACAGCAGATAAAAATTGCTGACATGATGTCAGACTTCACAGAAAAACTTAAATAATTGTTTTTTTAAAACCGCTTTTCCTTCTCTCGGAAAAGCGGCTTTCTTTTTCTATATATAACTTTATCTCTTACTCTTACTCTTTCTCTATCTCTGGTGCACATTGTGGCACATTGTGCGCACAATGTGACGCTTTGTTAACTTGAAAAGAAAAAACACCTGTGATATAATGTTAATAACAAATTAAAAGGAGAGATTTTATGCGTGCTGTTATTTCACTTATTCAGGCACTTCTTTTTGTGATTTCAGCCTTTGCGGTTCAGGATTCCAACTTTAAACTCTGGGTTGACAGAGCAGCAATGGATATGAGCTCAACAACAGATATTTCTTTTGAATCAATGGACAAAAGTGAATATGCTGTAACTGAAGAAGAAAAAGCAATGTGTCGTGAATGGTTTGATGAGAATGTCTTATCAACAGAAAACCCTGCCTATGATTTTAAAGTAGCAGGCAGAAGCTTTAAAAATAATATCAAGAACTGGTCTTTTTCTTTCAGCGAAGAAAGTGAATCAGGCGAAGTATACCGCGGTGGTAAAACTACATATATAACTGTTACACACAACAAAAGTGATATTGTAGCAACTGTTGAAGCTACAATTTATGAAGAAAGTGCTTCCTGCGATTGGGTAGTTTATATTAAAAATAATGGTGAAGAGAGATCTTCTGTTATTTCGAGTGTAAATGGTGCAGATTGCAAACTTCCCACAGGTGAAAAATCAGATGTTTATTTCAGTAAAGGCTCTGACCCTGCACCTGATGATTTTGAACTTATGAAATCTGAACTTGCAACCTTGCCTATGGTTTTTACCGCTAATGGAGGCAGAACAGATTCATTTATGCCTTATTTCAATATTCTTGGTGAAGATTGTGGCGTTGTGCTTGCTGTTGGTTGGTCCGGTCAATGGTACACATCTCTTGCACAGAGAAGTGATGAAGTTAAAGTTGAGGCAAGGCAGGAAAGATTCCTGGGATATCTTTTGCCTGGTGAAGAAATCCGTTCACCACTGATTTCTCTTACATTTTATAGTGGCGATAATGCTCTTAAAGGTTTTAACTGTTTCAGAGATTATACAATTAACTGTGTTTATCCGGAGGGGACAAAACAGATTGTAACAACCGGTATTGGTGTTGAAGTTGCAGGAACAACCGAAGAAGATGTTATTCAGAACATCAAAAATATTCCTGAAGAATGGACATATTCTCTTGACTATGCCTGGGTAGATGCCGGTTGGTATCCGATTCGTAACGATTGGAGCGATAGTGTAGGTAGCTGGTATGCTGACCCTGAACGTTTCCCTGACGGATTTGGAGAAATTTCAAAACTTCTTGAAGAAAGAAGAATGGGGCTTCTTATCTGGTATGAAATAGAGCGTTGTTATACAGATTCAGCTATGTATAATGATCTGATTGATAAAGACGGTTGGCTTATTTTGGATAAAGAAGAGGAGTCAAGTAGTGTAGTTAACTTTGCAAACGATGATTGTTATAATTACATAACTGATTTTATGCTTGAATCACTTCGTTTTAATGGCGTAAAATGTTTAAGGCTTGACAGTAATGTTCCGTTGCTTCCGTATTGGCAGAGAGCTGATAAAGCATGGTCTGACGGAAGAATTGGTATAGTAGAAAACCATTATGTAACAAACTTTTATAAATTCCTTGATACTTTGTTAGAAGAAATTCCGGGACTTACGCTTGATAATTGTGCTTCAGGCGGTAAACGTCTTGATATTGAAATGTCAAGGAGAGGTATTCCGCTCTGGAGAAGTGACTACAACTGTATGGATGGTGAAGGTAATTCAAAACCCGATATCGTAGAAGCAACACAAGCTCATACCTACGGAATTTCTTTCTGGATTCCTTATAATGGCACTTGTGCATATGTTGATGGTGAATATGCAGACAGAACAAATATGATTTCCTGCTCACAAAGACTCAGCTATTTTGACATCAGAAAAAATATGGTAGGAAATTATTATCCTTTAACATATGGTGGTACAGATACAGAAAAATATCTTGCAATGCAGTTTGACACAGATGCACAAGAGGGTATGGCACTTATTTATAAAAGAGAAAATGTAAATAATAATACGTATCATCTTGTCTTGAATGGTCTTGAAAGTGACACTTTATATGAAATCTATGATTATGATTTACCTGATGTAAAACAGCAGAAAACAGGCAAACAACTTATGTCAGAGGGTATTGATATCACAATCAACGAAACACCAAAAGCAGCTATTATTCTTTATAATGCAGTGAAATAAAATAACTATGGTGATGTTTAAATTAGAACTTTAAGATATATGACAGTTTAGTTTATTCAGACAAAAAGACAAAAACTCGTAAGGCTATCAGCCTTACGAGTTTTTTTTATAAAATGTAATCAGTGATGCAATCATACCAATGGACAAATATTTCTCCGTTAATGATAAGCTTCTCGTTGTCGGGTAGCATTTCTGACCATGTTTTATTATATTTTTTAAACAATAAATCATTTTTGTTGAATCTTCGCCATAGTATTGTTCTGCCGTTTTTATCAAGATATTGTTCAATTACAATAGAATTATCAAAGTGACCTAAACTCATCAAACAGATGGTATCATATGTTTTACTATTTATTTCTATGTTATAGCGTCCGACAATGTCAGAAAATTCTTTATTGATATTTGCTGTTATAGTATCAGCGTTTCTGACAATTTGGTTGTTGCATTTAATATGAATTTCATTCCCACAATTGTTTTCACCAAAGCCCCAATTTTTAACAAAAACATCATCAAGAAAAGTGAACTGCTTCTTCTTGTTGTTTTCATAATATGTAGCAGCAAGATAACGACAATGTGTATCTGTTAGTTGGGCAGCAAATTCAATTTTTTGTTCATTCTTGTTTATCAGGTCGTGACGCAAACTAAGGATTTCCACACCTTCTATTCCGTGTATTTCAATTTCTCCGGAAACTTTAGTTTCTGAATATTCTTCCAGTTTTTTTGTTTCATAGTTGTAAAGTCCCCAAAGAACTTTTTCGTTAATTTTAGGTATAATACTCAGTCCTTTTAATTCTGTGCATTCAACTTCAAATGGTGCTTTATCGGTTTCGATTATTTTATAATCAGGCAATAGTTTTGGAAGTTTATGCATAAATTCATCAACCTTTCTGTATGGATATTTTTGTTTGAAATTTTGTTTTGCTGTATGCAAACGACTTTTTACTGTTCCGATGGGGACGTCCAAAATATTTGCAATTTCTGATTGAGAATGATTTTCGAGGAAGGATAGTCTTAGTATTTGTTTGTCTTTCTCGCTTAATGAATCAAAAATATCTTCAATTAAACTGTCATCAGATAATCCGAATTGAGTGTATGTTAATTTATTTTCAAAAAATTCATCGATATATAATTCAATATTTCTTTCCTTTTGGCGATAATAAGCATTACATTTGTTTCGTGCAATACCTATGATCCACGGCTTGAAAGTTTCTTTGCTTTTTAATTGTTCAAAGTTTTTAAAAGCCCCCAAAAGAACTTCTTGTAAAATATCCTGCGCATCGTCTTTGTTGTGGATTTTATAATTTATGAATCTTTCAATTGCAGATAAATTTTTATCAATCAGTTTTTCAAATTCCGTCATTTTCTCACCTCCGAAAGTAGATTGAAACCGGTTTCATATATATAGTAAATTTTTTTACATTAAAGGTTCATTAAAAATAAAAAAACCGAAAGTTTTTACGCTTTCGGTTTAAATGATTACATTGATGCAACGATATCTTTCATTGAATACATACCAGGTTCTTTTCCTGCCATAAATAAAGCAGCATTAAGTGAACCGTTTGCAAAAATCTGTTTTGACATTGCACTGTGGCTGATTTTGATAACTTCATCCTGGCCTGCAAAGATGATTTCATGTTCACCAACGATTGTACCGCCACGCACTGCGTGAAGACCAATTTCGTTCTTTGTTCTCTTTACACGTTTTGAATGTCTGTCAAATTCATATTTAGGTGCATTTTCAAATTCTTCGCTGATTTCATCAGCAAGCATTAAAGCTGTGCCTGAAGGAGCGTCGATTTTCTGATTATGGTGCATTTCAACAATTTCAATATCAAATTGATTTCCGAGCACTGCGGTTGCTTTTCTTGCAAGCTCTGCAATAAGGTTAACACCTAAAGACATATTTGCACTGAAGAAGATAGCAACTTCTTTTGAAGCATCGAGAATTGCCTGCTTCTGGCTTTCGTCAAGACCTGTTGTGCAGATAACTGCAGGGATACCGGTCTTTTTGGCATATTCAAGAATACCGTTCAATGCACTCGGATGTGAAAAGTCAATGATTACATCAACTTTTTCTTTTATATTGGCAGGGGAGGAATAAACAGGATATTCGTGAGATGTTGTGTTGATATCTGTACCGCAAACAATTTTTAAATCTTCAAAACTTTTTGAACATTCAGTAATTGTTTTACCCATTTTTCCGTTACAGCCACTTAATAAAATATTGACCATTTTAAAATTCCTTTAACTTAAAACTTAAATAAGGTTATATTTCTGAAGTACAGCCTGAAGTTTTGCTCTGCCTTCATCTGTCATACCAACAAGAGGAAGTCTGCATTCGCCAACATTCATACCCATCATATTCATTGCTTCTTTAACAGGGATGGGGTTAACATCAGAGAAGAGAGCATTACAAAGTTCTGTGTATTCAAGCTGAAGTTTTACAGATTCTTTTGTTTTTCCGTCAACACCAAGCTGAGCAATATCGTGAGCAACTTTGGGGCAGATGTTTGAAAGAACTGAAATTGAACCTTTACCGCCCATAGCTGTGAAAGCTGCAACTTCATCATCGTTACCGCAATAAATGTCAAGGCTGTCACCACAAAGTGACATTGTTTTTGCAAGAGCAGAAATGTTAGCGTTTGCTTCTTTTGTTGCAACGATTTTTTCATTCTCAGCAAGAACTGCATAAGTTTCGGGAAGAATGTTAACACCTGTTCTTGAAGGAACGTTGTAAAGAATGATAGGAGTGTTAACTCTTTCAGCAATGTAGTTGTAGTGCTCAATAAGACCTTTCTGCGAAGTTTTGTTATAGTAAGGTGTTACCATAAGAAGACCATCTACACCTGCATTTTCACATTCATTTGCAAGTCTTACAGCATATTTTGTTGAGTTACTGCCTGCACCTGCAATAACGGGTACTCTTTTGTTTGCAACATCAACAGCATATTTAACAACGTCAATGTGTTCAAAAGTTGAAAGCACAGATGCTTCGCCAGTTGTACCTGCAATTACGATAGAATCGGTACCTTCTTCAATCTGCTGGTCAATAAGTTCTCCAAGACGTCTGTAATTAACGTCCATGTTTTTGTCAAAAGGAGTAACAATAGCAACGCCGGCACCGGTAAATAAAGTTTCTTTCATTGGAAAATCCTCCTAAAAAGTTGAAATTAATCCATATAACCTTCAGCACAAAGGAGTTCTGCCATAAGAACAGCACCGCCTGCAGCGCCTCTCAATGTGTTGTGTGAAAGACATACAAATTTGTAGTCATACTGAGTATCTTCACGAAGTCTGCCGATAGAAATTGCCATACCGTTTTCAAGGTCGCGGCAAAGTTTTGTCTGGGGCATATTATCTTCTTCAAAATAGTTAAGGAACTGTTTGGGAGCAGAGGGGAGTTCAAGTTCCTGAGCTCTGCCTGCGTAGTTTTTCCAGATTTCCTTGATTTCTTCAATTGAGGGTTTGTTTTCAAATCTTGCAAAAACTGCGCCCATATGACCATCAGAAACAGGAACACGGATGCACTGTGCTGTAAAATTGGGAGAAGTTGCGTTTTCAATGTGGTCGCCTTCAACTGTACCCCAGATTTTAAGGGGTTCCTGTTCACTCTTCTGTTCTTCGCCACCGATGAAGGGGATAACGTTATCTACCATTTCAGGCCATGTTTCAAAAGTTTTACCTGCACCGGAAATAGCCTGATATGTGCAAACAAGAACATCTTTAATGCCGAATTTTGAAAGAGGGAACAATGCAGGAACATAACCCTGGAGAGAACAGTTGGGTTTTACTGAAATGAAACCACGTTTTGTGCCGAGACGTTTTCTCTGTGCTTCGATAATTTTTGCATGGTCTGCATTGAGTTCAGGAAGAAGCATGGGAACGTCAGGTGTTCCTCTGTGAGCGCTGTTGTTTGAAACAACGGGACATTCAGCTTTAGCATATTTTTCTTCAAGAGCTTTGATTTCATCTTTATTCATATCAACTGCACAGAAAACAAAATCAACCATAGAAGCGATTTTTTCAACATCTTCTGTTGCGTTCATGATAACTAAATCAGCCATTTTTTCAGGAATCGGTTTTTCCATGCACCAACGTGCACTTACAGCTTCTTTATAAGTTTTTCCTGCAGTTCTGGGGCTTGCAGCAAGAACTTTTACATCAAACCAAGGGTGGTTTTCAAGAAGTGTTGCGAAACGCTGACCAACCATACCTGTGGCGCCGATAATACCTACGTTAAATTTTTTCATAACTTTACCTCCGATTTTTGCAATTTGGCATTGAAAAATCACACAACAAGTGTTAATATATTAAATACCGTAATCATTTAATATAATACCATTATATGATATCGTTGTCAAATATTTTTATGTACAAATATAGAGGATTAATTATGAAAAAAAGCGACTTTTTCTACAATTTACCCCCCGAATTGATTGCTCAGACACCCATTGAACACCGTGAAATGTCACGATTGATGAAATTGGATAAAAAAACTGATGAAATCAGACATTGTCATTTTTATGATATTGTTGATTTTTTTGAAGAAGGGGACTGCCTTGTTCTTAATAACACTAAAGTTTTACCTGCACGTCTTTACGGCGTCAAAGAAGAAACAGGTGCAGTTGTTGAATTTCTTCTTCTTAACCAGATTGAACTTGATGTATGGGAAGTAATTGCCGGTCCCGGAAAGAGAGCAAAACCGGGCACTAAGTTTACGTTCGGCAATGGTTTACTCAGGTGTGAAGTGCTTGAAATTTTAGATGGCGGTAATCGTGTTATCAAGTTTTTCTATGATGGCAATTTTTATAATATTCTTGATGAAGTGGGTGAAATGCCCTTGCCTCATTACATAACTGAAAAACTTGAAGATAAAGACAGGTATCAGACGGTTTATGCTGAGAATTTAGGCTCTGCTGCTGCACCTACTGCAGGTCTTCATTTCACTCCTGAACTTCTTGAAAAAATAAGAGACAAAGGTGTTAAAGTCTGCTTCGTTACTCTGCACGTTGGTCTTGGTACCTTCAGACCGGTAAAAGCTGATAATATTCTTGAACATAAGATGCACAGCGAGCATTATTGGCTTCCCAAAGAAACAGCAGATGCAATTAACGAAACACATAAAAACGGTAAGCGAGTAATTGCAGTGGGAACAACCTGTTGCAGAACGCTTGAATCTGTTGCAACTTTCAGAGGCGAAATCAAAGAAGATGAGGGCTGGACAGATATTTTTATCTATCCCGGTTATGAATTCAAATGTATCGATGGTCTTATAACTAATTTCCATCTTCCCGAAAGTACACTTATAATGCTTGTAAGTGCATTTTATGGTTATGAAAAAACAATGAATGCTTATGAAGAGGCTGTTTCTCAAGGTTATAAATTTTTCTCGTTGGGAGATGCAATGGCTATTTTGTAAAGGAGCAAGTGTATGTATAAACTTATTAAAAAATGCGGAAACGCCAGACGCGGTCAGTTTGAAACTGTTCATGGTACTGTGCAGACACCCGCTTTTATGAATGTTGGTACTTGTGCTGCAATCAAAGGGGGTCTTTCCTCATATGACCTTGATGAAATAAGATGTCAGGTTGAATTGTGCAACACGTATCATTTGCATGTAAGACCCGGTGATGAATTGATCAGAGAACTTGGCGGTCTTCATAGATTTATGGGATGGGAGAAACCTATTCTTACCGATAGTGGCGGTTTTCAGGTATTTTCTCTTGCAAAGCTCCGTAATATAAAAGAAGAAGGCGTTACATTCGCTTCTCATGTAGACGGAAAAAGAATTTTTATGGGTCCTGAAGAAAGTATGCGTATTCAATCAAATCTTGCATCTACAATTGCAATGGCTTTTGATGAATGCGTTGAAAATCCTTCACCTTATGAATACTCAAAAGAAAGTTGTGAGAGAACAACACGTTGGCTTTACAGATGCAAAGAAGAAATGGAAAGATTGAATTCTTTGCACGATACACTCAATAAAAAACAAATGCTTTTCGGTATTAACCAGGGTTGCACTTTTGATGATCTGAGAGTTGAACATATGCAGAAAATCGCAGAACTTGACCTTGACGGTTATGCAATCGGCGGTCTTGCAGTAGGTGAACCGAAGGAAGATATGTATCGGATAATTTCTGCTGTTGAACCATATATGCCCAAAGAAAAGCCGAGATATCTTATGGGTGTAGGAACTCCCGGTAATATTATTGAGGCAGTAAGCAGAGGTGTTGATTTATTTGACTGTGTTATGCCTTCAAGAAATGCACGTCACGGACATCTTTTCACATGGGACGGAATTATCAATCTTAACAATGCAAAGTTTGAAAATGATTCTGAACCTATTGAAGAGGGTTGTCAATGTCCTACTTGTCAGCGTCATTCAAAAGCATATATCCGTCATCTTTTCAAAAGTAAAGAAGTCTTGGGACTCAGATTGGCTGTAACACATAATCTGTATTTTTACAATACACTTATGGAAAAAATTCGTGAAGCACTTGATAACGGAACTTTTGAAGAATTCAAAGAAAAATATGTCGATTTGCTCGACACAAGAAAGAAATAAAGAGGTGTTCTTATGAAAAAAATCATAGCAGCTTTTATGTCTGTAATGTGCCTTGTTGCATGTTTTGCAGGTTGCGGAAAATCAGATGGTATCGGTCGCAGTACAACTGAAACCACAACTCTTGTTGCTCAGAAACCTGAAGTAGAAACATCATACAATAAAGACAGCAGAACATTGAAAACAACTTATCGTGATCCTGATGGTAACATTACAAGTATTGTTGTTGAAATTTATAACGAAAGAAAGCAGATAGAAAAACAAAGTACATATGATAAAGACGATAAACTTTTGAATATGATTGTATACAAATATGATGAAAATGCAAATATTTCTGAGATGGCTGTTTATAATTCAGAAAGTAAACTTGATTATATGTACAAAGATTATGAATATAAGAAGATTAAAACAGATAATGGTGAAAAATTTATTAAAATGAAGCATAACCGTTATAATTCAGAAGGAAAATGTGATACTGTTTTCAGATGGGAATATGATGAGAATTACAATTGTGTAGCTATGGCAACATATTCTACTGATGGTGCACTTCTTACGAGAAATGAGTTTTAAAATATGGCTGTATCGCTTTTGCGGTACAGCCTTTTTATCAGCAACAATTCTGTGACGGCGGGAAAAATTCTTTGGTCGGAAACTTAATCTTCCTGAAAGAGTCACAAGGGTCTTCTGCGTCAAAACAACATTCTTTTTTCGGAATGCAAAAATCGTAAGCAGGGATGAGTAGCTGTACATCTCTTTCAAGCTGTACAATTGTGAAAAGACCTAAAGTCACTTTTACTGCTGTTTCACAGCTGTTACAAAATTCGCCATCAAAACAATTTGCCACACAACGAGGAATTTTGCATTTTGATGTTTCGCAACATTCTTCGGGTTTGCACAGGGAAGTATCAAGAACAATAGGATCAACAGTCTGTACCTTTGCTCTCGGTGCAGTTGTTACACAAGGCAACTGTCTGTCGTTTTCATCTTCTGAATATTTTGAACTGAAAATTTTAACTGATCCTTCGCCTCCGAAAAGAACACACTTTTTGCTGAAACTTGCAAGTCCGCAGACTCTTTCGGTATCACAGCCCGGTGAAGTGAAAACATCCAGATAAAGCTTGAAGAAGAATGTAATATCAACAGAATAAGAACCTTTGTTAAAAGGGACTTCTTCAACATCTATGCAGGTGTTGATAATTTCTGATTTTTTTGCGCGTACTGATTTTGCACAATTTATAATGTTTTGCACGTTATCAGTGAAATGTACCTGTAAATCAGCAAGGCAATCTCTGTCACAACAGGAATCGTAAACTTTGCTCGTGTCGATGCAGACACATTCTTTGAATTTTTGTGTAGGATTGCAATTGTTACACATTCTGTTTTCTGCCATTTAGATTTCCTCCTTAACATAAATTGAAATTTAAAAACTTCACTAACATTATATGTGGATGTGCAAAATCGGTTAATGTGTAAAGCGTCGTTTTTTGTGTTAAATATTGTGTTGACAATATTTATTTTTAGGTTTAAAATATAATGTGTATTTGTAAATTTTCTGAAAGGAATGAGATGTTATGAGCAATATTAACCAGTTGTATGATTTGTGGTGTGAAAAGGCAGTTAATGATGCAGACCTTATAGCTGAACTTGAAAGTATCAAAGGTAAAGATGAAGAAATTAATGACAGATTTTATCGTGCTCTTGAATTTGGTACAGGTGGTTTGCGCGGAGTAATTGGTGCCGGAACAAACAGAATGAATGTTTATACCGTTAATCAGGCAACACAAGGTCTTGCTGATTATCTTAAAGAAAACTTTGAAAATCCGTCTGTTGCAATTGCATATGATTCAAGAAATAAATCCGATGTTTTTGCTAAGAGTGCAGCTTGTGTTCTTGCAGCAAATTCAATCAAAGTTTATCTTTATAAAGAACTTGTTCCCACTCCCATGCTTTCTTTTGCGGTAAGACGTCTTGGATGTTCTTCAGGTATTGTTATAACAGCAAGCCATAACCCTGCAAAATATAACGGCTTCAAGTGTTATGACCCACGTGGTTTCCAGATGACAGATGAAGGCGCAAAAGCAACTTATGATTATATTCAGAAAGTTGATATTTTTGAAGATGTTAAAGTTGCTGATTTTGATAAAGCAATCGAAAACAAAAAAATCGAATACATTGAAGATTGGCTTATTAAAGAATTCTTCGACTGTGTAGAAGAACAGAGAGTTGACAAGAACGCTTGTGAAAACAGCGATCTTAAAATTATTTACACTCCTCTTAATGGTACAGGCAACAAACCTGTTCGCAGAATTCTTAAGAGATTAGGTCTTACAAATGTGAGAATTGTTCCTGAGCAGGAAAACCCTGATGGTAAATTCCCCACATGTCCTTATCCTAACCCTGAAATTCGTCAGGCATTTGAATGTGCCCTTAAAATGGCAGAGGAAGAAAGTGCCGATTTGCTCCTCGCAACAGACCCTGACTGCGACCGTGTAGGTATTGCTGTAAAAACAGGGGATGATTACCGTCTTATGACAGGTAATGAAGTTGGTGCAATGCTTACTGAATATATTCTTTCAACAAAGAAAGCAGAAGGCTCACTTCCTAAAAATCCCATTGTTGTTAAAACAATTGTTACAAGTGAACTTATCAGATCAATCGCTGATAAATATCACACAGAAACAGCAGACCTGCTTACAGGTTTCAAATATATCGGCGAACTTATTACTCAGCTTGAAGAAAAAGGTGAGGCTGACCGTTATGTTCTCGGCATGGAAGAAAGCTATGGCTACCTTGCAGGTACTTATGCAAGAGATAAAGACGGTGTTGTTGCTGCAATGCTTATAACTGAAATGGCAGCGCACTATAAAAAGCTCGGCAAAACTTTAGCTGACGTTATGGATGAAATTTATGCTGAACACGGTATTTATATCAACACACTTCTCAACTTTGCTTTTGAAGGTGCTGAGGGTATGGCTACAATGAGCAAGATGATGGAAAATCTCCGTCAGAATCCTCCTGCAAGTATTGCCGGTCTTGATGTTATTAAAATTTCTGACTATAAAACAAGTGTTGCAACAGAAAAACCAAGCGGTATAATGACACATATTGATTTGCCGAAATCAAATGTTTTGTCATATGCTTTCAAAGACGCTTGCTCAGCTATTGTTCGTCCTTCCGGTACAGAACCGAAAATTAAAATTTATATCACTGCACATGCTGATAGCTTTGAGGACGCAAACAAAATCACAGATGCAATTACAGAAGATATGAAGAAAATTCTTGATATCAAATAATTATAGGTGGTACAGAATTTTATGTTTAATAAAAAGGTTATCAGAATTATTGCTCTTGTTATGGCAGGGCTTATGGTATTGGGCGTTTTCGGCATTGCATTGCAAGTCTTTACTGCATAAGAAAATAAATATTAATTACTTCACCGTTGTTATATTTTATAACGACGGTGATTTTCTTTTAATTGACATTGGATATAATTTCTATTATAATGTATCTGTATGTATTATAGGAAAGTGGTGTAGTATATGTTAATCAGCAATAACAAGATTGCAGAGGGGTGGCATGCCGACCCTGAGGCAAGAATATATGAAGGAAAATATTATATTTACGCTACTCGCTCAGCTCCTTTTGAACAGCAATTAAATATAGATGCATACTCATCTTCTGATGGTGTGAATTGGGAAAAACACAGCTCAATTATTGAAATGAATGATTTTCCGTATGCTGAAAAGGCTGTCTGGGCACCTACAATAATCGAAAAAAATTCAAAATATTATCTGATTTTTGCTATTAATGATATTCATAGTGATGATGAACCGGGTGGTCTTGAAATTGCTGTTGCTGACAAACCTGAAGGTCCTTTCAGAACACTGACAGGAAAAACACTTATTGGTGAAATTATCAATGGTGCACAGCCTATTGACGCCCACTTGTTCAAAGATGACGATGGAACAATTTATCTCTATTATGGCGGTTGGGGACATTGTAATCTCTGTATTATGAATGACGAAATGACAGGTTTTTTACCTTTTGAAGATGGAGAGATTTTCAAGGAAATTACTCCTCCTGATTACAGAGAAGGTCCTTGTATGTTTAAGAAAGACGGTAAATATTATTTTTCCTGGTCCAGAGGAAACTGGACAGATGATACATACGGTGTTTGCTATTGTGTAACAGAAAGCCCTGAAGGACCTTTTGATGATTGTGAACTGATTTTATCAACAGATATGTCCGTGGCTAAAGCACCAGGACATCACGGATATTTTAACGAAGCAGAAAATTGGTTTATTGTTTATCACCGCAGACCACTTGAAGAAACTGATTGTAATTCAAGAATGTTGTGTATTGATAAAATGGAATTCAATGGTGAAAAAATAGAAAAAATTAAAATGACTTAAAGGTGATTTTAAATGAAAACTGATATCTATTATCAGAATGAAATAGAAATTCTGTGTTCTCAATTAACAAAAAGTAAAACTGTTTTTTCTCATTATGTATTAGTGGGAGAGGAGAATAGTTATTTTTTTCGTGTTTTAAAAGATGGCTTATCTGCTTGTAAAAATATTTCGTTTTCTTGCAATGATGAACAGTTTTCTTCAATGGATTTTTGTGTGATTACAGTTTTGAATTCATCGTCTTCAAAGGCGGAATTATTAGAACTTACAGAGAATATACTCGTTGAAAAATCCTGCGGAAAGTGTATTATATGTGATGAAAACACAGCAGATGCGACTAAACAAGGTTTTTTAGTTGCTGAGCGTGAATATACTTTTTTGTGTAGAGATAAAAATTCTTTGGATAAATCAAAAGAACTTTTGAAAAAATCAGACACTCTTCTTCTCGTTTTTGATGAAATTATAGGGCCGCAGAATGGTTTTGCTGAAATTTTAACCGGGATAGAAGAAAAAAATGAAATCAAAGTTTCTGATTCCGATGTGAAATCAATCAAAGGTTATACTTATATCAGAGATGCTTTCTCAGCTGTGATTCTTGCGTTGACAAAGCTTAAAAAGGGAAACATTTATAATGTGTCATCTTTTTCTGCTTCTGATTTTCAGATTAAACAGGAAATTTACAGTTGTTTTAATGATAAATTTTCTTTAAGCTGTTCTCTTTCTGTACAAGGAGAAAAAGTTATTAAAGCGCTCTGTCCTTTGAAAATCAAAAATGCAGGACTTGATACAGTTGATTTGAAAACTGCTGTTTTTTCTGTGGTTTCTTCGTTCTTCGGTTTCGAATATGATTATTCAAAAAATCTGGCTCAATATTGCTCTAAACTTGAAATTCTTAAAAAAGTTGAAATTGATATATTGAAAGAAATTGACAGAATTTGTAAAAAACATAATATTAAGTATTTTCTTACAGGCGGTTCTTTATTAGGCGCGGTAAGATATAATAAAAGTATTCCTTGGGATGATGACCTTGATATAGGAATGTTGAGAAAAGATTTCGAAAAATTCAGAAAAATTTGTCCTCAGGAATTGGATAAAGAAAAGTTTGCATACGCATCTTATACAACGGAGGAAAGTTGCCATTATCTTTTCGATAAAATAAGGCTTAAAAATACTTATTTTTCAACTCCGTTTCCTGCTCAGTTCAAAATCCAGAACGGTGTGTTTGTTGATGTGCTTGTTTACGATACAACTTCACCGTCAAGAATAAAACAGAAATTGCATATTAATCTTGTAAAAACAGCAATTCGTTTTTTGAATATCAAATGGACAGGTAAAGCAGACAGAACCATGAATGGTTATAAATTATCTCTTTTGGTAAAACCAGTTTTACGATTTGTCCCCTTTAAATTCATACATATGTATACTGACGGTGTTCTTCGTATGTATAAAAGAAAAAGATCTGACTTTTTAATTGACGGAACAGGTCTTAATATCAACAGAGGGGCATTTAAGAAAAATCTGCTTGAAAACACAATTGAAGTTGATTTTGAAGGCTTTAAAGTTCCCATACCGGAAAACTATGATGGATTTTTAAAACACGTTTATGGCGAAAATTATCTGGAAGAACCGGCTATTTCTAAAAGAAATGGTACACATGA
Organism: Acutalibacteraceae bacterium; assembly: GCA_045534165.1. Classification (GTDB taxonomy): domain Bacteria; phylum Bacillota; class Clostridia; order Oscillospirales; family Acutalibacteraceae; genus SIG575. Next base: position 26,023 of record JAZSJD010000089.1, on the reverse strand, counting down.
TTTTGTTCGTCTTGATTTGGGTGAGTATATTTTAAAAGACGGAAAAATTTCAGATGAGCAGAATCTTGATGGCGAATTGTTCTGAGGAGTGGATTTATGACTAAGAAAAAAATGCTTTTAATAGTAAACCCTTGTTCAGGTAAAACCAACAGGCGAAAAACTATTGATGAACTTATCAGTAAGGGCCTTATGGAAACATTTGATATCACCGTAAGAACAACAAGGTTCACCGGCGATGCAACAGATATTGTTCAGGAAATGTCAGATAATTTTGATTTGATTGCTTGTGCCGGAGGAGACGGAACGCTCAATGAAGTTGTTGACGGTTCTATGAAAATCGTAAGTAAGAAACCGATTGCTTATATTCCCAACGGAACAACTAATGATTTTTCAAAATCAATCGGTATTCCTCAGACAATTCATGGAATATCAGCATTGCTCAGTGGTGGCGATACGAATTTCTGTGATGTAGGTTCTTTTAACGACAGATATTTTATTTGTACGGCATCTTTCGGATATGGCGTTAATGCTTCTTTGGCAACGTCACAGAAATTAAAAAATAATTTTGGTCATCTGGCATATATAATGTCAGCAGTGTCAAAACTTACTGATATAAAATCATATGAAATGAGAATTGAATGTAACGACAAAGTATATGAAGGCAGATATATTTTCGGTTCGGTTACAAACACTACGTCTGTTGGCGGTGTTTTTAAACTTCACAAAGATACAGTAAGATTAAATGATGGTAAATTTGAAGTTATTCTGATTCCTGCTGTAAAAAATATTGCTCAGGTACCTGTTATGCTGAACAAACTCCGTACCCAGCAATATGATAATGAAAATGTAATTTTCCTTCAGACAAACAACATAACATTCAAATCAAAAGAACTTGTTTCATGGTTGATTGATGGTGAGAATGCAGGTAATTTGAATGATGTGCAGATAGTAAATCATCAACGCGCAATTGAACTGTGTGTTCCGAAAAAGAGAAGTTTACGCATACAGAGCAGACAAAAATAGATTATTTTCTTTTTTGATATTGCTTTTTTAATTTAAAAATATATAATTGTTTATGGATATAAAGTAAAAGAAAAGGAGATTGCTTATGTCTGAAAAATTAAAACTCGACATAAAAAAGACCGTATTGATCGGTTTTGGTTTTATGTCAACATCAATTGTCTGGGCGATTTATGACCCGTATATCACAACAATTCTTGAAGATGTGCTCTCAAAGAGTCCGATGATTGGACAATGGAACACATTCCTTATGGAAAAATTCCCTGCTTTGCTTAAGTTTTCCCAAGCACAGGAAGGCGACGGTGTTTTTTCTCTTATTCCCTTGTTTATCGGTCTGATAATGACTTTTGACAATGTTTTTGGTGTTATCTTTCAGCCTGCATTTGGTAAATTATCTGACAGATGCAGGTCAAAATATGGTAAGCGCAGACCATTCATTTTCTTTGGCGCACCTGTTTCTGCAGTGCTCTTTGTGTTAATTCCTATTATTTATTTGCATTTTAACAGTCTTGCACTTCTTATGGCAACAATTATACTTTTTGTATTGTCAATGTCACTCTGGCGTGCACCTGTTGTTGCTTTGATGCCCGACCTTACACCATCAGAACTCAGAAGTGAAGGTAATGCAATTATCAACCTTTGCGGTGGTGTCGGTACCTTTATCGGTATGGTTGCAGGTATGGCTTTAGGCTTTATCCTTGATTTAACAAGAGGTAAGGGTAACTATGTTGAATCAGAAGGTTATCCCTATATTTTTGCTTTAGGTTCAATTATAATTTTAATCGCTGTTGTTGTTCTCAGATTTTTTGTTCATGAACCTGACAGTCGCCTTAAAGCTGTTGCTTACAACAGAGCTGCTGAGTTCCAGGAAAAAGAAGCTAAAGCAGAAAAAGAACGTATTAAGGCTATTAAATTATCAAAAGGCGAACGTAAGAGCCTTGTATTTATGCTTGCAGGTCTCTTCTTCCTTTTCTGCGGTTCAAACGCTGTTACAACTTTCTTTGCACTTTTTTCAGCTGAAATTTTGCATAAGAAAGCTTTTGCTGCAACATTGCTTATGGCAGTTTTTGCGGTTTGCTCAATGATTGCTGCTGTTCCTGCAGGTAAATTCGGCAAGAAATTCGGCAGAAAGAAAACTATTATTGCCGGTCTTGCAGCTTTCCTCGCAGTGTTTGTTATTTTCTTCTCAATATTGCTTGCAACAATAGGTCAGCAGTCAATGAAACTTTCAGATTATGTAAGTGTAAATAATTCATATTCAGCAGTTTCAGACCAGCTTGTTGAATATAATTCTGAACTTACAAAACAAGCTGATAAAGACGGCATTAAACTTACAGAAGATGAAACATTGGATATTGACAAATATATTGAATTCAGAACTCTTAAAGATGCAGGTGCAGATGTAAGTTCATTCAATACAGTATATTCTGAATTTGATGCAACAATAAGTGAAGACACAGTCAACAGAATTAATGAGATTTCAGCAAGATACTTTGATGAAGAAACTTCATTCGGTAAATCTCTCGGTGCACTCAAAGCTTCTGTAACTTCTGTAATAGGTGTTCTTAATGTTATCATTATCCCTGTTCTTATTCTTGCTGGTTTTGCTAATATGTTTATTACTGTTAACACACTTCCTCTCGTTCTCGAAATCGGTGGTGTAGAAAAAGTAGGTACTTTCACAGGTTATTACTATACAGCTACTTTCTCAGCACAGATTGCAGCACCTATTGCTTTCGGTATTTTCAGAATGTTCTCCGGAACTTACAGTTCACTCTTTATATTCAGCCCCATAGCGTTTGCACTTTCATTGCTCTGCATCATCTTTGTAAAACATGGTGAAGCAATTCCGGATGTTATGATTAAAGAGGCGGAGATGTCAGATGACTGATACTAATGTAAATGCAAAACCCAAGTATATTTTTGACCGTTTAGTTGATATCACTATTGATGATTTGAAAAAAATGGGTGTTAAAGCAGTCGCAATCGATCTTGATAACACATCTGTTTATGATTTCACTTTAACTCCTTTTAAGGGTGTTAAAAAATGGACTGAATGTGTCAGAAAAAACGGATTCAAGCTTTGTATTATTTCTAATTCCTTTAATGCAAGAGCTAAGTTTATGGGGAAGGTTTTCAAATGTGAAGCATTTGCACCGGCAAAAAAACCTGATATTAGATGTATTGTTGCTGCTGCAAAAAGTGCAGGTGTAAAAATAAGTGAGCTTGCATTGATTGGCGACAGATTGTTTACTGATGTTATGGGTGCAAATGATTGCGGTGCAGTTTCAGTTTATGTAAAACCTTATAGGAGAGAGTTTTTTATTCCGAATTATTGGAAGAGAGTCAGACAAGAGGAAGCTGATTTCCTCAAAACTATGAATATATACAGAGATTTAAAAACTATTTATTATAAATAGGGCAAAGACCGTATCCGAAAAAGATACGGTCTTTTTTGTTTTTCATATAAATTTATTGTTTTTTCTTCTTGCTTTGAAAATCTATTTATGATATAATATCTTGATATATTATGGATAGTTATGTGTATGAGGCGAAGAAATGATAATTTTAGGAATTGACCCCGGTTATGCAATAGTTGGTTGTGGGGTAATTGAATATGCAAACAACCATTTCAGGGTTGTAGAATATTCTGCAATAACCACACCTGCGGGTATGCCATTCAACAGACGTCTTGAAGTTATTTATGATGGTGTAGAGGAGATTATAAAACGTACACATCCCGATGCTTTGGCTATTGAAAAACTTTTTTTCAATTCAAACCAGAAAACGGTTATTGATGTTGGTCAGGCAAGAGGCGTTATAATGCTTGCTGCACAAAAAAATAATTTACCTGCCTTTGAGTATACTCCTTTGCAGGTAAAGCAGAGTGTTGTAGGTTATGGCAGGGCAGAAAAAAAGCAGGTTCAGGAAATGACAAAAATGATTCTTCATCTTGAAAAAATTCCAAAACCTGATGACGTAGCAGATGCATTGGCAATGGCAATTTGTCATGCTCATGCTCATGGTTCTTTGCTTGGCAGATTAAGATAAAGGAGTGAATTGCTTTGTATTACAGTTTAAGAGGTAAACTTATTTTTACTGATGAAACCTCGCTTGTTGTTGAGTGTGGCGGTGTCGGTTATTTATGTTTTTCAACTTTAAACACGTTAAAACGTCTTCCTAAAACAGGGGAGGATGTGTTTGTTTTTACTTATCTTAATGTTCGCGAAGATGCAATGGATTTATTTGCTTTCTATGATAAAAAAGAATTAGAATGTTTCAAACAATTGATTTCTGTTTCCGGTGTAGGCCCTAAAGCAGGTCTTGCAATTTTGTCAAGACTCAGTCCTGAAGCTCTTGCAGCAAGTGTAGCTGTTGGTGATGTTAAAGCAATCACACAGGCACAAGGCGTTGGTCCGAAACTTGCACAGAGAGTAGTACTTGAACTTAAAAACAAACTTAAAATTGATCTTGAAGAAGCTGTAGGTATTCTCAAAGAAGAAGATATGGTTTCTGCTCAGACAACAGGTTCTCTTGCCGAGGCTGTTGCGGCACTTGTTTCTTTAGGGTATACAAAAACGGAAGCACAGAATGCGCTTAAAGGTTCAGATGTTACTTTGTCAACCGAAGAGCTCATAAAAGTTGGTCTGAAAAAATTGATGTCACAGTAATGGAAGGATGAACAGCAATGGATACAGATTTTGAAAACAGAATTGTAACTCCTGATTATTCTCCGGATGATGTTGACCTTGAGTTATCACTTCGACCGAGGACAATCGATGATTATATCGGTCAGGAAAAAGTAAAAGAGAATCTGAAAATTTATATTGAAGCTGCCAAAAAGAGAAATGAAGCTCTTGACCATGTTTTGCTTTATGGTCCTCCAGGATTAGGTAAAACCACACTTGCCGGTATTATTGCAAATGAGATGGGCGTAAATTTCCGTGTTACATCAGGTCCGGCAATTGAAAAACCGGGTGACCTTGCAGCTTTACTTACCAATCTTAACGAAGGCGATGTATTGTTTATTGATGAAATTCACCGTCTTTCACGAGCTGTTGAGGAAGTTCTTTATCCTGCAATGGAAGATAATGCACTTGATATTATCATCGGTAAAGGACCGTCAGCACGTTCCATAAGATTAGATTTGCCCCACTTTACACTTGTTGGTGCTACCACGAGAGCAGGTCAGCTTTCGGCACCTTTACGTGACAGATTTGGTGTGGTTTTGAGATTAGAGTTATATTCGCCTGAAGAACTGGGTAAAATAGTTACCAGAAGTGCTAATATTCTTGGTATTGGCATAGAAAGTAAAGGAGCATTGGAAATCGCTTCCCGTTCAAGAGGTACACCCAGAATTGCAAACAGGCTTTTAAAACGTTCACGAGATTTTGCGGAAGTTGTGGGCAATGGCACAATTTCAGATGAAAGTGCAAATCTCGCGTTATCAAGAATGGAAATTGACAAATTAGGTCTTGATAATATCGACAGATTAATGCTTACTTCTATGATAAAAAACTACAATGGTGGTCCTGTCGGACTTGAAACCATTGCAGCAACAATCGGTGAAGAGGCTGTAACAATCGAAGATGTTTACGAGCCTTATCTTTTGCAACTTGGTTTTATAAGTAAAACTCCCAGAGGAAGAGTGGTTACTCCTGCAGGATATAATCACTTAGGAATTCCGATGCCCGGTCAACAAATGATGATGTGATTGGAGCTTTTTTATGGGAAGATTGTTTGGTACTGACGGAGCAAGAGGCATAGCTAACCTTGATTTAACCTGTGAGTTAGCAATGCAGATCGGAAGAGCTGTGGCAATTGTGCTTTCGGCAGATAAAAAAAGACCGAAAGTTATGATTGGAATGGATACGAGAATTTCATCAGAAATGTTGGAATCTTCTATTTCGGCAGGCCTTTGTTCAGTTGGTGCAGACGTTCTTTTGTTAGGTGTTGTTCCTACACCTGCAGTTGCGTATCTTGTTAAAAAATACAGATATGATGCAGGTATTATGATATCAGCTTCTCATAATTCCTGTGAATATAACGGAATTAAAATATTTAAAAGTGATGGTTATAAATTACCGGATAGTGTTGAAGAAAAAATCGAATCCATTATCCTTGATGAAACTTCTGTTATGCCTAAAATTATTGGCGGTGATGTTGGCAGAATAAGTCGTTCTGATTTTGCTATATTTGATTATATTGCACATCTTGAAACGACAATTGATTGTGATTTTGAAGGAATGAACATTGCAATCGACTGTGCAAACGGTTCTTCGAGTGTCACTGCACCAATGATGTTTGAAAGATTAGGAGCAAATTCTTATTCGATTGCTGACAATCCTGATGGTATAAATATAAATAAAGATTGTGGCTCAACAAATCTTGATAATATAAGTCGTTTTGTTAAATCACACCCGGAATGCCAAGTCGGTCTTGCTTTCGATGGCGACGCAGACAGACTTCTGTGTGTTGATGAAAACGGTGAGATTGTTGATGGAGATAAGATTATTTCCATCTGTGCCAAATTCTTAAAAAGTGAAAATAAATTAAAATCAGATACTGCTGTTGTTACTGTTATGAGTAATATGGGTTTTTTCAGGTTTTGTGAAGAGAACCATATAAAATGCGAAAAAACAATTGTTGGTGACAGATATGTGCTTGAAAATATGCTTGAAAATGACTATAACTTAGGCGGTGAGCAATCAGGTCACGTAATATTTCTTGATTACGCATCAACAGGGGACGGACAGCTGACTGCACTGCAGTTGTTGAGAATAATGAAGAAAACCGGTAAAAAACTTTCTGAACTCGCAAATGAAATGGTTGTTTATCCGCAAGTAACCAGGAATGTGCGTGTGTCGCAAATGGGTAAAGTACGGTTTTCAACTGATGAATCTATAAAAATTGCAATTAATGAAGCCGAAAAAGAATTAGGTAATAGTGGCAGAATTTTAGTCCGCGTTTCAGGCACTGAACCTTTAGTGAGAATTATGCTTGAAGGCGAGAATATTGAAATAATTGAAAAGCTTGCACGTGAAGTTGCTGAAGTAGTTGAAGAAAGATTAATGTAAGGAGATTAATATGCGTACACCAAGTTCGTGGAAAGATTATGAATTAATTGACTGTTCTGACGGGGAACGTCTTGAACGTTGGGGGGATATTACTCTTATTCGTCCCGATCCGCAGGTAATCTGGAAAACTGAAAAGAAGCATCCTTTGTGGAAAAAGGCTAATGCACGTTACCATCGCTCAAACAGTGGTGGTGGCAAATGGGAAACTTTTACCCGTATTCCGGATGAGTGGAATATTGATTATAATAACCTTACTTTTCATATAAAAACTATGGGATTCAAGCATACCGGACTTTTTCCGGAACAGGCTGTTAACTGGGATTATATGACTGAAATAATAAAAAAAGCTGACAGACCTGTTAAAGTACTTAATTTGTTTGCTTATACCGGCGGAGCAACAATTGCCTGCCTTAAAGCCGGAGCAAATGTTACCCACGTTGATGCATCAAAAGGTATGGTGCAGTGGGCAAGAGAGAATGCCATGTTGAGTGGCGTCAGTGATAAACCGGTAAGATGGCTTGTAGATGACTGTATAAAATTTGTTCAGCGTGAAATACGAAGAGGCAACAAATACGATATAATTATTATGGACCCGCCTTCATATGGTAGAGGACCTGGTGGGGAAATATGGAAATTAGAGGATGAAGTTTATAATTTTGTTTCTCTTTGCAGTGAGATAGTATCTGATGATGCTCTTGCTATGTTTATTAATTCTTACACAACGGGTCTTGCACCTTCTGTTATGCAGTACATACTTGGTAGCATAATGGTTTCTAAATTCGGTGGTGAAGTTTCAAGCGATGAAATAGGTATACCTGTAACTTCATCAAAGATGGTACTTCCTTGCGGTGCAACGGCAATATGGGAAAAGAAATAAGGTAAAAATTATGTCAGAAGAATTTATTAAATTTGAAAATGTTTCCTTCCGTTATGACAGCGGTGAAGATGAAGTTCAGATGCCACTTGCCTTGAAAAACATAAATTTGACGGTAAAGCAGGGCGAACTTATTGCAGTTCTCGGTCATAATGGTTCAGGTAAATCCACACTTGCTAAATTAACAAATGCAATTCATGTGCCGGAAAACGGAAAAGTTACTGTTTGCGGAATGGACACTGCTGATGAAAGTCTTAAGTATGAAATCAGAAAAAAAGTAGGTATGGTTTTTCAGAATCCCGATAATCAGATTGTAGCTACAATTGTTGAAGATGATGTGGCTTTTGGTCCTGAAAATCTTGGTGTTCCGCCTGATGAAATAAGAAGACGTGTTGATGAATCATTAAAAACCGTTGAGATGTACGAAATGCGTCTTGCAGAACCTCATAATCTTTCCGGTGGTCAGAAACAACGTGTTGCTATTGCAGGTATACTTGCAATGGAAACTGATTGCATAGTTTTTGATGAACCGACTGCTATGCTTGACCCAAGAGGCAGACAAGCTGTTATGGATGCAATATTAAAAATTAATCGTGAGCAAGGCAAAACAGTAATGTATATCACTCATTTTATGGAAGAAGCTGTTTTGGCAGACAGAGTAATTGTTATTAACAATTCGGAAGTTATGATTGACGCAACTCCAAGAGAAGTTTTCAGTGATATTGATGCTTTGAAAAAAGTGGGTCTTGATGTCCCTCAGGCAACTGAATTAAGAGTCAGGCTTTTAGCAAAAGGTATCGATCTTGGCGAAAATATTCTTTATGAAGATGAATGTGTAAAAGCAGTCAAATCTTTGTTTTAAATAAATTCTGAGAAAAAAGGTGTTTGAATGAACGTGTTATCCGTAAGGGGGCTGACCCATATTTATGGGCAGAGAACGTCCTCGGAAGCAGTTGCATTAAATGATTGCAGTTTTGATATAGAAAAAGGTGAACTTGTAGGAATTATCGGTCATACAGGTTCAGGTAAAAGTACCCTTGTTCAGCATTTTAATGGCTTGTTAAAACCTGATAAGGGACAGGTTTTTCTTAAGGGAAAAGATATTAATGAAAACAAAAAAACTGCAGCTGAATCAAGATTTAAAGTTGGTCTTTGTTTCCAGTATCCGGAGTATCAGCTTTTTGAAGAAACCGTTGCAAAAGATATTGCTTTTGGCCCTAAAAATATGAAACTTGATGATGAAGAAATCCAAAGACGTGTACATAAATGTATAAAATATGTAGGTCTTGATGAATCTTATCTGGAAAAATCACCTTTTGATTTATCAGGCGGTGAAAAAAGGCGTGTTGCTATTGCAGGTGTAATGGCAATGGAGCCTGAAGTGCTTGTTCTTGATGAACCGACTGCGGGTCTCGACCCTCAGGGCAGAGATACTGTATTCCAACTTATCCGTGAATACAGAGAAAAAACAGGTTGTACTGTAATTATCGTTTCTCACAGCATGGAAGATGTTGCTCGTCTTGCAACAAAAGTTCTTGTTATGAACAAAGGAGAAGTTGCCATGTACGGAACGATAGATGAGGTCTATTCCAAAGCGGATGAACTTGTAACTATGGGATTGAATGTTCCTCAGATTACAAGAATTTTTGTTAAATTAAAAAAAGAAGGTCTTCCGGTTCGTGAAAACATTTACACTGTTGAGCAGGGTGTTAATGAGATACTCCGTCTTAAAGGGGAGGGGTATTCATTATGATTAAAGATATAACAATCGGTCAGTATTATAAAGCTGACTCTATTCTGCACAAAGCAGATCCCAGAACAAAACTTTTGTTGACTATTGCGTTTATAGTTGTCATTTTTATATGCAAAAATTTCTATGCCTTAGGTGTTATGACAGCGCTTACGCTGGTTTATGTAATTATATCAAAAGTTCCGATCAGGATGTTTCTGAAAAGTGTTAAGCCAATAATACCACTTGTTTTGCTTACTGCTGTTTTGAACGTGTTTTATACATCAGGCGGAAAAGAACTTGTTTCTTTCTGGAAAATAACTATAACAGATAAAGCAATATTCACAGCAGTTTTCATTGCAGTTCGTATTATTTGCCTTATAATTATCAGCTCGCTTTTAACTTATACAACAACACCCACAATGCTTACGGATGGTATTGAGAAGTTGTTGAAACCTCTTGATTTTATATTGAAACCATTTAATTTCAGGGTTCACACTCTTGCAATGATGATGACACTTGCTCTCAGATTTATTCCTACACTTATTGAGGAAATTGATAAAATAATGAATGCTCAGAAAGCAAGAGGTGCAGACCTTGAAAGCGGAGGAATTTTGCAACGTGCCAAAGCTCTTATACCGATAATTATTCCGCTTTTTGTTTCTTCTTTCAGAAGAGCTTATGAGCTTGCTTTTGCAATGGATTGCCGTTGTTATACAGGTGGAGATGGCAGAACAAGAATGAAGAAAATGAAGTTTTCAGCCAGAGATTTTGTTCTTTTACTTATACTTGCTTTGATTATTGCGGGTATAGTTTTGCTGAATATATATTTTTCTGCCGTCTTATAGGAGAATGGGTTATGAGAAACTTGTTGCTTGAAATTGCTTATAACGGTGCAGGTTATCATGGTTGGCAGGTTCAGAATAATGCAATAACTGTACAGGAAAAGTTGCAGGATGCCATTGAAAAAGTTTTTGAAGCACGTTATGACGTGAAAGGTTGCAGCAGAACTGATGCAGGTGTTCATGCAAACATGTTCTGTTGTAGTTTTAAAACAGATAAAAGTATACTGACAGAGAAAATTCCTGCTGCATTGAATGTTAATTTACCATATGATATATGTGTGAAAAGCTGCATAGAAAAAGATGAAGGTTTTCACGCGAGATATGATTGCAAAGGTAAAGAATATCTCTACAGAATCTGGAACGGTAAATCAAGAAACCCTTTTCTTGAAAAGTTATGTTATCATTACAGATATGATATTGATGTGGATTTGTTGAATTGTCAGGCGAAGGATTTTATCGGCAAATATGATTTTTCTGCTTTTTGTGCTTCGGGTAGTTCAGTAGAAGATAAAGTAAGAGAGATCTATTCGTTTGAAGTGAAGCGTGAAGGGGAAGAAGTTCTGTTTTATGTAAGCGGAGACGGATTTCTCTATAATATGGTGCGGATTATGGTGGGAACTCTTCTTGATATTTCTAACGGAAAAATTGAGAAGAATTCAATCAGAAACATTATTGAAAGTAAAAACAGAAGTATGGCAGGTTTCACTGCGCCGGCGGAAGGCTTGTATTTAAACAATGTTTATTATTAATTCAAAAAGGAGCATAAAATGAAAAAGATTTTTAAAACAAAACCTGATTATTTATTAATCGGTAAAGTTTTGTTAGCGGTAGTTGTTGCTGTTTCAATTATTTTTATTGCAGCGAGCAGTTTTTCAAATGTTACTTTTTCAAACATTACCGGCACTATCGAATCATTTTTCCTTAATCTGAAAAAAGGTGAGGGTTATCCTTATGAATGTTCAACTGATGGACCCGAAAAAGCTTTGCCGATAGGTTCTTGTTTTGCATTAATTGATGATTCTCACGTTGTGTTTCTTAATAAAACAGCAAAAGAGATTTTAAGTTTTGACACTACATATACTAATCCTGATATGTCTGTTTCCAATGGCAGGTCAGTTATTTATAACAGAGGAACATCCGCTTTTGTTGTTACGGGACAGTCTGATGTTTTGTATGATTCAAATGATACAAAGGATAAAATTAAAAACGGAATTATAACTGCTGATATAGGAAGAAACGGTAGCATTGCTTTTGCAACATGGAGCGATGATGGTGTAAGTAAGTTTACAATGCTCAATAAAAAGCTTTCACCGGAGTTTTATTATGTTTTCGGAAGTGAACGAATTTTATGTGTAACACTTTCTGATAACGGCAGATATGGCGCTTGTGCTGTTTTCGGAACGGAAAATGCTGATTATTATTCAACCGTATATGTTTTTGATTTTAATAAAGAAGAACCCATAAAAAAAGTTAAATATGTGGGAGAAACTGTTATAAATCTTGATTTTCTGAGTAATAAAAAACTTAATGTTATAACAGATTTAAAACGTAGGGTTGTTAACGTCAAAGATAAGAATGATGAAAATGTAGTTGATTATTCAGCCCATACGTTGGTTTCTGTTGATTTTGATTCATCTTCAAAAAGAGGTGCTGTTTGCTACTCTAAATACGGCAGTACTTTAAATGTTGTTCATGGATTTTATAAAAACGGAAAAGAAAGCTGCCTTATTGATAACTTGAAAAATGTTAAAAACATTACATGCAATTCAAGTCTTATTGCTGTTTTGTGTGAAGATAAGGTTTTCTTCTATAATTATAGCGGAAATCTGAAGGGTCAGGTTGATTTAACTTTTAATATTGACTCTGTTAAGATGGATTCTTCTTATCTGTATCTTTTTTCAGGTTCTAACATTTATCGTGTCAAAGCAGGGGTCGATTCTGTGCTTGAAGTTGAATAAGTGTGAATTGATTATAAAATTTTAAAACTGATTGTTAAATTAATAAATTTTGCTTGATAAATAATTTTTGTTGTGCTAATATCTTCTATGATGGTGGAAAATATGGGTATATTGGTTGATGTTTTACTTTTGCTTATTTTTATTTATTTTATTATAATGGGCAAAAAGAAGGGCTTTATAAGAACACTGCTTTTAGTTGTTTCAAAGCTTGCATCATTTTTATTGGCGAAATTTATTTCAAGTGAATATTCTGCGCTTGTTTATGAATCATTTTTTAAGGAATTAACAGTGAACAGAATTGAATCATACCTAAAAGATGGTTCGTTAGCAGAGTTGTTACAAAATGTTTCTCGCTTTTTCGGTTCTGTACCTGAATATTATTTAAAAACATCACATATTCAGAGTTTTGATGTTTCGGTGTACAGTGATCAGTTGACTTCCCTGGATGTCATCAGAGAAGTGGCTATGCAGCTTGAGGAAAATGTTATCGGTCCGTTTTTGATTGTGCTTTGTAGCGCATTGGTATTTATAATTGTTTTTGTTTTGTCATCAATTTTGTTTTCAATCATTATTAAAGTTATCTGTAAATTTTTCAAATTACCTGTGCTGAAAACAGTTGATGGAGTGCTGGGCGCATTTTTAGGTAGTTTAAATGGTTTTGTTTGTGTTCTGATTCTTTCATTTTTGCTGATTGTTTGTTCGCTTTTCATTACGAGTGAGTATTTACAGCAAACGATTGATTCATCATATTTTATCAATTTATTAACTAAAATAAGTTTTTAATACAGGAGTGTGCATTGAGTTGAAAGACTTGTTTAAAGGTTGTCTTACGATACCAAATTTGTTGAGTGTAGTCAGGATTTTGCTTATACCTGCATTTGTTGTGTTGTTTGTATATGATTATCGTTTCAGTGCTTTGGTTGTGCTCGCACTTTCGGGTTTAACTGACTGGTTTGATGGCAAAATTGCGCGACGTTTCAATCAGATAAGTGCATTGGGTAAAATTCTGGATCCGATTGCTGATAAATTGACTCAGTTAGCAATTGCAATTCTTTTATTCTGGGAATTCAATACTTCAGGTGTAGAATCTCTTGAGCTTTTCAGTTATGTTTTCTTAGCATTTCTCGGTAAAGAATTAATTATGTTAGCTATCGGCGGAATTATGCTGGCAGTTGGTCTGAAACCTTGTGCAGCAGAAATTTTCGGCAAGATTGCAACTTTTGCATTCTATATGGTTATGATTGTTATTGTATGTTTTGGTCCTGTTGTGGGCGTGTTTAATAAATGGTTTGTTTTGCCTGAATGGGTTGTTATGGTACTTGTAATAGGTTCTTTGATATTGACAATTATTGCTCTGTTCAGCTATGCACCAAACGTATGGAAACAAATCAAGGAAAAAAGAGCAATAAAAAAAGGGGAAAATAAATGAAAAAAATGATGTGTAGCAGGTGCCACGAAAGACCTGCGGTTATATTTATAACAAAAATTGAAGGGGATAAATCCACTCCTGAAGGTCTTTGTATGAAATGTGCTTCAGAGTTGAATATCGGACCCATCAAACAGATGATGGAAAGTATGGGTATTACCGATGATGACCTTGATGCAGCAAGCGAACAGCTTGAAAGCATGATGGGTATGATGGATAATGACGATGATGACGATGAAGAAAATAATTTTGAACCCGGTGGCGCACAGCAGATGCCTGCTGAGTTTTTAAAGAATTTTCTTGGCGGAGCGTTCAGCCCTAAAAATAACTACAGTGAAAATAATCCTTTGCCTGATTCTAAAAAAGAGTTTGAAAATAAGAACGATAAAAAGAAAAAGGAAAAAGAAGATAAAAAGAAGAATAAAAAACGCAAATTCCTCAATCTTTACTGTACTGATCTTGTTGCAAAAGCAAGAGAAGGTAAAATTGACAGAATTATCGGCAGAGAAAACGAAATTTATCGAGTTACTCAGATTCTTTGCAGAAGAACAAAAAATAATCCCTGCCTTATCGGTGAGCCGGGTGTTGGTAAAACTGCAATTGCGGAAGGACTTGCTTTAAAAATTGCAAATGGGGATGTACCTGCAAAGCTTGCAAATAAAGAAATTCATCTTCTTGATTTGACAGCTCTTGTTGCCGGTACCCAGTTCAGAGGTCAGTTTGAGAGCAGAATCAAAGGTCTTATTGATGAAGTAAAGTCAGAAGGAAATATTATTCTGTTTATAGATGAAGTTCACAATCTTGTAGGCACAGGCGATGCAGAGGGTTCAATGAATGCTGCAAACATTCTTAAACCGGCATTATCACGTGGCGAAATTCAGATTGTCGGTGCAACAACTTTTGATGAATACAGAAAGTTTATTGAAAAAGATGCTGCACTTGAAAGACGTTTACAGCCTGTTAAAGTTGTTGAACCTTCAATTGATGATACGTATAAAATGCTTGTAGGCATTAAAAACTATTATGAAGATTTCCATCGCGTAAAAATCAGCGATAATCTTGTCTACAGTTCAGTTGTGTTGTCCGAAAGATATATCAATGACCGTTTCTTGCCTGACAAAGCAATTGACCTGCTTGACGAAGCTTGTACAAGAGCTAACTTGAGAAATAAGAGTATCAGCGATTTTGAAATTAACGAAAAGAAAATCACTCAGCTTAATCAGTTGCAGAAAGAGCTTGAAGAAGATACAGAAAATATTGACTATGAGCAGATTGCAAAAGTAAAAGCTGAAATAATTGTGTGTGAAGAAAAGCAGAAAGAACTTGCAGTTCTTGCGGGAGATAATGCTGTAACTCAGGATGATATTGCACACGTGATTGAACTCTGGACAGGTATCCCTTCAAGCAAAGTTATCGAAAGTGATTTAAGAAAACTTGCTGATATGGAAACAAACCTCAGAGCGAAAATTATCGGCCAGGATGAAGCTATTGATTTGGTTTGTGCAGCTGTAAGACGTGGCAGAGTTCAGTTGAGTCTCAGACGCAGACCTTCATCATTCATTTTCGTTGGACCTACAGGTGTTGGTAAAACTGAACTTGTAAAACAACTTGCAAACGAGTTGTTTGATTCTCCCGAAACACTCATACGTCTTGATATGTCAGAGTTTATGGAGAAACACAGTGTTTCAAGAATAATTGGTTCACCACCCGGATATGTAGGTTATGATGAAGCAGGTCAGCTTACTGAAAAGGTGAGAAGAAAACCGTATTCAGTAATTCTTCTTGATGAAATTGAAAAAGCACATCCTGATGTTATGAACATTCTCCTTCAGATTCTTGATGAAGGTAAAATAACAGACTCTCACGGTAGAAATGTAAGTTTTGAAAATACAGTTATTATTATGACTTCAAATGCCGGCAGTGAGAGAAAAGAGGGCGCTTTAGGCTTTGCTAAAACTCAGAATGAAGTGAATAAAGACAAAGCTATGAAAGCTCTTTCAGAATTTCTTCGTCCTGAATTTATCGGCAGAGTTGATGAAATTGTAGTCTTCAATGATCTGACTAAAGCTGATTTTGAAAAGATCTCAGTTCTTATGTTAGGTGAACTTGTTCAGTCTTTGCAGGATAAGGGCATTAAATTTAATTGGACAAATGATGTTCCGAGAAAGCTTGCTGATCTGGTAGGCGAGAAAAACGGCAGGGGAGCACGTGATTTGAGAAACGTTATCCGCCGTAATGTTGAAGATAAAATTGCTAATATTATGGTTCAGAGATGCGATATGCCTCTTGTTTCAGTTTCACTTGAGGTTGAAAATGACGAAATCAAGGTTGATGCAGTATAAATCATAGTTTAATTGTATATGATAATTTATATCGTAGAGGCGAACAGTGTTCGTCTCTACGGTGTTCTTCAGGATCAATAATAGAGTAAATACTAAAAATAATTTTAAAAACCTATTGACATTTGAATTGCCTTGTGGTAAAATAGTCAGCGTTGTGAAACACTTGCGGGTGTAGTTCAATGGTAGAATCCCAGCCTTCCAAGCTGGTCGTGTGGGTTCGATTCCCATCACCCGCTCCACAATTCAATATGCGCTTCTAGCTCAGCTGGATAGAGCAACTGCCTTCTAAGCAGTAGGTCAGGAGTTCGAGTCTCTTGAAGCGCGCCACGAAAATCCGTACGCAATAGTGTACGGATTTTTCATTCGTAAAAATATTTACTAAAAATTTATTCTGTGTTATAATTATAAAAAGTTTTCATAATTGGAGTGGTGATTATGGATATAAAAAAATTATTCGTTGAAAATGAAAAACCTCTTGAAAATATACCTGCAAATGGTGGATTCTGTGGTATCTTCAGGAAAATTGCTTGCGTTGGTGACAGTATGTCTTCAGGTGAATTTGAAGCAATTAATTCAGCTGGGGAGAAAACATACCACGATTATTTTGAATATTCCTGGGGGCAGTTTCTCGCTCGTATGACGGGGACTACTGTTTACAATTTTTCTCGTGGTGGTATGACTGCAAAAGAATATTATGAAACTTTTGCCCAACAGAATGATTTCTGGAATCCGGATAAAAAATGTACTGCATACATTATTGCATTAGGTGTTAATGATTTGGTTAATATAAAAATGCCGATTGGTACATTTGATGACATAGATTTTGAAAATTATGAAAATAATAAACCCACATTTACAGGTTATTATGCAAAAATAATTCAGAAATATAAAGAAATCCAACCTGATGCAAAGTTTTTTCTTATGACTATTCCAAATGATCCTTCCTGGGATAGTAAAAACAAGGAACATTCTGAGATCCTTTATAAATTTGCTGAACTCTTTTCAAATTGTTATGTTTTGGATATAGGAAAATACGGACCTGAATTTGATGAAGATTTCAAAAAGAAGTTTTTCTTGGGTGGCCATATGAATCCTTGTGGTTATAATATTGTGGCACAGATGGTTATGTCGTATATTGACTATATTATCCGTCATAATATGGATGATTTCAAACAAGTGGGATTTATTGGTACAGAATACCAATATAAAGAATAAAAAACTTGAAAATATTTGAAAAAAGTTGATTTTTCTATTGATTTTTATAAATACTTGTGATATAATTTTACAGCAAAACGCACGCATGGCGATTGGTCAGCATGTGCATTCATAAGAATGTTGCGCGTCCAAGTTGAACTGTGCGGTGGAAATAGCGGTGAAAATCGCTTTACAAACAAAAGGAGGAAATAAAAATGGCAGTAGTATCAATGAAACAGCTCTTAGAAGCAGGTGTTCACTTCGGACACCAGACAAGAAGATGGAACCCCAAAATGTCTCAGTACATTTTTACTGAACGTAACGGTATCTACATCATCGACCTTCAGAAGACTGTAAAGAAGCTTGAAGAAGCTTATCTCTTCATCCGTGACATCGCAGCAGAAGGCGGCGAAGTTCTCTTTGTAGGTACAAAGAAACAGGCTCAGGATTCAGTTAAGGAAGAAGCAATCCGTTGCGGCATGCCTTATGTTAATGCACGTTGGCTCGGCGGTATGCTCACAAACTTCAACACAATTCAGAGAAGAATCAAGAGACTTGCTCAGCTCAAAACAATGGAAGCTGACGGTACATTCGATCTTCTTCCCAAAAAAGAAGTTATCAAACTTAACCTTGAAATCGAAAAACTTGAAAAATTCATGGGTGGTATCACAGGTATGAAAAAGCAGCCCGCTGCTATGTTCATCGTTGACCCCAGAAAAGAAAGAATCGCAGTTGCTGAAGCACACAAACTTCACATTCCGATTGTTGCTATTGTTGACACAAACTGTGATCCCGATGAAGTTGATTTCGTTATCCCCGGTAATGACGATGCTATCCGTGCAGTAAAACTTATTGCAGGTGCTATGGCTGATGCTATCATCGAAGGCCGTCAGGGCGAACAGTCAGCTCCCGTAGTTGAAGAAGAAACAGTTGCTGAAGAAGCTGCTGAATAATTTGTTTTTTTGAAATTACTCTGCCCGAAGCTCTTTCGGGCAGTATTATGATTATCTAAAATATAGGAGGAATTTATTATGGCATTTACAGCTAAAGACGTACAGGCTCTTCGTGAAAAAACAGGCGCAGGTATGATGGATTGTAAAAAAGCTCTCGTTGAAACAGACGGAGATATGGATAAGGCAGTAGACTTCCTCAGAGAAAAAGGTCTCGCTGCCGCTGCTAAAAAAGCAAGCCGTGTTGCTGCTGAAGGTACAGTTGCTGCTTACAGTGATGCAACAACAGGTGCTCTTGTTGAAATCAACTGTGAAACAGACTTCGTTGCTAAAGGTGCTCCCTTTATTGCTCTTGCAAAAACTGTTGTTGAAACAGTTGCTGTTGCTAAACCCGCTGATGTTGATGCACTTCTTGCAACAAAAGCAGTTGGTTCTGACAAAACAGTTGAAGAAGAAGTTCAGGAAGTATTCCTTGCTCTTCGTGAAAATATGAAAGTTCGTAGATTTGCTATCGTTGAAGGTCATACAGCTACTTACATCCATGCAGGCGGTTCTGTTGGTGTTATCGTTGCTTTTGATACAGACGATGCAACAGCTGCTAAAGATGAATTCGCAGCTATGGGTAAAAACGTTGCTATGCAGGTTGCAGCTATGAATCCTGCATATCTTGATGATGCAGCTGTTCCTGCTGAAGTTCTTGAAAAAGAAAAAGGCATCCTTATTGCACAGATGAAAGAAGATCCTAAAATGGCTAACAAACCCGAACAGGTTCTTGCAAAAATCGTTGAAGGTAAAATCGGCAAATTCTATAAAGAAAACTGCCTTGTTAACCAGGATTTCGTTCGTTCAGACCTCTTTGATGGTAACGTTTCAGGCTACGTTGCTTCAGTTGCTAAAGCTCTCGGCGCTGAAATCAAAATGACAAGCTTTGTTCGTTTTGAAAAGGGCGAAGGCATCCAGAAGAGAGAAGACAACTTCGCTGATGAAGTTGCAAGCATGATGTAATTTATATTTATCATAATACAAACCCTCGGCTTTGTCGGGGGTTTTATTTTAATCGGATGGTGATTGATATGATAACTAATAAAGAAATTCTCGAAAAAATTAAAGGCGGGCTTATTGTGTCTTGTCAGGCATTACCCACTGAACCATTATATGATAGCTATATTATGTCAAAAATGGCTTGGGCTGCATATCTTGGCGGTGCTGTCGGCATAAGAGCAAACACCGTTGTTGATATTAAAGCAATCAAAGAAAAAGTTGATTTACCTGTTATTGGTATAATTAAAAAGGATTATGAAAACTGTGATGTTTATATAACACCTACAATGAAAGAAGTAGACGAACTTGTTGAAGCAAGTTGTGAAATTATTGCAGTTGATGCAACCGACAGATTAAGACCTGACGGAGTTACTTTTACAGAATTTTTTAAAGAAGTCAGAGCAAAATATCCGAATCAGTTGTTTATGGCTGATACTTCATGTTTTGAAGAAGGCAAACTCGCAGAAGAACTTGGTATTGACCTTATAGGTACAACAATGGCAGGGTATACGCCATACACAAAAGGTAGAAAATTACCTGATGTTGAGCTTATCGAAAGATATGTAAAAGAACTTCATACACCGGTTATTGCTGAAGGTGGTATATGGGTTCCTGAAGACCTTGTGAATGTCTATAACGCAGGCGCATTCAGTGCTGTTTGCGGCACAGCAATCACCAGACCGATGGATATAACAAAACGCTTTGTTAAAGCTTTAGAGGAAGTATAATGAAAATAATTACTTTTGATATTGGCGGAACATTTATAAAATATGCTTTATGCGATGAAAATTTCGATCTTACTGATTCAACGAAAATCCCTACCGATGCAAGTGAAGGTGGAAGAAAACTTATTGAAAAAGTAATAGAAATTGTAAAACAACATAAAGACATTGACCGTGTTGCTATTTCAACAGCAGGGCAGGTCGATAGTGAAACAGGAACAATAGTTTTTGCAACTGAAACCATTCCGGGTTACACCGATGTAAAAATAAAGGAAATGGTTGAAGAAGCAACAGGTGTTCTTACCTATGTTGAAAATGATGTTAATTCTGCTGCTCTTGGCGAAGCATTTTTCGGTAAAGCAAAAGGTTACAATGATTTTATTTGTTTAACATATGGCACAGGTATTGGCGGTGCAATCTGGTTAAACGGAAATCTTTATAAAGGATCTTTTTGTTCAGCAGGGGAATTAGGCCATATTATAACCCATGCAGACGGTAAAAACTGTACTTGTGGTGGCAAAGGTTGTTATGAATGTTATGCATCAGCAAAAGCTCTTGTGAATCGTGTGAATGAAATTTCCGGATTACCGCTGGATGGTGTTAAAATTTTTGAAGAAGAAAATTTTAATAATCCGATTATTAAAGCTGAAATTGATTCCTGGATAGACGAAATTGTTATAGGTTTAATCAGTATTGTTTATACTTTTAATCCATCTTTAATTGTTTTAGGTGGTGGAATTATGAATGAAAGCTATATTGTTGATTCAATAAATACAAGAATTCAATCAGGATTAATGAAAAGTTTCAGAAATGTTAAAATAGTAAATTCAAACCTTGGCAACACAGCAGGAATGCTTGGTGTTGCATACAAAGCAAGCGAACATTGATGAAGATGACAGGTGAAAGCACCTGTCATCTTTTTTAAAATAAATTTTCTTTTACTGTTGAAAGATATCGGTTTTTAGTGTATAATATATTATGACTGCGATGATGGGAGGTACTTGTAATGGAGTACATAATTAATCCTTTAAAATGGAATACTTCTTTTGCTGTGCCTGCCGAGGTTGTTGATAAATATCTCCGTCTTGCAGGTTCAGTTCAGCTTAAAGTTTTGCTCTGGTTAATGCGCCACTCTGCTGATGAAAAAACAATCGATGATATGGCAAAGGAAATTGGTGTTTCTGCTGCTGATTGTACAGATGCATTGACATTCTGGACTGAAACAGGAGTACTTATAAAAAACGGAAATATTAACGAAATTAAAATTGCTGAAGAAAAAACTGTTTTTTCAGAAGAAATTGTAGTACCTGAAAAAAATGTTGAAATAAAGAAAACTATTGAAGAAATTGAGTACATAAAACCTTCAAGAGAACAGATTTATACACGTTCTGAGGAAAGTGCTGAGATTAAATTTTTGTTTCAGGAAGCCCAGATGCGAATGGGAAGAACTCTTGGCGATAGAGGACAAGCAATATTATTAATGATGCATGATGATTATGGTTTGCCTGTTGAAGTGATAGTTACTATAATTGAATATTGCACATCAATCGGGAAAATTTCAAATGATTATCTTCTGAAAATTGCTAAAGATTGGTCAAGTAAAGAAATTGATACGCTTGAAAAAGCAGATGAAAAAATTAATGAATTGAAAACTGCTGATAGAATGTGGAATGAGTTTTGTTTAAGAACGGGTGTTTCTAATCCACGTCCCACGTCTGTACAAAGAAAATATCTTAATCGTTGGAAAAATGAATATAATTTTTCTATGGATATGATTCATCTGGCATATGAAGAAACTGCTGATAATATTCAGAAACTGAGTTTTCAGTATATGGATAAAATTCTTGTCAGTTGGTTTAACGATGGCTTAAAAACTCCGGCTGATGTCGAAAGAGCAAAGCAGGAAAGGAAAAATCAGGTTTCATCTGTGAAAAATGTTTCTTCTAAAAAAAGGCAGACCTCATATGATATAGATGAATTTATGAAACAAAATGAACAGAAAGAACTTGTGTATAAAAGAAAGGGCGGGAACGATTAATGCAGATTAACAGAGATGTTTATAATAAAGCTAAATCTTTGATTGATAACAGACGTTCCGATGCCCAACGACTTGCTCTTCAAAGACGTGAAGAATGCAAAGCTCGTTTCCCTGAAATAGCTAAAGCATACAGAATTATGGCTGAAACAGCATCTGAATGCGTTAAGGCACTTGGTCTTGGCGGAAATGCTCAGGATTTTATAAATGAAATTTCAAAACAAAACCTTGAGGCGCAAGAAACAATCAAAAAAACTTTGAAAAGTGCCGGTCTGCCTGAGGATTATTTGAAAGAACATTATGTATGTAAAAAATGTGATGATATCGGTTTTGTTGACGGTAAAATGTGCGATTGTTTTAAAAATTCAATCCGCCAGATTACATATGACAGTCTGTGCGACAGAGTTCCCCTCGAAAAATTCAGGTTTGATAATTTTTCATTAGATTATTATCCTGATTTCTATGATGAGAATGGTATTGTACCCAGAAACAGGATGAAGAATAATTTTGATTATTGCACAAATTATGCTGATGACTTTAATAAATCATCAGGAAACATCTTAATGTACGGTAACACCGGATTGGGAAAAACACATTTATCTTTGGCTATTGCAGGTGAAGTTGCCAAAAAAGGATACACTGTAATTTATGGTTCAGCGCAGAATTTGCTCACTAATCTGGAAAACGAAAAATTCGGTAGAGGCATTCAGGTGGGTGTTGAACAGTCAATTCAGGACTGTGATTTGCTGATTATTGATGATTTAGGAGCAGAATTTTCAACACAATTTACAGTTTCGGCAATTTATAATATTTTGAACACAAGATTATTGATGTCAAAACCCACAATTATCAGTACTAATCTTACAATCAAAGAAATTGAGGATAAATATACTCAACGTATAGCATCAAGAATACTCGGAAGTTTCGATATGATGGCTTTCGCAGGTAAAGATGTAAGAGTACTTAAAAAGTAAAGGAAAATTTCTATGTCAATTCGTAACAGCAATTCAATTCCCAGAAAACCCAGGATTCATTCTGCAATATGGATTTTCTGTCGTGTAGCACTTCTTATCTGGGGTATTGTTGAATTTCAGCTTGGCAACACGGTTCAGTTTTTGCAGGCATTATTTGCAATTGCTTTTACACATCTGTGGGATATGTTTCAGATGTGGGGAGGCAAGTCGTTTATAACAAAAGTGCCTTATTATTTACAAACGGAATTAAATGTTTTCATTTGTGTCGGATGTGTAATTGGCACATCACTTAATGTTCATACTGACCTTGAATTTATGGATATTATACTTCATATTTTTGCAGGCGTTTTAGCGCAAAGCTTTATGTTTGAATTTATTCCGCTTGTGAATGGCAATGGTAGGGAGACAGGTCCGGCAGCACGTGCTTTGTTTTCTTTCACAAGTGCACTTTCTATGTTGGTAGCATGGGAAATATATGAATTTACTATGGATCGTTTGTATGGTATGGTTATGCAACGTTCATATTATTTTACAGAAGCAGGTCTTACTGATACAATGTGGGATTTGATTAATGGAACTTTTGGTGCTATTGTATCAATGTTTATTCTTGCATTTACCAAAAACGGTAAATTGAAAAGGAGAGAAAACAAATGACGATTGGTGATAAGATAAGAGTACGCCGTGAATACATTGGTTTGACTCAGGAGCAAGTTGCTGATTTTTTAAATGTTACACGAACTGTGTATGCTTCGTATGAGCAAGGTAAATCTGTTCCGACTTATGATGTAATTGAAAACTTTATTAATTTATTTAAAGTTTATGAAAAAAAAGAACCTAAAGAGGTGTGCTGTGAGCCGAAAAAAGAGGCTCAAAAAGAGGCGGTTAACCTTTTGAGTGCACCTGAGGTTGAATATAATGTAGATCAGAAACGTGAAAAAATTGTATTGTCCGGGGAAGAAACAATTCTTATAAAATATGTAAGATGTTTACCGAAAGAGGAACAGACAGAATTTTTGAATAAAATTATGGACGCATATCTTGATGTGATTTGCGCTTTACCGGATGAATAATTCTTAATTTTTTTTACATTGACAATTAAAAAAATATATAGTAAATTTATGATAACATTTTATTTAGGAGAGTTTAAATGAGAAAAGTTATTGCAGTTTTATTAGCACTTTCTTTTGTGTTTTTACTTGTGTCTTGCAGTAATTCCAAAAAAGAAGAAGAAACCACAAATACAACGGTTGAAGATGTTGCTGGCAACAAAGATGAAGTTACTGAGATTGTTACTGAAATTATCACTGAGGTTGTAACAAATGATGAGGGCGAAACTGAAATTGTTACTGAAGTTGTGGAAGTTACTTCGCCTGAAAAAACAACTGCAGACAACTCTTTAACAACTTCTCAAAACAATACTGTAAGTTCAGACCCTTCAAAATGGACAAATGAACAAATCGTAGATTTTTATAAAAAAGCATGTAAAAAATCTTCCGGTGTTACGTCCAAACAAACAATGATTATGAGAAAAGATTCTCTTAAAGCTGAAGGCGTTAATAGTACTTTCCTTTCAATCGCTGAGTCTATTATCAGAGGTGTTATGAAACTCAACGCAATTGACGTAGCGGGAATTACCGGTGGCCATTGGGATTTATCAGCATCTGACTGTAAATCAGTAAAAGCTTACAAAAGCGGTGATTATACAGTTGTTGAGATGAAAATGAAAGACCAGGTTGATGGCGTTTACGGTAAAACATTTGAAGGTACCGTTGGTCATGGTATAAGTGTTGTTAATGGTGTTGCTGAAGTTGCAGAGCAATTTTCAGCATTTGATGTAAGATATAAAGAAGCTGATATTAAAATCCGTTATACTGAAGCTGTACTCAGAGTGAAGATTAACAAAGATGGTTTTGTTGAAAAAGGCACCTGGACATATGTCTGCACCCCTGAAGTTGATAATTTATATATTGAAGGTTTCGTTCTTAACGATGCAGGTGCAGTAATTGATTATAGTGTTACTCTCAATGGTGGATTTTAATAGGAATGATAGGTATGAGCGATATTTTTGAAAGATATGTTTGTTTGAAATCCTGTCGCGAAAGTATGGAAAAAGCTGTTCAGATGATGTGCCACACTTATAATAATGGCGGAAAAATTCTTGTTTGCGGTAATGGTGGCAGTTGTGCCGACAGTGAACATATAGTGGGGGAATTAATGAAAAGCTTTGTGCTTAAACGTGAAATTCCTGAAAGCGATAAGAAAAAGCTTGACGATTTGCTTGGTGAAGAATCAGAAGGTTTTAAAAACTGTCTGCAAAGGGGAATACCGGCATTTTCTCTTTCTTCACAAACCGGTGTGATGACAGCATACAATAACGACGTAAATGCTGATATGGTATATGCACAATTGTTGTATGCATCAGCAAAAAAAGAAGATTTACTTATTGGTATTTCAACGTCAGGAAACTCAAAAAATGTCGTCAATGCAGTTAAAGTCGCAAAAGCATTAGGTATAAAATCCTTATGCCTGACAGGTGCAAAAAAATCTCTTGTTGATGATTTTGCAGACTGTGTGATAAAAGTACCTGAAACTGAAACATATAAAATTCAGGAGCTACATTTGCCTGTATATCATTATTTATGTCTTGAAACTGAAAAAGTTTTATTTGATTAATAAAAAATGCAGAATCTTTTTGTGAACAAGTCCAGTAAAAACGGACAATAGAAAAAAAGCACCTCCTATGGTAGAATTAAAGAACTACCATAGGAGGTTTTGTTATGTCAGGAATAAAAGGGATGAAAATGTACCCACAAGGAATAAGAGAAAAGATATTCAC
>JAZSJD010000013.1:0-20662 GCA_045534165.1 Acutalibacteraceae bacterium | reverse complement strand
GTTGACAATAGCCTCACGGTTTCCGAAAAGCTCTATATGATTAAACCCCGAAACTATAGTTTTGGGAATGCCCAATTCTTCGCTGAGCCTTTCCTGTATATTAATTCTGTTCTGCTTTTTTTCTGCCATAAAATCAATCCCTTTCACTGAATATTATGTTTTTCCGTTATTAAAAATTACATAATGAACATATATTGTAAAGGTGATTGACTTGAAAAAAATCAGTATAAATCAGAACACTAAAACAGTATTTGCAATTATTATTTCTGCCTTTTTTGCACTCATACTTCTACGCTTTCCGATGTTGTGTTCACAAGGCGTAATCAGAGGAATTGAACTCTCCGCACAGACTGTAGTTCCTTCACTTTTTCCCTTTCTCGTGCTTTCTTCTTTTGTTCAGTCAAGCGCTGCACTTGCTCTTCTTCGCAAAAAAACAGACCTTTTTTTTAATAAAATTTTCAGACTTTCAGGAAAGGCGGGCTGTACTGTTTTCTTTTCACTTTTTGCAGGTTTTCCGGTAGGATGCTCAATGGCAGCAGAGCTGTACTCAAAAAATAAAATCTGCCAAAATGAAGCAAAACGAATTGCCTTAAGCTCTGTAAATGCAGGTCCTGCTTTTGTAATAGGAGCGGTGGGAACGTCTTTACTTTCTTCTGCAAAGGCAGGAGTTATAATTTTTGTTTCGCTATCTTTATCTTCGTTGATGATTGCATTTTTCAGCCGTTATATTCTTAATTCAGACTCATCACCGCAATATTCAGAAAATAAAGCTTTGCCCCTTTCAAAAGCACTTGTTTGCTCCGTATATAACGGTTCAAAATCAATGTTTATCATATGTGGCTGGATAATTCTTTTTTCCTGCTTTCTGAATATCATTTCTTCAGAAACAAAAAGTGAAACTTCTGCCATTTTTTTAAAAGCCTTTCTTGAAGTGACATCCGGATGCTGTGCACTTGCAGAAAAAGAAAGTCCCGTTATTATCTGTGCCGTCCTTGGCTGGTGCGGTATGTGTATACATTGTCAGGTATTTCCCTATATACTTAAAATAGGTCTGAAAGCAAAATATTATTTTTGCTCAAGAGTCCTCCACAGTATGCTCTCAAGTATAATCTGCTACTGCCTGTTTCAGATTTTCCCTTGTGAAGTTTCTGTTTTTTCCACAGGCACAGAAGCCATGATGAAAACATTTGCAGTAAGTGCCCCCGCAGCGGCAGGACTTGCACTTATGTGTGTAATTTTTATTTTAGACCTTGATACTGCCAAAGAAATGTGATAAAATAAAGTAAAGGAGTGAACAGTTATGGACAGAAAACAGATGACTATTACTAAAGAGGATTTTTGTTGTGCCATATGTATGCATGGAAAAAAAGCAGCAGACAGCGATATGATTCTCTGCCCTAAAAAAGGTGTATTGAGTCCTGACTACAAATGCCGTAAATTCAAATACGACCCTCTGCGCCGCGTTCCGAAAATGATGCCGTCACTTCCTGAATATACCTTTGAAGATTTTAAACTTTAAAATATGCACAACCCCGCAAGACTTCACACAAGTCCTGCGGGGTTTGTTTTTTCATATTATTTTACGCTACCCAATTATCAAGGTAAATGATGTTTGAGGGTTTTTCTGCTTTTACGGTTTTTCTTGCTTTTTTCATCTTTTTCATTTCAGCATATTCTTCTACGCTCATACCTGCTTTTTTTGCCCGGATTTTAAGTCTGATATACTTTACTAAAATCCTTTCAAATTCTGCAAGTTCTTTTTCATAGAGAAAACCGACAAAAAGAGTAATTGAAAAAACTATTCCGAAAATGATTGTAAGAGTTAAACCGAGTGACATATTAAAACATCCTTTCAAGATAAAAATTTGTCGAACAAAAGCGAACATTCGTTCTTTGTGACTTTATTATATCAGCAAAAAATCGATTTGTCAACACAAATGTTCGTTTTTGTTCGTAGCAAAGTACCAATAATCGGACTTTGTTGTGCCTTTTTGAAAAAAAATTCACAACTTTTTACAATGTATGGAATTTTTCCGAAGAATATGATATAATTTTTTCATAATTATAAGTTTAAGCGGAGGTTTTAAAAATGAAAGTAATGGTTTACAAAACAGCTGAAGAAATTGCTGAAGCTGTAGGCAGAATTATCATCAAGAGAGTGGCTGACGAGCCCTCATGTGCAATCGGTTTTGCAACAGGTGCATCACCTGTCCCCACTTACGAATACATAGTGAAAGAATTTGATAAAGGCAATATTTCTTTCAAGGATATGAAAACTTTCAACCTTGACGAATATTGCGACCTTCCCGTTGGCGATAAAAACAGCTATCACACATTTATGCACGAAAATCTTTTCGACAAAATTGACGTTCAGGCAGAAAACATCAACTTCCTCGATGGCAACGCTGAAGATTACAATGCAGAAAGTGCAAGATATGCAGAAGCAAACAAAGGAGCAGGCGGAATCAAAGTTCAGATTCTCGGCATCGGCACAAACGGACACATCGGTTTCAACGAACCTGCAGATGAATTTACAGATGAAGCTTTCAAAGTTACTCTTACACAGAGCACTATCGACAGCAACCAGAAATATTTCGGTGAACAGGCAATGCCCAGATACGCTATGACAATGGGTATCGGCAGCATTATGCGCTCAGAAGAAATTGTTCTTATTGCAACAGGAGAAGCAAAAGCTAAAGCAATCGCAGCTGCAGTTAATGGTGAAGTTACACCTCAGTGTCCCGCTTCAATTCTTCAGAATCATCCCAACGTTACATTCTTCGTTGATGAAGCAGCAGCAAGTCTTCTTAAATAAATTAAACTTCAGAACGGTCTGTTTCGAACACTGAACTCCCATAAGGCAGTATTTCTTTATAATGTGAACTTATGGCACAATAATGCGTTAAAAATCACCGATACGCGACAGCGTTATCGGTGATTTTTCCCTTTTCTTGCACACGCAGTTTCGTAGAAATGCAAAATTAATCACAATATATTATTGAACTCTTACAGTTTTTCTGATATACTTTTTCAGGTGATTTTATGAATACAAAAACATTAAAAAACAATTTAATAGGAGATAAAAAATTTTACAAACGTGTTATCGCAATTGTAGTCCCTCTGATTATCCAGAACACCATAACAAATGTTGTAAGCCTTCTTGACAATGTTATGGTAGGAAGCATCGGTACATTGGAAATGTCTGCCGTTGCCATAGTCAATCAGCTTATTTTTGTTTTCAACCTTTGTATTTTCGGTGGACTTGCAGGTGCCGGTATTTTTTCCACACAATATGCAGGTGCAAATGACGATGCAGGTGTACGACACTGCTTCAGAATGAAAGTTTACATCGGTGCATTGATGTTGGTTATTGCATCTGTTATATTTACTGTGTTTTCAACTCCTCTTGTGTCCTCATATCTCGCAGAAGACACAACACCTGCTGATGCCACAGCTACATTGGGCTTTGGCCTTGATTATCTGAAAATTATGGTTATCGGACTTCTTCCCTTTACCGTTTCACAGATTTATGCAAGTACCCTGCGCGAATTAGGCGAAACAAAGCTTCCTATGTTTGCAAGTATTATAGCGATTGTTATTAATCTTGTATTCAACTATTTTCTTATTTTCGGAAAATTCGGTTTCCCACCTCTTGGTGTTTCAGGTGCGGCAATCGCAACCGTTCTGTCCCGATTTATTGAGGCAATCATAATTATTGTGGCAGTTTTTATAAAGAAAAATAGATTCCCTTTTATAAAAGGTGCTTTCAGAAGTTTTTATATTCCCGGAAAACTCTGCAAGGATATTTTCACAAAAGGCTCACCACTCCTTGTCAATGAATTTCTCTGGTCTGCAGGTATGGCAGTTCTTCTGCAATGTTACTCTGTAAGGGGTCTTGACGTTGTAGCTGCAGCAAACATCTCAAACACAATCAACAACCTTTTCAATGTATGCTTTATTTCAATGGGCGTTGCTCTCGGAGTTGTTGTAGGTCAGTGTTTAGGTGCAGACAATGTAAAAGAAGCAAAAGTTTCTGTCTGGCGACTGATTGCCCTTTCAATTGTAATCTGCCTTGTTCTCGGAAGCGTTATGGCTTTACTTGCCCCTATAATCCCCAACATCTATAACACAGAAGAGCACGTAAAAGAAATGGCGACAAAATTCCTTTTTGTTGTGGCCGGTCTTATGCCCGTTTTCTCTTTTGCACATTGTTGTTATTTCACCTTACGTTCAGGTGGCAGAACAATTCTCACCTTTGTTTTCGACAGTGTTTTCACATGGGGAATTGTAGTTCCTTTTGCATATTGTCTTGCAAAATTCACAAATCTCCCCATAGTACCCCTTTATCTGGCAGTACAATCACTGGAATTCATCAAATGCATTGTAGGTTTTATTCTGGTAAAAAAAGGTCTGTGGATAAGAAATATTGTAAGTAAATAACAGATAAAAAACCGTAATCATTTTTCGATGATTACGGTTATATTTTTATTTGATGCAGAGCGTATCGTTTTCTTCCTTCAGATCAAAAAGAACAGGTCTTTCGAGTGGATTTTCATTAGGCGAGTGAAGAATAAGTTTAAGGTCATTTTCTTTTGTTCTGAAAATCATTCCGTGACCGCCGTTCTTCTCAAACAGAAGTCTGTCATCATGAATCCACTTTCCGTCTATGTGACCGTTATCAGAATAAACCATTGCCTGACAATATTCGTGATTAAAAAAACTTGACCAGATAAGAATCAGTTTTCCGTTTTCTGTTTTGTAGGCAAACGGTCCGTCTGTAACAAAAGTTTCTCTTGTTTTGTCAACCCATGAGGGCTCTGATGCTTTGAAAAGATAAATGGGTTCACCCTTTGGGGACATCAGGTCAGCTGTCAGTTCAAGCGCCCACACTTCACCATCTTTTACCTGCACCCATTCGTGGCAGAAAACAATATATGGTTTTCCGTCATCAACAACAAGTGTTCCGTCAAGGCATTGCCATTCTTCAGGAGTGACGGGGCCGTCACTATGGAGCAAAAAAGGACCTTCAGGTTTTTCTGCTTTTAAAATCTGTGTACCTCTCAGTCTGTCTCCACCGATAAAGCTGACAAACATATAAAAACTGCCTTTATAAAAATGCACTTCAGGTGCCCAGAAATTTTTCTCTGCCCAGAAATTTTCAGGAGGAGTAAACACCTCAATAGGGTCGCTCCAGTTTTCGAGGTCATCACTTACATAAACATCAAGACCGGTACTTCTATCTGTCCATGCTTCTGAACCTCTTGTACCATACATATAATACCTTTCATTATGTAAAATAACAAAAGGGTCTCTTATATTAATATCAGAAAATTTCATTTCCATCACCTCAGAAAAAGTTTATCACACAGAAAAAATTTTTTCAATATTTTGTTGTTGAAGAAATCATTTGACTGATATATAATGAAAGAAAAAACGGAAGTGATACATATGAAAAAATATAAATACCAGATGCACACCCACACTCATCCTTGCAGCCATTGCTCACATATGCTCCCTGATGAGCTGACTCAGTCTCTGCACGATGGCGGTTACAGCGGTGTAGTGCTGACAAATCATTTTTATTGGGGAAACACAGGTATTGACACTGATTTGCCCTGGCAGGATTTCGTAAGAGCGTATGAACTTGATTATATAGAATGCAGAAAAAGCGCGGAGAAATTTGACCTTGACGTTATCTTTGCTGTTGAAGAAGAGGTAGAGAAAGGTCTTGAAATTTTGTGCTACGGAATTACTCCCGAGATTTTATATGCACACCCCGAACTGAAGGAACAAAAACTTGAAAACTGGTCAAAGCTCAGGGAAAAACACGATATTCTTATCATTCAGGCTCACCCTTTCAGAAACAGGCAGTCTATCCCTGTAAGAAAAGTTTTTCCGCACGATTTAATCGACGGTATTGAAGTTTTCAATGCAGGTAACAAACCTGAAGATAATATCGAAGCAGAGGAATATGCCGCAAAAAATCCCGACCTTATTTTTATTACAGGCGCAGACTCTCACTCAGGTGCAAATGCCTGTGTGGGCGGAATTGAAACTGATGAAAGAATCAGAAACGAAAAAGAACTTGTAAAAATCCTCAAAGCAAAAGAATTTGAAATGATTAAATTTTAAATATTTTTTTCAGAAATTCTTGACATTCACCTTACGTGAAAGTTTATAATCGGTCTGAAAGGAGGTCAGTTTATGAAAATAAAAGAAGTAATCGAAAGAACAAATTTAACTGACCGTGCTATCAGACTTTACATTGACAATGGTCTTGTGTCACCGGGCATTGAAGAAAATTACAGCGGAAGAAAAAATATTGATTTTACTGAAAGTGATGTTGAAAGACTGAATCAGATAGCACTTCTCAGAAAAGCAGGATTTTCAATTTCTGATATAAAAGAAATAATTTTAAACGACGAAAAAATCGAAACAATTGTCACCAAATTTATTGAAGAAAGTGAACAGGAAATTAAAAGCAAACGTGAAGTTGTAGAAAAACTTAAAACTATTTCTTTTGACGAAAAAGTTTCTTTGAAAAATCTTTGTGAAAAATTGTCGAATACTGTTAAAGAAACAGAAGTACCCAAAGAAGATTTACGTGCAAAAAAATTGAAAAGCATTGAAAATAAAATTTTCCGTATTTCTGCAATTATCATAATGATTTTCTCTGTCATTTTTACTACATTTCTTTTTATCATAAGTAAAATTACATTTATTTATATGACGAATTCCTCCGCAAGAGAATTAATTGTTGCACACGGGGGGTTAATATTAGCTTTTATTTTATCTTTGATACTTTTGCTTTTAAATCCTAAAAATTATTCAAATACAAAAAGAAGAAAAATGAAATCATCAATATCGACAGTTCTGATTTCCGTGCTTCTGCCGCTGACTTTTGTTTCGTCGTGTTTTGCTTTCGTCTTCCATGCGTTGGGGCTCCTCTTTTCTTCGGAAACTACAGATATAAAAAATTATATGAAAGTAGATTCTATCGTTGAAGATTTTGAATACAGCGAAGATTTATATAAACTTTTTCCCGATGAAATACCTGCATCTGCTTTGAAAAACCAGGAACGTGAATTTGAAGATTCTTACCCGTTTACTACAAAGTATTACTACAGATACGAACACACGCTTGATCCCGAATTCAATATTGTGGCACAATGGATGTTAGATGAAAACGAATACGAAAAATCAAAAGAAAATGCAAAAAAAGCAGGTGACTTTTCTACTGTGCAGAAAGGCGATTGGACTTGTCTGTATTTTGGTGATACCGAAGAAAAAGAAACCTGGGCAAACGATTCTTTTTTCTACCTGATTTTTGCATACAATGACAGTACCAGAATGGTAAGATATATCGCATGTTACGTTGTTGATTCGCCCGATTACGGACCGTATTATTTATCACTTGATTGGTAAAAAATTAACGCACCGTTTGAATTTCAGACGGTGCGTTTTTTCATTCGCTGAAAAGATTTATTTCTTCTTCATCTATTTTTTCA
The DNA here is from genome assembly GCA_045534165.1 of Acutalibacteraceae bacterium. Classification (GTDB taxonomy): domain Bacteria; phylum Bacillota; class Clostridia; order Oscillospirales; family Acutalibacteraceae; genus SIG575. Next base: position 13,154 of record JAZSJD010000013.1, on the reverse strand, counting down.
TCGCTTGTTTGTTCAGAAATAAATTGACGTATCTCTTCCAGATCGCATCCGCAATGGAGGCAGAATTTATCATCTTCCTCTATTTCCGAACCGCACTTATGACAAAAAACCATATAGCTATACCTCCTTGTTTTTTCAAAATTCAATTATAATAAATTTGTTTTTCAATCCAGGACATAAGCAAATTGACAATCTTCTCCTGCTGAATTTTCGTAAGTTCAGTTCCCTTTGGTACTTTGTACCATTTTTCCAGGCACTTTCTGCAACAACAAGCACAAGCATGTTGTGCCACAAAAACAGGATGACCTTTCATGGGAGTCTGTTTTCCGTCGTTAGGAATATATGCAGGAGCAAGTCGTAAAGCAACAAAATCTTCTGCATGTTTTTTAATTTCAGCCATACCCTTCTGCCTTACATATTCTTTATCTTTTTCGCTTAATTTAAATTTCGCTCTGAATTCAGATCTTTTCAAACGCAAAAGAGCTTCTTCCACAGTTGCCATCAAAAAACTTTCCTTTCACAGCTTTAATGCTTTTCGCAAATATAAACATCGCAAACAGCGTCGCTCTTTCTTCTTTCAGAAAAAACAGCATGGATTTTTATATTCTTACCCTGTAAACCATCAGGCAGAGTAAAGAAGAAAGTATTATTTTTGTCGCTACCACAAACAGCATGTTCCCATTGGTTTGCTTTATAATCAGGTGCTCTTTTGGGGAAACCGCAAAGTTTACCGTCAATTTCGCAAACACAATAAACACTTTCTTCACCGTGGACTCCTTCAACTGCAGCAGCAATAAAAGAATCTTTTTTATACTGAGGCAGAGTAAATTCCTGCCATTTTTCGCAATAAACATTTTTATATCTGTAATGTGCCTGCATATTATTTGCAAAAGCATTTTTTGTTTCAACAATTTTTCCGTCTTTAATAATTCTCACAGCATAAATTCTGTCTACCGGATTTTCAATTCGCAAATATCTTATTTTATCTTTGATATTATAACTTGCAACAATCTTTTTGCCATGCAGATCATAAAGAGTATGTGATGTGAATGTAATAACCTTTTGAGTAAAATCGTCATTGCTGATATTCAGTTTGACAACGTCTGAACTTTTCCAGTTTTCAAGATCAGTCGAATATTCTGCAATAAGAGGCACTTTCTGAGTTTCAACTTCTCTTGTTGCATAATCGCCTGAGAAGAATTCAATTTCAATTTTGTCTGCATCAATCTCATCTTTGAAATCAACTCTTAAGCAACCGCCACATATTCTTCTGTTTTCATCAAGATATGTTTTTGACTGGGAATCAAAAAACGTATCGTCACTTCCGTCAAACATATTTTCAGCTTCACAGCCACGCAATTTATAATGAAGCTGGTTAAAGAAAGCATCCCTTGCTTTTTTTACCTGTGTTATATTTGTTTCGCCTGAACGAAGAAGACTTCTCTTTTCAAGCGAATCATTTGTAATGGCATACATAGCAGATTCATAAAGAGTTTCACCGTTTTCAGGTCTTATATTTTCCTTTTCAAGCTTACCTAAATACAACGGGGCTTTTTCTTTTGCATTAATTTTTTCAATTTCTGCAAAAGCAGTTTCTTCTCCTTTTGCAAGAAGATTTATTTTTCCGCCTTCAGAATAAAGGTATTTTACTTCAACAGGATTTCCTGCTTTATCTTCTTTTACAATCTCATATTCACAGTTTGTAAGCATAGGTTCGGCTTCATCTTTTATTGCGATTTCAATGAGTGTTGCTCTGAAAGGCATAAGTTCAATTTCAACTTCGCTTCCACTCTTGAAAAAGCCAAGATGTTTTTCATAAGGATGATGTATATTTACTGCTAAATCCTCATCAGTTTCTATACCTGTTTCTTCGCCTAATTTAACCTTGATTTTTTTAGTTTCCCATGTGTTGTTACCGGTTGAAATAAATCTTTTTGTTCCGGAACCTCTTGAAACAGCATATTCACCATAACTTTCAGGCAATTTTTTACCATTCACAAGAATCTTTGCATTCCTCGCGTGAAGATTATAAACACGTGCAAGTTTTGCAAATTCATCATCTCTCATAAGCCAGGGATTACCGTAAATTTCCGGTGCAAGAATCAGAGAACGGTTAAAAGCCTGATAGATTAATTCATCTTCAAAATAATCAATTGAAGAAGAAATGCACACACCATGGTCTTCCGCAAGGCGTTCAAGACCGTCTGTATGACCACGTGTAAACATAAAAGCACGGTTATGCATTGCCGTATTCTGATTACAGGACAACACATCAACATATGTTTCTGTTCCGTTCCAGAGATAGGTTGTTACATATTCTTCTGCTTCATAAAATTCAAGACGGTGGTTAAGCACGATTAAGTCAGGAGCATATTTTCTGCATTCTTTGAGCATATCTGCAAAAACACCTGCTTTTTCCGGACGCAGATGACCGCAAACTCCATCAAGTTTGAAAAGAGCAAAATCGTGGTCACGACAAAGATGAACAAAAAATTCAAAGCGTTCTTTTTCAGTTTCTTCACTGTCACCGTAACCATCAGGACTTCCCCAAAGACCCATACGTATGCCGAGTTCTTTTGCTTTTGCCACAACATTGTTATATTCCTGAGGATATTGGCTGCGGAATTTTGGGCTGTTTATATTGCCATAACCCTCACTTGCGCCATCAAAATTACCTGCATCCCAGGCATATATTTTTATGTTCATACCATATGTATCCTGAAGGTATTTAAAGAAGTCAAGATTAATAAGTGTGTGTTCTTCAGTAGATCCCTCATTAGTATTATTTATCCAGGAAAAATATTGTGGAACGGATGGTGTAAATTCATCTGCACCTGCATTTTTAGCTGTTTTTTTCATATAAAAATCGCCCCATCTCTCCGTTATATTGCTGCTCCGTTTTCAACAAGCTTGTTCTGTAAAGTTTTAATATCCACAGTATGAGCAGTTTTTTCTGTTTTAAAAGCAACTGCCGCTGCCGTACCGGCTGCTTGCCCAAGGCAAGCGCAGATAGGCATTATTCTTACAGAAGCCTGTGCTTCATGGGTTGCCGAAAGGCAACGACCGGCTACAAGAAGATTATCAAATTCTTTTGGTAAAAGAGAACGATACGGAATTGTATAATACTCTCCATCAGCAAAATATCTGTGACTTGTGCCTGTACCTGCCGGATTATGAATATCTATATCATAGTTGCCCAGAGCAATAGAATCTTCAAAACGTGTGCAATCAATAAGTTCTTCTGCCGTAAGAATATGAACGCCTTTAAGTTTCCGACTTTCTCTTATACCGATATTAACTGCAATGGATATAAGTGTGCTTTCATCAAAAGCTTTAGAATTTTCTTTAAGGAAAGTAACGAGTTCATGCACCTGTTTTCTCGCAATAACTTCTGCACGACTTACATCAAAAGGATTTGTAGGGTCAAGTCTGATAACACGTGTAGTATTGAAATGCAAAACATCTTTACCTATTCCAAAGAACACAAGGATATTTTCCCTGGGATTTGTAATTTCGCCACTTGCTTGTTTTTCTTTAAACAGTTTCTGCAGCTCAGGTCTTTCTTCTCTGAAAATTTCAACGTCAACACCACTCATTCTGAAGCAAGTAGTCATCGGCTGACAAAGTCCGTCACTATCTCTGCCGAGCTGAAAATCACATCCTGCAAGATAAAACAAATCCCCGTCACCTGTTGCATCAACAAAGAAATCTGCTGAAACAGTATAATGTATATTCTTAGCAATTATATCAACTGATTTTATTTTTTGTCCGTCTGTTACAACTCCACTTAAAACGCTGTGAAAAAGAACTTCTACACCCGCTTCTGATGTCATATCATCAAGAACAATTTTAAAATATTCCGAATTAAATTCTCGTTCTCTATATTCATTAACATATTTGTCATGTCTTTCTTTCATTTCTTTAAAAATGCCTTGAGAAAGATATTTTCTGCAACTATCAGAATTTTCATCTTTGATATCAGTCCAGTAATTCATAAACGGAAACACAAGACAATTTGACATTGCACCACCAAGGCAACCTGATTTTTCAACAAGCAAAACCTTAAGACCTTCTCTTGCTGCGCTTACTGCTGCAGCAACACCTGTAAGACCTCCACCGATAACAACAAGATTATATTCCATATTTCTGCCTCCTGAACAATTATTATAAAACAATATTTATTTCATACTCATCATCAATAAAAATATAATTTTTATTATATTTTTTTACTGATTTTAAAACCTGCAGATTATCACTTAAAAGTTCTTCTTTTGTGCACCACTCATCGTCTGCTCTTTTCTCAATTATATTTGCATTTTCCTTAATATTTGCAAAATGATTTTCAATATATTTTTCGCTCATTACAAGACAATAATATTTTATATTTTTAAGATAACTTTCTTCAAAATCTTTTTCCCAATCAAAAGGAATGTAACAACCCTCCACAATAAGGTTTTGCTCATTCTCAACAGCTGTTTTTATCATCTCACGAACAATTGGCCATAAATATTCTGTTAAATCACTGTCATCACTCAGGGGAGTGAGTTCAGTATTTCCGCTGCGTATTAATCCCATCTTCAGGTGGTCAATTGAAAAATACGGATATTTATATTTTTCCATCAGTTGTTGTGAAATGTAAGTTTTACCTGTATGGGAAGCACCTGTAATTAAAACAACCATTACTTTCAACCTTTTAAACTTTAGTATACTCTAAAATTATATCATAAACAACTAACCTTTTCAATCACTATGTTTACTCTGTCTGATTTTCATATTTTTGCCGGCTGATGTAATTATAAATGCCACAAAATATACTATCACAGAAATATACCGCAATAAAACTTGTTGTATCAGAAATTGTACTTGGTATAATATCATCAGTATTAAAAATTTCAGAATAAATTTTTTAATCATCAATTAACACCAAATCTTCTTGACTCAAAAACAAAAAACTATTATCATATATTGGAAAGGCGTGATACATAATGAACACTTATTTTAATGAAATAACTTCAAAACCCATTAATACCGTTGACGGTAAAATTCTATATAAAATTCCTGCAGGTGCAATGTGTGGCAATGGTGATTTAGGCGTTGTTTTCGACAATGATGAAAAAGATTTAATTATTCATATTTCAAAATGTGATTTCTGGAAATTCACAGCCGGCGCATATGGTGATGGAGGAATAAAAAACGTAGGCAGAATTCGAATAAAAAATGTTGACTTGTCAGAATATAACATAAAACAATATTTTGACAAGGGACTTCTTGAATGTAAGTTCTGCAATACGGAAATCGAGTTTTTTGTTGCTCCGGAAAATCTTATTTATTTTGAAATCAAATCACCTGTTTCGGATAATTTCCCTGTTGTTGAAATTGAACTTCCCGACACCTGCAATTCCCTTAATTCTGAATTTGCCCATAATGGTGTCAACTGTTATCTCCGTAAATTTGAAGGAAAAGAAGTAACAAGAAATTCTGCTGTAATTGTTTGTTGCAGAGAAATTGACACAAACATTTCCGGCGAATTTAAAATTTCACGCTATTGCCTTTCAATTGTTACTAATTTTGATGACGACCAATATGCTGAAAAAGGCGTTGCTATGGTTTTGAATTGTGATTATAACCAAGCAAAAACAAAAACACAGGATAAATGGAAAAATTTCTTTTCTGCTTCCAAAGTAACTCTTGAAGATAAAGAAATTGAAAAATTTTATAATTCAAGCCTTTATCATCTTGCAGGATGCATGGGTAACACAGCTTTCCCACCCGGACTGTTCGGCAATTTTGTTACAGATGATTTCTTCCCATGGGCAGGAGATTATCATATGAACTACAACTATGAAGCTCCTTATTATTGCATTTTTTCAGCTAATCATCCGGAACTTTTTGATGGTTATATGGTACCTGTTAATGACATGTCTGAAAATGCAGAAAAATTTTCCAAGTTATTTGGTTGCAGGGGCTATGCTTTACCTGTAAGCTTCGGCCCCAAAGCTCTTGATGTTTACTCTCAGAAAGATTGCAAAGAACACGGTATCCTTTTCCTCGGACAAAAAAGCCATGCCGCCTATGCTTGCGTGATTCCGATTATGCATTGGTTTTCAACTTATGATAAAGAATACGCACTTGAAAACTACTATAATTTTGTGTTTAATGTAGCTGCTTTCTGGGAAGACTATCTTGTCAAAGAAAAAGGCAGATATGTAATTAAAAATGATGCTGCACACGAAATTCCATATTACCGTGGAGAAAAATTCAGATACATCACGCATAAAAGCCAGATCGAAGCAGTAAATGCCATTAATTCTCTGGGACTTGTGAAACTGCTGTTTGCAGGCGTTTATGATATGGCAAAAGAGCTTAATCTCAATGCAGAAAAACTCCCCGTATGGCAGGATATTATTGAAAATCTGAGCGACTTCCCTACCTTTATAAAACACGGAAAAAGATGCTTCCGTTACACTAAAAGAGGTATGCGTTGGAGAGATGACAACACAGTAGGTCTTCAACACATTTACCCTGCTTCACAAATCGGATTTTCTTCAGGAGAAAAGTTGCTTAAAATTGCAAGAAACACATATTTCATCAACGACAGACGTCTTGACGATAATGGCTCAAATTCATATCTTCCTGCAGGCGCAAGAATCGGCGTAGACCCTGAATTTCTCATTGAGGGAATTCATCAGAATATAAAAGAATTTGGTCTTCCCAATAAACTTTTCCGTCATCACGGAGGCGGAATTGAACATCTCACAACTGTACCTGCTACTATTAACGAAATGCTTATGCAAAGTTATGAGGGAATCATCAGACTTTTCCCTTGTTGGAACGAAAAAATGTCTGCTTCTTTTGAAAATCTTCGTGCAGATGGCGCTTTTCTTGTTTCTGCTCAACTTGAAAAAGAAAAAATTTCTTCTTTTAAAATCACAAGCCTTAAAGGAAGAATATGCACAGTTGAAAACTGCGGCATTAAATCTGTCTTAAGGGAATCAGACAAAAAAGAAATACCTTTCAAATCAGAAGATAATCTTATTTCCTTTGAAACACAGGCTGATACAACTTACATTTTAATCTGAAAAAGGCAGGGAACTTGTTCCCTGCCTTTTGTTCATCACTTTATATCATATCTGTCACAATATCCGAGCACAATTTTTTTGAAATTCAACAACCCATAAATTTAACACCGACTAATGAAATAATTATACAAATTTTAAAAAACATTTAATTATTTTTAATTACTTATCGCTTGACCCTATGTTTGTATTTTGCTATAATTCCTACAAACAAATATAAACAGTTATACGGATGTGGCAATATGGGTAATAAAAAAGCTTTGTTAATAACAAATCCTTGTTCCGGTACTAATCGCAAAAGAATCAGTTCATCAGAAATAATGGAGAGACTTTCATCAGCTGATTTTGATTTTACTGTTGAAGCAACAAAAGGACCTGACGATGCTACTGAGATCGTCAAAACCAAGGGCAACGATTCCGACATAATCATCTGTTGCGGTGGTGATGGAACACTCAACGAAACTATAAATGGTGTTTTAAGTCTGGATAAACGCGTTCCCGTAGGCTATATCCCCTCAGGCTCAACAAACGACCTTGCAGCAACTCTCGGTATTTCTTCCGGTGTGGATTCTTCAACTCAAATAATTTTAAATAACAGAACAAACACTTATGATGTAGGTTTATTTCAGGAAAGATATTTCAACTATATTGCTTCCTTCGGTATTGCCAGCGACCTTGCATATGCCACACCTCAGAAGTGGAAAAACTTATTCGGGCACAATGCATATGTATACTATGGAGTCGGTATACGATTCTTACCAATGTTATTCGGTTTTAAACCTGTCCATATGAAAATAGAATATGATGGTAACACTGTTGAAGATGATTTCTATTTCGGAGCTATTTCCAACACAACTTCAGTTGCCGGTGTTTTCAAGTATGATGATGTCAAACTTAATGATAGCTATTTTGAACTTTTGTTGGTGAAAGGTCTCAAGAAAAATATAGATGTTTTAAAAATTCTGAATAAAGTAATCCGCAAAAACTACAATGATGAAAATATTATATTCACTAAAACAAAACACGTTAAAATCACATGTGAAAAAGATGTTCCATGGACGCTTGATGGTGAATTCGGCGGAAATCAGACCAACGTAGAAATAAATGTCATTCATGATGCTTATGATATTTATTCAGAAAACAGCAAATTATTTGTAGAAAAGCAGACTCAGAAAACTGATGCTTAAAATTTATCAGAATTTAAGATTTACAACAAAAAGCAGGGAATTCTTCCCTGCTTTTTTGCGTAGTAAAAAGATTTAACTAAAAGACAACAAATCAGTATATTTGTCTTTACAGTTCAGAATAATTCTCCTGAAAGAATTCAACAAAATCCCAATTCTTTCATTGCTTTAAGAAAAACATCTGCCTGTCCGTTTGTATTTGCTTTTTCTGTTGCTTCAAGGTCATACCAGGCATATTCAAGTCCGTGAATTATGATGGGAATGTCTTTTCCGAAATGTTGTTTAATAACTCCGTCTTCCTGCAATTTTTCAGCAACACCTGATGCAAGCTGAAGAAGCTCATAATGACCGACAGGACCTTTGCCTATATAATTCATATCCTTATCATACATTTCAGCTTCGTTTTCTTCGCCAATATTTGTAATATTATTTTCAGCATACCAATCAAAAAGTGCATCAGTATATTTATTTGGCATATCAACATCAATAATCATCGTTTCGTTCTGTCTCCAGAATGCATAGTTCCATCTTTCCTCATCAAGTTCACCGGCACCGTCACAATCATCTTCCGTATTGTAACTTATTGCCCACATTGTAACATTTTCAAAACCCTTATACTCATAAGCTCCGTTTGATTCTACAAAGAAAGATATGGCATAAATATCTTTTTCGTTCCATTTTAAAATTTCACTTTTTACTTTTTCATATAATGCCTCTTCAAAATTATCCACTTCAACAATCTCCTTTGAGTTATTAACAATATTCTGACTGTCAGATATATCTTCATTTAATTTATTATCATTACCACATGATACAAAAGTAAAACATATTATTGCAGATAATAAAACTATCATTACTTTTTTTATCATAACAACTCACCACCTGGAAATTATTATACATATTTGGATAACAAAAATCAATAACCACATCATCGTTTCGAATCCAACAACAACTTAAGTCAACGTGCTATTGCGCATGAAATTGAGTTTGATTTCACTTTTATGTCCGATTATCCGGACTTGTAACTTCTTCATTTTTGTAAAATAAACCGGCATCCTGTATAATGTCATTGAACGCAGTAGAAATCTGTGCTATAATGAAAAAGTAAAATATTTCCTTAAACATATCGGAGGAAGCTATGAACGATACTGAACGCCGTGCTGCGGCAAAAAACTTTGTAGAATATTGGAAAACAAGGGGTTATGAAAAGGGAGAAAGCCAGCCTTTTTGGTTATCACTTCTTCGCGACATTTTTGGTGTTGCACAGCCTGAACAATACATATCATTTGAAAACAAAGTACAATTGAGTAATACAAGCTTCATTGATGGTTTCATTGATGAAACCAAGGTTCTGATTGAGCAGAAAAGCAGTAATAAAGACCTGACTAAACCCATTGTTCAATCTGACGGAAGTCGCCTTAAACCAATTGATCAGGCAAAAAGATATATGCTTGATTTGCCCGTCACAAAACACCCGAAATGGATAGTTATATGTAATTTTCAGGAATTCCATATCTACAATATGGAAACGCCTCATGCTGACCCTGAAATTCTGAAACTTGAAGATTTGGAAAAAGAATATCAGCGTTTGTCTTTCCTTGTTGACACAAAGGATGACCAGATTAAGAAAGAAATGCAGGTTTCTTTACAGGCAGGCGAGCTTGTAGGTGAAATTTATGATATACTTCTTAATCAGTACGCTGATAAAGATGATCCGGAAACACTTAAAAACCTTAATATGCTTTGTGTTCGTCTTGTTTTCTGCCTTTATGCAGAAGATTCAGGACTTTTCGGCGGACACAACAAATTTCATAACTTCATTAAATCAAAAGCAGAAAAAGGTCTTGACGAAGCAAGAACAGCACTTATAAAGCTCTTTGAAATCCTTAATCAGAAAGAATCAGAGCGTGACCCATATCTTGCAGAGGATCTGCTCTCTTTCCCATATGTTAACGGTAAGCTCTTTGAGGGTAGCGTTACTATCCCCCGTCTGAATCAGCACATTATCGACTTGCTTCTCAAAAATGCAAGTGAGGAATTTGACTGGAGCGAAATCAGTCCTACAATTTTTGGTGCGGTATTTGAAAGTACATTGAACCCCGAAACACGCCGTTCAGGCGGTATGCATTACACATCAATTGAAAACATCCATAAAGTTATTGACCCTCTTTTCCTTGATGAATTGAGGGAAGAACTTGATGCAATAAAATCCGTCGCAGTTGAAAGAACAAGAAATGGCAAGTTAAAAGATTTTCAGGAGAAAATTTCAAAACTTACTTTCTTTGATCCTGCCTGCGGTTCAGGCAATTTCCTCACAGAAACATATATATCACTCCGTCGTCTTGAAAACGAGGTTTTAAGATGTCTTTCCGACCAGATAACAATGTTCTCGGATTTAGCGCCCATAAAGGTGTCAATCGGTCAGTTCTACGGAATTGAAATTAACGATTTTGCTGTGACAGTAGCAAAAACAGCCCTGTGGATTGCCGAAAGTCAGATGATGAAAGAAACAGAGGATATACTTCATACAAACCTTAACTTCTTACCCCTCAAATCCTACGCAAACATCGTCGAGGGCAACGCCCTACGTATCGATTGGGAAACAGTTGTTCCAAAAGATAAACTTAATTATATTATGGGAAATCCGCCATTTGTCGCTAATTCTGCAAGAGTTTCTGCCACAGCATCACATTCTGCAGGTATGCAAACCATCGACCAAAAAGAAGAAAAAGCAATGCTTTTTGGTAAGTCTGGTGGAGTTCTTGATTACGTTGCTTGTTGGTACAAAAAGGCATCAATCTTTATGAAAAACACCTACATTAAGGCTGCATTTGTATCTACAAATTCAATTTGTCAAGGAGAACAAGTTTCACCCTTATGGAAACCTTTATTTGAAGAGGGTATTAATATTAATTTTGCACATAGATCCTTTAAATGGGAAACTGAAGCAGTGAAAAGCGCTACAGTATTTGTAGTCATTGTAGGATTTTCTTATATAAAAAGTGAATTTTGTATTCTGTTTCAAGGAGAAACAAAAAAATACGCATCGCACATAAATGCCTATTTAGTCGAAGCAGATGATGTTTTTCCCGAAAAAAGGAATAAGCCCCTTTGCGACGTTTCTCCAATGCACAGAGGAAGCCAACCTACTGATAATGGTAACTTTATTTATTCAGAATCCGAATACCATAGTTTTATAGAAAAACATCCTGATGCTAAGAATATGTTTCGCAAGTTTATGATGGGAAAAGATTTTATTGATCGTAAACCAAGATATTGTTTATGGTTGGCAAATGTGAATCCGACTCAAATAAGAAAACATAAAGAAATAATGGAACGAATTGAAGGTGTGAGAGTTTGTAGACTTAATAGCACAAAGGCAGCTACACGTAAGAAAGCTGAAACTCCAACTCTTTTTGATGAGAATCAACAACCCGAAACGGATTATATTGCTTTACCCGAAGTTTCATCAGGAAATAGAAAATATATTCCCATTGATTTTATGACACCCGACATTGTAGTGGGAAATAAAATTCGAATTGTCGAAAATGCGACAGTTTATGAATTTGGTATTTTAACTTCCAATGTTCATATGTCTTGGATGAGAGCAACATGCGGTTATTATGGCCCAAGTTATCAATATTCTATAAATATCGTTTATAATAACTTCCCATGGCCTAACCCTACAGACGAGCAAAAAGCAAAAATTGAGCAGACTGCACAGGCAATTCTTGACGCCCGTGCCCTCTACCCTGATTGCTCACTTGCAGATTTATATGATGAACTGACAATGCCAATAGAACTCCGCAAAGCTCATCAGGCAAACGACAAAGCCGTCATGCAAGCCTACGGCTTCTGGGGCAAACTCAACACCGAATCCGAGTGCGTTGCAGAACTTATGAAAATGTATCAGGAGTTGACAAAATAAATTTACAAAGAAGAAAAAGTAATAACCATAAAAGATTGGTTATTATTACACGGTTTTGTAAGTTTTTGTATATACAAGAAGTCACCTTTTACAGATAGCATAAAATAAGAACTGATTAAATTCAAGCGAAGCAAATCACGACGAAGTCGTGTATGTAATCCATCGAAGATGGTATGTAATCATTTCGGAAAAATGTATGTAATCAATCCGAAGATAAAATACACCTGCGGTGATGCCATACGCCTTCGGCAATTACATACACGCTGAGGCGTGATTACATACCAATCCTTCGGATTGGATAAAAATAAAGGACTACCGAAGTAGTCCTTTATTTTTTGGCGCCCCAAACAGGACTCGAACCTGTGACACCGCGGTTAACAGCCGCGTGCTCTACCGACTGAGCTATTAGGGCATATTCTTTTGAAAAAAGCCGGTTTGATATTATTCAAACCGGCACTTTGTATTGGCGTCGTCCTATTTTCCCGGGCCGCTTCCAGCCAAGTATTTTCGGCGTTGATGAGCTTAACTACCGTGTTCGGGATGGGAACGGGTGGACCCTCATCACCATAGACACCAATTCTATTGCACCGGCACACTTTCGTGCTCGACACAACCTATCTTAAAAGCAAATTGCTTTGCTTTCGTTAACTTGTTTCGTTGGTGACCCGTAGCGGATTCGAACCGCTGTTGCCGGCGTGAGAGGCCGGAGTCTTAGGCCACTTGACCAACGGGCCACAATGATGGTACACCATCACGGGCTCGAACCGTGGACACCCTGATTAAGAGTCAGGTGCTCTACCAACTGAGCTAATGGTGCTCATAATCTTCGTACCTAAAAAACTGAACAAACACATTTCGTGAAATCGAACCAAATAATGGTCAAGCTCTCGACCTATTAGTACTGTCAAGCTGAATGTATCACTACACTTACACCTACAGCCTATCAACCTCATAGTCCATAAGGGG
>JAZSJD010000006.1:0-29983 GCA_045534165.1 Acutalibacteraceae bacterium | reverse complement strand
GACTTCATCTTCATTCAGGGTGCAATCGGCGGTGCAATCCACAGTGATATGGGTGTTCAGAACGGAATCCCTGAAGATCTCACCTCCTTTGAAAAGATGAAGAAATACAGTCTTCTTGTTGCAGATGTTCTTTATGAGCTTTCAGAAAAAGCTGAAAAGGTTGACCCCATTCTCAATGTAAGACACGCTCAGGTTGATTTCGAAATTAACAACTTCGTTTTCCTTCTTGTTTCAAGTGCAGGTCTCTGCAACGTAAAAGCCTTCAAGGAAAACGGAAAAATATATCTTACAAGTGAAATAGGCTATGTTGAAATAGGCAAGAACATCAAGGTTATCGAAGCTCCCGGTGAGGCTCTTCCCGAGCTTATCTACGGCGGATTCTATTCTGCAGAAGAAGCTTTCACAGGCACAGAATATCCTTACGAAGGCATTGCAACCTGCTTTGGTGAAGATGATGAAGTGCTTGTTTTCGGTCTTTGCAACGATGCAGTAGGCTATATAGTTCCTGATAACGATTACAGTTCTTCAGGTGCTGAAGGTCACTATGAAGAAACTGTTTCAACAGGTTCAAAAAGCGGTACTGCATTCTCAAAGGCATTCTTTGAACTTCTCGGTGCATGGGGGTAATTTCGAATGGAATTTCTGCGATTTTTAAAATTGCCTCAATTAGTCAGAGGGATAATTTCCGGTTTACTCTCCCTGATAATCTTCTTTGTTCCCGCTTCAACATATACAACAATGGAAGAATCATCAGAATTTATGCTTAAAGGCGATGAAACTTTTTCATATAACGGTGAAAAATGGTCTGTAGGTTTTTCTAAAGAAGTTCTTACTCCCGACGATGTTGAAGAAGGAACATACTATATCGCAGGCTATAACACAAACAATCCTGCAAAATCTGTACTTGACGATATGTATGCCAAAGCAGTATATCTTGACGACAACTCAGGCCGTGGCGGAGTTGCTATCTGTGCAATTGACTGCGTGGGGTTAAGCCGTAAGGACATCAATGATATCAGAAAAATTGTTATTGAAAGCGGTAAAATCCCGAACATTAAATCAATCAACATCTGCTCAACACATACCCATTCCGCTATTGACACACAGGGTCTCTGGGGTAAAAACTTTCTCTCTGACGGTAAAAACGAAGAGTTTATGAATTCTCTCAAAGAAAAAACTGCCAATGCAATCATTTCTGCATACAATGAAAGAAAAGACGGTGACCTTTATTTCGGTACAGCAGAATCTGAGGGACTTTTAATAGACACAAGAACACCTGATGATTTTGATTCAACTGTAACAAGAATCCGTTTTGACCCTGCAGACGGTAGCGAAGATACATATATTGTGAATGTTGCTTGCCACGCTGAATGTCTTGGTGCAAGAACAACCGTTGTCAGTGCTGATTTCCCCGCATACATGGAAAAGGAAATCGTTGAGCAGACTGGCGGTGCAAATGTAGTTTTCATAAACGGTGCTATCGGAGGACTTATCACCTGCGAAAAGCTTGACGAGGTTCTGCGTAACTTTGAGCTGGGTCTTGAATATGTTAAGGAATTCGGCAAGGATATGGGCGAGCTCGTTATGAGCATAAACAACGAAATAGCCCTTTCACCTGCTGTGAATGTAAAAACCAAAGCGATAGAAATAAAATGCGACAACATTGCATTGATGCTTGTACGTTTTCTCGGTGTGCTCAACAACCATATTGCCAAAGATGCAGACAAAAATATTTCTATCATATCAGAAGTTTCATATATGGAACTTGGCAACAAGCAAATTGGAATTTATATGATTCCGGGCGAGCTTTCTCCTGAACTTGAAAGCGGTAATTTCCTTTCTGCTGAGGATTCTGCAAATAAAACAGAAGCCGATTATAAATCACTTTCAGAAATGGCACAGTGTGAACATAATTTTGTTTTGGGACTTTGCAACGATGAGTTAGGATATATAATCCCCGAAAACGATTTTTATCTTCACGAGTGGCTCCCTTATTTCAACACTACTGTTGATGAATCAGGCAGACAGCACTATGAAGAAACAAACTCCCTTGGCCCTCAGGCAGCAGGAACAATTCTTGATGCTATGGATGAGCTGATAAGCTCAGTTAAATAACAAAACAAACCCCTAATGAACATTTCGGTTCATTAGGGGTTTACTGTTATCAGTAAAGATACCATTTTTTTGAAAATTCTTGCCATTCGGCACATTTTTCTTCTTCACATACAATAAATGTGTCAACATTAAAATCAGGTTTGAATATTTCATCTGTACCAAGAAGATTTGTTATATCAGGTGTAATTTCAAAATCTTTATGTGTTTTTCTGATTGCATCCAACAATCTGATTCCCACTACAAACGGTGAGAAAGAATCACGGTCTGTAACGTGAATCTGAATTCCATGACAGAAAACATCTTTATAATCTGAAAAAGCAGGCGTGAATGAACATTCACGAAGAATAACGCCTTCCTGCCTGCCGATTTTTTCAATAACTGCTTTACTGTCAAGCCAGGGTGCACCTATCATTTCAAATGGTCTGGTTGTACCTCTGCCCTCGGAAAGATTTGTTTCTTCAAAAACGCAGGTGCCTATGTAAGCAAAAGCTGTATCAACTGTGGGAATATTGGGTGAAGGTTGAATAAAAACGAGGTCTGTATCGTCATAATACATATCCCTTTCCCAGCCCTCAATCGGAACAACTGTAAGGTCACAACCGATGTTTTCCGTTTCATTCATCATCAGGGCAAACTCACCGATTGTAAGACCGCATCTGGTGGGAGTAGGAAATCTGCCCACAAAGGATGAAAACTTTCTGTCAAGGACAGTTCCCTCAGCTTTAATTCCTCCAATAGGATTGGGTCGGTCGAAAACAACAAATTTTATTCCATGCTCTGCACAAAGTTTCATTGTATCCGTCATTGTATAGGCATAGGTATAAAATCTTGCACCAACATCCTGAATATCAAAAACCACAGTATCAAGAGATGTGAGTGCCTTTTCACTTTCGGATATGTCATCACCAAACAAGCTGTATACAGGAAGGTTCGTTTTTGAGTCGGTATAAGAAATCACATTTTCACCTGCCTGCACATCACCTCTGACCCCATGCTCGGGACCGAAAAGAGCTGTCAGGTTACACTCAGCTTTCAGCATATCCACAGTAGAAGAAAGGTCACGAAGAACGCCGGTGTGGTTGGTGATAAGCCCGCATTTCCCTTGTAATTCAATTCCGTCACGTGCAAATACATCTGCACCGCACAAAACTTTCTGTTTTGCGTTTTTCATACTTCCCCTTCTTTCCTTTTTCAAAATCTTACAATTTCCACAGAACCATCAATATAAACAAGTCCGGGTATTTTGTAAATTATAACATAAATAATAACAAAAGCTTCTGTAACTGATAACAACTAATGTTCTCTTAAATATAATATCATCTCTCTGGTGAAAAATATATAAGAAATCTGACAGAGTTTTCCGGAGGCTTTTTTCTATTCAATGAGATTATTAAAATATTCAAATGGCTAACTTTATTTCTGCACAAACAACAAATTTTCTACCAACTCAGCATACGAATCAATCGAAGACATTTCTATATACGTGCCCGCTCTGTCTTCGTAGTCACCTTCATAATATTTAGAGAACGTAACTTTTTCAGATACTTTTCCATTTTTAAGAATTATCTTACTTTCTGCCCAATTACCCATATGCACATTAAATCTATAAAGAGAATTATTTACAATATATAAGCCTGAATGAGAACCGGGCAAACTTCCGCAATATACTGCTTTGTTGTTTTCAAATGTGTAAACGTAAAATACTGCACTTGCTTCGCAGGTTGCGAAATGCATAATCAACTCCTTAACTCCATCATCATTTATATCATAAAGAGTGTAATTATTAATATACCAACCCGTCCACGATTCTCCTTTTTGTTTTTGTTCGCTTATATAAGATGAAGATTGTGTGTTCAACACATTTACATATTCTGTGAACATTACTGTTTTATCTGATTTTCCTTCAGGAAAGTCAAAACAAGGCGTTCCTGTTGAACCTTTCAAAATTGACCAATACCTGCCCATTTGTTTATCTTCTTTTAACTTGCAGACAAAGTAGTTTATCTCTGTATGCATACTCGCATACATTTCATTTCCTGTATCTCCTACATCTAACCATTTTAAAACAGTAAAGCAGCAGGTTCCGTCAGCTAATTGATATTTTTCAATTATTTTATAAGCATAACCCGGACCGCCACCAAGTTCTCCTTCGATATAAAGATAATCGCCATCATAATAATAACCATCCGAAACATCAGACCTGTAAGGAGTTTTTTCAAATACATTTTTTATAATCCAATCAGCTTTATCAGCCTCAAGCTTATATGCACCAATAAAACGTCCTTTTGGATCTTGAGCTAAATAATCGTAATATCGGTCTTTGGCATTTTCAGAATATTTAACAGTATTTCCATAAAAATATGAATAAACTCCATCCGGCACACCACCACCGGTAAGATAATACATAATAACATCTGTGGTATTGATTTTTTCAAGATTAAAATCATATTCAAAGTTTAAATAACCACATTCGGTTAGCATTTCCTCAAAATTCTTAAAATCTTCTTCTGTTGCTGTGATAGGTTTGCTGATATTACTTTCATCTTTGTTATTTTTACCATATTTATTATCTTGGTTTTCTTCACTTTCAACACCAATTTCTTTAAACGCAGCTGAAATAAGTTCTTTTGTGTCAGCTGAAAAGCCTAAATTATCGGCTGTTTTTTCCATGTGATCTCTAAACACCTCAAAAGTACAATTAGAAGGAAGTACATGCAGAGTGTGATACCATAAATTGGCTAGCTCATCAATCGAAAGATTGGATGATTCTGTTCCGGAAGTGGTCATAAGATATGCAGCATATTGTAAAGTAACCGCATATGCATAGCGATAACCTTCCGATACAGTTTTTTCTTTATCAAGCCAAACCAACATGTAATCCGTTGAAAAATCTTTACTGATTTCAGCTGATTCTACAAAGCTTTCACAGGTGCTTACTTTAAGTGGATATTTTGATTCCTTAAAGTTACTGATATCAATGGTTCCTCCAAATTTACTCTCTCTACTGAGCCAGGACATATTGTCACCATCTCTGATAATCATACCGAATAAATCTGAATAAGCTTCATTAATACAACTTGCCTCTGTTTCTTCATCATCTTTATCATACCAATCAACAATATTAAAAGTAACAGTATGAGTATATTCATGGGCAAGTGTTCTGATATCTGTCGCATGTTCCGGTTTTGCCTTATCTATTTGAACACAACCTATATATTTTTTATCTTTAGCGTAGTTTGCAAGTTTTAAAGCATCAAATTTATTAGCACATAGCTTACCAGCAACTGTGCCTACACCCGAATTGATTATAACAGCTAATCCGTCATAACCATAATCACCGTACTGACTCACAAAAAACTTCTTGATTTTTTTCAGGTTGTCATATGCTTCAAAGGCAGTGGCAGTTTTTTTCCCGAATTTGCTTTTTTTACTACTGATTTCGTATGCAGAATTCGGAATATCCGATTCCGTTTCAAACGAATACGTTTCAGCTCCTTTTGCATCTAAAAAATACATTTTTTCATCATAATCATAAAGTACATATATTTCTTTGCCAGAATCACTTTCCTTTGTTTTAATACCATTAAAAGTTTTTGACGATTTGGAATTTGTCAAAACTTCCGCAGGAACCAATTGTGTACTTTGATAGGTAATTTTGTTTTCCCCTGCAGGAATGTAAAGATTATATGCACTATCTTTGGAAGTCAGATATGTGTGATAAACCACATATGGGTCATCTTCAAATAATATGGTTTTTTCAAAAGAATCAATCTCAAGCTCCTCAGCAGAAACTCCTAAGAAAGAACTTGCCTTATTAATCAATTCTTGTTCTGATAATTCAGCATCAACATCTATTTTTCTTTTAATTTCAATTGCGTTAGAAAATGCACCTTTGGCATTTCCGTCTTTATCCGCAACGACAACAAAAGTTTTACCTTGCACTTGCATTTTATGATAATTCTGTTGCAAACGGTAATAAGTCAGATTATCAACAGTAGATACTTTCTTAACTGTAAGTTCATCTGCCGCATCGCCTAAACCCATCTGCTTTGCGGCATCTTTAGCAGCCTCAATTGCAGAATTTTCATCCACAATAAGAATATCTGTAAATTTTCCTGATATGCTGTTGAATTGATCCCCATCCTTTTTATTTATAAGAGGAATAATACAAACCACAGCACTTATTGCTATTATTATTGCCAAGATAATGGCAAGGGGCTTTATAAAATTCGGTTTCTTTTTTGCATATTGTCCCTGGTCTTGTACCATGCTTTGTGCATACACTGGTCTTTGTGCTTGTACCGGTCTTTGTGCTTGTACCGGTCTCTGCGTTTGTACCGGTCTTTGTGCTTGCGTTGGTTTCGTCTGTTGCTGTGCTACGGATGGAACAGCTTTCGCTTCTCTGTTTCTATTAAAATTTTGGCTACGCTCACATCTCGGACATTTACCGGTTGTCGGATTAAGTGCAGAGCCACAACGTTTGCAAAAATTCGCCATATATCCAACCTTCTTTTTATATATTTTATCATCAACCTCACAACCCTGTAATTTCTTTACTTTGCTTAAGAATGACTAACAGGATTGTTTGATAGTTTGAAAATTTAGGGAGTTGCCATTTTTTTAGCAACTGTTTCAACATTCATCTTCAATAAATCCGTAATATTTGCCAAGCCAGTATGCGGTGGTGTAAACATAACAGCTTTCAATCAGATACGTACCGTTTGCAATATCTTCATCAAGGAAATCATACGGGTTACGGTCATATTTTGTGATTGAACGTTCATCCGGCATAAGAAGTTTTGAAGTTTCTTTTTTACCGCCAAGGAGCTTAATACATTTTACATCCTGACGGTTTGTAACATTAACACTTGCTGCAAGATTTGAAACATTCTGTCTTCTGAACCAATCAGCAAGCATATCTGTGTCAATTTTGTCTTCAGGACAACTCAGCATAAACGGAAAATCATAAACAGGGTTATGCTCTCGCCTGAGTGTATCATTCCAACTACGCAGACCTTTTCTGTATGTTTCTTTGAGTTTTTCATCCTCTTCAAGTGTGGTAAGAAGCCAGAAAGCTCCTGTGGCTACAATATGGTCGCCATACATTATTGCTTCAACAGGCTTTCTGTGACACAGCACAGAAAATTTTTTAAGACGTTTTTCATGGAGTGTGGAAAGTTCTGCATAATTATGTTCTTTTATAAGTCGGTTATAACTTTCTTCCCATTCACCTTTTTCACCTGTTATTGCCATGGTAACCCTATGGTACATAAGTATCTCTGCGGTTTTAAGTGGTGCATCTGCCCAACCGATGCCTATTTTGAAATGCTTTTCATCCCACCTGCCCCATTGTGTGGGTTTACCGTTAAACTCCATAAGTCTGTTACCGTTTCTGATAATATGACGGAGTGTATTTCTTGCAGACGTTTTTATAATTTCATCAAGTTCAGGGTCTTCTTCACCTAAAATAAGATGTGCAAAATACATCAGCATATAATGAGGTGTGATTTCATCACTGCTTGTATCACCTTTATAAACAATACCTTCAATTGTGTGTCCCTCATCTTCATAAAGATGGCTGAGTCTTTTGGGTACACAATACACAGCAGGAATCACAATGCCATCATATTTATGTTTTCTTGATTCTGTGGTTGAAAGGCATGTTGCCTTGCCATTTTCAATGCGATAGAATAATCCATCATCAGGAACAGGCTCATCAGGTGTTAAAAATGTTCGTGCAACAAAACCGTTATCTCTGCAGGAAATATACATAAGAAGCTGGCTTGCTTCCGTTGCACGCACAGCGCTCCGTTTTGCTTCAATGCTCAAAGGATGTTCTTTACCGTATTTTTCTCTGTAATAAGCATATTTAAAAAGTTCACCCATTGCAAAAGCTGAAGTAAATGCTCCTGAATTGTCAGAATGACCGTAAGGTACACGGGAATCAGGGTCACGTTCTTTTGTAAGCGTACGTTGTGTTACAAGCCCGTGTCTGTCTATATATTTGTGGGTTTCTTCTGTCAGACGTCTTGCTTTTTCTTCTGCAGTAATTCTTAAAAGGCTGATGTGTGACACAGCAGTTTCCGTCAGCACCCAGACACTTTCTTCACTTTTATCGGGAACATAAACAGAAAGCACCTTATTATCAGCAAGATGCCTTTGGGCAGAAAAAAGCATAACTTTATCAGCACTGTATTCTGCATCCGGCTCATAACGTGTCAATCCGTTATCTGCGCCTATCCACAAAGCTTTGTCAGTTTTTGCAAAACACGTATAACTGCTGTTTTCTGACGGTAACTCTTCCCGGATATCTGCCAATTCATCAGGCACACCGTTGCCAATGTTTTCAAACAAAAACTCCGGTACAGCTGAGTCCGTTTTTTCGTAAATTTTAATTTCTCTTGCCAGCACATAAGGCAGTTTTACTTTTTTCGCATTATGTTTAATTTTCATCAGTTAAGTTCCTTTTTTATCTTTTCAAGATTATTAATTGTTTCAGATGGTAAGATTCTTCTTTCAACTCATCTTTTCTTGTGGCAAAGGAATCTTTTTTCACATTAATCAACCACTCTTACAAAGAACAAATCTGTAAATCCGTTCCAATTTACAGTAACATAAGTTTCACCTTTTGCTTTGGGAACAATTTTTATTCCATCAAATGAAACTACACTTTCGTCATAATCTGTAAAAGTTACTTCTGATTTTTTCAAAGTCTTATAATCAAAGTCTTTATCTACCTTTAAAATTTCAACCTTCTGCTTTTTATCACTTAATGAAACTTCATATACCTGGTCTGCTGAAGTGATTCCCACATAATCAACATACCATGTTTTATTTTGGTAAACAATTGATGTTTTAAGGTTTTCTTTCTCCAATTCAGAATAATCAGGTGCATCAACAAGTGAAAGTTCAACTTTATTCATTCTTGTTGACCAATGAGCCCAGATATCACCATAAGCATATCCGAGAAAAACACCATCCTTAAGTCTTATGTGACCATTTGGTCTTGAAGATATGCCTGCATTATGGCAACAATGGCTGATATTTTCTTTTACAACGCAGGATTCCCTGAAAGTGATACCGTCATCTGAAACAAAGCAACCGATAAAACTGTTTGTTGTGAATCTTTCAATTGTGTTGATTGCAATAAACTTACCGAAATCTTCAACGTATTTCACATCTGCTGAATCGGCTGTCATATAGTTTTTATAGTCAATTGCAATGCCTTTATCTTCCATTGTTGCAGGCCAGTTTTCATCTGTTGCATCTGCCAGCGCAACACGTGTCTGGTTAATTCCTGCATCTTTCCATGTGTAGTAGATATAAAGAACATCGCCTTTAACAACAAATGAGGGTTCACCTGCACCGAAAGCAGACACATCACCTGTATAATCAACAATAGGTTCAGGTCTGCCACCCCAACCGTTACCGTTCCACTTTTCGTAAGGGCCATCAGGATTTTTACTGCGTGCCACAAAAACATTGTTGTCAACACCGGCCTCGTTTGTTGTTGATGTGTAACCAAGGTAATAATATCCGCCGAAATTCACTACGCCGGGGTCACAGCAGGAATAAAAATCCAATGAATCAGGTGTAGGCTTAAGAATTGCTTTTTCATCTGTCCATGTCTGGCCGCCATCAGGAGAATGACAATACATAATCCAGTCCCATTCACCTGCTGCACCGGGAGCTGCAAAATAAGCATCAATGCTTCCGTCTGCATTTGTATGTATTGTAGGACCATATCTGTAACCGAAATCTTCACCTTTTGATGGTGCATAAATATCCTGTCCTTCATCAATTGCGTGAATTTTCACATATTTTGAACTATCAGGTGTTACTGACAATTCTTCATCTGTAAAAACTCTGTCTTCAAGAGGTGTAAAAGGTACAACAGGCACCTGAAGAATACCTAAGCACACTAATATTGAAGCAAAAAATCTGATAATTTCAATCATTCTGAACACCTCACCTGAATTTAATTATTATCTGCCATTTTTTCTTCTGCAAAAGATGTTATGATACCTTCAAAACCATCTTTTTTAAGACTTAAAAGACCTTCAATTGTGGTACCTCCCGGAGAACACACTCTGTCCACAAGTTCCACCGGATGAATACCACTCTGCTTTATTAACTCTGCGCTGCCAAGAACTGTCTGTGCAGCAATTTCATCTGCTTCCTCACCAAGTCCGAAATTTTTTCCTGCATCTGCAAGAGCTTTAGTGAAATCAACAGTTAATTCTTCCGTCAATTTTATCAGTTTTTCTTTTGTGTCCATTTATTCTACCTTCTCTTTTATGTTTCTGTTTTTATTGTATCATATTAGTCTTTTTTTAACAATATTTTTCACAAAAAAGAACCGTATTTGCATACGGTTCTCTGATAAACAATAATTTATCTCATATTTTCTTCATAAGCTCTGATCATTTTTTTAACCATCTGACCGCCTACTTAACCAGCTTCACGAGATGTGAGGTCACCGTTATAACCCTGTTTAAGGTTTACGCCTACTTCTGAAGCAGCTTCCATCTTGAAACGGTCGAGAGCTTCACGAGCTTCGGGTACTAATCCTTTTGAACTACCGTTCTTTGCCATAACACTTTCAACTCCTTTGCTGTGTTTTTGCGTTTGCAAAGTTATTTTTGACACGAAAAAACAAAATATTATATACAAAAATTTGTTAAAACTTAAACTTAAAATTTGACTTTTTCAATGGTATAAAGTAGAATATCTTTGAAAAAACATTGAAGTTGGTGACAGTTTATGGCTTTTGTTATTTGTGAGGATATAAAAAGCTTACAAGGAAAAATCAAAAAAGTTGCTTTCAGCGAATTAAAAAATAAATCTTATGAATTTGCCAGAATTACTGCAAGACCTTTTAATTCAAAAAAAGGTGTTATGTGGCAATTGGAAAAGCATAAGAACAATCAGGTTTTTCATGAAAATTTAACTGAAGACAAATTTATTGATTGGCTTTCAGGGGAAGCCAAAAACACATTCAGACAAATCTGTCTTACTGCGGAAGGTTCTACCATCCATTACACCGTTTTTGATGACAAAACAAAAAGAAAAGAAACTGCAAACACAATAAAAACAAAAGCACAAAGCCATAACAAAGAAAAAAGTTATATTCTCAAGCAGGGCGAAAACATTCCTGCACTTGTTGATTTAGGTGTTTTTTCAAAAGATTTTACAATAGTAAAAAGCAAATATGATAAATTCAAGCAGATAAACCGTTTCATTGAAATCATTGATGATGAATTCACAAAATTGGGTAAAGATGAAATAACCATCCTTGATTTTGGTTGCGGAAAATCATATCTTACTTTTATTGTTTATTATTATTTTACACAAATCAAAAAAATAAAAGCAAATGTTATAGGATATGACCTGAAAGCTGATGTTGTTGAAAACTGTAACGAAATTGCAAAACGTTACGGATATGAAAACCTGAAATTCTTTGTAAACGACGTTTCAAAAGATGAACTTTACAAAGGTAACATTGATATGGTTATAACATTGCACGCCTGCGACATTGCAACTGACTTTGCACTTTTCCATGCAATTTCAAACGGAGTCGGCCATATTTTCTCTGTCCCCTGCTGTCAGCACGAAATCTGCCGGAGTATAAAAAAAGGCGGAGACTTTGATTTACTTTTAAACCACGGACTTATAAAAGAGCGTTTTTCTGCATTGCTTACTGACAGCATACGTGCAGAAATCCTTAAAGAATGTGGCTATGAGGTAGATATTGTTGAATTTGTGGATTTTGCACATTCGCCAAAAAATCTTATGCTCAGATGCAAATTGAAAAAGAAAAAAGCTCCTGACCTTGATAAAATCAGAAAGCTTACGAAACAATATGGTTTTAATCAGAAATTACTGGATTTATTAAGTTAAAAAGAGGTGTCTTTCGACACCTCTTTTTATTTTACGTTAATCTGACACATTTTCATTGTTGTGAGAGCTGATGAATGTGTTTCGGGTGTAACACCTGCACAACAGGATGAATCAACTGAAATTTCTGCTTCAGGGAAATTTGCTTTCAGAACAAGTGCATTGGAAACAACACAGATATCTGTGCAAAGACCAACAAGCTCAGCAGAGAAATTTTCACCATCTGTTTTTTCTTCAATAAAATCAGGCAAATCGATTGAACCGAAAGTAATTTTTTCAATTTCAGTGAAATCTTTACCTTCAAGTGCCGAAGCAACATCTTTGTTAAGCATCCAGCCCTCGGTATCTTTGATGCAATGCATAACCGGAAGATTTCTGCCCTCTGAAGTTTCCATATAATCCTCAAAATGAGTATCATATGTCACAATAATTTCACCATCAAAATTTTTGATTTTATCAACGACATGCGGAACAATTGCAACTGCTTCTTTTGTTCCCAGAGCACCGTCCACAAAATCTTTCTGCATATCTACAACTATAAGAAATTTTTTCATAATTATTTCCTGCCTAAATATTCTTCAAGAACCTGACCTGAACTTTTCATTGCTTTTGCAGCTTCAACGCCAACATATCTCCAATGCCAGGGTTCATAAATAATTTCTGTTATTGACTGCTTTGCTTCTGATTTTGGATAACGCAGAATAAAGCCATAGTCATGTGCATGTGCATCAAGCCAAGCATATGCTGCTGAATTTTCAAAATCTTCCGTTACCCAACCGATATCCATTGCCAGACCTGCATTATGTTCACTTGTGCCGGGAGGAAGAATGACTCTTGCAGCACTCTGTGTTGCTGTTACCTTATCATAGCCTTGTGAAACATAGAAATTAATTTTGTTATTGAAATTATTTTTCTGCAAATCGTAGCTTCTGTAACCTGAATTGGGAGTTAATGTTACACCGTCAGCTTTTGCAGCATCATACATTTTCTGGTAGTGAGGTGCTACTCTGTAATCAAGGTAAACGCCTGAACCCTTGACAGCTTCTTCAAGCTTGGGAACATATCCTTCTTTGAGAATATAGTTTCTGTTAACAAGTGTTAAGTTCCAATTTGTTTCGGGAATTGTAATTTCTGTGGGATTGAAGCCTGCATAAGAATAGGCATATCCTGATTCTGTTATTGCGGGTGAAACAGAAGTGGGAACATTGGCATTCACATCAACTGTACCTTCAAATTTTACAAGATAATTCATACTTACCCAGCCTGAATAATTGCCGAAAAGAGTATAACCCCAACCGTTATCCTGCTGTGTGATAATAACTCTTGTGCCATTGGGAACAGT
The DNA here is from genome assembly GCA_045534165.1 of Acutalibacteraceae bacterium. Lineage (GTDB taxonomy): Bacteria > Bacillota > Clostridia > Oscillospirales > Acutalibacteraceae > SIG575. Next base: position 16,629 of record JAZSJD010000006.1, on the reverse strand, counting down.
TGTTACAACATTATACTGTGAACCTGCTCCTGCTCTCATATTAAGAGGGTCTCCGTCGTTTGTTTTAACTACATATGTGTTTGGTGAAACGGTAACAGTTTCCACAGTTGTTGTTTCAGCTGTTGTTGTTTCCTCTTCCTTTTTGGAACCACAAGCTGAAAAAGTTGATATAACAATAATTACTGCTGAAAGCAAGCATATAAATTTTTTGAAATTCATTTTTAGCACCGCCTTTATTAATTCCTTAACATTTTTATGGATTTGATTTTTGAAAAAGCACTTACAAACACAGGTATCAATACAGTTTCAACAACTATCATCACAAGTGTCTGCAAAACTCTCGGCACCAGAACACCCAGATAAGGCGAATGGTACATAAAAGATATCCAGAAAGTATTAAGTCCGAGACTTAACACCAATTGTGTTATTATAACGGGAATAAATGAACGGAGAAAGGAATTAAGTTTCCCGTCAAATTTTTTACCTAAAAAAATGCCGAAACAGATACCGGTCAGAACTGCTGTTAATGTAAAACCGGGGAAGAAATCACCCACCGGAAACAGAATTGCACCTATAACATCACTTATTCCTGCAACTATTGCACCGCCTTTTATCCCATAAAGATAAGCACCAACAGCAACGGGCAGAAAAGCAAAACTGACTTTTATCTGCTGACTGCTGACTATCGGCACAAATCTTGACAGAATAACTTCAAGAGCGATAAGCATTGCAATACTTGAAAGCATAACAAGGTAGTTTGTATTACTGTTTTTTGATTTCGACATAAAAAGACCTCCTTATCACAACTCGCTGAAATAATAAGGAGGTTAGTTCTTTATTATTCTACAGCGGGATGCAAAATACCAACCGCAGATTTTTAAAACCCTTCGCCCTTACGTCAACTCCCCGTCCGTAAGGTACTTAACGCTGATATTTTTACTCTGTAAACTTATTATTGCTCTTTTTCAAGAAGTTTGTTCAATTCCTGCATAAATGTATTTATGTCACGGAACTGTCTGTAAACTGATGCAAAGCGAACATATGCAACGTCATCAATATCTTTAAGTTTTTCCATTGCAAGTTCGCCAATCTGGATTGAAGTTACTTCCCTGTCGAGAGAATTCTGAAGTTGAAGTTCAATATCATTGACTGCTCTGTCAATATCCTCTGAAGTTACGGGACGTTTTTCGCAAGCTTTAATCATACCGTTGAAAAGCTTCTGTCTGTCAAACACCTGACGTGATTTATCTTTTTTAACAACGATAATGGGCACGCTTTCAATAATTTCATAAGTTGTAAAACGTTTACAGCACTTGATACATTCACGACGGCGACGGATTCTTTCACCATCATCTGCCGGTCTTGAATCGATAACTTTGCTTTCTTCATATCCGCAGAAAGGACATTTCACAAAAATCACTTCCAAACTCAGTTTTTATTATTGTAACATACCTGTAATTATTTTTCAACACAATTCGACTTATTAATCAAATAATCCGAAGATTTTTTTATATCTTCAGGCGTTTCAAAATTATGACTGTACAATTCAATAATGTAATTTCCTTTATAATCAACCTTTTTCATTTCTCTGAAAAGATTTTCAAAATCAAAATTTCCTTGTCCCGGAGGTAAACAGGTTTCCTTTTCTGTATGGTCGCTGACGTGGATATTAACAATTGATGATAAAAATTCAGGCAAAAAATCTTCAACAGAAAAAGAACATTTTCTCATCTGTTTCACATCAAAATTGAATTTGAAATCTTCACCGATATAATTCTTCATCTCTCTTAAAAATTCCGGATTACCTGAACAGGCGGAATAAACATTTTCCTGCACAACATCTACTGAAAAAGTTTTTCCCAGATCTATCAGATATGCAAATCTTTCAAAATATTCTTCATTGCTTACTTCACAAGGAAATTTTGCACCATGCACAACAAAAGTTTTTGCACCTATTTCGTTGGCTGCATTGAAAAACTTTTTATAATATTCTGCCATTTCGTAGAATCTTTTTTTATATCTTGAAAAGAAGAAAAACGATTCGCACACTGATGTGAAAGGATGGAGTGAATCTGTTTTTATAGAGTAAAAACTTTTTACTGCATTCAATTCATCAAGATATTTTTTTGAAAGTTCTTCATCTGCATTGAAGAAAATTTCGGCAGTTGTGATTCCCAGCTTTCCTATTTCTTCAAGAGATTTTTTTGTTTCAAGGGGATAAAAGCATGCGCTTGATGCTCCGATAGCCATTATCTGACACCTCTTACATTATTTTTTCATTGAATGGTTCCAAGAAAAAAGGTATACTTTTCTTGAAATGGGGAATTAAAATGAAAATAAACAAATATACTAAATTCATAATATTTTTCGGCAGTATACTCTGTGTTGCCGCTATGACAGCCTGTGCCGTAACTGCAATAACTGCAGGCAGAACGGGCAACTATTATCTTCTGATGGGTTATTCAAAAGATTTTGCTTTGCTCTCAAGACAGTATATCGGAATCACTGCACTTGGTGCATTGATAACTCATATTATTTACTCTGAGAATTAATTGCTTCTTCTGCTTGTTTTACCAATTCAACACATTCTTTTATTGAGGGGTTTCCTATACGATAATATTCATCAACAAAATTTAAAACCGCTTGCTTTTCATCTTTTTTCAAAAACGCCAGATCACAATTGGGCTTTTTTGTTTTTATACCGTCTGTGGCATTCATTGAATAGCTTTCAAAACCTGTCTGCAAATCTCCCACAGTAAAATTGTTATCCTTACTCAATGCTTTAAAAAATTCATTCTGCATTTCAAGATAACTGTTATAAAGATGTTTACCATCCACCATATAACCATAGTATTTATTTGAAAAGTGGGTGCAGATACGTGATTCATAAGCTTTCATAAGGTAGTAAGCATCCTGCAGAGTTACGTTGCCTTTATTCACCTGACGGGCAAGATTTCTGAAAAAGATTTTTGTGAAATCTTCAATAATATCACTTTTCACACACATTCTTAAATCTTCTTCTACTTCTTCATCTTCGCTTAAATCCACACCGAATTCTTCAAGATAAACTTCATAAAAATCTGAAAGCTCACTCTGAAGAACATCAATGGAATACATAAGCCTGATGACTTCTTTTTTCTCTTCTTCCGTTTCTGCACCGAAGAGTGCAAACATATTTTCAATATCAAAGTTGAAATTTATTTTTTCAAGAGGATTGCTGCCTGCATCGGAACCGATAGTCAGCAAGAAGTTTACTGTGCTAACATAACCTATCTTTGCCTTGTATGTACTGTAAGGAACATTCAGACAATAGCTTTTGTTCATTTCAGCAAGTCCTTCTTCAAGCCAGAACCACATAAGGGGATTGGTTTTTTCATCATCGTAATAACGGAAACCACCCACTGCCCACTCATCTTTGCTGTTCTCAATATCTCTGCATCCCATATGGCAAAGATGCATCAGTTCGTGATAAAGAACATCAGTATAGGGGTCTTCAGACTCCATAACAATATTGTTTAACTGTGTCTGGGTTTCGTTGACGTGCAAGATAAGGTCTTTTGTTACCTGAGCAGAAGACAGAGAACCCATACACCTGAGAATTTTCAAATCAGTCAACAGACAGCAAACCATATCCTGATCAATTTCAGGATACTTTTCAAAAATCACAGGAAGATTATCAGCAATGAATCTGCAATATTTTTTTACTGTTGCATTGCTGTATTCTTCTTTGGTGATTTCTGTTTCCAGTGTTTTTTTATTATTTGCCTTTACAACTTTATAAAGTCTGTCTGCATCTATTTTTCCGTTTACCCTGATATCTCTTGAATGCTTTTCCACATGGCATACAGCAGTTTCTTTATATCTTGAATAAACAGAATCAATGTTATACAGATATTCATAATCATATTCTACTTCAATGTTATCAAGATATTTTTCAAAATTTTCAAGGTTATGATCGCTGAGTGTCAGAGGAATCGGAGTTAAATCTGTTTTCTGAACAATTTCTGCACCTTCTGAAAAATCAAAGGTCAGGTCTTCTGCTGTTGTGGTGGTTTCAACATGCTCCACTTTGCTATCGTAACGTTCTGAATCTTTTACAATAAAAATTATCAAAACTATAAACAAAATGACAAAAACAGCAACCGGTGCAACAATACCACCGATTAACCATTTTTGCCACGTTTTAAGCTTTTTTCTTTTCTTTTTATTTTCTTCCTGCTCTGTAATCTGTTCTGTAACTTTTTCGTCCATTATATAATACCATCTTTCTTCATCTGTGCAATATTTCCTTTATGACGATAAATTACAATTGCACTCATCACAAGATTGAGTCCGAAAACTGCAAAACAAGTGCCAAGCCCTATAGGTGCTGAATTTACCCAGGGCAAAAGATGATAGCAAAGGTTAACAACAAGAACACCGAATGGTATCATAGAAACTGCAACAACTGAACCTAAACCAACTTTTTTCTTGATTAAAATAGTGAGGATAAAAACAAGGGCAAGGGGTACAAATGCCAAAGGACAAAGTGCAGCTATTGTGCCACCTGTTGCAGAAACACCTTTACCGCCTTTAAATCCGAAAAACAGCGGAAATATGTGACCGATAACAACAAACAAGCCTGCAAAAGCAAGTGCTGTTTCACTTGTTTCTCCGAACTTTTTCTCCAGCACCATAAGAAAGGCAAAGGATTTCGCCATATCAAGAATCAGCACAATTACGCCTGTAAGCTTACCGAAAACACGGAATGCATTTGTTGCACCTGCATTACCGCTGCCATATTCTCTTATATCTTTTTTGTATCTGATTTTAGGTATTATCATACCGAAGTTAAGACATCCGATAAAATAACCGATAACTGCGTATAATAAATATCTCATTCTTTTCTCCTTAGTTTGCCCGATAAAAATTTTCTCGTATTTATGAATATAGTTTACTATTTATTATCTTTTTTGTCAATCTTTTAGCTGCTTGCATAAGAAATTTTAATAATTTTCTTGTAATAAAAAGACAACTGTGATATCATTTAAGTAGTATACTTTTTTGGAGGTATTTTATTATGATTATGAATGACAGTCACGTTTTATGGTACAACAAACCTGCACCCACATGGACCTATGCTTTACCTATCGGTAACGGTCATCTGGGTGCTATGATATACGGAGGCAGCAAGGAAGAAAAAATCAGCCTCAACCATGATGAAATCTGGAGTGGTAAACCCCATTGCAACTATTTCAGCTGGGAAGGTCAGCCTGAAGACAGAAGCGAATATTTTTACAAAGCAAGAGACCTTGTTTTTGAAGGCAAAAAATATGATGCACAGTTGCTTCTTCAGGATAATTTCCACGGTCATTGGTCACAGGCTTATTTACCTCTGGGCGATATTGATGTAGAATTTCTCCTTGACGGTAAAGTTTCAGCTTTCAGACGTGAGCTTGACCTGAGAACTGCTGTTTCTGCTGTTTCCTGCAAAATAGGCGATGTTAAAATCGAAAGAGAATATATTGCATCTTTCCCGAAAAATGCAATCATCATGAACTTCAGAAACGATGCTGAAAACGGTATTGATTTTGAAATTAAATATTCTTCTTACTTAAAGCACACTTCACGCTATGAAAATTCTTATTTCATTGTTGATGCAGAGTGCCCCATAAGAACAGATAACGACAAAGATGCAACAGTCGACCAGTTCTATCAGTATTCTGACACAGAAAAAGGTATTCAGTCACGTTCAATCATCAAAATTATTGATGACAATGCAACTGTTGAAGAAACAAAAACAGGTCTCCTCATTAAAAATGCTAAAAACACAACAATCATCTTCTCTTGCGAAACAAGCTTCAACGGTTTCGACAAGCACCCTGAAAGAGAAGGTAAAGAATATAAAAACGCTTGCCTTTCTTACATAAATGCTTGCGAAGGTCTAAGCTATGAAGAACTCAAAGCTGAACACATCAAAGACCATCAGGAATATTACAACAGAGTTTCTCTCGACCTTGATGGTGATGACAAAACATCTTTCACAACAAAAGAAAGACTTGAAAATTTTGAAAAGGATAAAAACGACAGAAACCTTTATGTGCTCCTTTTCAACTACGGCAGATACCTTACAATTGCTTCTTCAAGAAAAGGTACTCAGCCCACTAACCTTCAGGGTATCTGGAACGACAGAGCTTGTCCTCCCTGGAACTCAAACTACACAATCAATATCAACACAGAAATGAACTACTGGCCCACACTTATGTGTAACCTTGAAGAAATGCATGAGCCTGTTCTTGGTCTTGTTGAAGATTTATCAAAAGCCGGTGTTAAAACAGCTCAGGATTTCTACCACGCAAAAGGTTTCGTTTCTCACCACAACACAGATATCTGGAGAATGACACATCCTGTTCCCGGTTGTTCAACATGGTCTTTCTGGCCTATGAGCTCAGGTTGGCTTTGCAGACATCTCTTTGACCACTATGAATATACAGGCAACAAAGATTTCCTTAAAGAAAAAGCTTATCCCATTATGAAATCTGCTGCTGAATTCTACCTTGACCTTCTTATTACTGATGATGAAGGCTACTATATTATTGCACCATCAACTTCACCTGAAAACGATTATGAATTCGGTAAGTTTGACTGTGCTTTAAGCGAAACAACAACAATGACAATGGGCATTGTACGTGAACTTTTCTTAAACTGCATTGATGCTTGCGAAGTGCTGGGTGAAGATGAAGATTTTGCAAAACTGCTCAGAAGTAAAGTTGAAAATATGCTTCCTTTCAGAATCGGCAGCAAAGGTCAGCTTCTCGAATGGTACCTTGAAGAAAAAGATTGCGACCCTCACCACAGACATACATCTCACCTTTATGCACTCCATCCTGCAAACCTTATCACAAAGGATGCAACTCCTGAATTGTTTGAAGCTTGCAAGAAAACACTTGAAATAAGAGGTGACGACGGTACAGGCTGGAGCCTTGGCTGGAAAATCAATTTCTGGGCAAGACTTCTTGATGGTGACCATGCACTTATTCTCCTTAACAACCAGCTCAGATTCAAAGATGATACAAAAACCATTTACAGAGGTGGCGGCACTTACGCAAACCTTTTTGATGCTCACCCCCCATTCCAGATTGACGGTAACTTCGGTGCATCAAGCGGTATTGCAGAAATGCTCCTGAGAAGTATAAAAAATGATATTTATCTCTTACCGGCTCTTCCCTCATCATGGCAGAACGGTTCAGTCAAAGGTCTTAAGGCTAAAGGCAACGTAACTGTTGACATTGAATGGGAAAACGGCAAGCTCAAAAACTACCGTCTTGAAAACGCAAACGAAAATACACGTGTTTTCTATGACGGGAAAGAGGTAAAATAAATGATTTCTATTCAGGGCGTTACAAAAAAATACGGTAAATTCAAGGCGAATGACAACATTGATTTCACCGTTGAAGATTCACAGATTGCTATTCTTCTCGGCCCTAACGGTGCAGGTAAGTCAACGCTTATCAAGTGCATAACAGGTTTGTTACGTTTTGATGGTCTTATTGAAATTGACGGACACAACAACAAATCTGTGGAAGCGAAAAAATTGCTGGGATATATTCCGGAAATGCCTGCTGTTTATGATATGCTCACCGTTGGAGAACATATAGAATTCATTATGCGTGCTTATAAGTGCGATGATAAAGAATATGCGCAGAAACTCCTTGAAAGATTTGAACTGGCAGATAAAAAAGATAAGCTGGGCAAAGAACTTTCAAAAGGTATGCAACAGAAGCTTTCAATTATCTGTGCATTAGCACACAAACCAAAATGCATAATTTTTGATGAACCTATGGTTGGTCTTGACCCCCACGCAATCAAAGAGCTGAAAGAACTTTTTGTTGAACTGAAAAATCAGGGTGCAAGCATTCTTATCAGCACACATATGATTGACAGCGTTGAAAACTATTGGGACGTTGCAAATATTATGATAAACGGTTCTTTTGCCGCAACAAAAACAAACGATTCATCTGACAGTTCAAAAAGCCTTGAAGAATTGTTCTTTGAAATCACGGAGGGCAAAACAAATGAGTAAAGCTCTTGTTTATGTTCTTACAAGACGTTTCAAAAATAAAATTGTTTCAATCATCAAAAAACCCGGTCAATCTGTTTTTTTGTTCATATTTCTGGCACTCTTTGCTTTTTCAATATTCTCAGGTAACAGAGCAGGAACAGCTTCCTTTATCCGTCCCCTTGATGAATTGCTTTCAATTTGTCTTCTGCTTTTCGGTGCTTCTTTTGTTCTCACCAGCTTCAACGGTATTTCAAAAGGTGCAAGTCTGTTTTCCATGAGTGATGTGAACCTGTTGTTCCCCTCACCTGTCAAACCGATTTCAGTTCTGATTTACGGTCTTATCCAGCAAATGGGGACAAGTTTATTGTTAGGTGCATTTCTGCTTTTCCAATATTCCACAGTACACTCAATATATGGTGTTGATGTTAATTTTCTGATTGCAGTTTTCCTTTTATATGCAGCGGTCAGCTTTTGCGGACAACTGACTGCAATGGTAATTTACATTCTCACAAGTTCAGATGATAAAAAGATAAAAATTGCCAAATATTCATTCATATCAATTATGGTGCTCGCAATCGGTGCAGTTTTTGCACATGCAGTTTCTATGGGTTCAGATGATATGATCGGAAATATTGTTCAATCAGCTTCATCTCTGCCTGTTATGTTTTTCCCTGTTATCGGTTGGGCGAAAATGATTCTTACCGGTCTTTTTGCAGGTGAAACGGTAAACCTTCTCTATGTTGTTCTCGGAATCGGTCTGATGCTTGTTTATGTGCTTATTCTTGTGTTGCTCATAAAATTCAGGCAGGTTGATTACTATGAGGATGTGCTGAAAGCTACTGAAGCTTCATTCACTGCAATCACAGCAAAAAAAGAAGGTAAATTTACCGAAGCTGTTCCACAGAACGTTAAAGTCGGCAAAACAGGCATCGGCAAAGGCAACGGTTCTGATGTGTTTTTCTATAAGCACAAATTGGAATCACGCCGTATAAAAGCCTTCATTTTTGATATACCCACATTGGTATACATGGCAGTTATCTGCATTTTTTCATTTGTTTTCAGGAACGAAGGCGTTCTTCCTGTACTTTTACTTTCAATTTATTTGCAGATGTTTTCCGTAGCTCTCGGCAGATGGGTTAAAGAATTTGTTTTACCATATGTTTATTTAATTCCTGAAAAGCCTATGAAAAAGCTTTTCAACTGTCTGAAAGAAAGTTTTTCAAAAATAATCCTTGAGGCAATTTTTGTTTTTGCAATTGTAGGATTGATTATGAAACTTGAGCCTTTGGAAATAATCGGTTGTATTCTTATGAGAATATCTTTCGGAATACTTTTCACAGGAGTTAACCTTTTCTGTGAAAGATTTTTCGGTGGTATTTCAGTGAAAGTGATATCATTGATGTTATATTTCATTTTCTCAATGATTTTTGCTTCACCTGCAATTATCACAGCAATAGTCTTTTATTTCTTTATACCTATAGAAAGTGTGGTATACTTTATATCAGCTTTCATCAACACAGCTTTTGGTTTTATTGCTCTTTTCGCAAGCAGAAATGTATTGCAGTATGCAGAGCTTAATAACAGATAAAAATACAGTAAACGGAGGAATTTGAAATGCTTACAGATATCGAAATAGCACAGGGTGCTAAAATGATACCCATTACCAAAATTGCTGAAAACCTTGGTCTTGATACAGATCTTATTGAGCCTTATGGTAAATACAAGGCAAAACTTCCCAAAGAACTCTTTGAAAAAATCAAAGATAACGAAGACGGAAAACTTGTTCTTGTTACAGCTATTAACCCTACACCTGCAGGTGAAGGCAAAACAACAACAAGCATCGGTCTTGGTCAGGCAATGCACAAAATCGGTAAAAATGCTGTTCTTGCATTGAGAGAACCTTCTCTCGGTCCTGTTTTCGGTGTTAAAGGCGGTGCTGCAGGCGGCGGATATGCTCAGGTTGTTCCCATGGAAGATATCAACCTTCACTTCACAGGTGATATGCACGCCATCACTTCTGCAAACAATCTTCTTTGCGCTGCTATTGACAACCATCTCCAGCAGGGAAATGAACTTGGCATTGACCAGAGAAGAATTCTTTTCAAACGTTGCCTTGATATCAATGACAGAGCTTTAAGATATGTAAACGTAGGTCTTGGCGGTAAAGTGAACGGTATTCCCCGTGAAGACGGTTTCATCATCACAGTTGCAAGTGAAATTATGGCTATACTTTGCCTTGCTGATGATATTTTTGATTTAAAATACAGATTAGGTAACATCCTTGTTGCTTATAAATACGACAACTCACCTGTTTATGCAAGGGATATCGGTGTTCACGGTGCAATGGCAGTTCTTCTTAAAGATGCTATTAACCCCAACCTTGTGCAGACACTTGAAAACACTCCTGCAATTATCCACGGTGGACCTTTCGCAAACATTGCACATGGCTGTAACTCTGTAAGAGCTACAAAATATGCAATCAAGCTTGGTGACTACTGCATTACAGAAGCAGGCTTCGGTTCAGACCTTGGTGCTGAAAAATTCCTTGATATCAAATGTCGTTTTGCAGGTCTTAAACCTGATTGTGTTGTGCTTGTTGCAACTGTAAGAGCACTTAAATACAATGGCGGTATCAAGAAAGAAAACCTTGCTGAAGAAAATGTTGAAGCACTCAGAAAAGGTATTGTCAACCTTGAAAAACACATTGAAAATATGCTTTCTTACGGTGTGCCCCTTGTTGTTGCAATCAACCGTTTCCACACAGACAGCGTTGAAGAACTCAGCATAATTGAAGAATGTTGTAAGAAACACGGTTGCGATTTTGCACTCAGCGAAGTATTCGCAAAAGGTGGCGAAGGCGGAATTGAACTTGCAGAAAAAGTTATTGCTGCTTGTGAAAAAGAAAATAACTTCAAATTCCTTTATGATGAAAAACAACCTCTTAAAGAAAAGATTGAAACAATTGCTAAAAACATCTATGGTGCTGACGGTGTTGTTTACACAGCAAATGCAGAAAAGAACCTTGCAGAAATTGCAAGACTTGGCTTTGAAGAAATCCCCGTTTGCGTTGCTAAAACTCCCCTTTCACTCACAGATGACCCCACAAAGCTTGGCAGACCCGAAAACTTCAAAATCACAGTTAAAGAAGTTAAGCTTTCAGCAGGTGCAGGCTTTGCAGTTGTTCTCACAGGCGATATCATGACAATGCCCGGACTTCCCAAGAAACCCGCTGCAATGATTATCGACATTGATGAAAACGGTAACACAATAGGTCTTTCATAAAAATATAAACATAAAATAACCCTCGACGGATTTAAACTCCATCGAGGGTTTTGTTTTACCATAAATTTTCTGTTTTCTTAACGTGCTTAAGAATTCTGGTATAATCAGTAATTGTGATTTTTCCGTCACCGTTCACATCAGCACATTCAAATGTGTAACCATCAAGAGCTGACGTTTTCTTTACATGTCTGAGTACCTGTGTGTAATCAATAAGTGTGATTTTTCCGTCACTGTTGACATCACCTATAAGATTGAGTTCAACATCAACATTTATATCTTCTGTTCCCACAACCACTTCATATTCTCTTGCAACGTGGTTGTTTTTTGAAACCCGCATAGTGTATTCGCCATTTTCAATTCCGAAAAATTCATAAGTTAAAGCATCACCATCAAGTGTTGTGGAATAACAAGCCTCTGTTTCCCCTGCTTTAATGAATTCAAAAGTTATTTCATCTTCTGAACTACCAAATGTTTCAATTTCACCTGTAAAAGTAAATTCATTGATTACTTCTTTCCACACAGCATAAAGTGTAACATCTTTATTTTCAGAATATGTATCACCCGGCAAATAATCAGGCTCTGTGGCATTTTTATCAGTTGACCAACCAAGGAAATTATAACCATCTCTTGTGGGTTCTGTTGGTGATAAATATAAAAATTTGTTATATTTTTTAGTGTCAGTTGATGGTGCACCAGAACCACCATTAGCGTTGTATGTTACATTGAATGTTTCATCGGGATCGTGAACAGTAAAATATACTTTTTCTGAATCGATATAACCACTATTATTCCACGCCGTTACATATGCACAATATTTTCCCACTACATTAATAGTATACTCATAACTATCAACTATATTTTCAGTACATATACGCTCATATTTTTGAGTATTATCGTTATATTTACCTATACCAATCGCATAACCTAATGCATAATCGCTTGTAGCAGAAAATAATATTTTTTCTCCGATATCAAAAGTATTTTTACTTATCTTTAACTCAGCATATTGTGGTGCAATACCAACAGAAAAATAGACTTTTTCTGAATCATCCAAACCAACATCATTCCATGCACTTACGTATGCACAATATTCACCGATATTATTAATTATATATTCAAAATTATTACCGATATCTCCCGTATATATACGTTCATACTTTTGTGTATTTTCGTTATATTTACCTATACCAATCGCATAACCTAATGCATAATCGCTTGTAGCAGAGAACTGTATTTTTTCTCCAGCATTAAAAGATTTCTTATTTGTTGTCAATTTTGCATTTACAGGTTTTATACCAACAGAAAAATAGACTTTTTCTGAATCACTCAAACCAATATCATTCCATGCACTTACATACGCACAATATTTTCCCTCACTATTAATTACATATTCAAAATTTACATTTATATCATTTGTGTATATTCTCTCATATTTTTCAGTATTTTCATTATACTTGTTTATTCCTATTGTGTAGCCGTATCCGTAATTGCTTGTAGCAGAAAACTGAATTTTTTCTCCAATAACAAAGCTATTTTTATTTACTTTTAATTTTACATTTGTTGGTTTTGATGTGGCATCGTATGTCCCTTTAACATAAACATACCCCAAAAAGGGTTGATTATCTTTTGACATACTTGAAGTATGGCATGTTTCCTGATTAAAATGACCATCATAGCCACCTTCACTATATGTAACATATGAACCACTAACACTTTCAACAATTGCAACGTGACCTTCCCATATCGCTAATGCACCTGTTTTGGGTGTGCTTGAAATAGTGTCACCACTACTGCTTGCTTTATAATAATAACCATCAGCACTATCAGAATAAGCTGGATGCAAATCGAAGCCCCAGATTTCTCTGAATCTTGCTTTTGCATACCTGACGCAATCTCCACATGTCCACGCATCGTCTTTTGCTGCTGAAAAAGATACAATGCTAAACATTGAAACCATTGAACACATCAGCGAAAGAATCAACACTAAACTTACAATTTTCTTCATTTTTATACCTCCATAAAGTAATAACTTGGCGACGTTCCATCGTCAAAACCTTGTTATTGTCTTCGTCGCAATAAAAAGTGCGTAACCTATACACTTTAAATATAAGCATTAACTGAATTATATTGTTAGATCATTTTATCACGTAGAAAAAATATATGCAAGGAAATTTTTAAAATTTAGTGAACACCATAAAATGGCAGCACTTATTATATTCCTGATAAATATAGGTTTTTTAAAATCAAGGGGAACAATTTTACTCCCGGGTGTCACAATGTAACGCACAGGCGTTACATTATTGTCATAATATACACACAAAGTGTTACAATGTAACGCTTTGGCGTTACATTGTAACACAGAGAAAGAGATAGAGATAGAAAAAGAGATAGAGAAAAAGAAAGAGTTATATATAGAGAAAAAAATGCCGCTTTTCCAAGATTCGGAAAAGCGGTTTTAAAAAAGCATTTTTTATAAATTATTTTTTGTAAGCTTCGCTTAATAAAAAAACTTCCCTGAAGTTCAGGGAAGTTTTCAATTAAATTACTTAAAATACAACTACAAGTTTGTATGTTTTATATGAACCGTCTGACTGGAGGAAACTGATTTGACCTGTTGCACCGTCAGGATTCTGTGATTTGTAGAAGTAATAACGGCTGTCGTTTTCAGACATAACACCGTCAACATCTGTGATTGTGTATTTAACAAGGCTATCTTTATAAATACCGGCACCTGTTGAACCGTCATTTGCTTTGAGTTCAATATAATCTTCTGTGCCATCGTTCTGATAACTCAATGAACCTCTGACAGCGCTGAGATATACAAGAGGATCCGGATTATCTTCAAGACCTAAATCAAAGATGATTTTCTTTTCTACTGTTGTTCCGTCAGGCATTGTAAATACGATTGTTGCAGTTATGTTTGCAACGTTGTTAGTCTTATAGAACATCAATGAGCTGGGGTTGTTTGTAAGTTTACCGTTTGCATCAACAATCTGGAAAGTTGTTGAGTTTGCAGTTGTTTTGTAAAGGCCGACTGAAGTCTGACCGCTTGTCATCTTGATTCTGATTGTACCGTCAGCATCAATCATAACTGCACCACGGATAGGTCTTAAACCTTTTGCAACATTTACATAGGGGTCAGTTTCATAGAGTTTATAAACAATTCTGTAAGTTTTAACTGTTCCGTCTTCTTCTGTTACAGAAACTCTTCCTTCAGGGTTGAATGTATTCTGTGAACCATAGAAAATGTGAAGTTTTTCCTGCTCTGTGAATATACCCTCAGCATCCACAAATGTAACTGTTGATGAGTCAAGAGATTCTTTATAAATACCGACTGATGACTGTCCCTCGTTCATCTGAACAAGGATATAATCGCCTTTTTCGTCGGTTGCAAGTGAAACTTTACCTCTGATAGGCTTAATCTTTTCAGCAGGGTTAAAGCTGATTTCTCTTTCCATATCGTAGAGTTCAAATACTACGGGATAAGTTTCAACTTTTCCGTCTGCGAAAGTTAATTTCATTGTACCTACGGGGTTTGTCATATTCTGCGTCTGGTAAGCAACATATCTGTCTTCAAGAATCTGTACAGTACCATGAATATCTGTGATTTCAACTGTACCGCCATCTGACATTTCAGTATAAACACCTGTTGCAGTTTTATCGTCTTCTAATGTAATTGCAATATATTCGCTGCCTTTATAGGTTTTTAATGATGCTGTACCACGGATGATTCTGAGAAGTGATTCTGAAGTCTGAATTTCTCTCTGTTCTTTTTCTCCACAGTTAAGACATTCTCTTTCTTCCTTATCACCGATTACAGCCCAATCACTCCAGTTATGACCAAATGCAGGAATTGTTTCTTCTGCAATTGTTTCGCCACAAACTGTACATACTGTTTTTACAAGACCATCGTTTTCACAGTCTGCATCAACTGTTGTTGTTTCTTCTGTGTGACCAAGTGCAGAGATTGTTTCTTCTGAAATTGTTTCGCCACATACTGTACATACTGTTTTTACAAGACCGTCATTTTCGCAATCTGCATCAACTTTTGTTGTTTCTTCTGTATGTCCGAGTGCAGGGATTGTTTCTTCTGAAATCACTTCACCACATACTGTACATACTGTTTTTACAAGACCGTCATTTTCGCAATCTGCATCAACTTTTGTTGTTTCTTCTGTATGCCCGAGTGCAGGGATTGTTTCTTCTGCAATTGTTTCTCCACATACTGTACATACAGTTTTTACAAGACCATCGTTTTCGCAATCTGCATCAACTTTTGTTGTTTCTTCTGTATGTCCGAGTGCAGGGATTGTTTCTTCTGAAATCACTTCACCGCATACTGTACATACTGTTTTTACAAGACCATCGTTTTCGCAATCTGCATCAACTGTTGTTGTTTCTTCTGCGTGACCGAGTGCATCTACGTATGTATCAACAAAACTATCACCACAAACTGAACAAGTGTGAGTTGTATAACCTTTATCTTCACAAGTGGGAGCTGTTACTACTGCCTGATAACTGTGACCCAAAGCAGGAATTACTTCTTCTGAAATCACTTCATCACATACTGTACATACTGTTTTTGCAAGACCATCGTTTTCACAGTCTGCATCAACTGTTGTTGTTTCTTCTGCGTGACCAAGTGCATCTACGTATGTATCAACAAAACTGTCACCACAAACTGAACAAGTGTGAGTTGTATAACCTTTATCTTCACAAGTGGGAGCTGTTACTGCTGAATTATAGCTATGACCTGTTGCTTCTGCAACAGATGTTGTGTAAGCTTCACAACCCTCAAGAGAACATACATTCTTTGCAACACCTGCTTCTGTGCAAGTGGGAGTTTTTTCGTAAGATGAAAATTCGTATGTATGTTCTTCTATCTTAAGCTGGTTACCGTCCCATCTTGCGTGGTATCCTTCAGGAACAAAAAATTCTGCATCATTCACATACTCTTTTGTATCGCTGGCACTCATCTTTGCAGATTCTTTAGTTTTTACTGAGAGCACTGCATTGTCACCCTTTGTTACAATTGCACCTGCATCAAGATATGTTTCACCACCAAATTCACCATCAACATAGAGCTGACCGCCATCTTTAACAAAGAACTTTGCTGAAGGTCTGCCCTGAGGATAACGATAATTTTCAGTAAACTGCTCATCTGTAAGCTCTCTGTAAGCTACGATTTGTGAATATCTGTCACGGACAGATGTTTTATATCTGTCAACAGATAATTTTGCACCGTCATAAATTGTAACTTCACAACCGGGAAGGAATTTCATACTTATTGCTTTTGAGTTATAATA
>JAZSJD010000079.1:0-19043 GCA_045534165.1 Acutalibacteraceae bacterium | reverse complement strand
TTGTTTTTCATTGTGTTGTAGTTGCGCTGTTTACATTCAGTGCAAGCAAGTGTGATTTTTACTCTCATGACGGCACCTCCATTTTACCGGATATAAGAATTAGCCTCCCTCAAAAAAGGGCACAAAAAAATAACCCTCTTTCAGAGGTGCAATTATCATACCACAAATTTCAAGATAAGTCAAGCAAAATTCTTGATTTTTTTAATATTTTTATAAGTCATCAGGATCTTGTTCCGGTTGCATATCCTCTACACTATATGGTGTGCCTCGGTAGCTTCCCAGAACATCAATCGGATTCTGCGTACTGTTAATTGACCATATATTAACAATACTTTCTACAATATCTTTGTTTTTCTTTTTTCTGTTATTGTTTTTATTTTCCATACTAATACCTCCGACAAGGTGCCGTCGGTATTAGTATTCCTTTATGTATTATTCTGATTCTTTCTTTTTGCGTTTTTTAACAACTCTGTAAATTATGAATCCTACCACTGCTACAGGAATAGCAACTATTATCAATTTAATAATCAGTCCCATAGGTATAAGCTTGTACACCCCGTCCCCAAATATTGTGAAAAGCAAAACTCTGGGATAAATACCTAACAACGAAATAAAAAAGTACGGGATAAACTTGGTTGAGGATGAGCCAAAAAACAAACTTGTGAAGTCTATGGGAAAAGCAGGAACTACTCGGGTAATAAAGATAAGGGAGTTTTTTGTTTTGCTTTTCATATTTAATAACTTTTGTCCGCCTTTGTTTTTGGCAAGTAGTTTTGTAACATACTCTCCGCCGAGAAATTTACCTAAAAGATAAGTAAGAGTTACTTCGATAGACAAACCGAGAAGATTAAGTATTAAAGCAACGGGCAAATCGAAAGCTGCACCAACTGAAACATAAATTATCATTGCAGGTACAACAAAAACGACACTTTTAAGTGCATAAACACCTAACACTACCGCACATGCATAATAAATTGAAATACCGCTTATAATTTTTCGCAAATCCAGATTAACCAATCTGTCATAATTGATTATAACGCAAACAAATATAGTAAGGGCAACTGCTATCCTTATAGCAACAGAAAAAAACTCTTTTCTTTTTTCTTTCATACCACACCTCAACAAATCATATTATAAACCATACTGAATTTTAAACGCTTGTCCTAAAGTATACATTATTTTTTTCTTTTTTTCAAGATTAATTATAGACAATTTGAAAATTATATGATAAAATAGTATTCGTATTTTTATGTGAGGATGTGGATAGCTATGACAATTCGCGAAAAAAGTGAGCGTGCTGCTGTCGGTAAAGCACTTGATATGCTTTTAAGCTACGTAAAAAAAGATCCTGATGCAAACCTCATCAAGTTTGTTGAGTTTGCAGAAAAATATGGAGGTTCCATATTTCCCAAAGGAAATTTTGAAGCAATAAAAAAGGCTTCTCAGGATCCTGATAATATCTGGGTGAAACTTGCAAAGTCCATTATAAACGATACTGATCAGAATATTCTTAAAAATATGCTCCTCGCATTTGGACTTGGTGCAGGTATTCACGGAACAAAAGCCGTAAGATCAAACAGAGAAAAATATAAATGTAATATTCCATGGCTTATCCTTATGGATCCCACTTCCGCTTGTAACAAAAATTGCAAAGGCTGTTGGGCTGCTGAATACGGACATCACCAGAGCCTTACTTATGATGAAATGAATGGTGTTGTTAATCAGGCAAAAGAACTCGGCACACATCTCTTTATGTTTACAGGTGGCGAACCACTTATCAGAAAAAATGATATTGTAAAACTTTGTAACGAACATAAAGACTGTGTTTTCCTTGCATTCACAAATGCCACACTTATTGATGACGATTTCTGCGTTGCAATAAAAAAAGCCGGTAACTTTGTTCCCGTTGCAAGTATTGAAGGAACTGAAGAAAGCACAGACGACAGACGTGGTGAAGGTAGTTACCAGACAACTGTTGAAGCAATGGAAAAACTTAAGAAACACGGAATTTTCTTTGGTATGTCTGTTTGCTATACAAGCAAAAACGTTGAGTTCGTAACAAGTGATGAATTTATAGATAAAATGATGGGTCTTGGCGTAAAAGTTGGTATGTATTTCAACTATATGCCGGTTGGTAAAGATGCTGTGCCGGAACTTATTCCTTCTCCTGAACAGAGAAAGCATATGTACTACTGGCTCAGAAAAATGAGAAGTCAGGAAACAGGCAAACCTATTTTTGTATTTGACTTCCAGGATGACGGTGAATATGTAGGCGGTTGTATCGCAGGCGGCAGAAACTATTTCCACATTAACTCAGCCGGTGATATGGAACCTTGTGTTTTCATCCATTATTCAGACTCAAATATTAAAACACATACAATTCTTGAAGCTCTCAGGAATCCTCTCTTCCAGGCATACTATAAAGGTCAGCCTTTCAATGATAACCACTTAAGACCTTGTCCCATGCTTGAAAACCCTGATTGCCTTAGAAAAATTATTAAAGAAACAGGTGCTAAGTCAACAGACCTTATTTCTCCTGAAGATGTTGATACACTCTGTTCACGTTGCGATAAATTTGCTGCTGCCTGGAAAGATGAGGCAGAAAAACTCTGGAATTCAACAACACATAAAGATACAAAAACTTATTATTATCGCGACACTCCCGAAGGAAAAGCAGAGCTTGAAAAAAACAAATAAAAGAAACACCGCAGACTTAAACATCTGCGGTGTTATTGATTTATATCAAAAAATAAGATATAATTTATTAAATTAAAATTCGATGGAGGAAAAGAAAATGAAAATAAATACAACAAGTATTGTGGCATTTTTCACATCCCTTTTTGTGCTTATCTGCTCATGGCTTAATATTACCTGTCCGCCTATGGGCGAAAAAGTAGATATGGAAAAATTTACTGAAACTTTTGTTGAAGATTTTGACACAGAGCTTGACCGTAGTGTCTGGTCAGGCCATTATCAGTATGGTGAAACAACTGAGTCACGAAAAGGAAGCTACTGGAATCAATATCTTGCATATACAGAAAACGGAAACCTTATTATCCCCATAACATATCTCGAAGAAGGTATGGGTGGAAAAGGTGCCGGCTGGTACACTGCAGGAATTGATACAGACTCTGATTCTCCAAACGGATTCAGCCAGAAATTCGGCTACTTTGAATGCAGATGCATTCTTCCGGAAGGTGCCGACATCTGGAGTGCTTTCTGGCTTATGAATGAAGGGGTTTACAACGAAGACGGCAATGGCCGTGACGGAACTGAAATTGATATTTTTGAAAGCGACCGCTATGAAAAATATTTTAATAACTGTGTAAGCTCAAACCTTCATTTTGATGGTTACAACGATGCTCATCAGATGATGGGAGCAGAAGTTTTTTCAACAGGAAATAACCCCTATGAAGAATTTAATACTTACGGACTTGAATGGAACGAAAATGAATATATTTTTTATATAAACGGTAAAGAAACTTTCCGTACAGATTTTGGTGGCGTAAGTCAGAACGAAGAATATCTTATTCTTTCCGTTGAAATGAGAGGGACAGATGGTATTCCCTCACAGAGAGAAAATGCCCCCGGTAAAGATTCAGAATTTATAGTTGACTACGTGAAAGTTTATCAGTACAAAGATCTGATAAAATAAGATTATATATTGAAAACCCTGCATCTGAATTTTTTCAGATGCAGGGTTTTATTTATGGTTTATTTATTGTTTCAATAAGTGTAAAGTAAAAATCTTGAAAACTTGTAGGATAATCTATTGTTCCGCAGAAATCGAAGTGGTCAAAGCCTTCCATTGCATCCATATAATACCAGATGCCTGTTTCTATTTTTTCACCTGATTTTAAAGTTTCCTCATAATTTTTTGCTCTATCAGCATCTGTTACAGGATATGTAGCACTGGCATATGGAACAATGCCGTCATTTTTTGCCCAGTTCTCATCCATATAAATTCCGTCTATTGTTTTACCTTCAGTTGCACCTATATAAATTGATGTAAGATAAAACATAGCAAAGTTTGATGCTATAGGCAGATATGTGCCTGCTTTTGTTTTATAAGTTGAATTGCACACATATGAGTAATAATATGCACTATCAACCATTTTGATTTTTTCGTTAAGTTCACGTGAACCTCTGAGTGTCAGGTCATAGCCACAGTTATCCTGTGCTTCAACTGCAGTTTTAATTGTTTTAAGGCTGAACTTTGCTCTCTTTTCACCCTGCTTTGGAGTAATTCCCATATGTCCCATAGGAAGATCCCACATAAGCACATTACTTCCGAAAACTGCACCTGCAAAATTAAGAAGTGCTATAATACCTGTCATAAGAAATGAATCGTGAATAAGATTAGCAATAGGTGAACCGTTATGTACACCTGAAAAAGTTATAACGGAATAAATTGAATCTCCGTAACCGCCTTTGAAAAGCGGGGATGTATCTTCTGCTGTTGCAGCAATTTCTGCTTCATCACCGAAAGCTACAAGCGAAGCAAAAAGCCTTACTGTGTGACCACCGAAACTGTGACCGACAAGATTTATTTTTTCTTTCATATCCCATGGTTCACCCATCAGAGGTTTGTTTGTATAATCATAACCGTATCTGTCGTGATTATGTTCTTTTGAATGAGCCTCGCCATAGTCAACAACTGTACCGGTAAGCTGAGCATACAATTCACAGGCTCTGTCCCATGCACTGTTGAAAGGACCTACAACTGCTGCATAAGCTTCAATTCCATTACTGTTATAAAGGTCAATTACATCTCCTTCAGAAGTTGCCCAGCCTCCCCAATAAGCCTCTTCGCCATATTTGTCCCAGCCACCCATACCGTGAACAAATATCCAGGGATGTTCATTTGATATGTCATAAGTTTTGCCATCAAATTCAACTGTATTTTTTTCGGCAAATGCAGTTGTGCTGAACATTGTAAAAACCATAACAACTACTAATAAAACACTTATAATTTTCTTCATAATTTTACCCCCTCGGTAATTTATGTTTACATAAATATATTAACAGTTGACATGTCTTAAGTCAAATTAAAATTTATTATGAAAAAATCCTCTCAGAATGAAATGCTGAGAGGATTTTAGTCTTATTCTTCAACAGGAAGATTTACTTTAATTGCAAGTTCATCAAGCTGAGCCTCATCAATAACTGAAGGACAATCTGTCATAGGTTCGCTTGCATTCTGAACTTTCGGATAAGCAATAACATCACGGAGAGTTTCACATCTGAGCATCTGCATAACAAGTCTGTCAAGACCGATACCCATACCACCGTGAGGCGGTGCGCCATATTTGAAAGCATCTGTAAGGTAGCCGAATTTTGCATGTGATTCTTCTTCGCTTAAACCTAAAAGTCTGAACATTCTGTTCTGTAAATCAGGGTCAGTAATTCTGATTGAACCACTTGAAAGTTCAATGCCGTTAAGAACAAGGTCATAAGCCTTTGCTCTTACATTTGCTTTGTCTGTTTCAAGATATTCAACACATTCATCCATAGGAGATGTGAAAGGATGATGCATTGCAACCCACTGCTGTGAATCTTCATCCCAATCAAAGAAGGGGAATTCTGTAATCCAGAGAAGGTTGAATTTTGTTTTATCAATAATATCAAGTTTCTTTGCAACTTCACATCTTAAAGCACCGAGAACTGAAAGAACAATAGAATTCTTTGTATCGCCTACAATAAGAATTACATCGCCATTTTCTGCTGCACATTTTTCTTTGATTGCAGACATTTCTTCTTCTGTCATAAACTTTGCAAAAGAAGATGCAATTGTTCCGTCTTCAGCAATTCTTGCCCACGCAAGACCTTTTGCACCGATACCACGTACAAACTCTGTAAGTTTATCAACTTCTTTTCTTGTAAGAACATTAAATGCATTCTTTGCAGTGATAGCTCTTACAGAACCGCCACCTTCAATTGCAGAAGTGAACACACCGAAACCACAGCCTTTTACTGTTTCGCTTAAATCAACAAGTTCCATTTCAAAACGTGTGTCAGGCTTGTCGCTACCGTAACGTTCCATTGCTTCTTTATAAGTAAGACGTTTGAGAGGAGTTTCAATTTCAACATCAATTGCTTCTTTGAAAACTCTTTTAATATAGCCTTCACCGATTGAAAGAACATCTTCCATATCTACAAAGGACATTTCAAAGTCAATCTGTGTAAATTCAGGCTGTCTGTCTGCACGTAAATCTTCGTCACGGAAGCAACGTGCAATCTGCATATATCTGTCAAAACCTGCAACCATTGAAAGCTGTTTGTAAAGCTGAGGTGATTGGGGCAGAGCATAGAATGTTCCTTTATGGATTCTGCTGGGAACAAGGAAGTCTCTTGCACCTTCAGGAGTTGATTTTATAAGCATAGGTGTTTCTATTTCAATAAATCCGTTTTCATCAAAATAGTCACGAGTTATCTTTGTAATTTTGTGACGCATGAGAATATTTTTCTGCAAATCAGGGCGTCTTAAATCAAGGTATCTGTATTTAAGTCTTGTTAATTCGCTTGTTGAACAATTCTCAATAATTTCAAAAGGAGTTGTTTCACTCTTTGCAAGAACTCTTAAATCATCAACAAAAATCTCGATTTCACCTGTGGGGATTTCCATATTTTTTGAAGAACGTTCTCTGACTTCACCGCTTGCCATAAGAACAAATTCACTTCTTGCCTGGAAAGCCTTTTCAAAAATTTCTTTATCAGTTGTATCATCAAAAGCAAGCTGAACAATACCTGTTCTGTCTCTCAAATCAATAAAAATAAGAGCACCAAGGTCACGCTGACGCTGAACCCAACCTGCAACAGTTACTTTTCTGCCGATATCTGCTGATGTAAATGTACCACAATAATCAGTTCTTTTTTTACCTACCATTGTATCCATAACAAATTCTACCTTTCTGCCAAATTATTCCTGATTGAGTGAACCAAGAAGTGAGCCGAAGTCAATATCCTGAGCACCGATAAAATCGCCAAGACCTTTTGCTGCATTCTGAACCATAATATTCATAAAATCATCTGCAAAAGTATCAAGTTCAACTTCAGCCATATCGCCTGTATCCATATTTTTAAGCATAGCTTTGTTGTTTTCAATTTCACTATCGCCTAAAACCATTGAATACTGGGCATTAATTTTTCCTGCATATTTCATCTGTGCTTTTACTGATCTGCCAACAACATCAAACTGAGCACTGATTCCGCCACTTCTTAAATCTGTTACAATTTCTGAAGCATAAAGGCTTGCCTTTTCACCGATTGATGCAATATAAACTTCGCATCTTCTTGCTTCGGGAAGTTCAATACCCTGAGCATCAATAAGAAGCAACAATCTTTCAAGTCCCATTGCAAAACCGAGAGAAGGTGTATGAGCTCCGCCCATTTCTTCAACAAGACCGTCATATCTGCCACCACCGCAAACTGTTCCTTGTGCACCGATTTCTGTTGAAACAAATTCAAAAACAGTTTTTGTATAATAGTCAAGTCCTCTTACAATCTGAGGATTAACAACATATTCTATTTTCATATTTTCAAGATATTTCTTGACCATATCAAAATGTTCTTTACATTCATCACAAAGGAAATCAAGCACAACGGGAGCTTCCTCTGCAATTTTTGAACACACGGGACTTTTGCAATCAAGAATTCTCATTGGATTTCTGTCCAGTCTGTCAAGACAAGTTTCACAAAGATCTCCTTTATATTTTTCAAAATATTCTTTAAGTGCCTTATGATATTCTGCTCTGCATTTCGGACAACCGATTGAGTTTATCTGAAGCTGAAGATTCTGGATTCCGAGGAAACCGAAAATTTCATTTGCAAGAGAAATAATTTCTGCATCTGCAGCAGGGGAAGCAGTACCTAAACACTCAACACCAAACTGATGGAATTCTCTGAGTCTTCCGGCCTGAGGTTTTTCATATCTGTAACATGAAGTTACATAACAAACTTTCTGGGGAAGTGCATCATTGAAAAGTCCGTGTTCAAGGAATGCTCTTACTGCACCTGCTGTGCCTTCCGGTCTTAGAGTAATTGAACGGTCGCCTTTATCTGTGAAAGTATACATTTCTTTCTGCACAACGTCAGTTGTATCACCTACTGAACGCTGAAAAAGTTCTGTCTGTTCAAAAACAGGAGTTCTGATTTCTTTGAAACCGAAAGTTTCTGCAATTTCCAATGCAGATTTTTCAATAAATTGATTTTTATAACTTTCTGATGGCAAAACATCCTGTGTTCCTTTAATTGCTTTAATATTTAACTGCATAAAAACTATCCTTTCGGAAAAACTGTCGATAAAAAATTATCGACAGTTTAATTTATATTACTGATTTTCTTCTGTTGTTTCTACTTCTTCATTTTCTGCTTCAGTTTCTTCTGCATCAATATGTTCAGTAGTGGTCATTGTTGCAAGTCTTTCGCCTTCTGTAACTTTCATTACACGAACACCTTTTGAAGGTCTTGCAAAAGTACTGATTTCGTTTGCAGGAATTCTGATGATAATACCATCTGAAGAAATAAGAATTACGTCATCATTTTCTTCAACAACGCTGATAGCACTTACGTCACCGAACTGTTCAACACGATAGTTCATAACACCTTTACCGCCTCTTGACTGAATACGGTAATCATCGTTTGTGCTTCTTCTTCCGTAACCTCTTTCGTTAACAGTAAGAATTGTTGTTCCTTCTCTGAGAATATCGAAACCTACAACTTCGTCACCATCTCTGAGGTCAATAGCTTTAACACCTCTTGCAGTTCTTCCGAGAACACGTGCATCATTTTCGTTGAAACGGATACACATACCTTTCTTTGTTGCAACAAGAAGGTCATCTTCACCACTTGTAAGTTTAACCCATGCAAGTTCATCGCCTTCATCAAGGTTAACTGCAATAATACCGCTCTTACGGACGTTTTTATAATCATCAACTGCAGTTCTCTTGATAATACCGTTTCTTGTAACCATACAAACGTATTTATCGTTATCTTCTTCAGGTCTTACACGAATCATTGCTGAAACTTTTTCTTCCTGAGTAATGGGAAGAAGATTGACAATATTCATACCTTTGCTTGTACGGCTTCCTTCAGGAATTTCATAGCCTTTAAGGCGATACATTCTGCCTGCATTTGTAAAGAAAGCAATATAATCATGAGTTGAGCAAGTAAACATTGTTTCTACAATATCTTCTTCACGGCGTGTGAGACCTTTAACACCTCTGCCGCCTCTTCTCTGAATCTGATATGTTTCAGTAGGCTGACGTTTGATGTAGCCGAGGGTTGTCATTGTATAAACACATTCTTCTTCGGGAATAAGGTCTTCAATATCAACTTCACCGCTGACACTTGCAATTTCAGTTCTTCTGTCATCACCGAATTTATCACGGATTACAATCGCTTCTTCTTTAACGATAGCAAGAACTCTTGATTCATTTGCAAGAATATCAAGATAATCTTTGATTTTTTCTTTCAGTTGAGCAAGCTCATCTTCAATTTTATCTTTTTCAAGGCCTGTCAACTGACCAAGGCGCATCTGCACAATAGCCTGAGCCTGTACTTCGTCAAAGTCAAAACGTGCCATCAAAGCTTCTTTACCTTCAGGAATACTCTTTGCATTTCTGAGAATTGAAATAACTTCATCAATAAAATCAAGCGCTTTTTTAAGCGCTTCTAAGATGTGAGCTCTTTCCTGAGCTTTTTTAAGATTAAAACGTGTTCTTCTTGTAATAATTTCACACTGATATTTTATATAGTACTGAAGAATTTCTTTAAGTGTAAGAATTTTCGGAACTCCGTCAACAATAACAAGGTTAATTACACCGAATGTTGTCTGAAGCTGAGTATAAGTATAAAGCTGATTAAGAACAACCTGAGGGTTAGCATCTCTCTTCAGATCAATCTGTATATGCATACCTTCACGTGAAGAATAGTCATTGATATCAGCAATACCTTCAATTCTCTTATCTTTAACAAGGTCTGCCATACTTTCAATAAGTCTTGCCTTGTTAACACTATAAGGAATTTCAGTAACATTAATTGAAAATCTTCCGTTTTTATTTTCAACAATTTCTGCACGTGCTCTTACAACAACTTTACCTTTACCTGTTGCATATGCAGCACGGATACCTGCTTTACCCATAATAATACCGTGTGTGGGGAAGTCAGGTCCTTTGATATGTTCCATAATATCATCAAGTGATGCTTCAGGATTATCAATAACACAGCACATACCGTCAATAACTTCACGTAAATTGTGAGGAGGCATATTTGTTGCCATACCAACAGCAATACCCATTGAACCATTAACAAGAATGTTTGGAAATCTTGAAGGTAAGACTGTGGGTTCTTTAAGACGGTCATCATAGTTCATTGAAAAATCTACTGTATCTTTATCAATATCAGTAAGCATTTCAAGAGCAATTTTGCTCATTCTTGATTCTGTATATCTGTATGCAGCAGGCGGGTCACCGTCAACAGAACCGAAGTTACCGTGACCGTCAACCAACATATATCTCATTGAGAAATCCTGTGCAAGACGTACCATTGCATCGTAAACTGATGAGTCACCATGGGGATGGTATCTACCAAGAACAGAACCAACTGTATCGGCACATTTTCTGTGTGCTTTATCGGGAGTGAGTCCGTTTTCGTGCATTGTATAAAGAATTCTTCTGTGAACAGGTTTTAAATCGTCACGAACATCCGGAAGTGCACGGGAAACGATAACAGACATTGAATAGTCAAGGAAAGAATTTCTCATTTCCCTGTCAATATCCACATTTATAATTTTTGAATCTTCAAATGATTGAATTTTATGTTCTTCGCTCATTGTATTCACCATTCCTTAATTTTTTAATGCTGCAAAATCAGACATCAAGATTCTGTACATATTTTGCATTTTTCTCAATAAATTCACGTCTGGGTTCAACTTTATCACCCATAAGAATTGAGAATGTTTCATCCGCTTTCATAGCATCTTCAATATTAACTCTGAGCATAGTTCTGTAAGCGGGGTCCATTGTTGTTTCCCAAAGCTGCTGTGCATCCATTTCACCAAGACCTTTATAACGCTGGATATCACAGCTTCCGCCGAATTCTTCAATAGCCTGATTTCTTTCTTCATCTGAAAAAGCATATTTTACTTTTTTACCTTTTGAAATCTTGAAAAGGGGAGGCTGAGCAATATAAATATGTCCTTCTTCAATGAGAGGTTTCATATATCTGAAGAAGAAAGTAAGAAGAAGTGTTCTGATATGAGCACCGTCAACATCGGCATCGGCCATAATAACAATTTTGTCGTATCTGAGTTTTTCTATATCAAAATCTTCGCCTATACCTGTACCGAGTGCAAGCACAACAGGAGTAAGTTTATCGTTGCCGATAACTTTATCAAGTCTTGCTTTTTCAACATTAAGCATTTTACCCCAGAGAGGAAGAATTGCCTGATATTCTCTGTCACGTCCGTTCTTTGCAGAACCACCTGCAGAGTCACCTTCGACGATATATAATTCAGTAAGAGTTGAATCTTTTGAAGTGCAGTCTGCAAGTTTACCGGGAAGTGAGTTTGATTCAAGAGCTGATTTTCTTCTTGCTAAATCTCTTGCTTTACGTGCTGCTTCTCTTGCTCTTGCTGCTTCAAGTGCTTTATTAAAAATAGCCTTGATTACAGCAGGATTTTCTTCAAAATATGTTGTCAGTTTATCATAAACAGTCTGTGAAACAAGTGGGGTAATATCTGTATTACCAAGTTTACCTTTTGTCTGTCCCTCAAACTCTGCTTCTGTAAGTTTAACACTGATAACTGCTGTCAGACCTTCTCTTACATCATCACCGGAAAGTTTTTTATCTCCGTCTTTAAGTATATTATATTTTTTACCATAGTCGTTGAATACTCTTGTAAGTGCAGTTTTAAAACCTGTTTCGTGAGTACCACCGTCAACAGTACGAACATTGTTTGCAAATGAAAGAATTGTTTCATTATAACCATCGTTATACATAAGAGCAACTTCTGCACTTCTGTCACCACTGACAGAAGAAAAATGAATTGCACTATCATGAAGGGGAGTTAAACCTCTCGATTCATTTATATATTCAACAAAGCTTCCTATACCGCCTTCGTAACAATAAACTTCTTTAACAATATTTTCAGGATCACGGCTGTCTGTCAGAGTGAGTTTAAGTCCTGCATTAAGGAAAGCAGTTTCACGAAGTCTTCTTTGTAATGTTTCAAATTCATATTCTGTTGTTTCTGTGAAAACTTCAGGGTCAGCTTTGAATTTAACAAGAGTTCCTGTTTCTTCTGTATCACCAACTATTTCAAGCTCTGAAGCAATATTACCTCTTGTAAATCTCTGACGATGAATATGTCCGTCACGTGATACTTCAACTTCAAGCCATTCTGACAATGCATTAACTACTGAAGAACCAACACCGTGCAGACCGCCGGAAACTTTATAACCGCTTCCGCCGAATTTACCGCCGGCATGAAGAACTGTCAGTACAACTGTTACTGAAGGAAGACCTGTTTTTTCATTAATCTCAACAGGAATACCACGACCGTTATCTCTTACAGATATAACATTGTCAGGATGAATTTCAACCTCAATGTGAGTACAGAAACCTGCAAGAGTTTCGTCAACTGAGTTATCTACAATTTCATAGACAAGATGATGAAGTCCTTTAGGTCCTGTTGAACCGATATACATACCGGGGCGCTTTCTTACAGCTTCAAGTCCTTCAAGAACCTGAATCTGATCAGCACCATATTCATCAGAAACAGCTGTATCCATTTCTTCTTCATCGTCAAATTGAATCAGTTTTTCTTCTAAAATTTCTTCCTGATTTTCTTTTTCGATGTTTTCAAAATTATCCAATGTTATACCCTCCATAACCAAACAAAAATTTGTCGGATTTATTTGTTAATATCATATATATTATCAGCTCGTTTTAAGAGCGTTGATGAGGAAATTTGTGAAATATAAATTTTATTTCCATCTTTTTTGTTATTTGTTAAAACAAAAGTTTTAGGTAATTCAAAACTTACATTCACTACCTGTTTATTTTTTTCTGCTTTTGTAAGATAATCTCTTGTAGCTTTTGAAACTGTTGTATTATCAAGGTCAAATATACCAACAATATCTTCTTGCATAACAACTGTTTCCTGACCTAAATGAAGGTACATTATATCACCTTAAAAAATTATTTTTCCGTTTTCAACTTGAAAACTTTTTCCGCTTTTCATTCTTAAAACCTGAGTAGGTTCACAGCAGGAAATAAATACCTGCCAATCTTTTAATTTATTCAAAATATAATCCTGTCTTCCGGTATCGAGTTCACTCATAACATCATCAAGCAATGCTACCGGTTGTTCATCATTTATTTTTTTAATTAAAGATGCTTCAGCTAATTTAAGAGATAATGCGGCAGACCTTTGCTGACCCTGAGAACCGAAATTTTTTATATTTTTAGAATTTAAAATTATTTCAAAATCATCTCTGTGAGGTCCTTTGGAAGTAAATCTGTTTTTTATATCATTTTCTCTGCTTTTCTTCAAAGCTTCGTTCAAAGATAAAATAATCTCTTTTTCTTCAAACTTATCTTCTCTGCCTACCTGATTATATTTTACAGATAAAATTTCTTTTCCGTTTGAAATTCCGTCATAAATTTCAATTGCAGATTCGGTAAGTTCTTCAACATATTTTAATCTTTCAAATGTTATTTTTCCACCAAGTGTGGAAATGTTTTCATCCCAACAATCCAACATATCATATTCATATGATGTTTCGTTGAAATTTTTAAGAATAGCATTTCTTTGTTTAACACTTCTTACATAATCTGAAAGCATTCTTGCGTAAGATGGTTTTAACTGACTTAATGCAATATCAAGAAATCTTCTTTTTTCATCAGGTCCGCCTTTTACTAAATTTAAATGAGCAGGGGAAAAAACTACTGAAAAAAATTCTCCGATAATACTTCTTGGTGATATCATTTTAATTCCGTTTTTATAAGTTTCCTGTTTTGAAATATCACTTAAAAGTTTTATATTCTGTTCTCTGTTTTCTGAAAAATAATCCATTGAAATTTCATATTTTTCTTCTTCATAAGGAATCATTTCAGAATTTTTTCTTGTTCTGAAACTTTTAAAACCTGTAAACAACCATATTGCTTCAATTATATTTGTTTTTCCTTGTCCGTTTTCTCCGTAGATAATATTTATGCCTTCATCCGGAAAAAACTCAACATCTTTCAGATTACGAAAACTTGATAAATCTAATTTAGTAATTTTCATTTTTTACACAATCTCATAAATCTTTTTATCAAATTCTGCTTTGTCGCCTACACGCATTTTTTTACCTCTTTGTGTGCAGACTTCACCATTAACTTTAACTTCGCCTTCCTGAATTACAATTTTTGCATGGCCACCGCTCTGAACAGCATCACACATTTTCAAAAAAGCATCAAGTCTGATAAATTCTGTTGTTATAGAAATTTTTTTAGTTTCTTTTTCTTTTATTTTAACTTTAATTTTCATTATGCTTTTAACCTCATTGGAAGAACAAGATAAAGGAAATTATCGTTTTCAGGAGGAAGAATCACAATAGGTGAAGTAGGACCGTTAAGTTCAATTCTTACTTCGTCAACATTACTGTTTTTAAGAGCATCAAAAATGTATCTGTTATTGAAACCTATTTCAACTCTGCCACCGTCAATTTTAGCAGGAATTTTGTCGTTTGCTGTACCTACTGAAGTAACGCTTGAAATTTTAATTGAGTCTGTATCAAAAATACATCTTAATGGACTCTTGAATTTATCAGTAATAATAAGTGAAGTTCTTTCAATACTCTGAATAAAAGTTTTTGTATCAACTCTTGCAACAGTTGTACCTGAAAGAGGAATTGCAGTTGTGTAATTCAAAAATTCTCCTTCAAGAAGTCTTGAAACTATTGTATAATTTTCAACTTCAAAGCTGATATGTCTCTTGCCTACATTAATTGCAATAACACCTTCATTGCTTGATGCAGTTTTTACAACTTCATCAATTGATTTTGCGGGAACAACAAATGATACATCTTTACCTGAATAATCAATATTTTCTGTTCTTATTGCAAGACGGAAGCCATCAAGAGCAACAAGTTTGATTTTCTTTTCAGAAATTTCAAATTTAATACCTGTATGTATAACTTTTGAGTCATTTGTTGCAACTGCAAAAATTGTCTGACTTACCATTTCTTTAAGAATCTTGCTGTCAACAACAATTGGGAAACCTGAATCAACATTGGGAATTTCAGGAAAATCTGTTGCAGAAATTCCCATAAGTGAAAATTCTGATTCACCACTTTTAATTTTATATTTAAGTCTGTCATCTTCTGATGCAATTGAAACTGTTTCACCGGGAAGATGACGAAGAATATCACAAAGAGTTTTTGCATTGAGAACAATGCTACCCGGTTCTTCAATTTTTGCGTTGATAGATGTATTTATTCCTACTTCTAAATCGTAAGCACTTAAAATAAGTTCATTACCGAGAGCTTTCAATAAAATACCTTCAATTGCAGGAATGGTTGATTTTGTTGAAACTACTTTCTGAATTACCTGACAAACCTCAGATAATTTTTGTGTATCACAAATTACTCTCATCTGAAAAAACCTCCGTGAAAAAAGAAAATAAATATAATAATTTTTATAGTAATAGTATTAGGGGATGTTTAAAATGTTGAAAAGTCTTTTATTCCCTTATTTTACTTGAAATTATGCCAATAAAATTTTTTGAAAACTTATTGAATAATTTTTACATTTTTACACATAATAATAAGCTGTGTGTAAATCTTGAAAATTAAGTGTGGAAAATGTAAAAAAATGTGGAAAACTTATTTAATAATATCTGTTCCCATGTAAGGTACGAGAACTTCAGGAATTGTAACGCTTCCGTCTTCATTCTGGAAGTTTTCAAGAATTGCAGCTGTTGTTCTTCCGATTGCAACACCTGAACCGTTAAGTGTATGAACAAGCTGAGCTTTTGATTTAGCATCTTTCTTGAATCTGATAGAAGCTCTTCTTGCCTGGAAATCTTCAAAGTTTGAACAAGAAGAAATTTCTACATATCTGCCGTATGAAGGCATCCATACTTCAATATCATAAGTTTTAGCTGATGAAAAACCGATGTCACCTGATGACAAAGCAACAACTCTGTGAGGAAGGCCGAGAAGCTGTAATACTCTCTGTGCATCAAGAGTAAGTTTTTCAAGTTCTTCATATGAATTTTCAGGATCAACAAATTTAACAAGTTCAACTTTATTGAACTGATGCTGTCTGATAAGACCTCTTGTATCTCTGCCTGCAGAACCTGCTTCTGCTCTGAAACATGCGGAATAAGCACAATAGCTGATAGGAAGTTTTGAACCATCAATAATTTCATCTCTGTGCATATTTGTTACAGGAACTTCAGCTGTGGGAATGAGGAAATAATCATTTGTTGTTTTGAATGCATCTTCTTCAAATTTAGGAAGCTGACCTGTGCCTGTCATTGAAGCACGGTTTACAAGGTAAGGAGGCATAACTTCTGTATAGCCATTTTCAATATGTGTGTTGAGGAAGAAGTTAATGATTGCTCTTTCAAGTCTTGCACCTAAACCTTTGTAGAAATGGAATCTTGCACCTGTAACTTTTGCTGCAGTTTCAGGATCAAGAATGCCAAGATCTGCACCGATATCCCAATGAGCTTTTGCTTCAAAATCAAACTGTCTTGGTTCGCCCCATTTTCTGATTTCTACATTTTCAGAATCATCTTTACCTATGGGAGTTGTTTCGCTGGGAATGTTTGGAAATTCAAACATAATTTTTTTCTGTTTTTCTTCAAGTTCTGAAAGAATGGCATCATTTGCTTTTACGCTTTCTTTGATTTCATTCATTCTCTTTATAATTTCAGAGATATCTCCGCCTTCTTTTTTAATCTGCGAAATTTTTTTACTAGCTTCGTTCTGTTCCTGTTTGAAAGCATCAGTTTTTGTCATTAATTCTCTGCGTTCTGCATCAATTGCAAGAACTTCATCAACAAGGTTGTCCATATCCTTGTTTCTTGTTTTCATAGCAGCTTTAACTTTTTCAGGATTTTCTCTGATAACTTTAATGTCTAACATTTTTATTACTCCCTAAATTTATTTATTTTCATCAAAATATTTTACAAAATTTTTAAGGTCTTCTTTATCAAAAAATTCAATTGTAATAGTACCTTTATTTTTTGCAGTATTGTTAATTTTTATTTTTCGCTTGAGTGTATCATTAAGTGATAATTCAACTTCATCAAAAAATTTATCTCTTGATTTTTTCTTTTTTTGTTTTTTCTCTGTTGTCATATCTCTTACAATTTTTTCTGTTTCTCTTACAGATAAATTGTCTCTGATGATTATATTGCAAAGTTGAATCATTTTTTCTTCATCTTCAAGGGGAAGAAGAGCTTTTGCATGACCGGCAGAAATTACATTATCTCTTACATATTCAGATATGCTTTCAGGTAATTTTAATAGTCTTAAAGAGTTTGCAACAGCTGAACGTGATTTACCAACACGTTCACTTACATCTTCCTGAGTAAGTCCATATTTAGTCATCAGATATTTTATACCGTCAGCTTCTTCAATTGCATTAAGGTCTTCACGCTGAAGATTTTCAATCATTGCAATAACTGATGCTTCTTCGTCTGAAAGATCTTTAATAACAACAGGAACTTCTTTAAGTCCTGCCATTCTTGAAGCACGCCATCTTCTTTCACCGGCAACTAATTGATATGTACCGCCGGAAAGGGGACGGACAAGCAAGGGTTGAATAACACCGTGCTGTAAAATACTGTCTGCAAGTTCAGATAAAGCAGCTTCATTGAATTTTTTTCTCGGTTGGTCTTTGTTAGGAACGATGTCAACAAGTTTGACTTTTTCAGAAGAAGAAGTGTTTATTTCTTCTAAAGAATTTTCGTTAAAAAGAGATTCAATTCCTCGGCCGAGTCCTTTTTTTGCCATATATTCACTTCCTTATCTGTTAAGACTTAAAAATTCATCAGCAAGTTTCAGATATGCTTCAGAACCTTTTGAAGATTTGTCATAATAAATAACAGGCTTACCAAAGCTTGGTGCTTCAGATAATCTTACATTTCTGGGAATTACTGTTGAATAAACCTTTTTAGGAAAGAATTTTTTAACTTCTTCAGTAACCTGCTGAGTAAGATTGAGTCTGCCATCATACATCGTAAGTAAAATGCCTTCTAAATCTATGTATTCATTATAAAGCTTCTTTACTTGTCTTACAGTTGAAATTAACTGTGAAAGCCCTTCAAGAGCATAATATTCGCATTGTATCGGCACAAAGAAAGTATCTGTGCAACAAAGTGCATTAAGTGTTATAAGACCCAAGGAAGGGGGACAGTCAAGAAAAATAAAATCAAAATCATTTTTTACAAGTGCCAATGCATTTTTAAGTTTTGATTCTCTGTTCTTTACATCAACAAGTTCAATTTCAGCACCTGCAAGATTTATACTTGAAGGAATTACGCTTACGTTATCAAACTCTGTTCTGATAATAACTTCCTGAGTTCTTGCATTTCCGGTTAAAAGGTCATATGAAGATTTTGATACATTTCTTTTATTGACACCTAAACCACTTGTAGTATTTCCCTGAGGGTCTATATCAACAAGTAAAACTTTATATCCTTTGCTACCTAAAGCAGCAACTAAATTAACAGCAGTTGTTGTTTTACCAACACCGCCTTTTTGGTTAACAATAGCGATAGTTTTTCCCATAATAAAAACTCTCCTCACTGTCAGAATGACAGCTTTAGCCATTCTAATCGATTTATTATATCATAGATATAATAAAATTGCAAGAAAAAAGGTGCTATTATTTAGATGAAAAGAAAAGTTTTTATAAATGTTTCACGTGAAACAGCAAAGGAGCAGCCCTTTTCGGACTGCTCCTTCGCTGTTTGTGGATGTGGGGTGTGAAAGAGAAAGATATGGGTGGGTAAAAATACCCTATATAAAATCACTTTTTATGTG
>JAZSJD010000051.1:0-23966 GCA_045534165.1 Acutalibacteraceae bacterium | reverse complement strand
ACACCGATTGCATAAGCCAGCTGAACTTCACATTTTTTAGCCACACCTGATGCTACAACGTTCTTAGCAATATATCTTGCAGCGTAAGCAGCACTTCTGTCAACCTTAGTGGGGTCTTTACCACTGAAAGCACCGCCACCGAGGCGGGAATAACCACCGTATGTATCAACAATGATTTTTCTGCCTGTAAGACCACTGTCACCGTGAGGACCACCTGTTACGAAACGTCCTGTGGGGTTAACATAGATGATTGTGTCATCATCCATAAGTTCTTCAGGAATAATTGGTTTGATAACGTTCATAACGATATCTTTTCTGATCTGTTCAAGAGAAACATCTGCACTGTGCTGAGAGGAAATAACAACTGTTTCAACTCTTACAGGTGTGTCATCTTCATATTCAATAGTAACCTGAGTTTTTCCGTCAGGTCTTAAGTAAGGTAATGTACCGTCTTTTCTTACTTTAGTAAGCTGTTTTGCAAGTTTATGAGCAAGAGAAATAGGCATAGGCATAAGTTCTTCTGTTTCATCACAAGCGAAGCCGAACATCATACCCTGGTCACCTGCACCGTGAAGGTTATATTCGTCATCATTACCTTCCTTGATTTCTGCTGAATTGTCCACACCTAAAGCAATATCAGGTGACTGTTCATGGATTGCAAGAAGAACTGCGCAAGTGTTACCGTCAAAGCCTTTCTGTGCATCATCATAGCCGATATCACAAACTGCTTCTCTTGCGATTTTAGCAATTTCGATATCTGCTGTTGTTGTGATTTCACCCATAATAAGAATCTGGCCTGTTGTGCAGGTTGTTTCACAAGCAACTCTGCCGTTAGGGTCCTGTGCCATAATTGCATCAAGAACTGAGTCTGAAATTCTGTCACAGATTTTATCGGGATGTCCTTCTGTTACAGATTCTGACGTAAAAAGATATTTTGCCATAGTTTACTTCCTTTCACACATTAAAAATTCCGCAGGGAAACCTGCGGACTGATTTAACTTATCTCTCGGATAAATTCCGCAGGATTTAGCACCTTACAAAAGCAGGTTGCCGAGCTTCATTGGGCCTGTTCCCTCCGCTACTCTTAATAAGATATATTTATTTTTCTTATATATTCTACCTAATGTATACCACTTTGTCAAGGGCTTAACAGAGAATTTACAGTTTAGTCACCTTTTTCAGCTTATCTACAAGCAGGAAAATAATCGGGTAAGCAACTATACTTAAAGTTACACCTTTCACCACATTTATAATACAAGCATATGAAAGATAACCTATAAGGAATTCATCAGTAATTATCTGCCCCACAAAGTATTTGAAATAGAGTGGTGCTACGAAATAGTTTGCTGCTGCACCTATTCCCACAAGAGCAAGGCATCCTATAACCGCTGCAATAAGTACAGAAACAGATTTTTTCATCCTCTTTGCAAATTCACGATAACAGAGAACGAAAGGAACAATATATGCACTGCCCACAACAAAATTCATTAAATCACCAAATCCCATTGTTGAACCAAGACCTTTAATGAAAACGTGAATTATGTTTTTAAGCAATTCAATAAGCACACCTGCCAAAGGTCCGAAATAAATACCGCCCACAAGTGCAGCTATATCACTGAAATCAAATTTCAAAAAAGCAAAAGGTCCGGTAAAAAGAGGAAAGTCAAACATATAAAGCACTTCAGCAATTGCTGTAAGCATTGCAACAGCCACCATTGAATATAAATTATTTTTCTTTTTGTTTTTACTCACTTTTATTCCTCCCAAAAAAACAAAATGCCCTGTGGAAACACCACAGGGCAAAAAGCTTATAATTAAAACCTTTCTTCCATCCGGACTATACCGTCGGCTTCGGAATTTCACCGAATCAACCATTTCTGGCTCGTGGGCTTTACCACCGGTGGGGAATTGCACCCCGCCCTGAAAGTATATTGTTTTTAAAAATTACATTTCTTCTATATATTTAACGATATCGCCTACTGTTTTGAAGTTTTCAAGCTCTTCATCAGGTACTTCAACTTCAAAGCAATCTTCAAGCGACATTGCGAGGTCAATCAAATCAAGACTGTCTGCATCCAGATCTTCCAAAAGGACAGTATCTTCTGTGATATCATCTTCCGGAATTGCGAACTGTTCGCTGATAATTTTTTTAATTTTTTCCAATGCCATAGATATTCATCCTTTCTGCACACACATGTGCTGTACTACTCTTAATATAATAACTCCAATCTGTTTTGTCAAGCATTTTAAAAAAAGTTTGATTACAAAAATTTTTCAACTTTTTAATTTTTGTTGAAATATACAAAAAAATAAAAAAACGAAAAAAGTCTTGACAGATTTTCGGTTACAAAGTTGTAACCTTTGGTTTTGCAAGAAAATTTGTTACAACTTGCAAAGCTTCGACCATATTCATCCTTTACCGCACTAAAGTTTTTAGAAATATTTTTTATTTTGGGCAAAATAATGGTCATTTTGTGGAAAATTTGAAAATTAACACTGATGTGGAAAACTGTGTGGAAAATGTGGAAAAGGCTTGTAAAATAAAGGGTTTTTAGACGTTTAAACATAGTTTTCAACACTTTTTATTCTTTTTTAGAATAAATGTGATAAATTTTTAACTATCTTTGTTTTGCAAGAGTTTTTTATTTTCTCCAATTTGATGAGTTTTAATCGCAGGTTTTACATTCAAAAATACGAATAATTTTGTGAGTCAAGCAACAAAATAGTTACATTTTTATTTTTAAAACCGATAAAAAAAAGACTTAAAAAATAAGTTATTTGAAATTTTTATTGAAGTTGCACAAAAATGTTTTCTGACATTTTCTGACAGGGACTTGACAAAAAATTCAGTCTTTTCAGAACAACAATTTATACATATCAAAAAAGAAAAACTCACTTAAGATTCATCATCTTAAGTGAGCCGTCCGGTTTATTAATAAGCTTTACCCCAATAGAGCATATGTTTAGCTTTTTTACCGCAGCAAACACAAGTTTCTGCAATTTCTTCCTGCTCAAAAGGAATACATCTTGAAGTTACACCTGCAACCTCTTTAAGTTTTTCTTCACAAGCAAGTTCACCGCACCACATAGCTTTGATAAATCCGGGGCGTTCATCTGCATTCTTTATCATATCGTCAAGGTTATCAACGCTGTAAGTCATTTCTTCACGACGTTTGAGTGCTTTTTCATACAAACCATTGTGAACATCCTGAAGGATTTCAGGAATCTTTGTTTCAAGCTCATCAAGTGAAACGAAGATTTTTTCTCTGTTATCACGGCGAACAAGAACACACTGGTTGTTTTCGATATCTTTGGGACCGATTTCAAGACGAAGGGGCACACCTTTCATCTCATATTCAGCAAATTTCCAACCTGCTGAATTGTCACTATCGTCAATTTTTGCACGGCAGAAATTTGAAATTCTTCCTGTCAATTCTCTTGCTTTATCAAGAACGCCTTCCTTGTGCTGTGCAATAGGAAGAACAACAACCTGAATGGGAGCAACGTGAGGAGGAAGAACAAGACCGTTATCGTCACCATGAGTCATAATAACTGCACCGATAATTCGGCTTGACATACCCCAGGAAGTTTCGTGAGGGAACTGCTGAGTATTATCTCTGCCTGTGAAAGAAACTTCAAAAGCTTTTGAGAAACCGTCACCGAAATAGTGGCTTGTACCACTCTGGAGAGCTTTACCGTCGTGCATAAGAGCTTCGATTGTATATGTAGATTCTGCACCTGCAAATTTTTCCTTGTCAGTTTTCTTACCTTTAACAACAGGAATTGCAAGACAGCTTTCGCAGAAATCAGCATAAACATTAAGCATTCTTTCTGTTTCTTCAATAGCGTCCTGTGCAGTTTCGTGCATTGTGTGGCCTTCCTGCCAGAAGAATTCCATTGTTCTGAGGAAAGGTCTTGTTGTTTTTTCCCAACGGACAACTGAACACCACTGATTATAAAGTTTAGGAAGATCTCTGTAAGAATGGATAACTTCTGCATAATGGTCGCAGAAAAGAGTTTCTGAAGTAGGTCTTACGCAAAGGCGTTCTGTTAATTTTTCTGTTCCGCCATGTGTAACCCATGCAACTTCAGGTGCAAAACCTTCAACGTGGTCTTTTTCTTTCTGAAGAAGACTTTCGGGAATGAACATGGGCATCATAACATTTTCGTGCCCTGTTTCTTTGAATCTTCTGTCAAGCTCGTTACGGATATTTTCCCACAAAGCTGTACCGTAAGGACGAACTACCATACAACCTCTTACGCTCGAATAAGAAGCAAGTTCAGCTTTTTTTACAACGTCAGTATACCACTTCGCAAAATCTTCATCCATTGAAGTGATTTCTTCTACCATTTTTTTCTGGTTAGCCACTTAAAAAACCTCGCTTTATGTTAATTGTATAATATACTATCTCAAAAGTGTATTATACACCATTTTTTCAAGCTTTTCAACCTTTATTTTTCTTTCTTATAAGATTTGGTTGTGAAAAATCAAGAACAACACTTAAAAGCACAACGCCGAGCACGGTAATCACAGTTTCAATGCCCATATATGAGCCATTGTATGCAAGGGAATATCCCCATACACTCTGCCAACCGTCAGCATAATCTGCCCAGACAGTAACACCTGAAAGGAAGTGGCACAATAATCTTAACAAAGATACAACACCTGCACCAACGCCAATGCTCAAAGCCTGATTTTTGATTGCTTTTCTGAACATACCGCCAAGACCTAAAACGGTAAATGCCACAAGGTAATCAAGCATTGCAACAGCGATATAAGCTCCTATTGTGTTTACATAACTGAAATTGGCAAGACCTGAAATCATCTGAAAAACAGACAGCACAAACCCTGAAAAACAACCCCATTTGAGTCCGTGACGATAAGAGATGACCACAATCGGCACTTGACAGAAAGCGGTGATTCCTCCACCCTGAGGCAAATTAAAAATTGTAATTACGCTAAGCACACAGGAAAGGGCAACCATAATGGCACATTCTGTTAATATTCTTATTCTTTTTAAATTATTTGACATAAAAATTTTTCCTTCTTTCTGAACAAAAAGGTAGCTCTGACAAAACCTAAAAAGAAAATCCGTATAGCAAACGCTATACGGATAAAGGTCAAATTTTACTTATTCCCTACGTCGGCATTATCCGTATCAGGTTATCAGGGTCAAAGGAAAACTATCCTTACTCTCAGCCGAATTTCATCAGCACCCCTTAAGTTCTGTTAAATTTTCAAGACGTCTTGTCTTGCATTATATACTTAAAAATCTCATTTGTCAACTATTTTTTTCTAACAAGAAATCTGCAAGTCTTTTTGAAGATTTTCCGTCAAAGTAGTCAAAATTGAATTGACGGAATTTTTCGTTCTTTTCAATATCAAAATCGCCCGATTTGATTGCGTTTA
This sequence comes from Acutalibacteraceae bacterium, assembly GCA_045534165.1. GTDB lineage: Bacteria > Bacillota > Clostridia > Oscillospirales > Acutalibacteraceae > SIG575. The sequence goes on along the minus strand of JAZSJD010000051.1, from coordinate 18,556 downwards.
TCATTTCATCACTTGTTTTAACCACTTTGCCCGGCACATAGGATTCATATTCAAAATATAAATCTCTGTCGTTTTTATATTTTTCCAGGTCATATGCAAAGAAAAGCATTGGTTTGCCAAGCATAGAAAATTCCATACAGATTGATGAATAGTCAGTTATGAGCACATCACATTCACGGATAAGTTCATTGACATCATCATAAGGTGTTGCATTGAAAACGCCTTCTTCCGGAACAGATGTGTGAATCTGGGGATGAAGTCTGATTAACAGAGCATACTCATCACCTAATTCTTTGTTGAATTTTTCTATATCAAAATTCTTGAGTATTTCCTTATCTGCTTCCGGGTCATCACGGAATGTGGGAGCATAGAGAACTGTCTTTTTCCCTTTCAGTTCAGGATATGTTTCGTAAAAATGAGTTTTTGTATCTTTATAAAGTGCGTCTGACGCAGGTTGACCGAAGGGCAGACATTTGCTTTCATCAACACCGAAAGCTCCTGCTGAAATAGGCACAGCCTGTTTTGAAGAAATAACAATATATGTATATTTATCAGAACATTTCTGAGCGTTTTTTCTCACTTCAGGAGTTAAATCTGTATCCATGATAAACTTTTTCAAAATACCCTGACCGTGCCACAGCTGAACAATAACAGCTTTTTTTGAAAAATGAAGCTTTGCCATGGGCATAAAAGTATCGTTAAGAAAAATGTATTTAGCTGTTGCAAGATAAAAAGCTTTTATTGTGAAAAATTTAAAAGCTGAAAAAATACTGTCCAGTTCTCTGCTGCTTATTTCTATAAAAACAAAATCTCCCCTGCTTGCAAATTCCTGCCTTATATACATTAAGCTATCTTTAAAATTTGCATTGTGAGGAGATAACAGAACAACTCTGTTCCCTTTCACAGGGAACAGTCTGAACAGATGAAAGAACAGAGAATACAGAGTATAAAATAATCCTTTCATAATTCAATCATTCCTTAAGATTTATTTTTTACCGCCTTTGACAAGTTCATCATACTTATCGCAGACTTCATTAACTTCACCTGAAGCAATAACTTTACCGTGGTCGATAATTATAGCTTTATTGCAAAGTCTTCTTACCTGGGCTGTGTTATGCGAAACAAAAAGAACAGTAACACCTTTATCAAACATTGATTTGACTTTCTTTTCACTCTTTGCTTTGAACTTTGCATCACCAACAGATAACACTTCATCAAGAATTAAAACTTCAGGGTCAACTGCAGTTGCAATTGAGAAACCTAATCTGGCTCTCATACCTGATGAATAATTTTTAATGGGAACATTGATGAAATCTTTCAGTTCTGAAAATTCTACTATTTCATCATATCTTTCTTCAATATATTTTCTTGAATATCCCATTGTTGCACCATAGAGGAAAATGTTTTCTTTACCTGTATAGTTAGAGTCAAAACCTGCACCAAGTTCAAGCAGAGGAGCAATAACACCTTCAACTTCAACTGTACCTTTTGTTGGTTTAAGAACGCCCGCAACTGTTTTGAGGAGTGTACTTTTACCGGCTCCGTTAAAGCCAAGAACACCCAATCTTTCACCTTTTTCAATGGTGAAACTGATATCCTGCAAAGCCCAGAACTCCGTAAACTTCAATTTACGGGTTATGAGCTTGATAAAATATTCTTTAACATTATCAACCTTTTCTTTGTTAAGGTTGAACATAACACTTACATTTTCAACTTTTACTGCCGGATTTCCCATAAACAAAACCTCATCAGATATGAAGAATAAACTTGTCCTGTTTTTTCTTGAATAATAACACACCTATAATAACGCAAACAACACCAAAACCAAGTGAATACCAGAGCAGATTCAAATCAAACATTTTTCCGTCAAGAATCAGAGTACGGAACATAGTTATTACTGAATAAAGGGGATTGAGTTTAATTCCAAATTCGACCCACCCATCCATATTCATACTGTCTATAACGTAAACAATGGGAGTTGCATAGAAAAGAAGCAGACAGAAAACATCATAAAGATATTCAGCATCTTTAAAGAAAACTGCAACTGTTGCAAGAATCATTCCCACACCAAAGCTGAGGATAAACAAAACAACAATAGGTATAATTACCAACAACATATATGGTGTAATTTCCACAGGAGTTTCAGTAAAACCATAATAAATTATAAAACCTACAAGAATTATAAGAGAAATAAGGAAAGTTATAAAGCAGGAAATCACGTTACCCAAAGGATACATGTACTTGGGAACATAAACCTTTTTTATAACACCTGCACTGAGCCTTACTGATTTCATTGCCCTCTTTGTTGCCTGATTGAAGAAATCATAAAGAAGACGTCCGCAAAGAAGATATACAACATAGTTTGAAACACCATCTGCACTTTTGTTAAACAAGTTACCAAAAACAAGTGCAAGAACAATTGTTGTAAGCAAAGGCTGAAGCAGTGTCCAGAAAATACCAAGAACAGAATCTCTGTACTGCACTTTTATATTTCGTCTCACAATTTCAGTTAAAAGAAATCTGTATTTTACAAAGTCAGACAAAAATTTTGATTTTTTCACAAATTTTGAATTTTCAAGTTTTTCTCCCATAAAGTTCACCGCCCTTTATGTATTATTTTCTGAACATCCATTTCAAATAAAACTTAAGCATAGATTTCAACTGAACTATTTTGAGCTTGAAATTTTTCTTGCTCTCACGTCCCCATACGTGGTAAATCGTTGCTTTCGGATAATATATAACTTTTGAAATTCTGTTAACTTCGCAAGCTAAATCAAAATCTTCAAAATAAAGGAAATATCTGTCATCAAAACCACCGATTTTTTTGAAAATCTCTGTTCTGATAAACATAAAACAACCTGTTGCAATTTCAACCTGATATTCTGAATCAGGATCTTTGTCCAGCATTGCATATTCTGCAAGCAATTTTGAAGGTTCATTTCCTTTTCTCATTCTGCTGGCAATAAGATATTTTAATTTAGGTTTTCTTTTACCTAAAATCTGAAGTCTTCCGTCAGGGAAAAGAATTTTGGGAGAAATCATTCCCACCGAATCGTCTTCATCCATTTTATCTGCCATAATTTTTATAACATCATTATCAATAACAATGTCAGGGTTAATAATTGCGTGGTATTTCGAATCAATTTTATCAAGCACTTCGTTGTGACCTGAACCGAAGCCTTTATTTGTGCCGGGTTCAATCAATTCAACCTGAGGATAATTCTCCCTGATAAAATCAGGCGTTCCGTCTGTTGAAAGATTATCCACTACAAAAAGTTTGAAATCAACGCCTTTGGTATATTCTAAGATCGAATCAAGAGTACCTTTAATGCTGCTCATATTATTATGAGTAACAATACATCCCGATACCGTATATTTTTTCATTTTGCACCTCATCAGAAATTGGAGAGTCTTTTTTTAACTTCCTGTGCAATAGAGATTCTCCACATAATTTTTTGTTTAAGAGAAGTTGTGCCTCCGGTCATATTTGAACCGTGTCGTCTGTATAAAATAAGAGGTTTTTCCACAAGTGAAACCTTACCGGTTTTCTCTGCTATCAGACCTATCCATTGGTCATGCATAGGTAAGTTTTTCGGAAAAGGCAGAATCTTTTCACACAACTCTCTTCTGAACGCCATACAGCAACCCATATATGAATTTTTAACAAGATTATTAAAATAACCGGTTTTTGTTGAGTGTGAATTAAAAAATGACGTGTCTGTCACAGTTAATTTTCCGTCTGTTACCATTGCATTATGAAGCACTAAATCAAAACCTTCATCAAGCTTTTGTCTGACAGCTTCAACTTTATCCGGCAACCACACATCATCCTGGTCTGCAAGAAAAATATAATCGCCTGAACTTGCTTTTATGGCATTTTCAAAGTTCATTATAAGACCATTTTTCGGTCCTTCAATATATTTTATCCTGGAATCTTCCAAAGCCATTTTTCTGACAATTTTTTCCGTTTCACCGCCGGGCAAATCGTCAGAAACAATCACTTCGTCAGAAGGATTCAGCTGAGACAAAATTGAACTCAGCTGTTCCTCAATAAATTTTTCGCCTTTATATGCGGCAATTGCCACAGAAACTTTCTTCTCTGCTCCCATTTTTATGAAAGTGATTTCATTGTGGGGAAGAGAAGCACGTCACGGATTGCCTGTGAATCTGTAAGAAGCATACACATTCTGTCAATACCGAAACCGATACCACCTGTTGGAGGCATACCGATTTCAAGAGCATTGAGGAAATCTTCGTCAGTTGTGTTAGCTTCTTCATCTCCCTGTGCAAGAAGAGCTTCCTGAGCTTTGAAACGTTCTCTCTGGTCAATGGGGTCATTAAGCTCTGAATAAGCATTTGCCATTTCCCAACCATTCATAAAGAACTCAAAACGTTCAACATAGTCAGGGTTACCGGGCTTTTTCTTTGTAAGGGGTGAAATTTCAATAGGATGGTCTGTAACAAAAGTAGGCTGAATAAGGTGTTTTTCAGCAAATTCTTCAAAGAACAAGCTGAGGATATCGCCTTTGCCGTGTCTTGTTTCATATTCAATGTGATACTGATCAGCAAGCTGTCTTGCGTCTTCAAGTGTTTTCACTTCATTCCAGTCAACATTTGCATATTTCTTAACAGCATCAACCATTGTGATTCTTTCAAAAGGTTTACCGAGGTCCATTTCAACACCATTGTAAACAATTTTTGTTGTGCCGAGAACATTTTTAACAACATGACGGTAAAGATTTTCAGTAAGGTCCATCATACCGTTATAGTCTGTGTAAGCCTGGTAAAGTTCCATAAGTGTGAACTCGGGGTTATGTCTTGTATCGCAACCTTCATTTCTGAAAACTCTGCCGATTTCATAAACTTTTTCCATACCGCCGACAATAAGTCTTTTAAGATAGAGTTCAAGAGAAATTCTGAGTTTGAAATCTTCATTGAGTGCATTATGGTGTGTAACAAAAGGTCTTGCTGCAGCACCGCCTGCGTTTGAAACGAGGATAGGTGTTTCAACTTCAAGGAATCCCTGTGAATCAAGATAGTTTCTTACTTCTCTGAGAATAAGAGAACGTTTTACAAAAGTATCTTTAACTTCAGGGTTAACAACAAGGTCAAGGTAACGCTGACGGTAACGTGTGTCAACGTCTTTAAGACCATGGAATTTTTCAGGAAGGGGCTGAAGTGATTTTGAAAGGAGTTTTACTGCATGTGCATGAACAGAAATTTCTCCTCTTCTTGTTTTGAAAACAAAGCCTTTGACTTCAACAATATCGCCAAGGTCCCATTTTTTGAATTCAGCAAAACTTTCTTCACCGATATCATTGATTCTTACATATACCTGCATTCTGCCTGAACGGTCATGAACATCGATAAAGTTAGCTTTACCCATATCTCTCCATGTCATAATTCTACCGCAGATATACACTTCATTGCCTTCAATTGTATCAAAATTTTCAACAATTTCTTTTGCTGTGATTGTCTGTTTTGCAATTGTTATTTCAAAGGGATCTTTTCCGTCTTTCTGCAAAGCTTCAAGTTTTTCAAGACGGATTTTTCTCTGTTCACTTATATCAACCTGTTCTTCTTCAACTGCATTTGTCTTGATTTCTCCACTCATTTTACGTCTTTTCCTTCCATAATAATATTACTGTAAATGCTGAAACAAGGGCGAAACTCATTTCGCCCTTGCAAAGTTCTTATTTAGAAATTTCAAGAATTTCATAAGAGAATATACCCATAGGTGCTTCAATGCTTACTGTTTCACCGATTGTATGACCGATAAGACCTGCTCCTATAGGAGAATATGCTGAAATGATTCCGTTTTCAGGGTCAGACTCTTTTTCACCAAGAATTTTATATTCTACGATTTCATCAAATTCAACATCTTTAAGTTTTACTTTAAGACCAACCTGAACGGTTTCGCTTGAGATTGAATTTTCATCAATGATTCTTGCGTTTTTAAGCGTTTCTTCAATCTCATTGATTCTGTGTTCCATCTTGCCCTGTTCGTTTTTAGCTTCATCATATTCGCTGTTTTCGGACAAGTCACCATAAGAAAGTGCAACTTTAATTTTTTCGGCTATGTCGTCACGGCCCTTTGTTTTGAGTTCGTTAAGTTCCTCATTGAGTTTTTCATAGCCTTCTTTGGTCAGCAATATTTCTTCTGCCATAGTTTAAATCCTCCTGATAAACCTGCCATACTGACAGGCACTATATTTCAATCTAATTGCAATAAGCATATTATATCATAAAAACCTGCAATGTCAAGTATTTCCTTATTATACTACCTTTTCTCTTATCAATTCAGAAAGTTTTTCTTCTTCTGTGTTTTTTTGTGAAAATCTGATTTTTACAAAGTCGATTTCCCCGGGCAATTTTGCCTTATTAAGTTCATACAAAGCCGATGCAAAGGCTAAATCATCGATGCTGTCACTTTTAAGCATTCTATATTCTTCAGGCAGATTTATAACCTGTCCTGTTATCGTGTTATATGCTACAACAGAATTATCTGCAAGAAAAACAAAATCTGCTGTTTTTGCCGCAGAAATATATTCATCAGCAATTATAATACCTTCAGCTTTTGCGGCGGAATTATATTCGTTGATTTTAATACTCATTCCGCTTTCTTCCATTATTCTGCAGGAGCAATAAAAATATTTTTTTATTTCCTCAGTATAAACCGACACTGTTCTTGCAAGTTTAACTATCTTATGAAGTTCAGGCACAAGAATTCCGTTTCTGTCAAAAACAGAAATATTTATTTTCGATGCACAACCTGCCCTCTCCAGTATTCTGCACATGGTTTTATAGATAAGAATCATACCGAGAGTGTCGGAACGGTATCGTTTGATATTCAGCTGTTGAGGAATCTGCAACGAATTATCAGCAAGGATTACCCTTTCATTTTTCAGCAGACAGGAAGAAATTTTACACCAATCAATCTGGTTTTCTCTTACTTTCAACCGCAAAAAAGGAGTTGCACCTTTCACCTGGACATATTCTTTTTCAGGCGAAGGTGGTCTGATTCTTTCATAAAATTTCGAAAACAAGCCTTCGCTTCCCGGTAAAAATTCAATACAGGTAAACATAAAATCACCACAATATGAAATATATTTAAATATTCTTAATTTTATTACATTGATTTTTTTGGAAGAATGTTGTATTATATGTAAGTACTTATTTTGAAAGGTGGTAAAAATTATGAAAAAAATCATTTCTGTTTTACTTGTAATTGTAATGACATTCTCAATGTCAACAGTTGCTTTTGCAGCAGAAGGAACAGAAGAAACTCCTGAAGTTTCAAAAGATGGTATTATTGCTGTTCTCCTTGAAGCAGCAAAAATTGCAAGTGACCTTAATTCTGAAACAAGAGACGCATTAAGCGAAGAACTCCAGAAAATCCTTATTGATAAAATTGCCGGTGACAGTACCTTACTTCAGGGTGCTGCAGAATGGATTCTTGACAAAGTGTTGGGCCTTTCAGGCGCTGATAATATTCTGGACCTTGATAAGGATCAGGCTGAAAAAATTGCTGACCTTCTTATGAAAATGTATGATGGAGATCTTGCAGATGCAATTGACAGTCCTCTTCTTAAAATTGTTATCAATTTAATTCCTAAAGAAGTTATGAAAGAAGCTGTTGTATGGGTTCTTTCAGACGGTTTCGGCGATGCTTTACAGGATTTCATCGACAAATACGGTGACGGTAAAACAGAAGAAGAAAAACCTGTTGAACCCGAAGAACCTTCAGGAAACAATCCTTTAGACGGTTTTGACCTGGGTGTAATAATCGCTGCAGCATTCCAGGCATTGAAAGATGTTGTCACCAATGTTATAAATACACTTACAAGTTTGTTCAGTTCAATAGCAACTGTTGCTTAACAACCTTAAGACCGGCTTTTAGCCGGTCTTAATTACGAAATTCACAGATAATTCATTTTAACACATTGACATTACAAAACTTTTGTGAAATAATAGGTCTGTTGTTAAAACATCGTTATAATTACGCATATTAACTTACATTCAAAGGAGGATTAGCTTTGGCTTCAATTTTAGAAACCGATAAGATTTATTCAAAGCCTCTTGTTGAGATTGAACATCTTTCAAAATCTTACGGTAGAAACAAAGTTCTCGAAGATGTTTCCGTTACTTTCAAAAAAGGTCAGATAATCGGTCTTTTAGGACCTAACGGATGCGGTAAAACTTCACTTATCAAAATTCTTACAGGCCTTATTAACGATTACGAGGGTTCTGTTAAAATCGGAGGATATGCTCCCGGAATTGAAACAAAATCAATAGTTTCCTATCTCCCCGAAAAAACATATCTTGCAAAATGGATGCGTCCCATTGATGCAATCAATTATTTTGACGATTTCTATGCTGATTTTGACAGAAAGAAAGCTCTTGAAATGATGGAACATTTCAACCTTCCTCTTAAGCAGAAAGCAAAATCTATGTCAAAAGGTATGCAGGAAAAGCTCCAGCTCCTCCTTGTTATGAGCAGAAAAGCTCAGCTTTATGTTCTTGACGAGCCCCTCGGTGGTATTGACGCTGCTGCAAGAAGCTTTATTCTTGACACATTGGTTGAAAACTTCAGTAAAGATTCAACTGTTCTTATTTCAACCCATCAGATTCACGATATGGAACAGATTTTTGACCACGTACTTATGATTGGTAAAGGCAGGGTTCTTCTTGATGAAGATGCTAACGTTCTGAAAGAAAACGGAAATACAATTGAAGATGTATTTAAGGAGGTGTTCCACTATGCTTGGGAAATTAATTAAGCACGACTTTAAATCAAGTTCCCATTCAATGCTTGCAGTTTACGTTGCTGCCATTGCACTATGTGGAATTGCCACCATTCCTTTCTTCTTCGAAAAGATGGAAATTATTCAGGCTCTCTCCTTTATGATGCTTGGATTATCAAGTTGGATTATGCTCATTTTACCCATATTCCTTCTTTTGTCTTATTTCAACAGGTCACTCTATTCAAACCAGGGTTATCTGACTTACACTTTGCCTGTCAAGAGTCGTGATCTTCTTTTCTCAAAGGCAATAGTTACTCTTTTCTGGATAACATTAAGTTACATTTTCTTTGTAGGAATCTGGGTTTATGCATTTTTCCTTGCAACAATTTCCACAAAAGAAAACTATGAAATGGTTGTTGATGCTTTCAAACAACTTATTGAAGCTTTTGCTATGGTACCCATAGACGAGCTTATAAAAGTTCTTGCAAAAATTGTGATTACAATCGTTGCAGTTTTCTTCTTTGAAATTGTAGTTATTGTTTCTCAGATTTTCTTCTCAATAACACTTTCAAATATCAAGCCATTCAGTTATCTGGGCGGATTCGGAGGAATTTTACTCTTTGGTTCAATCAGTATAGCAATGATTATTACTTTTGGTGTTTTAACATTCCTCTTCCCCTGCTCACTGTACTTCGATATGGCTACTGCAAGCATAAAATTAGTCTGGTATTCAATGTTGACAACACCATACACACTTGGTCTTGGCGGTATGATATTCCAGTTATTAGCAAGTGTAGGTATGTTCATAGGAACAAACTACCTTATGAAAAAGAAAGTTAATATTAAATAATTTCACAACCCCAAAACAATGTAATATTTTGTTTTGGGGTTTCTTTGAGGGAAAAATTTATGAAAAAAACCGTTAAAATTATTTCAATTTCATTAGTATGTGTTATTCTTGCGGGAATTATTGCTTTTGCAGGAATCAACATCTATATTGTTTCATATGCCAAACCTTACATTATTTCTGCTGAAGAAGCCAAAAACTTAAACAAAGACTGTGTTATAGCTTTAGGAGCACAGGTTTATGCTGACGGTACACCCTGCCATCAGTTATACGATAGAGTTCAGATAGCAAGCGAAATTTTCCTTGATGAAGCGGGAAACAAGCTCCTTTTAAGCGGTGATGCGAGGGTGCCTGAAGAATATGACGAAATTTCCGCTATGAAAAATGTTGCATCTCAATTCGGTGTGAAAGAAAAGGATATTCTTTCTGACCCGGCAGGACTTAACACATATCAATCAATGGACAGATTGAAAAATGTTTTCAACTTTAACTCCTGTGTTGTTGTCACTCAGGAATATCACATTTATCGTTCTGTCTATATTGCACGAAAGATGGGAATTGATGCATACGGTGTCAATTCTGACCCCAGAGATTATGCAACAATTTTTTATAACGAAGCAAGAGAATCTCTCGCGCGTATCAAAGCTTTTTATATGATTGAAATTGACAATTAATTTATAATAATATAAAATATATGGGGATAATATTTTCGGTGATTACTTTGAAAAAATATTTCTCCATCGGTATGAGAACACTTAAAACAGCTATAAGTGTTCTTATCTGTCTTTTGATTTATAAGCTGTTTTATTATCTGAATATTGCTTACGGTGAAAATATTGTGGTGTCTTTTGTTCACGATTATCTTTTCGGCACCTCACCAAGCTTTGCATGCATTGCATCGGTTATATGCTTGCAGGACACGATAAAAAATTCCGTAGAATTCGGAATCAGCCGTATTATCGGTTCTGTTCTGGGTGGTATTGCCGCAGTGTTGCTGAGCCTTTTCAATGCACATTTCTTTGCATCCCGCGGAGATGTTTTTGTATGTGTTTTCGGCGTTATATTTCTTATATGGCTTTGCAATATTATTTCCCACAAAGAAGCTTCATCAATTACTGTAATTACTTTTCTGATAATAATCATCGGCATTGATTTTGCCCGTCCTCTTGTGGCGGCAATAAACAGAACTTTCGGCACGGTAATAGGTGCATCTGTTTCTATAATTGTAAACAAAACAATTAAATCTCCCGGTAATAAACAAGGACATCCTTTCATATAGTGTAAAGAATCTTACAAAAAGAAAGGATGATAAATATGAAATTTATTATCAGAAAAGCCGAAGCAAACGACCTTGATGCAATTGTTAAATTGTTTGAAAAGAAGGATGATTTCCCTTATTCTCCCTTAGGCAGAGAAAAAAGAAATATATTTTCTCTGCTTCTTTCCGATGAAACGAGATACATATTAGTCGGAGAAAAAAACAATAAAATCTGTTCTTTTGTTTCAATGAAAATTGAACACAGATTTGAAAACCAGCTTAAACATTCGGCATTCATCAATGATATCAGAGTAGCCGATAACGAAGCCGAAATCCTTTGTGCAATTATTTCACGTGCTGTTGCAATTGCCATGGAAAATGAATGCACTGAAATATTTTTAACTGATAAAAATATAAAATCACAGAATTTTTCGGTTTATTCCATTTGCGGTTTCAAAGAAAGCAATACAACATTTATGAAAAAACTTTAAAGTAAGGAAAGATAAAGATGAGGAAGTTAAAATTCAATAAAAAACATATTCCTGCTTATATCCTGGCTTTAGCTTGCACAATTGTTGCAATCTTCTGCCTTGTGAAAGCTTTTGATGATATAAAATATCATGAAGATTTAACTCAATCATCTGTAATTGATATACATAATATTGTACTTACTGCTGACGGCAGCAACGGCACAAAAACTCTGCCCAACACAAAAGATGCCATTGACGATTTACGTCTTAAAAGTTTTACAACTATGAAAATTGATGTACGTCTTACCAAAGACAAAAAATGGGTTGCTTTGAAAGATAAAGACATTTCATCCGTAACAAAAGGGAAAGGCGATGTTTCCTCATTTAATTACTATGACCTTCTCAACTATAATCTGAAGCACAGTTCGCCTCTGCATCCGCCTGTTATTGAGCCTGCCGAAACCATAATAAGATATGCTTACGAAAACGAAATAAGCTCTATGCTTTTTATCCACAATTATGATAAAGGTGCCATAAAACAGCTTATCAGAACAATCTCTTCTGAAAATTATCGTGTAGTTTCAATTGCTGCTTCAGACATAAGAATTCTCCAATATGTTGAAAAATTAACAACATCTTTCTCATTAGTTTATTTTGTTGAAGAAATAACAGATGATATTTTTACAGATTATAAAAATAAACCTGAATATGTTATTTGCTTCGATGCCTCAAGTTCTGCAAATACTCCTAAGCTGGTTGAAAAACTTCACACCGAAGAAATAAACTGTATCTGCTACAATGCAGAAAACCTTAAAACAATTGAACGTTTTTACAAATTCGGAATAAGACAGTTTATAAACGATACGGTTGAAATAGGAATGTTAAAATGATTGAAGAAATTTATGATATTGAAGGAATGCATTGTGCCGCCTGCTCTTCGTCCATAGAACGGGTAACAAGAAAATTACCCGGAGTTGTGCAGAGCAATGTGAACCTTCCCTTAAACAGACTTATAATATCTTATGACGAAAAACAAATTTCATCAGAAGATATTATAAACAAAATAAAAAAAGCGGGTTTTTCTGCTTCATTGAGAATTGAAGAAAAGTCCCCAAAAAAAGACCACTTATCTGAAAAATTGCAAACCGAAAAGATCTCTCTGATTCTTTCAGTTTGTTTAGCTTTTCTTCTTATGTTATTCTCTATGGGACAAATGCTTTTCCCATCAATGCCGGTTCCTGAAATAATTTCAATGAATTCTCATCCTCTGAATTTCGCACTGATTCAACTTTGTATTGCAATACCGGTTTTAATTCTGAACAGAAAGTTTTTTATCAGTGGTTTCAGATCACTCTTTCATTTAACGCCCAATATGGATGCACTTGTAGTTCTCAGCTCAACTGCATCACTCATATACAGCATTGTTATGACTTTCTTCATCAGAAGCGACCCTCATGCAGTTCATAACCTTTACTATGAATCTTCTGCTGTTGTGGTTGCTCTTGTTTCTGTTGGCAAATTTCTTGAAGAAAAAAGCAAGGAAAAAACTAAAGGTTCAATCAAAGCTCTTATGTCACTTGCACCTGAAACTGCTGTTCTGGTTGATGAAAACGGTCAATGGGAAGTCCCAACAGACATGATAAAACCGGGAGATACAATCCTTATCAGACACGGTGAAAGAATCCCTCTTGACGGAGTTGTTATTGAAGGTTCGGGCAGCGTTGATGAATCTATGCTGACAGGCGAAAGTAACCCTGTGGAAAAGCAGGCAGAAGACGAAGTTATAGGCGGAAGCGTTTCACTGGGCGGAATCCTTTATGTTAAGGTCACACGTGTGGGAAGTGACACAACACTTGCAGGTATAATCAGATTTGTTGAAAACGCCCAGAATAAAAAGGCTCCCATTGCAAGAACTGCCGATAAAGTTGCCGGTATTTTTGTTCCGTTTTTAATAGCTGTGGGACTAATTTCTGCAACAATATGGTACATTATAAACCGTGATTTTTCATTTGCCCTTAAAATTTTCACTTCCGTTCTGGTTATCGGATGCCCTTGTGCTATGGGCCTTGCAACACCAACAGCAATTATTGTTGCCACGGGTTTGGGTGCAGCAAAAGGAATTTTAATCAAAAACGGTGAAGCTCTTGAAACAACCTGCAAAGCAGATACCGTTATTTTTGATAAAACAGGTACAGTAACAGAAGGCAAAATGTCTGTAAGCGACTTTTTGGGGGCTGAAAAAACAACACTTTTGAAATATGCTTTCTCTCTCGAAAAACTATCTCAGCACCCCATATCAAAAGCTATTTGTGATGAAGCTGAAAAGCAGAAGATAACGCCCTTTGAAATTTCTGAATTTGAAAGCCTTGCCGGTTTCGGTCTTGCAGGTTATAACGAAAAATCAGAAAAAATTCTCGTAGGTAATGCAAGACTTATGAAAGAAAATAACATTGAATTTTCCTCCTGTAAAGAAGAACTCACATTGCTTCTGAACAAAGGAAAAACACCTGTTTTTGTCTCTTGCAACGGAAATCCAATGGGCATCATCGCTGTTTCTGACACTATAAAAAAGGATGCAGAAGAATCTATCCTCAAATTGAAAAAAATGGGTCTTCACACAGTTCTGCTTACGGGTGACAACAAAAATGCAGCAGAATATATAGGTTCTCAGATAGGCTTTGATGAAATAATTTCAGAAGTATTACCTACTGAAAAAGCTGATATTGTCAAAGCTTTTCAGCAACAGAACAAAAAAGTAATTATGGTTGGTGACGGCATTAATGACGCCCCTGCTCTTACTCAGGCAGATATAGGTTGTGCAATCGGCAGCGGTAGCGATATTGCAATAGAATCAGCTGAAATAGTTCTGATGAAAGATAACCTTTCTGATATATCAGATGCAATAACATTAAGCAGAATGACAATCCGTAACATAAAGCAAAACCTTTTCTGGGCTTTTTGTTATAACACTCTGGCAATTCCCATTGCAGCAGGTATACTTTATCCTGCTTTCGGGATTCTTTTATCACCAATGGTTGGCGCAATTGCCATGAGTCTGAGTTCACTTTTCGTTGTTACAAATGCATTAAGTTTAAAATACAGGAGGAAATAAAAATATGGTTGAAATTAAAGTTGAAGGTATGCACTGCCCTATGTGTGTGAAACGCATAAGCGAAGCTTTGAAAGAAGCAGGTATTGAAGCAGAAGTAAACCTTGAAAACAAAACTGTTTCTGTTGAAGAAAGCAACGTGGAAAAAGCCAAAGAAGAAATCGAAGATTTAGGCTTTGAAGTGTAAAACAACAAATCGGGTATCCTGCTGAATGGTATACCCGATTTTTTTCTTTTGTATATTGAGTTTTTTAAATTAATATGATAGAATAAATTGAAAAATTCAGATAAGGAGAATAATATATGTTTTGCCATTCTTGCGGAAAAGAAATTCCTGATAATTCAAAACATTGTGGCCATTGTGGTGTTAAGCAGGACGTTACGGAAAAGCTTGAATCTTACGAATATATTGCTGACGTTCCTGAAACAACATCTTACGAAACAGGTGCAGTGCCTTTTGATGATAACAATAATCACCAGCAGGCTAAAGTACCCACTCCCCCACCGCCATCTGCACCACCGGCTACTCCCATAGGCGGCCCCGCACCCGGTTACCAACCACCTGTTGGTTCTCCGAAAACGAACCCTGCTCCAACCAACCAGCCGGAACCCAAAAGAAAAAGTAAAGCCTGGTTAATCATACTGATTATATTGCTCACATTAGGAATATTCACAGTTGTGGCAATACTCCTGGGCAAACCGTTAGTAGAAAAACTCTTCCACAAAGAAGAAACAACCACTTCATATTCACAGGGAGAAACAACTGACGAAGTAACAACTGAAGAGGAAACAACAGTTGAAGAAACAACTGAAGAAGAAACTGCTGTGACACTTCCTTCAGTTGCAATAAAAGACAAAATCACACTCCCCCCTGCTCATTCAATAAAACCGGTCAGACCTGTTAATCCTGACATACCTGTGGGACCTTCCGGAAATGAGGAGTATACAAATCTTTCAGGCTATGATGAGCCTGTAACTACCCCACCCTCTACTGATGAAAAACAGCTTGCTATTAATGCTGTAAAAGATGATTTTAATTGCTTTAAATATTTATCAGGTGACGACTTGGTTGAATTCCTGGGTGGTTTTGATGTTTCATCAACTGATGAAGAAAAAGAATTCACGACAAGGTTTTTAAATGCCTTGTTCAGGAACTTCGATTATAAAGTTTTATCAGCTCAAAAAATTAATAACACTACATACTATGTATATGTTCAGCTTACAACAACTGATTGTGATGCAAACCTTGATTATTATGCAGAAACTTTCGTTGACTATATTTTAGATGTATCTCAATCAAACACGCTTCCTTCAGATGACGAAATTGCAGATAAAACTATTGAGCTTACGCTCAAAGCTTTTGAACGTTATAACGCATCTACTCAAACAATAAACACAACCGTTGAAGTTAATAAAGTTAATGGTGTATGGCAAGTAAATTATACTGACCAACTTTTAGATGAACTTATGGGAAACCTCTACGCAGCATATGCCGATTGCGAACAAAAACTTACTGATGCTCTTAAAAATGCATATTCAAGTTTATAAGCAAAAAATCCGGTTCAACAAATGTTGAACCGGATTTTTATTATCTTATTTCATTTTAATTTTGAAACATTTGATTTCGAATGGATTTGCTGTGAAAGAAAGAGTTGAACCTGAGAAAGTATCAATTGCTGCATCGTTTCTTTCAAGAAGGTCACATTCTGCTGCTTCTGCGATTTCACCGAAGAGGTCAACTGTAACATCTGTTCTTCTGCCTGTTTTTTCAACAAAACGAACAATGTAAGCATCTTCATCTTCACATTTCTTAACTGCTTCAAGAGTTACATTGTCAGCAGAAACTGAAATAAATGATTTGCTTGTTTCGCCCTTTGCGTCTGCATTAAGTTCAACTGCAGTCATAGGATTGTTGATTTCAAGACCTCTTGTGATTGTATCAGCATCTTTCCAGTTGCCTGCATGAGGATAAAGTGAATATGTGAAGTAGTGGTCGCCTCTGTCTGACTGCGGGTCGGGATTCATGGGAGCTTTAAGGAGAGTGATAATCATTCTCTGTTTGTCTACCTCGTAACCGTATTTGCAATCGTTAAGAATTGTAAGACCGTAAGCATCTTCTGACATATCGATAAAGTTATGAGCTGAAACTTCAAATTTTGCCTTATCGTAAGGATTGTGACGATAATTTGAGTTTTCAATTGTTGCATAAGCAATATCTCTTGTGTATTTAGATGCTTTGATATCAACATCAAAGCCCACTTTAAGGAGTTTTTCCTGTTCGTGCCAGCTGATGAATGTATCGAAATCAATTCTGTCAAGATCGTTATAAATAATAACATTCTGTTTAACGAGAGATTTGTTGATTTTCTTTTCAATTGAAAGAACTGTGAATACATCACCTTCTGCTACACCTGTAACTTTACCGGGGTCTGTATCAAATTCACGGTCAACATAAGTTGCAACAATATCCCATGCATCATATTTACCGGGAAGGTCTTCGTAAAGTCTGAATACGTTACCTTTGCCATCAAGAACTTCACGGCTGTTGTTCTTATCGAAAATTGAAACAAGTTCTGCATTTTCATCAAGAACAATTTTGAAGTTATCGTTTTCAATTGTATTAACAACTGCACTTGCTGTTGCTTCTTTAACAGCAGCATCTTTAGTGTAGAATACTTTATAACCTGCAGCAGGAACATCTTTTGCTACAAATACAAGCACTTTTGTACCGTCAAGTTTTGTGTAAGCCTGAACGGGAACTTTGTTTCCGTTTTCATCAAAGATTTCAACATCTTTATAGGGAAGTTCAACTTTTGATGTTGCACTTACACCAAGTGAATTGAAGAGAGCGAAAGGTTTGCCGTATTTTTCTTCACCGTTTGCATTGCCTGCAATAACGTTGAGAGCTTCATCTCTTACTTCTTCACCAATCTTTATAATTTCATCATAGATTGCACAAAGGTCACCGAAAACTTCTGTGATGTGTGAACCGGGAAGTGAATCGTGGAACTGGTTTGTAAGAATCATCTGCCAACCTTCGTTGAGTTTGTCAAGAGGATATTTATAACCATATTTCATTGCAACACTTGCGAAAAGTTCTGCTTCACGATAGAGGTTTTCGCTGCGTCTGTTAAGCTTTTTAAGGAGAGCTTTAGTTGTGTGAACACCACGGTGTTCTTCAAGATAAAGTTCATCTTTCCATGTAGGAATGTTTGTTTCTGTTGCATTTGCTTTCATTCTTGCAAGTGAATCTTCAATCTTGCTGGGAACAGCTTCAGGAAGACCGGGGAACTTGCTGTAACGTTTTACATATTCTAGCATTTCGGTGTCTACACCGCCGCCTCCATCGCCCCAGCCATAGCAATACATTGATTCACCAATTGTTTCTTTGTCTGTATATCTTGACCAGTTAACTTTAAGTGAGTCAGCTTCAACTGTGCCGATAAAGTGTGTGGGAGGAACAATTGAGAATACTTTTGATCCGTCAGGACCTTCCCACCAGAATGTGTTATACTGCCAGGGGTTAGTATCGTTCCAGATACCCATTTTATGTGTTACAAAATATTCAACGCCTGCTTTTTTGAGAATCTGAGGCATTGCATAACCGTTACCGAAAACGTCAGGAACCCAACAGGTTTTTGGTGTGATGCCGAATGTTTTTTCAGCATATCTTACGCCGTGAAGAAGCTGACGTGTGAATGATTCACCTGAAACAAGGTTACAGTCAGGTTCAACCCACATTGCACCGATATATTCCCATCTGCCTTCTTCGATACGTTTCTTAACCTGTTCAAAGAGTTTGGGATAACGTTTTTCCATTTCGATATATGTAGGTGCAGTACTCTGTGAGAAAATGAAATCAGGATACTGTTCCATAAGTCTGAGCATTGTTGCATGAGTTCTGCCCAGTTTACGTACATATTCTTTGTAAGCCCACATGAAAACGATATCAAGATGTGAGTTACCCACAAGAGCCAGCTTACCGATTGATGAATAATTGGGGTTATTGTAAATTTTATCTTTAAGAACTTTCTGTGCAAGAAGAAGTTCTGCTTTGAATTCTTCTCCCTCAAGGTCAAAGTTTACATGAGTGAATGCTTCTTTGAGTGCTGCACGGATAAGTTCAGC
>JAZSJD010000092.1:0-32193 GCA_045534165.1 Acutalibacteraceae bacterium | reverse complement strand
GAAAGCTATTCGTCTGTATGCAATAAGCATTTTAGGTTTGGGGTGATTGTAAAAATGCATTGCATAATCAATTTCTCTCATTATCTGTGAATCAAAAGGTTTTTCAAGTGTGTCTACATATTTCATTGCTTCTTCAAGTGGTAGAGAAACACGTCTCTTGTAAACAACACCTTTGAACTTCTTTTTTATTTCAAGAAAAACTTTATCTTTGCTTTGTGGTGTGCCATAGCTTCTGATTCGAAGTTTTTCTTTGTAAACCTTTGCATCAATGGAATTTCTTATCAGCAAATTATCAGGAGTGTCGAGATATAAACTGCAGATTGTACTTTCACCGTGCTTGTCAGGTGTTATTTTATCTTTGATTTTGCTTAATAACAATTTCACTTGTTCCGGGGAAAGAAAGTATTTTTTCTCAATTCTTTTGAAAATAAAAATATCTGATGCCAAAATCTGAACCTCCTTTCAAGCTATTATAACATATAACACGCATATTTTGAATGGTATTTGATTAAAATTTAATAATCTGTAAATAATGTTTAATATTGATATGGAAATTCCTTGACAATATGGTATTTTTGTTTTATAATAATTGCTGTTGATGTTTTCTGCACAACGAAATGCCGGTGTGGCGGAATAGGCAGACGCAAGGGACTTAAAATCCCTCGGTGGCAACATCGTACCGGTTCAAGTCCGGTCACCGGCACCAAAGACAAGCAAACTACTTATGTGGTGAGCTTGTCTTTTTGTTTTTGAGAGATACCGGACTTGAACCGCATCGGCGAAGCCGATTACAATCGTTGCCGAGACGGCAAAGCGAAGCTGTCGCCGTTAAGTCCGGTCACCGGCACCAAAGACAAGCAAACTACTTATGTGGTGAGCTTGTCTTTTTGTTTTTGGGAAGAATACCGTGCTTGATTCAGTTTATATTTACAAAGTTGTTAAAAGTGGATTTTTTATTTATGTATTGAAATATTGCAATTTGTTGTGATATACTAATTATGCCAAACTAATCGAATATTGCAATTTAGGTATAATTTTCTTTTTTATAGGAAAAGTATATCTTTCCACTCATAAGTAAAGACTGAATTTGATAAAATGCAAATTCCACAGATGGTGTGCGATGATTCGTCATTCCCATTTATTTGGTTTTGTTTGGTGACAATCGTGGGTTGCTTTTTATATGCATCGGCTTCGGATTACGCACTTTTTCGAAGATAAAAAAGTGAAATATTTGAGGGCGTTCATAAGTTGCTCTAAAAAATTAAAGAGGATGATTTAGTTGAAAAAGTTTATTTCGTTGATTTTGGTTGCTATTATGTGTCTGCCTTTGGTTTCATGCGGGAGAAGCGAAAATGCAAAATCAGTTGATAAAAAGATACACTCTCTCAATGAAATTACAATAGAAAACGCAGATTTTTTTGAAGAAATTGAAAACGAATATGAACAATTGACTGAGGAAGAAAAAGACAGTCTGAAATATGCACAAACTCTAAATGAAAAACGAACTCAATTAGCACAAGATTTTGCAGAAAAACTGTCAGTTATATTTGATACAGTTTTAGATCGTCCTAATTCTGTAAAAATTCATAATTGTTGGTATGCAAAAAATCCGGATACCGGGGTCTATTATTTTACATACTATATATCAGCTGAAGATAGATTTGGAAGCGGATATGAATACTGGGGAAACATGGATTTTGGATTTAATAAATTGACAGAAGATGTTATTGAATATGCAATTTCAAACTGTTCCTATTATAACAGATTTTGGAGTCAAGATTACATGTTTAAATATGATGGTAAAACCGCATTTGAAATGGACTGTATTGAACTTGATGCCGAGGCTATTCAAGATTTCTATTTGAAACGCCCATAAAAATTTAAAATAAACATTAAAATCAAAGTCCGTTATGAACATTCACACCAAAGACAAGCAAGCTATTTATGTGGTGAGCTTGTCTTTTTTCTTTTGACAATTTAATCGAACTTGACGGTGCAAAAAATCCCGTTCAAAGTGGGAAGGATTTTACTTATTACTTTTTCATGCCGGCAATATGATTGTGTTGCGTTTTTTGACGAATTATGGTAAAATAAATAAAAATATTAAGGAGGTTTTATTATGGCTTTTGGTTTAGATTCATCATCTTTTTCAGGTGCATCCGGACAACAACTGCAATACGTTGTTATGCAGGTAACTTTGAAGGAAAAAGTTTTTGGAACAGGTTCAGGAAATCTTACTGAATTAGAGAAAGTAATTAATGAGCAGGCAAGCAAAGGTTATCGTTTGCACACTATCTCAACTGCTAATGGCGGAAGCAAAGGTGCATTCGGTGGTGACCGTATTCAAGCGACGCTGGTATTTGAAAAAATATAAAGAAAATCAGCTTTTTAGACCGCTTCCATTTTGAGTGTTGGCACAAAAGACAAGCAAACCACTTTTGTGGTGAACTTGTCTTTTTTGTTTTTAAAAATATATAAAGTTCTTGCAAAAGTAAGAATCTGCTGTATAATTAATAGCAGAGGTAATTATATTTTTTGAATATATTTTTATGGCAAAGGAGTGTAGCAATGAAAAAAATGAGTTGTGGTACGTGTGGCGGAACTATGCGTCTGGATGCCTCGGGTATGACTGCTATTTGCGAATTCTGCGGAAACAGATTTTTGTTGGAACACGAAGATACTGATTATTATCAGGATCTGTTTGCAAGAATGCATGATTTTTTTGCATCATCTGAAAGCGAACAAGACAGAAAGCAACAGGCAGAGTTGTTATGGCAAAAAGCCAAAACAAGGGTTTTTATCCGTGAAGATGGTGTGCCTATTGAGATAAAGCATATGTATTGTTATGCGGATAAGGATGCAGATGTGTATGTTGCACGACGTAATATTGCTTTCCATTTTCCTAATCACGGAGCCGGAAAATCTGAGCTTTTCAGAAAAAACATTTCTTTGCTGGATTATCCTTCTGCAGATGTCAGAAATCTGGGCGAGTTTTTTCCCGAAATCAGCGGAGGTTTTGTTCTTGAAGATGGAAGCCATCTTCTTGTAATCAGAAAAAATGAGGATGAATATCCGCTACGTTTATTCGGTACACTTCCCGGAAGACACGTAGCGTGGCTTATCAGCCGAATGGAAAATTTATGTTGCGTGTTGGAATTCAGTTCTCTGGTACATCCACAGATTAATCCGGATACTGTATATATAAATCCATACACTCATCAGGCAAGTTTATATGGTAACTGGTGGAATGCAGGTAAGCATAACACACGCCTTCCCGGTGAAGATAAATATCTGCAGCTCAGTAATAATCTGATTGGTTTGAGAGAAACTGCGTCTTTTGTTCTCGGATATAACGAAAGACAAAAAATTATACCTTCTTCAGATATACCTCAGGCTTTGGCTGATTTTATCAAATCAAAACCATGTCTGACAGCTTATGATGATTTCGCGTTCTGGGATGATATGCTGATGAAAGCTTATGGTGAACGTAAATTTATCAGAATGGATGTTGATGACGAAGAAATTTACGGTGAGAAAGGATGACGTGGGTTGGGAAGAGGAAGTTATACTGCTGCTGATTGGTACAAACTTCGCAGCAGTAAGCAACTTGAAAGTCATCAGGCTGTTGAAAATATCTTTGACCGTCAGCAAGCAGATAACGGCTTCAATAGTAAAAAAGTTGTCTGCCGATATAGTTGTGATCCGGACGAAATCCAGAATGCCACACCTATAATTATCGGATTTGATTCAACTGCATCTATGGGTTATCTGGCGAAAGAGCTTGCAACCAACAGCCTGCACAACACAGTAACATCGTTGCTCTCAGATAAGCAGGTTTCATCTCCCCAGGTGCTTTGTGCAGCAATAGGAGATTGTAAGAGCGACCAATATCCTCTGCAGGTTACACAGTTTGAAGCAGATATACGGATTATTAAGCAACTGCTGGATTTATATCTTGAGGGCGGTGGTGGCGGAAATAACGGAGAATCATATAATCTTCTCTGGTATTTTGCCGCATATCACACGAAACACGATCATTTTGAAAAGCGGGGTAAAAAGGGGTATCTTTTTACAATCGGAGATGATCGCTGTCATAACAGCCTGACTGTATCGGAAATTGCAAGGAATTTTACCTCAACAGCCGATGGAGTCGTTTCCAATGAAGAATTGATTGCCAAAGTTCGTGAAAAGTATAATATATTTCACATTCATATTGAAAAAGGTTCTTCTTCGGATGGTGAAAATTTTTATGAATGGTGCCAGCGAATACCCGGATGTTGCGCCAGCATCCATAAAAAAGATATTGATTGCCTGGCAGAATTGATTACTGCAATTATATCAATTGAAAACGGGCAATCCCACAATGAGGCTTTGCGCCGATTGGATCAGAAAAAAGCGGAAAGAATTGCCCGTTCAGTGGCGACTATTCGTCCGCCTGCAAAAACAAACGTTATAAGTTTTTAAAAATATAAAGGAGAAATTAATTATGGGATACGGTAGTTATACAGCAAGCGATTGGATAAAACTGAGAGAAAGCAGAGGAATCCACGAAACCTCCAGTGCAACGAACATTTTCAGAAATAACGAAATGAAGGATGCATTCAATCCTAAATTCATCCAGACCAGAGAATCCCGCGACAGTGAAGATTCACCTGAATCAACACCTATAATTATTGGTTTTGATGTGACAGGTTCCATGGGCTACCTTGCAGAGGAAATTGCAAAAAATGCCTTGAATAAAACAATTTTAAATATTTATGATAAAAAACCTGTTACCAATCCTCACGTGATGTGTGCAGCTATCGGAGATGTTTGCGATAGTGCACCGCTTCAGGTTACACAGTTTGAAGCTGATATCCGAATTGTGGAACAGTTGATGGAACTCTGGCTTGAAATGAGAGGTGGGGATGCACCTGAAGCATATAATCTGCTTTGGTATTTTGCAGATAAGCATACCAGCATAGATGCTTATGAAAAAAGAGGTAAAAAGGGATTTTTATTCACCATAGGTGATGCAGCAACAAAAAATTCTATCAGTTCAGGTGATCTGAAGGATATTTTTAATGACGAAACAAAAACGCAGACAAACGATGATATGTTAAAAAGTGTTTCTGAAAAGTATGAGGTTTATCATATTGTTACAAGGGATATCCTTGAGGTGGACCGTTGGGAAGATATTTTACCCGGACGTGTTGCATATATTTCAGACAAAGCAATCGGCTATCTGTCTGAAGTTATAACATCTATTATGCAGATATCAAACGGAATGTCTAAGGCAGATGCGATAGCACAATGGCCGGATGATGCTAAAGAAGTTGTATCAAAAGCTGTGGAAAAAATTTGTGTGAACGAGAAAAAACCTGAAACTACATCTGATGAATCGGAAACAAAAAAAGATTCATTCTTTGACCGTCTATTTTAAAAATGAGCATCAGAATAATAATCGGAAAAAATTTTGGTGACGAAGGAAAAGGTCTTGCAATAGATTTTTTTGCCGCACAGTCTCAGAGTGACGGAAATAAATGTCTGGTTATCCGCCATAATGGTGGTGGTCAGGCAGGTCATACGGTGGACTTCCCCGAAAAACGATTTATATTTCATCAGCTTTCTTCCGGCTCATTCCGGGAGGCAGATACATATCTGTCACATACATTTCTTCCTGATTTGTACAAATTACAAGAGGAAGCAGAGGACTTTGGTGCGTTGCACGGAAGAATACCGTGTATTTACGGACACCCTATGTGCCGATGTGTTTATATTGACGATATACTGGTCAATATGGCACTGGAAACTGCCAGAGGTAATAACCGACACGGTAGCTGTGGTATGGGTATCAACGAAGCAGTTGAACGTTCTGCAAATCCTGCTTATGCTCTTTATCTTGGGCAGATAAGCAGAATGACTGCAAACGAGCTGTATGAAAAGCTTTCAACTATTCGTAAGGAATACCTTCCTCATCGTCTGAATCAGTTAGGACTGAATGTAGATGTGATGGGAGAATACGGGGAGCTTTTGTCTGACGAAAATGTGCTTATAAACACAGCAGAGCAGATGTGTCGCTCAGCAAAATTGATAACAATTGCAGATGATACCGTAATTGAAGAATATGATGATATTCTGTTTGAAGGTGCGCAGGGATTACTTCTGGATGAAGATTATCATTTGTTTGCCCCACACCTGACAACTTCAAAAACAGGATGCCATAATCCTATCACATTTCTTCGCCAACATCTGCCTGATGCTTTGCCGGAGATTGTTTATGTGACACGTTCTTATGTAACGCGCCATGGTGCAGGCCCTTTGCCATATGAAGAAAAATGGAATTCACAAAAGTTTTCTGTTAAAGACCGGACAAATATTCCGAATGACTGGCAGGGTCAACTCCGCTTTGCTCCCCACGGAACACAGGAAGAGTTTTTTGACCCATTACTGCAGGATATAAAGCAACTTGGGGAGACGAACATTTCCTGTATGGTGACACACCTGAACGAGACTGATGGTAAAATGTGCAGCGTTTTGGGAGATGTTTCGGTAAATGAATGGTTTTCTGCAAAATTAACTCCTACTGATATGAACAGATTATACCTGTCTTCAACACCATATTCGAAAGATGTCAGCACTCTGGAGATAAAAACAGATTAACTTTTCGCAGAGAATAGTGTTATATATTCAAAAGACAAGCAAACTACTTGTGTAGTGTGCTTGTCTTTTTGTTTTATCATATTTCCGTATGTGGGTTGAAAGTTCCGGCAACTTTGAGTTTGTCGCACACTTCGCCTAATTCTTCAAGCATGTTCTGGCCGTTTTCGGTATCCACAGTACCATCAATTTCAATGTAGAAATAATACTGCCAGGAATGTTTTTTCATTGGTCTGCTGCGAAGTGCTGTCATATTGTAACCGTGTTTACCGATGATACTGATAGCTTTTGCAAGGGAGCCTGCTTCGTGCTTAACAGTCAGCATCAGGATGGTGCTTGATAATGCGGGTGTGTTTGCACGAACTTTTGAAAGGACAACAAAACGTGTGGTATTTTCTCCGCTTTTGTTTATGTTGTGCTCAATCACTTTAAGACCATAAAGTTCGGCTGTTTCAATGCTGGCAATAGCACCGAATGATTTATCGTTTGCATTTGCAACGGTTTTTGCTGCAAGTGCTGTGTTGCTTGTTTCTTCAGCTTCAAAGCCACGCATTTCAATGTAATCGTGACATTGGCCAAGAGCCTGGGGATGACTTGCAACTTTCTTGATATCATCTACGGTAGCACCCGGAATGCCAAGAAGATTCTGATGTATTTCAAGCTCATATATTCCGTTGATATAAAGTGTGCCTGAAAAAATCAGATCCATTGTTTGTCCCACTTCGCCTGCATAACTGTTTTCGATGGGAAGCACAGCTACATCGCTTTCACCATTAACTACTGATTGATATGCTGCTTTGAAATCGCTGTAAGAAACCCGGTTGCCCTGTGGGAATATTTTACCCGCTGCAATGTGTGCAAAGGCACCTTCTACGCCACTATATGCTACCTTCAGTCCGCTTTGCATACGGTGCTGATAAGTGCGGGAAACGGACATCAGATTTTTAAGAAAATCGATATAGTATTCTCTTAAAACTTCATCTTCCACAAGCGCAGAGTTCTTTTCAATTATTGCATCCTCTCTTTTTTTGTCAAAAATCGGCAGACCAAACTCTTTTTTATGCTCGTATACCATTTCGGCTGCTTTCATTCTTTTGATGAACAGCTCAGCCATCTGTGAGTCCACTTCATCTATGATATGTCTTGCTTCTTCTAATTTATTAGCCATTTTACTCACCTTTTACTGAAAAAATTACAACTTGTCTGCGATATCGAAAATTAATTTTTCGGTTTTTTCCCAGCCAAGACAAGGGTCTGTAATTGATTTTCCGAAGATGTGATCACCCATACCTTGTGCGCCATCCTCAAGGTAACTTTCAATCATAAGACCTTTTACAAGACGCTTGATATCAGGGTTCTGATTTCGACTGTGAACAATATCTTTGGCGATACGAATCTGTTCCAGATATTTTTTGCCTGAGTTGTTGTGGTT
The DNA here is from genome assembly GCA_045534165.1 of Acutalibacteraceae bacterium. GTDB lineage: Bacteria > Bacillota > Clostridia > Oscillospirales > Acutalibacteraceae > SIG575. Next base: position 24,122 of record JAZSJD010000092.1, on the reverse strand, counting down.
TGTATCTACAATAACTGAAGGATTGGTAAGGTTGGATTTTTCATAGAGCTCTTCAACTCTTAATAAATCCTCATAATGGTAGTTGGAAACACTTCTTCCTGTATAGTCCACATAACCACGAAGAATGGCATGAGCATAAGGATTTCCGCCGCTTGTTACTTCCCAACCACGATAAATGAAAGTGTGGCTTGATTGTGCAGCTACTATGGAATTCATCATAACACTAAGGTCGCCACCGGTAGGGTTTTTCATGCCCACAGGAGCACTGATACCGCTTGAAACAAGTCTGTGCTGTTGATTTTCCACAGAACGGGCTCCGATAGCCACATAAGAGAGCAGGTCGGAAAGGTAACGGTAGTTTTCCGGATAGAGCATTTCATCTGCACAAGAAAAATCATAGTCACGCAAAGCAGCAAGATGAAGTTCACGAATAGCGACGATACCTTTGTACATATCAGGTTTTGCCTCGGGGTCAGGTTGATGAAGCATGCCTTTGTAACCCTGACCTGTTGTTCTGGGTTTGTTGGTATAAATACGGGGGATGATGATGATTTTATCAGCAACCTGTTCCTGAACTCTGCGGAGTCTGGAGATGTATTCCAGAACGGGCTCTTTATGGTCAGCAGAACAAGGGCCGATTATAAGTAAGAATTTATCAAGGCTACCATCAAATACAGCTCTGATGCTTTCATCACGTTCTTCTTTGATTGTTTCCATACGCTCTGTCAAAGGATATTCATTTTTTACCTCTTGAGGGATAGGGAGTTTTCTGTGAAAAATCATTTGCATTGTTATGTACCTCATTTCTGAATTTTTTGCCTTTATAAAACAAAAAGTCCGCATTCTTGATTATGCAAAAAGCATAGCGAATGCGGACTGTCCGTTTTATTTTATCCAAAGTTTTTATTCTTCGGATATCACATAAGACGGGCAGCCCTTTTTAAAATAAAAGAAAAAGTAAAACTTATTATTCATCATTTAAGCTGCCTCCTTTGTGATTTATTTTTGTTCATTTTAATACTTTAAATTTTAATTGTCAATAGTTTTTGAAAAAAATATTGATCCAAACTGCAAAAAACGGAAACGACTTTTTTCAACATATTAATATTCTTTCAGACAAAATGTAAGTAATTAAAACTCTTTTTTTATTAAAGTCGATTTGATGGAAATTTTTAATTTTATGAAACTATGGAGCTTTTGTGAATTTTCTTTAAAAATTGTAATATATGTTTTACATTTTGAAATTAGTATGATAGAATATATAGTGAAAAATAGGCTATTGGAGGCATAGTTTTATGGATAAAAAATGGAGCAAAAAGAAAAAGATAATAACAGCGGTTATAGTTGTTGCTATTGTTGCTCTTGTGGCTGCTGTTCTTTACATAGCATTCAAGCCGGAAGAATCAGTCAAAACAGAAATAACGACTATCAAATCAGGCGATATTACTGAAACTTTTGACACAACTGCACTTGTGCAATCAGCAAACCAGAGTGTATTTCAGATTTATGATGGTGTTGTTGTAAAAGAAGTTAAAGTAAGAGTAGGCGATAATGTTAAAAAAGGTGACGTTCTTGCAACTTTTGATACATCATCTCTCAATGCTCTTTTAAGTGAAAAAAGAGATGCTTACAACATAGCACAGAAAGCATATAATGACTATCTCAACGGTGCATATTCTGCAGGAAACCAGTTATCTCAAATGGAAAATCAGGTAGCTGTTCTTGAAAAAGAAATTGCAGAACTTGAAAACAAGGTAAGCAATAATACAGACACTTCAAACAAAGCCAATGCAGAAACAGAAGCACTCAGAGAATCTCTCAAGAAAATTTTAGGCGATAACAAACTTGCAGATTCAATTATCAACAGACTTCTTTCTTCAAATGCATCACAGAATCAGATGAACAGTCTGATGGGAAATCTGTTAGGTTCAGCAAATCTTGATATGTCGGCGTTGCAATCAATGACATCTTCAATAATGTCAGAAGACGAAAGACTTCTTCTTGAAAAAGAACTCCAGTTGGTTCAGCTTAAAGTTCAGGTGGGAATGCTTTCAACACAGTCTTCAGATTCTCTTAAAAATGTTTATAAAACAATAGCTGATTCAGCATATGATGCATATAATTCACTTGCAACTCAGGTTAATGTGCTCAACAAGGGCTGGATTGCAGAAGCAGACGGATTTGTTCGTGAGGTTAACATTAAATCAGGAGAATCTTATGTAAGCGCAAACACTTCCTCAAATAATCTTGATATTTCATCAATACTTGCATCAGTAACAAGCGGAAACTATGATGTTTCAAGTATCGTTTCATCTTTTGCAGGTCAGTCAAATAAAGGTATGGTAGTTGAATACTATCCTCTTGAGGCTGTTTTTGAAATCAGTAAATATGATATTTCAAAAATTTCAATGGACCAGAAAGTTGTTGTTACAACAGCAGACGATAAAAAGTTTGATGCAGTTATAAATTATATCAGCGCAGTTGCGGAAGGTTCTTCAGGTGGCATTGATATTAATGCTCTTATGGGTACAGGCAGCGGTGCTTCAAACACACTTACTGCAAAAGTTTTGATTGAAAATGCAGACAGAAGCGTAATTATCGGCATGGATGTTGATATTTCAGCAGCAATCGAAACAAAAGAAAATGTAAAGCTTCTTCCTGTTGAGGCTATTCAGTACGATAACGAAAGCGGATATTTTGTTTTCAAATATGATAAAGAAGAACAGATAATTACAAAAACACCTGTTGAAGTAGGTCTTTTTGACGGTTCATATTATGAAGTAACAAAAGGTCTTGATTTAGGTGATGAAATCGTTCGTGCACCTTCAGTTGCAATGAAAGACGGACAGAGAGTGCTTCCGAAATAAGGAGTGAATATAAGCGTGAATATCATTGAAAACATAAGAATAGCGATATTCAGCATAAAAACGAATATAATGCGTTCGCTTCTGACAATGTTGGGAATTATCATTGGTGTTGCTGCTGTTATAGCTATTGTTACTGTTGGTAACGGTGGACGAGATTTCATTATTGATACTCTCAACAGTATGGGTTCAAATATGATTTCTATTACCGTAAGCTCAGATGCTTCAGAATCAGAGTATATTTCAAATGCAGATATAAAAGCTCTTAAAAAGATTGATGGCGTAAAATGTATTACTCCTATGGGTTACGGCCTTGGTTCAGGTTCAACTGATTTTGCAAGTGCTGATATTGCAATTGCAATCGGTGGTAATACAGACCTGCAGACTACTATGATGATTAAGACAAACCAGGGCAGATTCTTTTCTGAGCAGGAATATGATTCAGGTGCAAAGGTTTGCGTAATGCCGAATATTATGGCAGCTATGATTTTTGGTAAAAGCGATTGTATCGGTGAATATTTTAATTTCACATATAATGACCAGACAGTTCAGCTTAAAGTTATAGGCGTTTATGATGCTGCTGCATCTGAGGATGCGACAAACACAATGCTTGAAGGCACTGCAATGACACAGACAACTGACACAGCAGCAGCTATGCTTATTGTGCCTCAGACCGTTCTTGACAGTATGAGCGGAACACCGGACAGATACGGTATGATTTATGTTATGGCTGATGATGACAGCCAGCTGGAAGCAATCGGTAACATTGTTTCCAATGTTCTTTATTCAAGAAACAACAATTTCGGTTCAGATATGTATATGGTGCAGAACATGGCAACATATATTGATATGCTTGACAGTATAATTAATCTTCTTACCACATTCATTGCAGGTGTAAGTGCTATTTCACTTGTGGTAGGTGGTATAGGCGTTATGAATATTATGCTGGTGTCTGTTACTGAACGAACACGAGAAATCGGTATAAGAAAATCTTTAGGTGCTAAAACATCTGCTATTATGTTCCAGTTCCTTACAGAATCGGTTATACTGTGCCTGATAGGTGGTATTATAGGCTTGATGCTGGGTGTTGTTGGCGCATATGCTGTGGCAAGCTGGATGGATATTGATATATCGCTTAAATTCTCAACTGTTGCATTGGCAGTCGGATTCTCAAGTGCAATTGGTATTTTCTTTGGTATCTATCCTGCACGTCGTGCGGCAAAGATGCTTCCTATCGATGCACTCAGACATGAATAATCAGGGGGGTTAAAATTTATGGCTTTAATAGAAATTAAAGATGTATATAAAATTTATAATCCCGGTGAAAATGAAGTCCGTGCGCTGGACGGTGTAAGCCTGACAATTGATGAAGGTGAATTTGTTGCAATTATCGGTCAGTCAGGTTCAGGTAAATCAACACTTATGAACACACTTGGTTTGCTTGACAGACCAACAAGCGGTGAATATTTTCTTTCAGGCAGAGATGTTGCAACATTGACAGATGATGAACAATCTGAAATCAGAAATAAACAGATCGGGTTTATATTTCAGGGATTTAACCTTATCCCCAGCCTGACTGCTATTGATAATGTGGAACTTCCTTTGGTTTACAGAGGGATGAAAAAAGACGAAAGAAAAAAACTTTCTCTTGAAGCACTTGAACGTGTAGGACTCAGCAGAAGACTTGACCACAGACCGTCACAGATGTCAGGTGGTCAGCAGCAGAGAGTTGCCATCGCAAGGGCAGTTGCAGCAAGACCTCCCGTTATTCTTGCTGACGAACCTACAGGTAACCTGGATTCAGCTTCCGGCAGAGAAGTTATGAGAATTCTTCATGAACTGAGTGATGAAGGAAGAACAATTATCCTTATTACTCACGATAATGAAATTGCAGAAGAAGCAAACAGAGTTATCCGCATACAGGATGGCAGAATTGTAAGCGACACAACTAAATAAATAATTTAAAGCACTCATTTGTAATGAGTGCTTTCTTAGATGTGGTGATGTATATGAGTATTAAATACTGTCCGCTTTGTATGGCGAAAAAATTAATCCGTTCTTTCAGACTTAACAGTGAAGTGAAAGAAAAATATAATAACGGTGTTGCATTGACTCCGCCTATGGGTTGGTCAAGCTGGAATCTTTTCAGAAACAAAATCAGCGAAGACCTGATAAAAGAAATTGCTGATGCTATGAAAGACAGCGGACTTGCTGATGCAGGATACAGGTATGTTAATATTGACGATTGCTGGCAGAATTCTTCACGTGATGAAAACGGAAAATTAAGAACGGATTTCATTACTTTTCCGTCAGGTATAAAAGCTCTTAACGATTATGTGAACAGTAAAGGGCTTAAGTTGGGTATTTATTCTTCAAACGGTACTCTTACCTGCGAAGATTATCCTGCATCTCTCGGCAGAGAAAAAATTGATGCGGATACTTTCGCCGAATGGGGAGTAGAATATTTCAAATATGATTTTTGCCATAACGTGAGAGTTCCTTCACGTGCTCCGAAAATTGTAAAGTTAAGCATAGGTGAAAAAAGCAGAAAAGATTTTTATGAAGCTGTGGCGGAAAAAGCAAAACTCAGCGGAAATGCCCGACTTGTGAAAGATGAAAAAGTCGAGGGTGGTAAATATATACAAGGTCTTTGTGCTAATGGTGGCAGTGCAGAATTTTCCGGCATAAAAGCTGAAAAATCAGGTACATATATACTTACACTTGTTGTGCGCAAGGCGGTAAAGAAAGATAAGTTCATTGTTTTTTCAGTTAATGGTAAAAAAGAATATTATCTTGATGTGCCTGCTATGAATAAGTTTACTGCTGAGCGCAGACTTCAGCTTGAAATCGAACTTGAAGCAGGCGAGAATACAATTAAATTATATAATCCCGTTATTTCCGGACAGGACAGTGCATTCTTCCAATATAAACTTATGGGTAAGGAACTGAAAAGGGCTACAAAAGAATATGCGGAAAAGCACTCTGTTCCTGAAAAGAAAATCGTTTATTCTATCTGCGAATGGGGCAGAAACAAACCGTGGAAATGGGGTGCAGAAGCGGGTAATCTGTGGAGAACAACCCCTGATATTATGCCCAATTGGCCAAGCATTTTTAGTCTGTATAAATTCACGGTAAGGCTTGGTAAATATGCTTCTGTGGGCGGTTGGAATGACCCTGATATGCTTGAAGTCGGCAACGGTAAATTGACTTATGAAGAAAACAAGAGTCACTTTGCCTTATGGTGTATGATGTGTGCCCCGTTGATTCTCGGAAATGATATCAGAAAATTTATTAAATCTGACGGTACAGTTGATACTGACAGCAAGGTTTACAGAATTCTCACAAATAAAAATCTTATTTCAATCAATCAGGATATTCTGGGTATTCCTTGTAGAAAAATCAAAGGTCTTGCAAAAAAATGCGGTGTGGATGTGCTTGTAAAGCCTCTTGATAAAAAACGTGTTGCTGTTTGCGTGTTCAACACAACAGGCGGTAATAAAAAAGTAAAAATTGATATAGATAAAATTACTGCCCTGACTGCAGTGAATGTTGATAAGAAAGATAAATATAATATCCTTGATTGCTGGACAGATAAAACTTACGAAGAAAGCATAATTATATCAACAACACAGAAACACGGTTGCGATGTGTTTATAATTTCGTAAAAATATCCCCTCAATGAGAGGTGGTGTCACTTAAGGCTATTAAATTCCTGAGTGACACCACCTTAAGAGGGGATGTTTTTCTTTTTCAGAGCAATAAAAAATATAATATAAAAACTTATGATAAGCAGAGAAAAGTTATAACGACTTTTAAAAAGGATAATAAAACCCAGAACAGCAACAGGTAAAACTGTTATGCAGGAAACAATCAAAGAAATTATTTCAGATGTTTTTTGTGTTAATCTGGTTTTTAAAAGGTTTTCAAAAATTTTTTCTCCATCAAGGGGTTCGCAAGGAAGCAGATTCAGAACAGCAACAGATAAATTTATGGTTATCCATTGTGAAAAAAATTCCTTGTTTATAAGTGTGAAAATAAAAGCAATAACAAGATTGATAAGCGGACCTGCAAAAGCACAAACAGCTTCTTTCCTGAAATTAAGCAGTGAAGACAAATTTCTTTCAATTCGTATTCCGAAGGGTGTGATATCTATTTCCTTTGGCTTTTCACCGAAAATAACAAGACACATTAAATGTCCCGTTTCGTGCAGGATTCCGCAAAGCAAACATAAAATCAAGGCGTTGCTTTTGTCAAAAAAACCTAAAATTGTTATTGCTAAAGCAAAGAAAAAACTTATTTTTATTTTGATTTCTTTAAACTTTATTGTCATATGAATCAAGGACGTAAAGCGGGTCTACTTTTTTACCATTTATTTCAACGGTGAAGTGAAGGTGAGGTCCCGTTGAACGACCGGTTGAACCCACAAGAGCAATTGTTTCGCCACTTCTTACTACCATTCCTTCTTCCACAATAATTTCTGAACAGTGCAGATATTTTGTCACAAGTCCGTCTGAATGTGTCAATATAACATAGTTTCCGCTTATATCGTCGTAATCAACTTTGCTGACCTTTCCGTAGTACGCAGCTTTGATTTTTTCTCCGCTTTCAGCTCCGATATCGATTCCTGAATGGAAGGCAAAGGATTTTGTCACAGGATTTATTCTATATCCGAATTTTGAGGAGATTTTTCCGCTTACGGGAGTGCATATTTCAGATGATATATAGTAGGGGGAAAAGCTCGTTCCTGTCTGAGGAGAAAAAACAGAAATATCATCTCCGCCTTGCTGTGAAAAATTATAGTTCTTAATTTTGGAAAAAACATCTTTTGCGGAAATATCTTTTTTCATAATCTGAATATAACTTTGTCTGAGCAATTCAAATTTATCGGGACTTAATTTTTTGAATGTAAATAAACCACCCGAAAGTAGTGCAACAACTAAAATTTGCACTATCATTATGCGGACATAAAAATCTTTTTTATTTTCATTTTTGTTCCGCTTTTTTCTGCTGTTTGTATTTTTATCTTCAGGCATAAAAACACCTCCATACAAAATTTATGTATGGAGGTGTTGTTTTATTCCGTAAATTCTTCATCTTCCTCAGGAACATAAGGCACTTCGGCAATAACTTCAAATTTTCTGCCTCGTGTCCATATTCCGGGAGTGATTCTTATTGCATAACCGCAACCGCCGGGCATCATCCACTCGTGCATAGCAGCTTCAGGAATACCAAATGCAGCAAGCAGATACATAATAACGCCACCGTGTGTTACTATTGCAGCTTTTGTTGTGCCTGTTTTCATCAGACCATCAACAATTTTAATAAAGCAATTTGATATTCTTTCAGCAAAAGCTTCGTTGCTTTCGCCAAATGGAGGTTCAACGCCTTGTTCACCTGAAAGCCAGCGTTTGAAAAGTTCATTTTCCTTTAACTCTTCTGCTGTTCTGCCCTCGTATTCACCGAAGTTATATTCGATAAGGTCATTGATAACAAGGGGAGTTTTCTCAGGGAAAATTAATTCGGCAGTTTTTGTACAGCGTTGAAGGGGACTTGTGAAAACAGCATCAACATCAGGGTAATCATAAACCTCTTTCATCTGATTTATCTGTTTAATTCCGTCTTCACTTAAAGGCACATCAGTATGACCTATATACTGTCCTTCAAGGTTAGATTCGGTAAGTCCGTTTCTGTAAAAATAAATATAATATGATTTCAAGTTTTGTCATCCTTTGATAAGTGCGTTGTAAAGTCTGATATAGTCGTTTGCTGATTTTCTCCAGCTGTTGTCACATTCAAGAGCTCTCTTGACAAGAGTGTTCCAGCCTTCTTTGTTTCTGTAACCTTCTAAAGCACGGCGGATAGTATACATCATATCGTGAGCATTGTAGCTTGCAAAGGTGAAACCGTTACCCATATTGTCGCCGCTGTCTGAAATAGAGTCTTTAAGACCACCTGTTTCTCTTACAATCGGGATTGAACCGTAACGCAGTGCAACCATCTGTGAAAGACCGCAAGGCTCGCTCTTTGAAGGCATAAGGAACAAATCTGTACCTGCATAAATTTTCTTTGCAAGGTCAGGAATGAAACCGAGTTTAAGACCAACTTTGTCAGGATATTTTTCAGCAAGGTATTTGAAGAAGTTTTCATATTGCCAATCGCCTGAACCGAGAACAACAAGTTGCATATCTTCTGTTGTGATAAGCTCTTCCATAACAGTTTTAACAAGGTCAAGACCCTTGTGGTCAACAAGACGTGAAACAATACCCATAACAGGTGTATCTTCCTTCTGGGGAAGATTGAAATATTCCTGAAGTTTCTGTTTGTTGATTTTTTTGTTTGAAAAATCTTCTGCAGAGAAATTGGCAAAAATATTCTTATCTGTTTCAGGGTCATAAAGAACAGTGTCGATACCATTGAGAATACCGCTGAGTTTGAACTGTCTGTCACGAAGAATTCCGTCAAGACCATGGCTGAACCAAGGGTCAAGAATTTCTTCTGAATAAGTGGGGCTCACAGTTGTTACTGCATTTGCGCATTCAATAGCACCCTTCATAAAGTTAACGTCACCATCGTAATCGAGGATTCCTGCATTTTCTTCAGGAATACCAACAACGTCAGCTAAAAGTTCTCTGCCATAAACACCCTGATATGCAATGTTGTGGATAGTGAAAATTGTTTTGATGTTTTCATATCCGGGACGGTTTGCATAGAAAAGAGAATAATAAACAGGTGTTAAGGCACTCTGCCAGTCGTTACAATGGATAATATCAGGTTTTAAACCGATGTGGGGTAACATTTCAAGAACAGCACGTGAAAAGAAAGCATATCTTTCAGCATCGTCATAATGACCGTAAATGCCACCGTCACGTTTGAAATAATACTGGTTATCAAGGAGATAATAAATAACTCCGTCTACATTTGCTTCAAAAACACCGCAGTACTGTCTTCTCCAGGCAACAGGTACAGAAAAACTTGTTACAAAACGGAGATTGCCTTTAAGTTCTTCTTTGATTGAAGAATACATAGGCAGAACAACACGACAGCCGATGAGCCTTTTTCTGAGTGCTTTAGGAAGTGAACCTGCAACGTCTGCAAGACCGCCTGATGCAATATAAGGAAGTGCTTCACTTGCTACATATAAAACTTTCATTATTTAACCACCTTTCTGATTATGTATTTATCAGCTTTAACAGATGTAACTCTGATAGCATTGATGTTTCGTTTTTCTGAAACGAATTCATATCCCTGGGGTAATAAAATTTTACCTTTTGATGTTTCAGGTGCATTTATAAAGAGAATGATGTTGCCGTTATCTTCTCTTTCCCATCTTACTTTAACTTCGCCTGCAACTGTGTTGTAGTGTGCCTGAGCGTAAGAAAGATTTTCTGCAAAGAAAGGATGCACATAATATTCGTTAACATCACGTCTTAAGGGGTTGATTTCAAGGCCTGCGATTCTCTTGATGAAGAAGTTGCTGATATCACCGAAGAAATGGTGGTTAAGAGAATTCTGCTGATAATCAAAATAGTTTTCCCACATTGCAGTAGCACCGAATTTAAGAACAGGATAAACGTAAGACGGATAATCAGGACGTGTTATCATATTAAGTGCAAGTTCAGTTTCGCCAAACATTGCAAGAACATGGAAGATAACTCTGTTGCCAAGATATCCGCAATCATAGTGTCCGTCTTTTTCTTCAATAAATTCAAGAAGACGTCTGAATGCTTCTGGTTTTTCAGCTTTTTCAAAAACATCATAGAAAATGCACATTGCCTGAGAAGTCTGGCAATTACCTTGTGCAGTCATTGTTGAATAATCGATATATTGTTCGCGGAGATTTTTGCGTGTTTCATCGTAAATTGCTTTTGCAAAATTCTGCTGTAAAGTCATACCTGCTTCGCCGAAGAGATATGCAGCTTTTTCGCAGATAGACATTACCATAATGCTGTCTGTAAGTTCAAGGGGAGAGAGATAATCTCCTGCACCTCTGCCTGTGGGACACCAATCGCCAAGACCCCATTCGAAAAGTCCGTTTTCGTTTCGTCTTGTTGTAAGGTAATCAAGGTATCTCATAATACCGTGAGCACTTTCCTTGATGATTTCTTTGTCGCCACGGTAAATATATGTGTAATAGGGAATATAAACAATAACTCTGTCCCATGCAGGACCGTTACCCCATTGGAATCCCCAACCTGCTGTAGGAACAATTCCGGGCACTGCACCGTGTTTATCAAGAGCTTTGCAGATGTTTCTTTCCCATTCTGTGAAGCTTTTTTCTGTTGCAAAATTCATTGTCATATATTCTGCAGAATATGAAGCATCACCGGTCCAACCGTTTTTCTCACGGTGAGGACAATCTGTGGGGAAATAGTAGAAATTGCTCTTTACTGAGCGCATAGCCATTTCCTGAAGAGTATTAATCATTTTATCAGAACATTCAAAAGAACCTCTTACCGCAAAATCTGAGTTCATTTCAAGGAATGTCAGAAGGTCTTCTGTTGCCTGTTCTTTTGTGATACCGCTTACGTGGCAGTACTGACAGCCATGATATGTGAAAGAGGGGATAAATTCTTCAATGCCTTCGCCTTTGCAGATGTAAACATCTCTCTGTGCATATCCTGTGGGATAAAAACTACCTACATTATCACACTGTGATGTCCCATCCTCGTTTAAAAATTCAATTGCCTGAAGAATAACTCTCTGTCCTTTTTCGCCTTTGATACGGAGTCTGAAAACACCTGCTGTGTTTACGCCGAAATCGTAAAGATAACCTTCTTCGTCACCGAAATGTGTCTGGTAGTCAACAGATGTGACGATGCGTTCTTTTTCTGCATCACTAAGTCTTTCATCACAACTGTTTTTCTGGAATTTAAGAAGATTTTCTTTAATGCTGACAGCCCTGAGTTCATTTTGAACTCTGATAGGTTCAGCTTCACAGATTCTGCTTTCACCTCTTGGGATTTCTGCAAAAATTGCATTTTTCCACTGTGAATCGTCAAAGCCTTTGTCACACCAACCGGGAATTTCTTTGTTTGCATCGTAGAAGCAACCACTTCTCAGGTCGTCAAAGAAAATCGGAGAATCTGCACATTTCCAGCTTTCGTCAGTATCAAAAAGTTCACCATCAAAATTAAGTCTTAATGCAAGTTTCGGTGCAGAACGGAAAGGTGCAATGTGGAAATCCCACACACCACCACCGAAACAGTTCTGCATACCGTTACCGAGAATTGCACCTATAACATTTTCTCCCTCTGTGAGAAGGTCAGTTACATCGTATTTATCAAAATAAACTAAGTCGTCAGAATTTGAAATGTAAGGTGCAAGGTAGCCTTTTGTTATTTCTTTTCCGTTTACAAAAAGTCTGTAAAAACCAAGACCACTTACTGTAATTTCAGCTTTTGAGGCTTTTTTGTCAAAGTTATAAGATTTTCTTAAATATGGAGCAGGGATATGCTTTTCATATGAGCAAGGCACTCTCCCCGCAGCAATAAATTTAGGATATTCAGTCATATGTTTTACCTCATAATTCAGGTTTGTCTGTGAAAGTAACGAAAGGTTCTGTAACTTTATCGCTTTCAAAAATTTCTATTATATTTTCACCTTTTTTTAATAACGGTGCAGGAATATAAAGTGTTTTCTGGGGTCCTGCTGAGTTGTAATATCTGCCGATGTTGAAACCATTGATTTTTACAAAACCTTTTTCAAAACCGTCTGTACGGATGAAAGTGTCACAAGCTTCATCTACATTCAGTATTCCTTTGAAGAAGCCGGGAACTTTCTTTTCATTTGAATATTCAAGACGTGAAATATCGTCAAAAGTAAGGGGATAGATATCCCAACCGAAATGAGCACGAAGGTTGATTCTTGCTTCGCCGATAATACCTTTGAATTCTCTCTGAATTTCAACACCGTAATTCACTCTGCCCATGTTTTCAACAAGCACATCTATGTGGAGTGTTTCGCCGGGTTTTATTTTAACAGGGAATTTATCGTTATCAGGTCTGCTTCTTTCAATTTTGCCCATATATTTTCCGTCAAAGAAAACTAATGCTCTGTCACGGATTTCATCGAATCTGAGTTCAAGATTATCGTCGTCATAAAGAGGCCCTTTGACATCAGTTGAATAAAGGATATATCCGAAATCCTGACCTACTTCTTCCATTGTTTTTGGAGCAACACAATGTATTTTCTGCGAAAGATTATGAAGGTTATCAAACAACGGAGCAAATTCTGTCAGCTCCAGTCTGCCATAAGCTTTTTTCTTTGTGTCAGAAACATCAAGGGAGATTTTTTCTCCTGTGAATTTTTCAACAGCTTTCTTGATTGCAAAATATTTTTCTGTCATATCGCCTGCTTCACTTAAGGGAGCGTCATAGTCATAGCTTGTGACAGTAGGTTCATATTCACCATCATAGCAGTTAGCACCATTGGAAAAGCCGAAGTTTGTGCCACCGTGGAACATATAGAAGTTAACACTTGCGCCCATTTCCAACATTCTTTCAAAGTCAGAAACGGTGGAAGATGAATCTCTTTCGTGGTGAATGTCATACCAATGGTCAAACCAACCGTTCCAGAATTCACAACACATAAGAGGCTGGTCGGGACGGAATTCTTTAAGTTTTTTAAAGTTTTCATCAGGACGTGAACCGAAATTTGCAGTTGCAAGATATTCGTCAAGTGTACCGCCAGTGAACATCATATCGCAGGGACCGTCAGATGTGAAGAAGAAACAATCAAGATCACATTTTTTATAAATATCAACAATTGCCTGAAGATATTCTTTATCGTCACCATAACTGCCATATTCGTTTTCAATCTGCACAGCAATAACGTTTCCGCCATTTGATGCAAGATGAGGTCTTATCTGTTCAAAGAATGCTTTGTAGTAGCGTTCAACTTTTTCAAGAAAAAGTTTGTCGTTACAACGCAGATGCATTCCTTTATAGTTAAGAAGCCAGGAGGGGAGACCGCCCATTTCCCATTCAGCACAGATGTACGGACCGGGACGAAGAATTACTTTAAGACCTAAATCTGCGGCAATCTGAATGAATCTGGAAACATTAAGGTTTCCGCTGAAATCAAATTCACCCTCTTTTCTTTCGTGGTAATTCCAGGGAGAATAAGTTTCAACACAATTGAAACCGCAGTTTTTAAGCTTCTTTAAACGATCTTCCCAATATTCTTCAACTACTCTGAAATAGTGTATAGTACCTGAAAGGATGGTGATTTTTTCACCATCCAACAGGAAGTCATTATTGTTGAAAGATAATTTATTTGCCATTTTAGATTACAATTTCCTTTCCTACATAAACAGGATAAGTCGGTGCACCTACAAGTTTTTTGTTGGGGCGTAAAACAACTAATTTATCTGCAATGACATTTTCTGCATACGCACCTTCGCTGATGTAAGAATCCTGCATTACGATACAGTTTTTAACAACAGCACCTTTTGCGATTCTTGCGCCACGGAAAACAATTGAATTTTCAACTTCGCCTTCAATGATGCAACCGTCAGCAATAAGTGAATTTTTAGCATTTGCTTCAAGTCCGTAAATTGCAGGCATATCATCACGGACTTTTGTGTAAATGGGATGGTCTTTGTTGAAAAGAGCCTTCATATTTTCAGGTTTAAGAATCATCTGGCTGATATCGAAGTAACTCTGGAGAGAGTCGATTGTTTCAAAGAAACCTTCTGCTTCAAGACCGTAGATTTTTAATTTTCCTACATTGTTAAGGAAAATATCTCTTTCAAGTGAACGCAGGTTAAGGCTTCTTGCTTCTGTGATAAGTTTTTCAAGCAAAGCCTTTCTCATAAGGATAATATTTCCTGAATAGTTTCCTTCGCCTTCTGCGTTATCGTGAACAGTAATGCCTGTGATACGGCTTTCTTCGTTCAGTTCAAAACACATCATATGGGGAAGGTTGGGGATTTTTCCGTTTTTATAAATGATTGAAATATCTGCACCCTTCTCATCGTGGAATTTCATCAGCTTTTTCATGTTGATGTTGTAAACCACGTTACAGTCTGAAAGGATAACATATTCTTCTTTTGAATATTGAAGGAATTTTGAAATACCTTCAAGTGAGCTGAGTTTGCCTTTGTAAATACCGGTCTGTGCTTCGTGGAAAGGAGGAAGGATGAACATACCTTCTCTTTTTCTTGAAAGGTCCCAGGGTTTACCTGTTCCCAGATGGTCCATAAGTGACTGATAGTTAGATTTTGTGATAATGCCGACTTTTGTGATTCCGCTGTTTACCATACAGGAAAGAGGGAAGTCAATAAGACGGTAACGTGAACAGAAGGGAACAGAGCCCATTGCACGAAGTGAAGTAATTTCGCTCAGAGCTGAATCGTAAGCGTTTGAAAAAATTATACCAAGAACGTTATTGGCTCTCATTATTCTTTACCTCCTATATCATTTGCTACCTGTTCTTTGGGCAATGCCTTGCAACCTTTGCCTATTGTGACACCGTTGCCAACAACAGCAACACCCCAGTCTTCAAGGTTTTCCATAGCTTCAGGTCTTTCGCCTACAACTGCATTTTCGTCAATAACAGCATTTTCGGCAACAATAGCATATTGAACAACTGCACCGGATTTAACTTCTGTTCCGGGCATAATGATTGAATCTTTAACAACAGCACCTTTTTCTATTGTTACGTTTGCGAAGAGAATTGAAAAATCAACTGTGCCTTCAATTATGCAACCTTCAGAAATAAGTGAATTCTGAACACGTGCATCAGGTGAAACATAGTGAGGTGGTGCGGCGGGGTTACGTGAATAGATTTTCCAATCGTCATCGTTTAAGTTAAGGTCAACTTTGGGATTGAGAAGGTCAAGGTTTGATTCCCAGAGAGAATCGATTGTACCAACATCTTTCCAGTATCCGTCAAAGAGATAAGCGTAAAGGTTTTCGCCAGCTTCATGCATTGCGGGGATAACATCTTTACCGAAGTCGTTGCTTGAACCTTCTTTGCCTTCATCTTCAATAAGATAAGAGCGAAGTTTTGACCAGGTGAAAACATAAACACCCATTGAAGCTTTGTTTGATTTGGGAACTTTGGGCTTTTCTTCAAAAGCTGTGATTTTTCCGTCATCATCAACAAACATCAGACCGAAACGTGATGCTTCTTCCCACGGAACTTCAAGCATTGCAATTGTGCAGGCTGCATTCTTTTCTTTATGATATTGAAGCATTTTGTTATAATCCATTTTATAGATATGGTCACCTGAAAGAATAACAACATATTCAGGGTCGTATCTGTCAATGAAATTAATGTTCTGATAAATAGCATTTGCTGTGCCTTTGTACCATGTTGTTCCCTCAATCTGCTGATAGGGAGAAAGGATGTGCACACCGCCGCCTGTTCTGTCAAGGTCCCAGGGCTCACCGTTGCCGATATAGTCGTTGAGTTCAAGAGGCTGATACTGTGTGAGAACACCAACTGTGTCGATACCTGAGTTTACACAGTTTGAAAGGGGAAAGTCGATGATACGGTATTTACCGCCGTAAGGAACAGCAGGTTTTGCAATGGATTTTGTCAGTATGCCAAGACGGCTTCCCTGACCGCCGGCAAGAAGCATTGCGATACATTCTTTTTTACGGGCCATAAGTTTATGCCTCCTTAGAAGATTTATTAGTATTTTTTGTTTTTGTTTGTTTTGCTCTGGGAGCTTTTAAATAAATTACGCTGTTTCCGGGAAGGTCAAGCGTAATTGAATTTTCAAATGAGTGCATAGGCTTTTTCTGTGATTTGATTTTACCAACAGAACCTAAACCTTCACCACCGAAAGAAACGTCATCGGAATTGAAAAGAACCTCATATGTCCCTGAACGTAAAACGCCGATTTTATAATTTTCACGTCTTACAGGTGTGAAGTTGCATATGCAGACGATTTCGTTTCCTTTTTCATCCTTTCTGACAAAGGCTATAACAGAATTGTCAACATCATCGCTGGAAATCCAATAAAAACCTTCCCAGCTGTAATCTATCTGCCAGAAAGCAGGTGTTTTTTTGTAAAATTCATTTATGGCTTTGAAATAGTGCTGAAGTTGAGAATGACGTTCATACCCAAGAAGCAACCAATCAAGACTTTGTTCATAATTCCATTCAATGAACTGTCCGAATTCCTGACCCATAAACATTAGCTTTTTGCCGGGATGAGCCATCATATATCCGATGAAAGAACGGACACCCGCAAATTTTTCGTCATATTCACCGGGCATTTTTCCGATAAGTGAACATTTTCCGTGCACCACTTCATCATGAGAAATTGGAAGGATAAAGTTTTCGGAAAAAGCATAGAAGAAAGAAAATGTAAGACAGTTATGATTATATTTTCTGGAAAGACCGTTCAGAGAGAAATATCTCAGACAATCGTTCATCCAACCCATATTCCACTTGAAATTAAACCCAAGACCTCCAACAGAAGTAGGCTTTGTAACAAGGGGCCATGCTGTGCTTTCTTCAGCCACAACCAGAACATCATAGTAATCTTTGAATATGGTCTGGTTTAATTTTTTGAAGAAATCGACTGCTTCAAGGTTTTCGTTGCCACCATATTTGTTTGCAATCCAACCACCGTCATCTCTGCCATAGTCAAGGTAAAGCATAGAAGCAACAGCATCAACTCTTAAACCGTCAATGTGATACTTTTCAAGCCAGAACATTGCACTTGAAATGAGGAAGGACTGAACTTCGTTTTTGCCGTAGTCAAAAACTCTTGTACCCCATTGGTAATGTTCACCTTTACGAGGGTCGTCATATTCATAACAAGCTGAACCGTCAAATTCATAAAGTCCGTGAGCGTCTTTTGGGAAATGTGCAGGAACCCAGTCTAAAATAACACCTATCCCTGCTTTGTGACACTCATCAACAAAATACATAAAATCAGCAGGTTCGCCATAACGTGAAGTCGGTGCAAAATATCCTGTTGCCTGATAACCCCATGAACCGTCAAAAGGATGCTCGTTAACGGGCATAAGCTCGATGTGGGTATACCCCATATGAGTAACATATTCAACAATCTCTTTTGCTGCATCGCGGTAAGAAAGAAAGTTATTATCCGCATGACGTTTCCATGAACCGAGATTCACTTCATAGATGTTCACGGGACTTGAATAGATAGAAGTTCCTTTTCTTTTTTTAAGCCACTTTTCATCGTGCCATTCATAATTATCTATATCGTAAACTTTTGAAGCTGTGGCAGGACGAGTTTCAAAATGGAAACCATATGGGTCACTTTTCATAAGAACTCTGTAGTCAGAAGTAATGATACGGTATTTGTAATTGTCAAATACTTTTGCATTTGTCCTGGCTTCCCACACACCATTGTCGCTTATGCGTTGCATAGGCAGATTGGTTTCGTCCCAACCGTTAAAGTCACCCATGACGTAAACCTGTTGTGCTTTTGGAGCCCACACTCTGAAAACACAGGAGTCCCCTTCAAAATGACAACCCATATATTCGTATGCTTTTGCATTATTACCCTGATGGAAAAGGTAAAGAGGTACATTGTTTTCTGCCATTTTATCCTTCCTTTCTTTTAAAATATAAAAAATTACAATCCAACAAATCTATATTATCACTAAAATGATAAAAGTGCAATAGTTTTTTGAACATATTTATCAAAAAAATTGTCTTTGCTCTTGGGGACGTTTGTATAGTTTGTTATAAAGAATCGGAAATAATCAAAGAAAAGCGAAAATCATCATTTTGTGAAAAACACTTGCTATAAGCGGAGAATTTTGATAATATATAATAAAACGATATACGAGGTGTATTTATGAAATACGAAGCAAATTGGGAGTCAATAACTTCAAGACCTGTTCCTCAGTGGTTCCAGGATGCAAAATTCGGTATTTTCATTCATTGGGGACTTTATTCTGTGCCCGCATTCTGCTCAAGAACGGATTATGCAGAGTGGTATGGCCATCAGATTGCAACAGGTTGGGAACCCAGCACTTCTTTCCATAAAAAAACATATGGCGAAAACTTCAAATACGAAGATTTTGTGAAAGATTTCAAAGCAGAGCTTTTCAATGCTGATGAATGGGCTGATCTTTTTCAACGTTCAGGTGCAAAATATATAAATCTTGTTTCAAAACATCACGATGGTTTCTGCCTTTTTAAGAGTGAATATGCCTGGAACTGGAACAGCGTTGATGTAGGACCTCACAGAGATTTCTGTGCAGAACTGAAGGAAGCTCTTGATAAAACAGATGTTAAGTTCG
Organism: Acutalibacteraceae bacterium; assembly: GCA_045534165.1. Classification (GTDB taxonomy): domain Bacteria; phylum Bacillota; class Clostridia; order Oscillospirales; family Acutalibacteraceae; genus SIG575. Next base: position 5,023 of record JAZSJD010000092.1, on the reverse strand, counting down.
GCGTTTACCATTCTGTTTATGAGTGGTTTAATCCTATTTATTTGCGTAATCCGGAGGAATATGCTGTAAAGCATCTTATTCCTATGCTTAAAGAGCTTATTGAAAAATATCAGCCTGCAACACTCTTTACTGATGGCGAATGGGAACATCCTAGTTCAGTATGGCATTCAACTGAATTTTTACAGTGGCTTTATAATGAAAGTTCAGTTAAAGATTTTATTGTTCCCAATGACCGTTGGGGTAAAGAAACAAGAGGCCGTTGCGGTGGTAATTTCACAACAGAGTATGGTTTTATTGAAGCAGGCAGAAAAATTGAAGATGCCGACTGCGACAGATATTTTGAGGAATGTCGTGGTATCGGCCATTCATTCGGCTTCAACAGAGTTGAGCAACTTGAAGATTATCTTACAGGTGAAGAACTTATCACAACCCTTGTTGACCTTGTAAGTAAAGGTGGCAACTTCCTTCTCAATGTTGGTCCTGCTGCTGACGGTACAATCCCCGTGATTATGCAGGAAAGACTTCTCGAAATCGGCGATTGGCTTAAAATCAACGGTAAAGGTATTTATGCAAGCAGAAAACTTAAAATCAGCAAACAGGAAAATGTATGGTATACAACAAAAGACGATGCTGATTATGTTTTTGTTAAAAAATATCCCTTTGGCGAAATCGTTCTTGACGATTATGATTATTCACCTGACAAAAAAGCAGTGCTTTTAGGTAATGAAGACATGGTTATTGAAACAGCAGATGCAGACGGAAAAATGAAGCTTATTTTCCCTGTTGTTAATCCTGAAACAATTAAATCGAAACATATCTGGGGTATAGAAATTAAATAAACAAACCAATCATATAGATGTATGAGGTGATATATTAATGAATAAAGTCAAAAAGTTTATCCTTCAGATATTTCAGGGCTCGTTAATCGGTCTTGGTGCTGTGCTTCCCGGAATATCAGGCGGTGTGCTTTGCGTAGTCTTTGGTATTTATCAGACTATTATGGAACTTCTTGCAGACCCGATTCATAAGTTTAAAACACACGTACCAAAATTAATTCCTATTGGCATCGGCGGAGTTATCGGCTTTTTGGGAATTGCCAAAGCTTTAGGCTTTTTGTTGGAAAAATATGAGGCTCCGTCTGTGTGCGTTTTCATTGGTCTGATTGCAGGTATGCTTCCATCTCTTTTTAAAGAGGCAGGAAAAGAAGGTCGCAGTAAAGCTTCTTTTGTTTCATTGAGTGTGGCGATGGTGCTTGTATTTGCACTTTTAATCAGCCTGAAAGTTTTAGACGTGGATATTACACCCAATTTCGGTTGGTATCTGTTCTGCGGTTTCTGTGCAGCACTCAGCGTTATTGCTCCCGGAATGAGTTTCTCAACATTATTGATGCCATTAGGTTTGTATGAACCTTTTGTGGCAGGGATAGGGGATTTGAATTTTAAAGTTTTAATTCCCGGCGCAATCGGTGGCCTGGCAACAGTAATTCTTTTCGCTAAAGCAGTAAGTCTTCTGTTTAAAAAATGTTATTCAGTTGCATTCCATGCAATTGTAGGAATTGTTATTGCAGCAACGGTTATGATAATTCCTTTCGGAAGTTTCACAACATCAGTTTTAAGCTGTGTGATAAATATTGTCTGCATAGTTGTGGGTGTAGTTGCATCATTATTGCTTGCTAAATTTAACAGTAAATACGAAGTATAAAAATAAAAATGCCTATCGATTTCTCGATAGGCATTAATTATTTGTTGTTTAAAATCAGTCTGCTGTGTAGGGCATAAGAGCAACCTGACGAGCACGTTTGATAGCTGTTGTGAGCTCTCTCTGGTGTTTTGCACAAGTGCCTGTTACTCTTCTGGGGAGGATTTTAGCTCTGTCGGATGTGAATTTACCGAGTTTAGCAATATCCTTGTAATCGATTTCTGTTGTTTTGTCTACACAGAAAGCACAAACCTTTTTACGGCCTTTTCTGTTAGGACGCTGTGATTTATCGTAAGCCATGTGATTTACCTCCTTAAAAATTTAAGTGTTCTGAAAATCAGAACGGAAGATCATCGTCACCCTGGAGTTCCTCAAAATCTGAAGTAGCAGCTGTTGAATAAGAAGCTACGGGAGCAGAGTAAGGAACGTTATCTCTCGGCTGAGATGAAGCGCCTGTTTCACTCTTTGAACCGCAGAAACTTGCGTTTGCAACAACAACATCAGTAGCAACACGTTTGCTGCCGTTTTTGTCTTCATAATTTCTTGTCTGGATTGAACCTGTTACGGCAATCATCTGACCTTTACGGAAATAAGAAGTGATGAATTTTGCTGTCTGACGCCAAGCAACGCAGTTGATGAAATCTGTCTGACGTTCTTCACCCTGACGAGCGAAACCTCTGTCGATGGCGATAGTGAAAGATGTTACTTCAATTCCTGTACCTGTCTGACGAAGTTCAGGGTCAGCAGTAAGTCTTCCCATAAGAACAACATTGTTAAGCATATTAAACTCTTTCCTTTCTTGAATAAAGCAAAGCATTAATTATACTTTGGTTATTCTTATTTTTTTACTGTGAGAATACGAAGTACACCATCAGTGATTTTTGCACGACGGTCGAGTTCAGCGATGAACTGGGGTTCTGCTGAGAAAGTTGTAACTACATAGAAACCTTCAGCTTCATCATCAATAAGATAAGCGAGTTTGCGTGTGCCCCACTCATCTACAGAGTTGATTGTGCCGTTTGCTTCAATGAGAGCCTTAAACTTTTCGTAAAGAGCTTTTGCTCCTTCTTCACCGTTTGCAACTGAGAAAACCAACATGGTTTCATAGCTGTTTGCTGCCATTATCAAGCACCTCCTTCTGGTCAAAATGGCCCTGTCTTATTTTTTACAGAGCAAGGATAGTTACACAAAAATACTGTGCAACAGTTTCTTATTATAGCAGTAAAATGTATAAATGTCAAGTAAATTGATATAACGATAGATTATAATTTTTAATAAGTACTTGTATTTTTACTGTGAATATTGTACAATAATAACCAATGAAAAGTGAGTACATAAATATTTGATCAGGAGTTGATAATGTGAATTCAGAAAATTACAAAGGATTCAGCCACGTCTATACAAAAGACGAAGTTGTAATCCCACCCGAAAAAGCAGGGATGAAAGTTGGTATCAACATTGCTCTCACACTTGTGGTTGCAGCATTGGGCTACTATTTTATGTTGCCTGCATTTAACTTCAAGGATGTTAAGATGTATTTCTATTTCGGATTGGTAGCAGTTTCTTATCCTATCTTTTCATTCATCACAAGTAAAGCGCTTATGCGTCCGGAATATATGCCTTACGTTAAAAAGAATACACTTATTCCAGGTGCAATAATCTGCCTTCTTATAGTTGTGGTAGTTATCGGTTCTCTTGTTTCTTCTGTTTTCTTCAGAGCAAAAGATTACAGTGAACTGCTCACGGTTGAAGAAGGAGTCTTCACAGAAAAATTTGAAGACCTTGATTTTGATTCAGTTCCTATGCTTGATGAAGATTCGGCAATAAGACTTGGTGGCAGACAGCTTGGTAAACTTTCCGAATATGTTTCTCAGTATGAAGATGCAGAGGAATACACTCAGATAAACTATAAAGGCAGACCTGTCAGAGTAACAACACTTAAATATGCAAATATCATTAAATGGTTCACAAACCGTAATCAAGGTATTCCTGCATATATGATTGTTGATATGTCAACACAGGAAGTTGAGGTTGTTAAACTTAAAGAAAAGGGAATGGAGAACATCAAATATTCTCCCTCAGAACATTTCGGAAGACTTCTTACAAGACATCTGCGTTTCCAATATAAAACATTCCTTTTTGATGAACCTACATTTGAAATTGATGAAGAGGGCCGTCCCTATTGGGTTTGCCCCAGAATCGATAAAAAAATCGGTTTGTTCGGCGGTGACGATGTAATCGGTGTTGTTCTTGTTGATGCTACAACAGGTGAAAGTGAATATTACGACATTGAAACTTTAAAAAATGACCCGGAACTTCAGTGGATAGACAGAGTTTATTCTTCAAGTCTTATAACTCAGCAGTATGATTATTACGGACAGTACAGAGATGGTTTCTTCAACTCTATTCTCGGCCAGAAAGACGTTAAAGTCACAACATCAGGCAGCAACTACATCGCAATTGATGATGACGTTTATATGTACACAGGCGTAACTTCTGTTACATCAGACGACTCAATCATCGGCTTTATTCTCACTAACCAGAGAACAAAGGAAACAACATTCTTCAACCAGTCAGGTGCTACTGAGTATTCAGCACAGGGTTCAGCAGAAGGTAAAGTTCAGCAATACAGCTATCAGGCAACATTCCCCTTGCTTCTCAACATCAAAGGCGAGCCCACATTCTTTATGGCTCTTAAGGATGCTGAGGGACTTGTAAAAATGTATTCACTCGTTAATGTTGAACAGTTCCAGAAAGTTGTTGTAGAACCAAAACTTGTTGATTGTCTTCAGGCATATTACAATGAAATGGGTATTGATGGTGATGCGGCAGCAGACCTTAACGAACACGTTTCAGATATTGATATAGACGGAAGCGGTAAACCGCAATCAGATAAGAAAACTGTGGAAGGCGCAATTACTGATATACGTACAGCAGTTCTTAACGGTAACACCTATTACTATATCAAAGTGGAAGGTTATGAGCCTTACTTCTCAATTTCAGCTTCTCAGTCAAATCTTGCAATTATCCTCAATAAAGGCGATAATGTAAAAATTACGGCATCTGCAACAGAAGGCAGAATAGTTGAAGCAATAGCAATTGAACAGTAAAACCAAAGCGGAACAGTGTAAATAACTGTTCCGCTTTTTATATATGTGCACTCAAAAAAGCCTCCCCTTGAAAATGAACAAGTCCAGTAAAAACGGACAATAGACAAAAGCCCCCTATTGTAGGATAATACTACAGTAGGGGGTTATAGTTATGGCAGGAAAGTATCAACACATACAATATATGTTACCGCAAATCAAAGAAATGCTTCAACAAG
>JAZSJD010000070.1:0-6882 GCA_045534165.1 Acutalibacteraceae bacterium | reverse complement strand
TTTCCTTATGTAAATCAGCAGGTCCATAGTTGATATTTGTATTTTCGGGTTCGATTTCAAAATAGATTATTCCTACAACAAGAACCGCCACCAATACTAAGGCAATAATTCCTATTATTCGTTTTTTCATTGTGTAATCTCTCGCTTTCGTATTACTGAATAAACTTTTCTTTAGTATATGAAATTTATTTAATTCCCGGAGTTCTGAGAATACCTGTTGTTCGAAGAACATACTCATAACTCCAATTTATTCCGTCACTTCTCCATGCACCCGGACCATGCCATTTTTCTTTTACATTTACAAGGTGGAGCGGCCCGAAGGAGTTGTAGCGGTGCGTATAAAGTTTAATACCGACTTCATGTTCACCATCAGAAATACCATTGATTTCAAGAGTATATGGCGGATAAATAATCTCACCTTTGTTTTCACCGTCAATACTCACTTCAATAAGTGCACCCATATAGTCATTTGCAGTAACTGTGAGACTACCGTTTTTCACCTCAGTCTTCATTTTATATGTTACTGCTCCTGAATAGAAAGGAAGTCCTTGATTGATAAGAGAACCGAATGTTATTCTTTCAGGCAATGTGGTTATTGTTGCAAATGAACCTGTTACTCTGACACCGAAATCACCCAAAACGAACATATTTTCAAGGTTTGCGGTTTCACCGAAGGGAAGAGTAATTTCGAGGACATTTTCACCCTTTACGATGTTGCCAAGTTTCATCCTGCCAATTGAAATATCAACATAAAAGCCTTTTTCCCTTTCGGTGATTTTCTTGCCGTTGAAGGTTATTTCTGCGATGTCTGCGTCTTCAAGAGCAAGAACTGCACCAGTATAATCAATTTCACTCCAGAACGTAAATTTAAGTTTTACTTTATGATCTTTAGGAAGCTTTCCGAGTGCCCACGGCTGAACAACACGGTTACCTCTTTTTTTCATTCCCAGACGCTCTCTTACAAGATTGTCAAGACGAAGTATTTCTTCTTTGGGTGAATAGTCCTTATCATCGTCAATTTTCCACTCAGCCATATCAAGTACAAGAACATTTTCTTCAGAAAGCTCGTACTCGCACAGTGTACCGGGCATTTCGCCAGCTTTTTCGGGAATGTGTTGTGTTTCATTAGAATCGCTCTTACCATAGGTGAGCTTAAGAAGAATTGAATCATAACCGAAAATATGATATCGGATAATTGTCTTTCCTTCTCTGTATTCTGCTTTAATGGGATACACTTCACCGTTTTCGGTGTTATATATTTGAGGAGAAAATGTACCATTCAGAATAATCTGGATATCGTTGCCATCATCTATTTGCTTATTATCCGGTTCTTTTGAGCAACAAATGAAAAGCCATCTGCAATCAGTGTCTTGTCTGAGCTGATAAATATAATTGTCCGTAAGTCTGCCGTCAGCGTATCTTATTGTGAGAGTTCTTACATCGTGGAGTGCAGTAAGAAGCGATGCACGGGAGAAATCAATGTTTTCACTCTCTTCAAAGAGTGATTTTACACAGTCACAAGGCACGACCTCAACAAGAGAGGGTGCATCGCCCATAAATATAAGTTTACCACCATTATCGCGGAACTGCTGAAGTCTTTCAACAGTTGTTTTTCTTAAGGTTTCACAGCCGGGTACAATAATTGCATCGTATTCCATTTCACCAACCTTGAGAGGTGCAGAGCCTTCCTTACAAAGAGAAGGAAGAAGTGATTCTGAAATAAAGTTAAAATCAATACTGCCTTCAAGAAGCCATTTTGTAACATTTTGAAATCTTTCATCAAGGCTTTCTCTGAATACTGCAGATTTATCATTAGGCCCCCAATGAAGCCAGAAACTCTCAACGGGATGAATTACACCAACCTTTACAACAGGCTTGCCACGTGTAAGTGCAGTGTTAACTCTTGCAAAATGGTCTTCAATAAGATTGTATTTTTTGTGCCAAGGAGACTGATAATGTATCGAAGCGGGGTAATCTCTTTTCGCTTCACCTTTCATAGCGTACCACGAAAGATGAGGAACACGTATTGTGACGCCAAGACAAGCCTGCCAGTCACCCTGATGCTTGTATGTTCTGAAATCACAGTCCCATGTGGTAACGCCGTAAAGCTCTGAGAGCATACCTTCATAACCGTACTGATGAACAGCAGACTGTGTCTGCTTTGCGGTGGTGAATTCGTGACGGTTGCAAAGCATATCGATGCCGGGAAGTCTGAAGCTTCTGTATGAACGCATTGCCTCGCCAAGTGCTGCAGTCTGTGAATGTAGTGTAGGCTCTTCCATCATATGTCCTGTAAGAGCAATTCCATTTTCTTTGCACCATCCTCCGACAGTATCAGCGAATGAACTTGCAAAAAGTTCTGCAATAAAATCATGATATCTGTAACGGTGCAGAGATGGAGCAGAGCCGGGCTTATCCCAGAACACTTCGGGAAGAGTGTCGAAAATATCCTCCCCGTACATTTCTTTATAGAGCTCAGGAACCTTATCAGTCCAGGGCATTGTGATATCCGTTTTATCAAATGAATTATTGAGAACTCTTTTTCTTGTAAACTGAGGCTCATCGGTAAAAATAGCGGGAATGGTTTTATCAAATTCATCACCCACTTTTGCTTTATATTTTTCGTGTGTGACTTCAATAAACTTTTTAATAGCCTCGCAGTTTAAGGTGTCAATATATGTCTGATTGTTATACCAGTTAGAAGGATTTTGTAATTCAAGAAAGGCGTACCATTTTGTGCCCTCTGCTTTTTCATCTTCACCTATTCTTTTATAGGAAGAGAGAAATCCTTCACTGTCAAGAACTATATCGTAGCAGGCAATAGGGTTTTCTTTTTCGTTTCCCCAATAGTCATCATAGCCACTGCATTCTTTTTCTTTGAAGGGAGTGAAAAGAAGACATCTTCCTCTGTATTTTTTATCTCTTGTCACAAGTCCGCCTGCAGCTCCTGAAGGATATCTGTCTTCATCGTAAAGCCAAGCAAGCATTTCTTCCTTCTTTGCCTTACAAACACTGTCTTTGATAAGCACCATATATTCTTCACTCAGGTACTCGTTTTCAAGACCTGTCCTTACGTGAAGATGAAAACCACCAAACCCCATTTCTTTGAATATATCAATTTGTCGGCATAATTCTTTTTCTGTAAGATATGAGTTAAGAGCCCAGAATGGTGTTCCTCTGTATTCTGATGTAGGACTTCTGAAAAGCTCTTCCTTTAATGTTTTTTCGATATTCTTTTTGTATAGCATATGTTCACCTCTTGCGTGTGAGAATTTATTTCAGAGTAAATTCAGCATTATTGTCCGAAAAGCCTTTATTGTTTCCGATAGTATCAAGAAGCATGCATCTTAAATCAATCTTTTCACCGTTTTTACTGAGCTTAGGTTCAATCTTTTTAAGCACAAATGAAAATCTATTGAGAATGCCTGAAATGAAATTATACACAGGTGTACCCTCGATATGAGGACCGTCACCAAGAAATATCCCAACTCCAACTTCACCAACAAGCTCTGCTAATTTTTTGTTTTTAAGAGCTTTGTCATTATTTATAAAAAGCAGACGTTCAACAGTTCCCACAGTGATTTTATCGAAACGTTTTCTACCAAAAGATTTTAAATGTTTAACAATTCCTTGTCCGCCACTGAGAGCGCCACGAACACGTGCGATAATTGCATTTTCGAAATGCTTGTGAAAATATTCCTGCGCAGTAAGACCTTTTAAATCCCAACCAAAGTCTTCAACATCAATTGTTTCAACCTTCAGCACAGAGTTTTCGTCTATTGTTATTTTTCTGTATTTTGCAGGACTGCCTACAAGACAGGCAGTGCAAACATCAATCAGTCTGTTGCCCTTTTCGGTATAAAACTCATTTATGCTCTGAATGTGCATATGTCCTGTTAAAACAAGCTCTATTCCGTTATCTGCAAGGAAGGTCGCAACCCTTCTCCAGTCCTTAATTCTTGCATCTCCAACTAAGTCGAAAGCCGGTACAGATGGAATAATAGGATAATGGCATATTGCAAAAACAGAGCAGTTATCTGCCTTTGCTTTGTCAATCTGTTCTTTTGCCCAAGACATAAGTCTTTCGTCCATTGCTCCTTTTGGCTGAGCCTTACTGTCACAGCATATCGCCAGCATTCTTACACCTTCGGTAATTTCAGCAACATAGGAATGTGTTGGTTCATCAAGTGCAATAGCATCGTCATAACCGAAATCACGGTACATCTCACACAAATCATTGAAATCTGTACCTTCAACAGGAACACGACCATCACCTTTTAATACATAAGCGGAATCATTATAATCATGACCTGCGGTTATAACAAAAATCCTTTTACCGCTTTCTTTAAGCTTGTAAAGCTCTCTGATAAAGCTATTGTGACTTTCCTTTTCACCGTTCTTTGTAAGGTCACCCGGAATTATAACAATATCTGTTTCTTTGTCTTCGCTGATGCGTGCAAAGGTGGATTTTACAATTGCACTGCTTTCCTTTACAAAGTACTGTTCAGTAAGCATATTTTTTTCAAATGCTTTTCCTTCAGCACCTAATTTATTTTCAAAATAATGGGTATCGGTTACAAGATAAAAACTGACAGGCTTCATTTTTCTCCGTCCTTTGTTACAAAATGCATATAACTACTTATTTAAATTGTAAAATATCAAAACGCGATTGTCAATAAATCGTTTATATTTACAAATCCTATTGTTTTGAAACTATTTTTATGTTAATATTAACTAAACCATATTTTAGGAGATGATATGATGTTAAAATCCAAAAAGACATCTGCTACTGAAATTCCGCAGAATGCTCTCATTCACGGTGAGGGCAAATACATTTCAAAATTTGAGTATTTCTGCGTAATGCTCTCAAGAATCGGTGGTATGTTCGGAACAACTCTTACAGGCTCTCTTGCGGCAGCTTTCCTGCACGAACTTTATTACGGTCCTGTGGGAGTTAATGCTGAACAAATTGCAGATATTCTTGCCGTTCAGACTACACTTACCACTGTTTTAGGTGTAGTAATTGGTGTTATTTCCGGCGTTATTATTCAGAACTGGAAAACCCGTTGGGGCAGATACCGTCATTGGTATATCATATGCCTTATTCCCATATTCACCCTTACCGCGTTATACTTTTATGTTCCCGAGGGCTGGACTGTTGAGCAGATGACGCTTTTCCGTTATGGTATAGCTTGCTGTCAGACTGTGTTCAACGCCTTCAATAACGCAGGTCAGAATATTGTTCAGGTTATCTCTCCAAACCATAAGGAAAAGAAAACTGTTGCAACAATATGGCAGTTATCTTATTATATCGGATACGGTGCGGCTTATCTCGGCACATTTGTTTACGGTATTTTCAGCGATGACAAAAACCAAATGTATATGACTCTTGCAATTGTTGCCGCTACCGTTACTGCGTTCGGTAATCTTATGTGTGGCCTTTTCTGCAAAGAAAGAATTGAGCTTCCTAAGAAAAAGAAGGTAAAGGTAACAAAAGCCGTTTTCTCTCTTTTCAAATACAAAAATTACCGCGCATACCATGCAATCCAATGGTCACATACTTTTGCTATGCTTGGTAAGATGTCAACATATCTTGCTGCTATCACAGTCGGCTCCTCAAAGAACCTTTTACTTACTCTTCCCACAGCAATTGGTACCGTTGTTGGTAATCTTATTACAACAAAGCTTTCAAAGAAATACGAGCCAACCAAGCTTCTTAAAATCTGCGGACCGTATTCTATTATCTCGGCAGGTATTCTTTTTGGTATCTGTTTTATTGAAGCACAGTTTGACATTATGTTCTTTAGTGGCTGGAACAGTATTTTCTTCTATGTTTTCTATTTCATTTTCGGCGTAGGTATTGGTATTCAGGAGCTTTCAACCTCACACCTTAATGTTGAGTTCTATGATTATCTTGAATGGGAAACAGGAGAGAGAATGGAGGCTATTCAGGGTATTGTACCGGGCTGGGTTCAAACTGCTCTTAATTACTTGAAGGAAATTGCTATTCCGTTTATGATTGCATGGGCAGGTTATCAGTCCTCTGCAGAAGGTGACCTTGTTGCTACAATGCAGGCTCAACCTACATATCTTAAAACATGCTTGTGGCTTCTTGCATTCCTTGTCTTCGGTTATGCTTTGGCCAATGTTCTTAAGTCTCTTATCCTTAAATTCTTCTATGATATAGAAGGTGAAAAGAAAGAGCAGATGTATCGTGACCTTGAAAAAATGCGTGAAGAACGCCATAAGGAAAACGAAACTGCTTAAAGATTATTGTTGTCATTGAGTTTTAAAAGCAGAAATAATTAAAGATGTTAGAACACATAAAAACAGGAAATTAAATTACCACTTCCGTTTCTTTAAAAATATAAAAACAATTAGTCAACCGAGAAAGGTCGGCTAATTGTTTTTTGTTTTAATACTATGTATAAAATGACAACTAGAATAAAATAGCTTTTTACTTCCCACAGAAAGCCATATAACGAGAGTTGTGGTAAGAGAGGAGAAACTAAACCGTAGAGCATATATCAGCCTTAATTCAGCCTTTCTTTCCTTTTGATGATGTAAAAATTTTTACTGCACAAATCAAACAAAACGAGCAGACCGAAATCTGCTCGTTGGTGTTTATGTATTCAGTTCGATAAATTGGAATTTGTTACTCTGTGTAGTTTTTGTGGAAAGGGCATTTTTCCTGTCTGCATTGATTGTTCAAGTGTGAACGAGTGCAGATCACGGAATTCAGTTTCATATCGATATGTAATTTTTCGCTTGTGAATTTGACCGCTTCGATGATGGCGAGATAGGAATCTCTTTTACAACAACGGGGGCCGCCATTTTTTCCTATCACATTCAATGCTCTTGCTGTCATTTGATTGGATAATC
>JAZSJD010000049.1:0-23518 GCA_045534165.1 Acutalibacteraceae bacterium | reverse complement strand
CCGTCCTGAATAAGAGTACCACGGCTTATTTAAGGGCGTCGACTAGTGGTGAACGTGAACAGGTGAGCGCCTTGTAACCTGTCATGCATTAAAGGCTACCCGAAAAGTTAGTCTGCCGACTGACGAACTTGGAGGGGAATTTTAAAAAATCGGCTACACTCGTAGAAAGTTGTAAGGATGAGTTTTCGGACGCGGGTTCGACTCCCGCCATCTCCACCAACAAAAAAGTCTCTTTTGTCTATCAGACAAAAGAGACTTTTTTGAATGATGTTTGCCTACGGCAAATGATGCCGTTTCACTAATGATGACAGCTACGCCTAATGATGTCGCTCCGCTAATGTTTTTAGGCAAACATCGCATCACTGCGACCAACGGGAGCAACATCATTATGCAAAGCATAACATCATATCACCGAAGGTGATGCATCATTGAAATGTTTGCAATTCTGTGATATAATTAGTTTTACGGGAGGCGATTATGTGAAGGAAAACAAGCTCGTAGAACTGTCAATGGAGTTCTCTGTGGATATTATCGACCTCGTAAAACACTTAAAATCTAACCACGAATCCATTATCTCCAACCAAATCGGCAGAAGTGGAACAAGTATTGGTGCCAACATCCACGAAGCGCAATATGCGCAAGGCAAAAAAGATTTCATTTCTAAACTCGAAATCGCCTTAAAGGAAGCAAGCGAAACCGGATATTGGCTTGAGCTTTTGCACAGAACGAAATACATTGATGAGCAAACCTATAAAGTTCTTTCTGCAAAATGCACATCTCTGCGAGTAATGCTAATTGCATCCTGCCGAACCGCAAAGGAGAATGCGAAATGAAAATGTTGAAAAGTAAAAGTTGGCAGTTGGAAACAACTGGTACCGATGGTAATACAGCCGAAATCCCTTGAAATATAGGGGGTTCGGACTTTTTTATGCCTCAACGCACTCTGAAAATGAGTGCTTTTTTCATTTTTAAGAGCACCAGTGTAATTGTAATAGTGTACGGAGTATAAAAATACCACTTCCTGCACCGCAACAACGAGTTGCTTGTTTATTAAACTCTTCAGTGTTATAATACTTTTTGAGGTGAGATTTTTATGGAAACAAACTATTCAACCAAAGATACAAAGAAAAGTCCTTGTGGTTAAGAGCTTTATTTTTTTGCACTTTTTCAAAAGTTATAAGTATTTCAAGTTCCAAAATATGAACTGTTTTATATGATGAACTGTTATTTTTGCAAAAATAGTTGATTTTTCTCGAATGGTATGTTATTTTGAAATGTGTTTATATATCATACTGTTTTGAGTGAAACGCAATCTACGATTCATCCTACCGTGTTTTGTAGTGTGTTTTTCCTCAATCAGATTCTACAAGAAAGGTGGTCGCCTGTCCGGCACTCTTTTATTTCTGTTTGTGCCTGATGAAAAGCGACCGAAACGGGTATTATCATGTATTGTAAAGACTGTGGCTGCCTCATGCAAGCAAACGAACGCTACTGTCCGAAATGTGGCGCATTAAACGGAAAGGCAAACGCAAAACCTGCGAGCGATGGTTCCAAGAAAGCCATGCCCGTACGCACAAAACCATCTGCTACTTCGGTACCAGAAAGACAACCCAAACAGCCCGTCGCTTCGGCAACGCAAAGAAAACCGCAACCGCCCGTCGCTTCGGCAACGCAAAGAAAACCGCAACCGCCCGTCGCTTCGGCAACGCAAAGCAAACCTAAACCACCCGTCACTTCGGTGACACAAGGACAACCCCAGCCATCTGCCACTTCGGTGAAACCGAAAACCGAAAAGCAGAAAAACGAAAAATCGAAAAACGAAAATCAGAAAAACGAAAATCAAAAAAACGAAAATCAAAAAAACGGAAAAAAGAAACCATCCGGATGTCTGAAGGCTTTTCTTATCATTTTGGCGATTGGACTTGTATTGGGGCTGGCAGGGATATTTCTTTTCGGAAAATTTCTGCCCGGTGGAAGTATCGGAAACTCCGATAATCAGCAAATTCAGGCAGAGTACATCGAACCGGAAGCAAGCACACCGCTGAGAAAATCGCTGGGTGGAACTTATATGCCGGATGAGAAAGATTTCCGTTTTGACGATCATGTTTCCGGCTACGTGGACCATGTGATCCTTGTGTTCTTTGAATCCGGAGTGAGCGATAAGGAGGTTCAGCGTGTAGCATCATTGGTAAACGGTGAACTGATTGGCTGTATCGATGCTATTGACTGCTTCGAGCTGCGCGTGGCTGAATCCGGCAGAGAGGCTCTGGATAAAGTCTGTGAAAAACTGCTCCGTGAGAAAAGCGTAGTCCGTGCATGTACGGATAGCGTAGATCAATCCGCCTCTATACAATGGAACGATCCGGACCTTGATGAGGTTCTCCCCAATGATCCCTGGGGAGAATGGACATGGATCCCGCAGGGAATCCGAAACTTTTTATTCCCACTATGGAGTATGATTTTCCCTGGTGGCAAGAACTGGCATCAGGAGCTGATTGGTGCACCTTCCGCCTGGGCGTATACAGATTATTATTCGCATGTCACCGTTGGTGTCATTGACGGTGGCTTCGATACAGAACATCCGGACCTTCAGATTACCGTGGTGAATCCATTTGCAAATAATCAAACGCTGGACGATAAAAAAATGGCTAAGGAATACAACCATGGGACACATGTTGCCGGAATCATCGGTGCTACCCGCGGCAACGGCAAAGGAATCAACGGAATCCTTTCCGGACCGTATTCCCTTTATGGGTTTTGTGATAACAAAATGAATGTGCAAAGCTTGAATCTCAAAGCCAGTGTTATGCTGCTGAGCCAGAAGGATTGCCGGGTAATAAACCGTAGCATTGCTAAAAACTGGAGAAAGATGGAAGACAGTAAGGGCGTGGAGCATTATGCTATAAACGATAAAAACCAACCTTTCAACCCTGATACAGGTAAGGAGTATTCAAAAGAAGTGTGGTTTAGAGTAGGCGTTGAAGTCGCAAAGGATGTACTGGTTCTTTTGCGGGCATTCGGACCGGAATTTCTGATTGTAAATGCTGCAGGAAATGACTGTATTGATGCAAAGTATGCCGGCTGGGTCTGTTCCGTTACTGAAGATTGTGCTAAACTCGCCATAGAGGAGATGTCCGAAACTAAATATACGGCGGACGACATTATGAACGCCATTATCGTTGTAGGTGCAGTTGCAGAGAATACGGATTACGGTGCCTTCGAACGTGATCTGGAACTGGCCAATTTTTCCAATTATGGAGATCAGGTGACCATTTGTGCACCGGGAGATTATATTTACAGCACCGTTCGCAATGGTTACTATTCTTATCCCGGCACCTCCATGGCTGCACCTATTGTGGCAGCATGTGCTGCGCAGATCTGGTCTGTGGATCTGGAACAGACTCCCGAACAAGTAAAGGAAAAGCTGGTTTCTACCGCTGTAGACAGTGCGATGACAGTAAGTTCCTTTGATAGCAAAGGAAGAGCATATCCTGTTGTGAACCTGAAGAATGCGGTGGAGTCACTGTTGCTTGAAAAAGGGCTTATCACCGAAACACGGCTGGATGGTGATTTAGGCAAGCTGTTTAAAAAACACACGAGTGAGAGATATAATATAGAAATGGAAGAAGAGCTGCAAAGCATCATGCAGGAGCGTTTGAAGAATGAGTTCATGAACAATGATTTCGTTGCGGCATTTAGCACACTGGGAGAAATGTGGGGTATATGGTTTGAAACTGTAGGTGATATAGTGATGTTCACAATTGACCGAATAGTCCAAATATTTTGTTGTGACTTCTGGGGGAAATTTATGCAAATAATTTTGGGACCAATCTTTCCTCTGTTTAATTTTGTTATGAAGCATATTGGCAATTAATGGAATAATTTTTGGACCAATTTTTGCTCTATTTTCTACATAAACACAGTTTTTATGAATACGAACATTCAGACGAAATCGATACTACGGTCTCAAAGTCATTTTCAACAATAAGTATATATTTCAACCGAAAAATTATAATGACAATTTGTTCGCAAATACAATATAACCGAAATCCCTTGAAATATAGGGGTTTCGGTTTTTTAAAATGCCTAAAAGTACTCTGAAAATGAGTGCTATTTTCTTTTTTAAAATAATTTATCAGAGGAATTTTTGTTATTCTATTGTTTTTGTTTTTTTCTTGTGATAAAATCAAGAAAAAGGAGGAATAAATTATGAAAATGAAAAAAATTATTTGTTTATTCTTATGCGTTTTATTCACACTCTCATCTTTTTCTGTGGTAGCTTTTGCTGAGGGCGATGACCTCGAAAGTCTGAAAGCAAGTTTCCAGGCAGGTGTAGGCCCTGAAACAGACGGATATTCTATTGACTACCGTTACTATTCACCTGTGAAAGCAAATGACAAAACAAAATATCCTCTTGTTATATGGCTTCACGGTATGGGTGATGGCGAATATGAGGGCAAACAGATTGAAAAGAGCAACATCGCTTATTGGGTAAGTGATGATTTCCAGAGCCGATTTAAGGATACAAAAGGTGCATTTGTTTTAGCAGCACGTTCTGTTGAAGAAGAAGGTCTTTTCTGGACAGATAGTCTGATTTTCCCCTTGAGAAGTGCAATTGATGATTTCATTGCAAAGAACAAAAAGAATATTGATGTAACACGTATTTATATCGGCGGATATTCTATGGGTGGCAAAATGACACTTAAAATGGCAGTTGCTTACCCTGAAATGTTTGCAGCAGCTTTCCCCATTTGTCCTGCATGGACTCCCGGTGAAGAAGCAGTTTCACAGCTTAAGGATATGCCGATATGGCTCACAAGCGGTGTTCCTGACCCCCTTGTAAACTATTTTGCATGGGTAACACCTACATGGAACAATATTGTTGCAAACAGCAATAACAAAGAAAATCTTCGTTTTTCAAGTCTTTCAAGGGTATGCTATGAAGATGGAAGAGCAACTCCCAGTTCACATCATTCCTGGTTTGCAGTTAACCATGATATGTTCTCATCAGAAAATGGTGATTATCCGTATATGAAAACTGTTGACGGAAACGGAGAAAACGTAACACTTACATATCCTGACGGAATGATTTCATGGATTTCTTCTTTTGAAAGTGATTTTGATGGTAAAGCAGCAACAGACGCAGGAAGTGCTGCTGTTGAAAACAGTATGGGTTTATTTGATATGATTATAAATCTTTTCAAAAATTTCTTTATCTATGTTTTCGGTCTGATAGGTGCTTAATTTTGTTTTTCACTTATATTGACGAACAGAAAAAATATTGATATACTTATTTCAAGTTCTTTAAAAGGAGATGTTAAAATGATAAAGAGTGCAAAAGACGTACTTGAATTCATTAAAGAAAACGATATTAAGATGGTTGACTTTAAAATGGTTGACATTAACGGTCAGTACCGTCACGTAACAATACCTGCTGAAAACTTTTCAGAAGATACAATGAAGAGCGGTATTGGTTTTGACGCTTCAAACTATGGCTATGCTGTTGTTGAAAAAAGTGATATGGTGTTCATTCCTGACCCTGAAACAGCAGTAATTGACCCATTCTGCGAAATTCCCACATTGTCAATGACAGGTAATGCAATGATTATTGATAATCCTGAAAACCGTCCTCTTGCACAGTATCCCCGTAATATTATCCGTGCAGCTGTTGAGTATATGAAAGAAAGCGGAATCGCTGATACAATGAAAATTCTTCCCGAATTCGAATTCTATCTCTTTGATGACGTTACATGGGGCGTTGGCGGAAACTATATCGGCGCTTCAGTTGATGCTAAACAGTCTTATTGGAACAGCTCAGTTGAAGGCAAAGGTGTTGTTGTTCCGAAACAAAAGAACTACCACATCGCAAAACCCTTTGACGTTTCTTATGAATGCAGAAGTGAAATGTGTATGCTGATGAAAGAAATGGGTATTGATATCAACTATCATCATCCCGAAGTTGCAGCTTCAGGTCAGTTCGAAATTGAACCCCAGCTTGGCGAAGTTGTTCATATGGCAGACGCATCAATGATGATTAAATATATCATCCACAACACAGCTCTCAAATATGGCAAAACTGCAACATTTATGCCCAAACCCATTTACGGTGAAGCTGGCAGCGGTATGCACGTACATATGCTTCTCTTCAAAGATGGTCAGCCTGTTTTCTCAGATGATAACGGTTATTCAAACTTGAGTGAAACAGCTCACTACTTTATGGGCGGTCTTCTTAAACATATTGCATCTCTTTGTGCTATCACAAACCCCAGCACAAACTCATTCAAACGTCTTGTGCCCGGCTTTGAAGCTCCTGTAACAGTTGGTTATGCAACATCTAACCGTAGTGCTGTTATCCGTATTCCTGCATATGCAAAGAGCCCTGACAAGCGTCGTTTTGAACTTCGTAACCCTGATGCTACCTGCAACCCCTATTTCTGCTATGCAGCAATCCTTATGGCAGGTCTTGACGGTGTTAAGAATAAAATTGATCCTCATGCAAATGGTTGGGGTCCCTATGACGTAAACCTTTACCATTTGAGTGATGAAGAAAAAGCAAAACTCAGCCATCTTCCCGTTTCTCTTGAAGAATCTCTGGATGCTCTTGAAAAAGACCATGATTATCTCACAGCAGGCGGAGTATTCCCGGAAGAACTTCTTACAAACTTCATTAAAGCAAAACGTGAAGAATGTCGTGAACTTGCAAAAATTCCTCATCCCGCAGAATTTGATAAATATTATAATCTTTAATAAAAACGAGCCGTTGTTTATCAACGGCTCTGGTTTTATGAGGTGAACTATGTATAGCTTTTTCAGATTTATATTTTATAGTTTTATGTCGATTCTGACTATTTTCGGTATATCGGCTGCAACACCTTACACAACACCCATTGATATGGAAAATGGGGGAGATCCTTTTATTGTTGAATGGGAAGGTGAAACTTATTATACTTTCACAACAGGCGGAAATATTGAAATAAGAAAAATCAAATCTTATAAAGATACTACACTTATTGAAAAGAAAACAGTTTATTCAGCAGGTAAAAACGGAATAAAGGGCGATATCTGGGCGCCTGAAATTCATAGAATAGGTGATAAGTGGTATATTGTTTCCTGCGCTTTGTTTGATGAAAATGCTGTACCAAGAGGAAAAATGCCGAAAGCTGAAGCAGGAAAAGAACATACTGATTTTTATCGTTACGGTTTTGTTCTTGAAAGCAAAACAAGCGACATATTCGGTGAATATGAATTCAAAGGATATCTTGCCCCTGACGGGCTGAATAATATTGACGGTACATATCTTAAGAAAGACGGAAAACTTTATTATGTATCTTCTTCTTATGTGGATGTAGCCCATCAGTGCATTTATATAACGGAAATGGAAAATCCTTATACTCTCAAAGAAGGTGCACCGTCAGTAAAACTTTCTTCGCCTGACTTGTATTGGGAAAGAAAGGGCTGGCGAGTAAATGAAGGTCCGGCTGTGCTTTATCATGAGGATGATATTTTTATTGTTTATTCTGCAAGCGGATACAGTTCAGATTATTATTGCTTAGGTATGCTTACCCTTAATGGTAAGGATGTTATAAAAGCATCAAGCTGGAGTAAGAGTCTGTCGCGTGTTAAATATGACGACAAAGCAAACGATATTTACAATGCAGGTCATTGCAGTTTCCTTTACAGAAAAAACGGTGAAATTTATATGGTTTACCATGCAAATAAAACAAAGGAATTTGATGATTCTCCAAGACTTACTTATATTGAACCTGTCAGCTTCAACAAATACGGAATGCCGTTGCTTTACGGTTAAAAGAAAAAACACCGATAAAAAAGAAAAAACACCGATAACGCTGTCGCGTATCGGTGTTTTTTGATGTTTTTACTTTGTTTTAATTCCGAAACATGCATCGTCATCATCAATTGAAAGAAGTGTGAAACCGCGTTTTTTATAGAAGTTCATCGCTCTTTCGTTTTTAGGTCCGCAAGTAAGGCAGACACCTCCGATTCCTTTTGAAGCAAGGTGCTCTCGGAGTGTTTCAACAAGCTTTCCGCCCATACCTAACCTCTGATATTCAGGGAGAATATCAATGTGAAGATGAGCAGGATATTCATCTTTGAATTCTCTCTGGGGATCAGAAGATGTAAGTGCCCACTGATAATTTTCGGGACCATATTGTTCTGTGAGAGGAAGGTATTCTTTATCAAAAATTTCTTTATATTTATCGTAGTTTTCAGCGCAGATTATGTAGCCTACAGCTCTGCCATCGTCATCAACAACAAAGCAGTTTTCAGGTTCTTTTTCAATGTAATAATTGCAGAAAGTGCAAAGGATAAATTGTCCGAATTCGTAGTCGGGCGCTGCATCCGAACCTTCACTGTTAAGACAGCAGAATCTTACGTTTTCATAGTCTTTTTCTTCATATTTTCTGATAGTTACCATAGTTTTTCACCTTCCGATTTTTAGTATATTGTTATGTTATCATACAATTGAACAAATTGCAAGAAAATAAGGCTTGAATTTTTCGGGCAGTGATGTATAATAAAAGTGTATATTTACATTAGGAGGATTAATTATGAGCTTTAAAGAAAATTTCACACGTAATGCTATTGCTGCGCTTACAAACATACTTATTTCAACAATGCCTAAAAAGTTTTTTACAAAGCAGGATAAAGCAAACAAATTTATGCTTACAGGTGACGAAAAGTTTTCTCTTGAAAGTGGTAAGAACTGGACCTGTGGTTTCGGCAAAGCAATTTTCACACCTGAAAATGTAACAGATAAAACTTATTACATAGCTGGCTATGATTCAAATAACCCTGCAAACAGCATTCTTGACGATTTGTATGCAAGAGCAATTTATCTTGATGATAACAGAGGCAATGGCGGTGCAGTTTTCTGTGCAATTGACTGTGTTGGTATGAGCCGTAAAGATATTAACGATATCAGAATGTATGCCCTTGAAAGCGGAAAATTAGGTAAGGTAAAATCAATCAACGTAGCATCAACCCACACACATGCAGGTATTGATACACAAGGTCTGTGGGGCGAAAAAATCTATAAGACCGGCAAAAACGAAGAGTTTATGGAAAACCTTAAAAGAAAAGCTGCCCAAGCTATTGTTTCAGCTTATGAAAGCAGAAAAGACGGTAAACTTTATATGGGTTACGTGGAAACGGAAGATATGCAGGCAGACGTAAGAACTCCCGTTACTTACGATAAAAACCTTACAAGATTCCGTTTTGCACCTGATGATAATTCAGGAGATATTTATGCTGTGAATTTTGCTTCTCATGCTGAACTTCTTGGTACAACAAAATCTGTCAGCGCAGACTTCCCGGCTTATCTTATCAAAGAAATCGAATCCAATATACCCAATGCAAATGCAGTATTTTTCAACGGTGCTGTCGGCGGTATGATTTCTGCTAAAGAAATCAAAAAAGTTTACAGAGATGCAATTGACTGTGAAGCATATATGAAAGGCTTCGGCAAACAGTTAGGCGAAATCGCACTTGCTATTAAAGAAGAAAAAGAGCTTAAGCCCATACTTAACATCAAATCAAAAGGTATTACAGTTGTTGCTGACAATACTGTTCTTATCCTTGCAAGATATCTTAAAGTTCTCAATAACGATATCGGCAGAACAGATAAGAGAAGTAAAGCCTGCATCTTTTCAGAAGTGGGTTATGTTGAACTTGGTGAAAAGGATGTTGCAATGTTCCTTATTCCCGGTGAATTGTTCCCTGAACTTTATAACGGTGAATTTTTAACAGAGAAAGATTCTGCACATCACAGAAAAGCAAACTACGAAAAGGTTCTTATTGATATGACAGACTGCAAACACAAATTTGTTATCGGTCTTTGTAATGATGAACTTGGTTATATTATTGCTGAAAACGATTTCCTTATTAATAACGGAGTACCTTACATAGAAAAGGCAACTGATGATATGGGCAGAGGCCACTATGAAGAAACTAACTCCACAGGACCTAATACAGGCGCAACAATTCTTAACGCAATTGAAAGCATTATTACTTCAGCAAAATAAAAACAAAAAATCAGCCCTGAGAATTTTATTTCTCAGGGCATTTTTTATTAACCGAAAATCATCTTTTTAAGGCTGCCGATAAGTGTTGTTTCATAAAAAGGAACAACTTCGCCTGCATTTTCTTTGGTCATCGGAACAACTCCTGTATCGTCAATGTTTATAAGATACTGGGGAAGTTCTGCGTAAGTCCATACTGTGATAGGTTCTTCGCTGTATGTAACTGTATCAACCAGTCGAGAAAAATAAACAGGGTCTGATGTGTGACCGATATCTTTTATAAACCAGGTTACATCAGGATATGAACATGTTGAAGCATCAATCTGTCTGTCAGGTGAAATGTGATTTTTATTGCAGGAGCAGGTTTTTGCCTGAATATAATCATCGCCTAAAGTTGTACCGTAAGAAGCACATGTTGCACCAAAGCTTGTTTTTTCTGTTGTTATAGTTTTGTCAGATAATCTGTCGTTATCCGACGTTACGGGAGGTATCATTGTTTTTCCGTAAGCTGAAAAGATTGCAAAGTGTTTACCGTCTTCCATAAGCATATCGATAATGTTATTCAGTTCAGGTTTAACTGTTTTCTGGTAATAATCAGTCTTTTTAAGCAACTCTTTATATTCTTCGCGTATTTCAGGAGTGTTGAAAATATTTGATATTACCGTATCATAATGTTCCTCATCCATCATTGCATAGAAGCTGGGGATAGTGCCTATGGAAGCCAGAATAGGTTTGCGTGCCACTTCGTTCAACGATGTTTTAACATAGTAGTTGGAAAAATCCACAAGGGGGTCAAACATTCCGAATGAATATAAAAGTTCAATAAATGTGTATAAAGCAGCAAGGTCAGGGTTTGAACCCATAAGATCTTTTATCATACGGATAAGTGATTCGCTGCTGAAATTGATATTTGCTGAGAATGGGTCTTCACAGCAGGCAACACCATTTACGGCACCTGAAAGATACATTACTGAATGAATATTTTTTCTTTCTTCAGGTTTTGTGTAGTAATGCTCGTAAAGATATGTTGTCAGAACACAAGTGCCCATGCTGAAACCTACAAGCGCAACCTGATCGCTTCCTGTAGTTTTCTTCACATCAAGAATATATTCATGCAGAAGGTCGGAAATTGAGTGCATATCAAGTCGCCAGTCATAATAGAACACATAAACGTTATCGTAACCATATTCATTTTTTTTGACAATTTCAGATGATAAGGTTTTAATGCCTGTGCCGGGAGCTATTACACCGTTACTGTCACATGCGAGGTCGCCGAATATACTGCCCATAACTTCAGTCAGAGCATTGCTCGTGGGCTCATCACAGCCTAATAACATACCAAAGAGGATGGTGAAAAGGTGTTTTGCCAACAAACCACCGATTTTACCGCCGATTGAACCGAAAACATCAACATCATCTTCTTCTGTTGCGGTGTCAAGACCTGTATAAACTGATTCGCCGAAGCCGAAAACTTCAACGATGGGAATGTCTTTATCAAAGTTGAATTCGCTGTCAGCAGGGAGCTTTGAATTTGCAGCGAAAACTCCTATTGATATAACAGAAAGAACGATAGTCAGAACAAGAATTACTGAAATGACTTTTTGTAATGCCTTTTTCATGTTGTACACCTACCTGAAATAAAAACTATGTGACAAATATAACATTTTGTCACATAGTTGTCAATGAATTATGTTTTTAAAATAAAATTCTTTATCAGAAATGTCCGCCTCTGTTTGCAACAACAATTGCATCGATTTTCTGATATACCATTCCTAAAAATTCAACCACTTTGTAAAGGAGTCTCTGGAACAATTTAAGAATGTTGTTGTCATCGTGGTCGTCATCAGTTTTTATAATTGAAACCTCATCAAGAAGTTCGCTGTTGTCACCACGGAATGTTTTTATTTTCATTGTGTCTTTGTAGAATTCAATAGTTGTGTAAGTTGTAACATCGTTTTCCGTGAATTCATAAGCCACGTGAGGTAAGGGAAGATCAATCTGACCCTGGTCGCAGACCGCATTTGAGTTAAGGTAAATAATTCCATTGGGGTTAACATATGCTTTGCCTGATTCAGCTTTGCCCACAATTGCACTTTCTGTCATAAAGTGTGAACGTCCCTGAAGATGGCTGTGTCCTGTGAGAACAAGGTCAACATCGTAAGTGTCAAAAATAGGTGTGAAAACTGCATTGAGAAGTATGCCTGTTTCAGGGTCGAGAGAACCGTAAGCAGGACCGAAAAGAGCCTGATGCATTACTGCGATTCTCCATTTTGCATCCGGATTTTCTTCTACTGCTTTTTTTGCCATTGCCATATGGTCAGCTGCACTTGGTGATGTGGCATCAAATACAAGATAGAGAACATCGCCGTATGTGAAATAGAAATCTCTGTCAAGACCTGTGAAATATTCACCATAAAATTCATTAGGCATATGAGTGTAGTAATCATACATCATACCTTTTTTATCATGGTTTCCGATTGCAAGGGCAAGAGGAATATTTCTTACAAGGGGAGGCATAAGGAGTGTCTGCCATTCGTTAGCACCTTTACCTGTTGATGTGTTATCGCCTGCAGAAAGGAGGAAAGAAATGTCAGGATTCTTGCTCATTGCTTCTGCAAGAACACCTTGCCATACAAAACCATCTTCAGATTGTTTTGTAGCTTCATCTGTCTGACCACCAATCTGAATATCACCGATGACCATCATTTTATAAGAGTCAAAGGAATTTGATTTGTATTCGCAGATTTCACTCCAACCGTTGCCTGTGTTCCATTGATAGAAATACTGTGTGTTTTCTTCAATGCCTGTAATGTCGACACGGCAAACAAGCTGTTCTTCATTTTCAGCAGGGTCAGTCCATCCTTCAAATGTAACAGCTTCTGACATATCTGCATTTTTTGATAATTTCACCTGAGGCTCAGCTGAGTCTTTTGGTGCGTGCCATACAAGGCCAAGGCTTGTTTCGTCACTGCCGGGGCAAAGCATAGGAAGTGTGTTGTCGTCTTTCAATGAATTGTAAAGAACGTCCCATTCTTCCTGGGTAAGTTTTTTCGGTGCTTCTGCACCTGTGCTGAAAACTGCAACGGAAACAACCATTACAATTGCGAGGAATGTTGCTAAGAATTTTTTCATAGATTATCGCTCCTTTTTGTTATATTTTTCTTTATTATAAAATATGCAATAAATAAAACGAAGAAAGTTATTGACCAGGAAATGGGGTAAGCCCAATACAAGTAGATAGGAGTCGGATTCATAGGGAAGAAGACATAAACCCAGAGAAGTCTTAAACCGCAACCGCCAAGGAGTGTGATTATCATCGGTTCAAAGGATTTACCCATACCTCTCAGCTGTCCGCCACCAAGATCCATCAATGAACAGAAGAAGTAGAAAGGAAGAATCAATTTAAGTCTTTCTGCACCGATTTTTATAACATCAGGCTCTGTTGTGAAAATTGAAACCGCCTGTTCTCTGAAGATGAATCCCAACGCACCCATTCCGCCACCGATTAATATAGTAAGAAGAATGCAACGCTTATATATTTTTCCGAGATTTTCATATTTTCTGGCACCCATATTCTGGGAAGAAAAAGTCATGGCTGTCTGGGAAATTGCATTTGTGCAGGTATATATGAATGAGTCAAAGTTTGAACCGGCTACAATTCCGGACATTATCGTTGAGTTGAAATTGGAGTTAACGGTAGTCTGAATAATAACGTTTGAAAAAGAAAAGAGAGAGTTCTGAATTCCTGCAGGAACACCTATTAAAAGAATTTTCTTCAGTTCCTGACCGTGTATGCACAGTTGCTTTATTTTCAGCCTGCAGGCACCTTCAATACGGAGAAGTCTTATCACGATAACAATTGCAGAAATATATTGAGCAACAATTGTTGCAATTGCAACACCTGCCACGTCCATATTGAATTTTATAACAAGCAAAAGGTTAAGGGCAATGTTCACAAGACCTGTTGCGGTTAAAATGTAAAGCGGTCTTTTGGTATCGCCTGTTGAACGGACAATTGCTGCACCGAAATTATAAACAAGTGATGCGGGAGCACCCAAAAAATAAATTTCAAGGTAAAGGGTTGAAAGTGGCAGAACATCAGCAGGGCAGTCCATAAGAATAAGAAGTTTTTCAGCCATAAAAAAACCGAATATTCCTACTATGATACCACCGATAACGCTGACAGTCATTGCTGTATGTACACATTTGGAAAGTCTCTTATCGTCTTTTGCTCCTATATAGCGGGCACTGAGAACGCCTGAACCCATTGCCATTCCAAGAAAAACATTGAGAATAAGGTTAATAAGTGAGCTTGTTGTACCTACTGCGGCAAGAGATGTACTTCCTGCGAATCTGCCCACGACAATGATATCTGCGGTGTTATAAACCATCTGCAAAAGACCTGTGAACATAAGAGGTATTGCAAAAGTAAGTATTTTTTTGATAAAAGGACCGGAGGTCATATCCAAAGAATACCTGTTATTTTTCGTTTTTAACACCTCCTTGTTTTTTTACAAAAATAGTATATCATTAAGTAAAATATAAAACAATATTAATTTTGTAAACTTTTCCAAAAACTCTTGATTATTTTTAAATATTGTGATATACTGTCTGCAATGAAACTATGGTATTGACAAAAGAGTGGGGCGACCCGCTCTTTTGTGTTTGTTAGGAGGCGTAAAATGGCAGGTAAAACAAATGTAGTGGGCGTAGTTCGTGCAATTGCAGAACCTATTGCCAAAGAGCTTGGTCTCAGACTCTGGGACGTTCGTTTTGTCAAAGAAGGAGCTTCTTGGTATCTGAGAGTTTTCATTGACAAAGACGGTGGCGTTGATATTAACGATTGCGTTGATATGACACACGCTTTGAACGGCCCTCTTGATGAAGCTGACCCCATCGAAGTAAGCTATTGTCTTGAAGTAAGTTCACCGGGCATTGAAAGAGATTTAACAAGAGATGAACATTTTGAGGCGATGACAGGCAGAAAAATAAAAATCCGTCTTATTCGTCCTGATGAAAATAAACAAAGAGAGTTTTCCGGAGATCTGGTTTCTTATGCGGACGGAAACATTACTGTTCTTGTTGACGGTAACGAAAAAGTGTTCGTAAAAAAAGAAACAGCATGGGTAAAACTTGATGACTTCAGTGAATAATTATTGAAAGGATTGGTTGGAAAAATGAACAAGGAATTTTTTGAAGCAGTAAGATTGCTTGAGAAGGAAAAAGGTGTACCTGCAGCACTTTTGTGTGAAAGAATCCAGCAGGCTCTTATCGTAGCACTCAGAAACGATTATAATAAAAAAGAGGTTGTTTTCTGTGAAATCAACCACGAAGACGAAACAATGCGCGTCTGGTTGAGAAAGAATGTTGTTGAAGAAATTGAAGATGAAGATACAGACATCATCCTTGAAGATGCACAGAGATATCAGTCATCTGCAAAAGTAGGCGACATTATCGAAATTGAAATGGAATCAAAAGAATTCAGCCGTGTTGCTGCTCAGACTGCAAAACACGTTATCCGTCAGGGTATCCGTGAAGCAGAAAGAGGACAGGTAATGGAAGAATTCCAGAAACGTTATCAGGAACTTATCACAGCAACTGTTCACAGAGTTGACCCTGTAAGCGGAAACATTGTTCTTGATATCGGCAAAGGCGAAGCAATTCTTCCCAAAGCTGAACAGGTTCCCGGCGAAGTTGTTAAGGAAGGCGACCTTATTAAGGTGTTCGTAGTTGATATCAGAACAGGGGAAAAGAACGGTCCCAGAATTATGATTTCAAGAACACATCCCGGTCTTGTAAAACGTCTTTTTGAAACAGAAGTTCCTGAAATTTATGACGGAGCAGTTGAAATTAAAGCTGTTTCCCGTGAAGCAGGTTCAAGAACAAAAATTGCAGTAGCAGCAACTCAGGATGAAAACATTGATCCCGTAGGTGCTTGTATCGGTCAGAGAGGTGCTCGTGTTGAAAAAATCGTAGAACTTCTCGGCGGTGAAAAAATTGATATCGTAAAATACTCAGAAGATCCCAAGCTTTTCATTAGCGCAGCTTTGGCTCCCGCAGATGTTATTGCTGTTGAAATTGATGAACAGCAGTCAAATGCCTGCCACGTAACAGTTCCTGATGACCAGCTTTCACTTGCAATCGGCAACAAAGGTCAGAATGCAAGATTGGCAGCTAAGCTCACAGGTTGGAAAATTGACATTCAGCCGGAAAGCGGATTTTTCAAAACTTCTGACTCAGAATAATATTTTAAGACAGGAGTGTAACCTATGCCGGCAGTAAGAAAAGTTCCGATGCGTCAGTGTGTCGGCTGTAAACAGCTCAAACCGAAAAAAGAGCTTGTAAGAGTTGTCAAAAACTCCGAAGGCGAAATTTCAATTGACCTTGTTGGCAAAAAGCCGGGTAAGGGAGCATATGTTTGCAGAGATATTGAATGTTTCAGAGCAGCAAGAAAAGCAAAAAGCTTTGAAAGGTCACTTTCCTGCAGTATTCCAGCAGAAATATTTGATTCTATGGAGGCTGAGCTGAAGGAAGATGGACAATAATTTTTATAATATTTTAGGTCTGGCAAGAAAAGCGGGTAAAATAGGTTGGGGGCACGATGCTGCACTTCAGACTATTAAAAGAAATAATGCTTATTTATGTATTATGACCTGTGATTCATCTGAAAGACTTAAAAAAGAATTTGCCAGAGCCTGCACTTTTGACGGAAGAAACGTGGAAATGCTTGAACTGGAAATAACAATGGATGAAATGAGAAATTTTATAGGAGTCAAAGCAGGCGTTATTACAATCAATGACGAAGGCTTTGCGAAATGCCTCAAGAAATATATCTAAACAAATGGGAGGTAATCAATTTGGCAGAGAAGAAATATAAAGTTGCTGATTTGGCAAAAGATTTCGGTAAACAGAATAAAGAAATCATCGAGCTTCTTGCAGAAGGTTCAGACGAACCCAAGAAAAAGGCTACCACTGCCCTTGAAGCCAAGGATCTTGATTTGTTCTTCAACAAGATTACAGAAAAAAATCAGGTAGCAAGTTTTGATAAATATTTTGCACTTGCAAATGAAGAACCCAAAGCACCTAAAAAGGCAGAAAAAGCAGAAAAGAAAGAAGAAGCTCCAGCACCTAAAGAAGATAAAAAGGTTGAGAAAAAAGCTCCTGCTAATAACAACAATGCTCCTGCTCCCCAGCAGCAGAAGAAAAAAGAAAAGCAGGATAAACCTATGCAGTCAAGAACAAAGGGTGAAGCAAGAACAATCAACACCCGCGCAGAAGAAGTTGAGCTTGACAAATATAATGAAAGATATGAAAATATCGCTCCTGCAGACAGACACCGTTCAGATTCGGTTTCAAACAAACAGAAGTTGAAACAGAAATCTCAGCAGTACCGTAAACAGCAGGGTATGCGTTCAAAGAAAAAGGAAACTGAAAAAGAAAGAATGGCTCGTCTTGAAGCTGAAAGAGCAAAGAGACCCCAGCTTGTTATCAAAGTTCCTGAAGAAATTGTTGTTTCAGACCTTGCTGCATTACTTAAAGTTACAGGTGCGGAAGTTGTTAAAAAGTTGTTCCAGTTTGGTATGATGGTTAACCTTAACCAGACAATCGACTACGATACAGCAGAAATTATTGCAACAGAACTTGGTGCAAAAGTTGAAAAAGAAGTAGTTGTAACTATTGAAGAAAGAATTATTGACGATAGTGACGATGATGATGCAACACTTGAACCCCGTTGCCCCGTTGTTGTTGTTATGGGTCACGTTGACCACGGTAAAACATCAATCCTTGATGCTATCAGAAACACATCTGTTACTGCAGGTGAAGCAGGTGGTATCACTCAGCATATCGGTGCTTACATGGTAAATGTAAATGGTGAAAAAATCACTTTCCTTGACACACCCGGTCACGCAGCTTTTACATCAATGCGTGCAAGAGGTGCAAAGGCAACAGATATTGCTGTTCTTGTTGTTGCAGCTGATGACGGTATTATGCCCCAGACAGTTGAAGCAATCAACCATGCAAAAGCAGCAGAAGTTTCTATTATTGTTGCAATCAACAAAATGGACAGACCCGGTGCAAACCCTGACAGAATTATGCAGCAGCTCACAGAATATGAAATTATCCCCGAAGAATGGGGCGGTGACACAATCTGTGTTCCGGTTTCTGCAAAAATGCACCAGAATATTGATAAACTTCTTGAATCAATCCTCCTTGTTGCTGAAATGAAAGAGCTTAAAGCTAACCCCAACAGAGCAGCAAAAGGTGTTGTTATTGAAGCAAGACTTGATAAGGGCAGAGGACCTATTGCAACACTTCTTGTTCAGAAAGGTACTCTCCACGAAGGTGACGTTATTGTTGCAGGTACATCAGTTGGTCGTGTAAGAGTTATGACTAACGAAAAAGGCAAGAAACTCAAGAAAGCAGGTCCTTCAGTTCCTGTTGAAATTATGGGTCTTGTTGAAGTTCCTCAGGCAGGCGACACATTCGACGCAGTAAGTGATGAAAAACTTGCACGTACTCTTGTTGAACAGCGTAAAGATGAAATCAAAGAAGCTAAATGGGGTGCAGTTCAGAAAGTTACTCTTGATAACCTCTTTGATTCAATTCAGCAGGGCGAAATGAAAGAACTCAGCATTATTGTTAAAGCTGACGTTCAGGGTTCTGCAGAAGCTGTTAAACAGAACCTTGAAAAACTTTCAAATGAAGAAGTAAGAGTACGCGTTATCCACAATGGTGTAGGCGCAATTAACGAATCAGACGTTATGCTTGCTAATGCTTCAGGAGCTCTTATCGTTGGCTTCAACGTAAGACCTGACCCTGTTGCAAAAACAAACGCTGAACGTGACGGCGTTGAAATCAGAACTTACAGAATTATTTACGATTGCATCGAAGAAATGGAAGCAGCAATGAAAGGTATGCTTGATGCAAAAACAAGAGAAGTTATTATCGGTAACGTTGAAGTCAGAAATGTTATTAAAATTTCTTCTGTCGGTAACATTGCAGGTAGCTACGTTCTTGACGGTAAAATCCACAGAGGTGCAAAAGTCAGAGTTATCCGTGACGGTATTGTTGTTGCAGAAGATGAAATTGCATCACTCAGACGTGAAAAGGATGACGTAAAAGAAGTTAACTCAGGATATGAATGTGGTATCGGCCTTAATAAATACGGCGATATCAAAATCGGCGATATCTTCGAAGTTTATGATATAGAGGAGTACAGAGATTAATGGCAGGACATAGAACCCAAAGGGTATCGGAAGATATCAAAAGGGAAATAGTTGCAGTTATGCGTTCTCTTAAAGACCCCCGTGTAAACGGAAAAATGCTTACGGTTGTCAGAGTTGATGTCAGCTCTGACGCCTCCTTTGCAAAAGTTTATGTAAGTGCACTTGAAGGCATTGAAACTGCACAGAATGCAGTTAAAGGCCTTAACGGTGCAGCAGGTTTTGTCAGAGGAGAAGTTACAAGACGTTTAAGACTCCGTAAAAGTCCGGAGCTTAAATTCATAGCTGATGATTCGGTTGAACATGGTATGAAAATTTTTAAAATGCTTGATGATATAAAGGTAGATGAAGATGCGGATTGATGTCAGAAAAGCAGCAGAATTGCTGAAAAACAACGACAAAATAATCATTCTTGTTCATTCCAACCCTGATGGAGATACATTAGGGTGTGGCTATGCGTTGCTCAGAGCGTTGAGAAAGCTTGGCAAAAAAGCCGAAGTAATGCGTCCTGATAATGTGGGCAAAAAATATAATTATCTTTTTGATGATCTGGGACATGAAGATTTTGAAGGCGAATATGTTGTTTCAGTTGATGTTGCCGATATTAAGCTTCTTGAAGCAGATGTGAGAGAAGCTTATGGCTCAAAAATCAATCTTGCAATCGACCATCACCCCTCAAACTGCGTGGAATGTGAAAATCTTCTCCTTGAAGACACGGCTGCTGCAGCTTGCGAAATTATATACAAAGTTATTGATGAAATGGCGGTTGAGTTTGATAAAAAAATTGCTGATTGTCTGTATACAGGTATCACAACAGATACAGGATGTTTCAGGTATTCAAACACATCAGCACAGACTTACCGTATGGCAGCAAATCTTGTTGAAAAAGGTGCAGACGGTGCCTGGATCAACAGAATAATGTTTGATACAAAAACAAAATCATACGTAATTCTTGAAAGACTTGTTATGGATACTCTTCAGATGTATTTTGACGGAAGATGTGCCATGACTCATCTTACACTTGATATGTATGAAAAAAGCGGTTCTGACGAATCTGAAACTGATCCCCTTGCATCAAGAACAAGGCAGATTGAAGGTGTTGATGTGGGTGTTTTTATCAGGGAAAAAACTGACGGTACTTTCAAAATTTCTTTGAGAACTCTTGAGCCGGTAGATGCATCCGTAATCTGCGGTAAATTAGGTGGCGGTGGTCACGCAAGAGCAGCAGGCTGTCAGGTTGAAGGTTCCCTTGAAACAGCCAGAGAAAAAATTATTTCTGCAATAACGGAGTATTTGAATCAATGACAGGTTTTTTGTGTTTTGATAAAGGGGAAAATATAACATCATTTTTTGCTGTCAAAAAGCTTTCGCGTCTTTTAGGTGAGAAAAAAGCAGGTCACACAGGCACACTTGATCCAATGGCAACAGGTGTTATGACAGTTGCACTGGGTGGTGCTACACGGTTCATAGAACTTATGCCCAGCCACGAAAAATCCTACCGGGCTGTCATTAAATTCGGCTTGGCTACTGATACGCTGGATATTACAGGCAATGTGCTTGAAACAACGGACAAAAAAGTAAGCCGACACGATTTTCTTGATGCACTTGATTCTTTCCGTGGCGATATTATGCAGGTGCCGCCTATGTATTCTGCAATCAAAAAAGACGGTGTAAGGCTTTATGACCTTGCAAGGCAGGGCATTGAAGTTGAAAGAGAAGAAAGAAAAGTTACCATAAAAGAGCTTGAACTTATTTCTTGTGACGAGAATGAGCAAGAATTTGAAATTGATGTTTTTTGTTCAAACGGTACTTATATACGTTCTCTTTGCAACGATATCGGTGAAAAATTAGGTGTTATCTGCACATTGAAATCTTTGAGAAGAACAATGGCAAATAATATCCCTATAACACAATGTCTGACTCTTGAAGAAATTGAAAAACTTTGTTCAGAGGGCAGGCAGGAAGAATTAATTATTTCTGTTGATAAGGCTCTTGATGTTTATAAGAAAGTAAATGTAAGTTCCAAACAGGCAATCCGTTTTGCAAATGGCGGAGAGCTTGATGCGGGCAGAATCAGATTTGATTTTGAAGAAACTTTTTACAGAGTTTATTCTCCCGAAGATAAATTTCTCGGAATAGGCGAATATATAAAGTCGGAAAATTCATTAAAAGTTAAGAGAGTTTATAATGAAAAATAACGAAACTTTGAAAATTGAATATTCTGCAGTTGCCCTGGGAAATTTTGACGGAGTTCATATCGGTCACAGGGCAGTTTTGCAAAATGCATATAATTATTGTGCAGATAAAAATATAAAACCCATTGCCCTTATTTTTGATGTTCACCCTAAAAATTTCGGTGATAAAAAAATAGGACTTCTTATGACAACCGAAGACAGAAAAGCTGAAATTAAAAAAACAGGTCTCGAACCTTGTGTTTTGTCTTTTGAAAAAGTAAAAGACTTTTCAGCAGAAAAATTTGTCAAAGAAATCCTGAAAGAAAAACTTAATGCAAAGGCAGTTTTCTGTGGTTATAACTATCATTTCGGCGCAGAGGGTAAAGCTGATGTTACTGTGCTTGAAAAACTCTGCAGGGAAAATGATATGGAACTTTTCATAAATGAAGAAATTTCTTCTGATGAAAAAGTTGTTAGCTCAAGTGTGTTGAGAAACCTTTTGCAGGAAGGAAAAGTCTGTCTGGTAAATAAACTTATGGGCAGAGAATTTTCTTATTGCCTTGAAGTTGTTCACGGCCAGAAAAGAGGCAGGGAAATGGGATTTCCCACAATCAATCAATACTTCCCCTCTGAACTTGCAATTCCTAAATTCGGTGTTTATGCTTCAAGTACAGAGGTTGACGGAAAAGTTTACCGTTCTTTTACCAACATAGGTTTAAGACCGACTTTTCCTGAAGATGATATAAGAAGCGAAACACATATTTTTGGCTTTGACGGAGATTTATATGGCAAAAAAATCCGTGTTAAACTTCACAAGTTTATACGTGAGGAAAAGAAATTTTCTTCTCTTAAAGAGCTGGTTTCACAGCTTACTGAAGATAAAAAAACAACTGAAGAAATCTTTTCTTCAGCCGAATAAAAATTAAAAGCCTTGAAAACGCTGAGCTCCCATAAGGGATTTTGTTCGAGAAACAAAAACTTCTTTATGGGAACTCAGTGAAATCAAGGCTTTGTTTTTTTTATAATTCTTCAATTCCTTCAATAATTTCACTCAATGAAATTTCAAGGTTTCCGTTGCGACAACGGAGTTCATCTATGAATTCTTTTGCCTGATTGACGTCTTTCAGATCAATTCTGTAAAGCAATTTATAAAGGCTTCCCATATTGCTTGTTTTAACCCTTACAAGACGGTGGGAATTTGTATATTTTTTGAAAAGGTCATCAAATTCACCGTAGAAATTAAGTGATTCGGGAACTGTAATCTGTAAATCCATAGCTTTGTGGTCTTTGATGAAAATAGTTGAAGCAACAATAGTTATAATGCCAACCGCAATAGTGAAAATAAGTGCAACAGCTATGTAACCCGTAGCGCAGGTAAGACCTGCTGTCATTGCCATAAAAATTGAAGCAATGTCTTTAGCTTTTCCCGGAACGGAACGGAAACGAACAAGTGAAAATGCACCCATAACTGCAACACCTGTACCAACATTTCCGTTAACCATAACGATAACTGTTTCCACGATAACTGGGAGAAGAATAAGAGAAATCACAAAACTTTTTGATGCTCTGTTTCTGTAAGATGCAGTTAATGCTGCAATAACACCACACAAGAGAGCTAAAACCATACAGATTAAATAACCCTCTACGGTTTTAGTTGAAATCGGACTGAAAATATTAATCATTATAAGGTCTCCTTATTTAATAATGTTTGTTTATATGCTGTACCATACTTGGAGCAGGACGTTGGAAAAATTTTCAATTCATCAAGAACGCCTGACAGCCATAAAGGCATAGCTCCGTCAGTTTTAATTTCCATAATAATAAGGTTATCAGGAAAAATTTTTATACCCTCGTCACCTTTGTCGAGTTGCAGGCAATTTGTTCTGTAACGCACATTTCTGTCAAAAGTAATCCGCAGGTTGGGAGAATCTTCTGCAAAGAAAGCTATTCGTCTGTATGCAATAAGCATTTTAGGTTTGGGGTGATTGTAAAAATGCATTGCATAATCAATTTCTCTCATTATCTGTGAATCAAAAGGTTTTTCAAGTGTGTCTACATATTTCATTGCTTCTTCAAGTGG
>JAZSJD010000009.1:0-5924 GCA_045534165.1 Acutalibacteraceae bacterium | reverse complement strand
ATTTTTAAAACATAACATCTACAATAATAGGATAATGGTCTGAAGGATACATATCCATTACAGTATTGCGAACAATTTTGTATCTGTAAACTTTGACATTTTTTGAAACGAATGCATAGTCAAAAGGACCATTTGCCCTCTCTTTGACTTTGCCATATCCGTGAAATGTTATACCATCATCACTGTTATCGGCAACAAACTTTGAATCATTTGTTTTCATAAGCATTTTACCATAAGCTTCGCCTGTTGGTTCAGCATTAAAATCACCTGTACAAACAACAGAAAATAATTTAATTTATACCGGGTGTTTTGAGAATACCTGTTGTACGAAGCACATATTCGTAGCTCCAATTGATTCCTTCTGTTCTCCACGCACCGGGACCGTGCCATTTTTCATTCAGATTCACAAGATGAAGCGGTCCGAATGAGTTATAACGGTGAGTATAAAGCTTTAAGCCTATCTCGTGTTCACCGTCAGGAATACCTTTGATTTCAAGAGTGTACGGCGGATAAATAATATCGCCTTTAATTTCACCGTCAACACTCACTTCAACAAGTGCTCCCATATAGTCACTTGCATTAACTGTAAGACTACCGTTTTCAGTTTTTTTCTTGATTTTATATGTAACTGCACCTGAATAGAATGGAAAGCCCTGATTAAGCAAAGAACCAAATGCAATTTTTTCGGGAAGCTCAGTAACAACTGCAACAGAGCCCGCTACTCTTACACCGAAATCACCGAGAACAAACACATTTTCAAGACCTGCAGTTTCACCGAAGGGAAGAGTGATTTCAAGTATATTCTCACCCTTTACGATATTGCCGAGCTTCATTTTGCCGATTGAAATATCGACATAGAAGCCTTCCTCTCGTTGAGTAATTTTTTCACCATTAAAGATTACATCTGCAACATCAACATCCTCAAGAGCAAGAACTGCGCCATCATAATCTATTTCACTCTTGAACGTAAATTTAAGCGTTGCCTTGTGGTCCTTTGGACGATTTCCTAAAACCCACGGCTGAACAACACGTCCGCCTCTTTTTATTATGCCAAGACGTTCTCTTATGAGGTTATCAAGACGAAGCACTTCTTCTTTTGGAAAATAGTCCTTATCATCGTCAATTTTCCATTGTGCCATATCAAGAACAAGCACATTTTCTTCAGACAACTCATAATCACACATTTCACAAAGCTTTTCACCTGAGGTTGAAGGGATATGCTGTGCTTTTTCACAATCAGTTTTACCATCAACGAGTTTGAGAAGAATTGAGTCATAACCAAAAATACGATAACGAATAATGGTCTTTCCTTCTCGGTATTCTGCTTTAATCGGTTTAATTTCACCATTTTCTGTGTTGTAAATTTCAGGTGAAAATGTGCCATTCAGAATAATTTGAATATCTTTACCGTTATCTATATGCTTGTTATCAGGTTCTTTTGAAGGGCAGATGAAAAGCCATTTGCAGTCATTGTCTTCACGGAGCTGATATATGTAATTATCCGTAAGTTTTCCGTTAGCATATCTTATTGTGAGAGTTCTTACATCCTCAAGTGCTGTGAGAAGTGACGCACGAGAAAAGTCGATTTTTTCACTCTCTTCAAAAAGTGATTTTGCATAATCAGAAGGTACAGCGTCAACGAGCGAAGGCGCATCACCCATAAAAATGAGTTTACCGCCATTCTCACGGAATTGCTCAAGTCTTTCAAGCGTTGTTTTTCTCAAGGTTTCGCACCCGGGAACGACAATCGCATCGTATTCCATTTCGCCGACCTTTAAGGGCGCATTTCCTTTTTCGCAGAGAGATGGGAGAAGCGACTCTGAAATAAAGTTGAAATCAATACTTCCCTCAAGAAGCCATTTTGTAACGTTGGAAAACCTTTCATCAAGACTTTCTCTGAATATTGCCGATTTGTCATTAGGTCCCCAATGAAGCCAGAAGCTTTCAACGGGATGAATAACACCCACTTTTACAACAGGCTTGCCTCGTGTAAGTGCAGTGTTT
Organism: Acutalibacteraceae bacterium; assembly: GCA_045534165.1. Lineage (GTDB taxonomy): Bacteria > Bacillota > Clostridia > Oscillospirales > Acutalibacteraceae > SIG575. The sequence goes on along the minus strand of JAZSJD010000009.1, from coordinate 3,920 downwards.
ACTCTTGCGAAATGATCTTCAATAAGATTATATTTTTTGTACCATGGTGACTGATAGTGGATTGAAGCAGGATAATCTCGTTTTGCTTCACCCTTCATCGCATACCACGAAAGATGAGGGACACGGATTGTAACGCCAAGACAAGCCTGCCAGTCGCCCTGATGCTTATATGTTCTGAAATCACAGTCCCAACCTGTTACACCGTAAAGCTCTGAAAGCATACCCTCATAACCGTACTGATGAACAGCAGACTGTGTCTGTTTTGCAGTAGTAAATTCATGCCGATTGCAAAGCATATCAATGCCGGGAAGCTTAAAGCTTCTGTATGAACGCATGGCCTCACCAAGTGCTGCAGTCTGTGAATTGAGTGTAGGCTCTTCCATCATATGTCCCGTAAGGGCAATTCCATTTTCATTACACCATTCACCGATGGTATCGGCAAAGGATGTTGCAAATAATTCAGCAATAAAATCGTGGTATCTGTAACGATGAACGGACGGTGCAGAATCAGGCTTGTCCCAGAAAATTTCAGGAAGGGTGTCAAAAATATCTTCACCATACATTTCTTTGTAAAGCTCAGGCACATTATCAGTCCAAGGCATTGTAATATTCATTTTATCAAATGAATTATTAAGAACTGCCTTTCTTGTAAACTGAGGCTCATCTGTAAAAATAGCAGGAATGGTCTTATCAAATTCATCACCCACTTTATCTTTATATTTTTCGTGAGTGATCTCAACGAACTTTTTAACTGCAGCACTGCTCAGTGTATCAAGATATGTCTGTCCGTTATACCAGCTGGAAGGATTTGCTATTTCAAGAAAAGCATACCATTTTGTACCTTCAGCCTCATCATTTTCACCGATTTTTTTGTAAGAAGAAAGAAAACCATCACTGTCAAGAATTATGTCATAGCAAGCAATAGGATTTTCTTTTTTGTTTACCCAATAGTCATTGATACCACTGTGTTTTTCTTCTCTGAAAGGAGTGAAAAAGAGACATCTGCTTCTGTATTCTTCGTCTTTTGTCACAAGTCCACCTGCAGCACCCGATGGCCAACGGTCTTCGTCATAAAGCCATGCAAGCATTTCTTCATTTTTTGCTTTAACCACAGTATCCTTGACAAGTTCCATATATTCTTCACTAAGGTACTCGTTTTCAAGACCTGTTCTTACGTGAAGATGAAATCCGCCAAGTCCCATTTCCTTGAATACATCTATCTGACGGCATAATTCTTCTTTTGTCAAATATGAGTTAAGTGCCCAGAAAGGTGTTCCACGGAATTCAGATGTAGGATTTTTAAAAAGTTCTGTTTTTAGTGATTTTTCAACGTTCTTTTTATATAACATATTATTCACCTTACGATATTGTGAATTTATTTAAGTGTAAATTCGGCATTATTATCCGAAAAGTCTTTATTGTTTCCGATAGTGTTAAGAAGCATACTTCTTAAATCAATTTTTTCACCATTTTTGCTAAGTTTAGGTTCAACCTTTTTAAGCACAAATGAAAACCTGTCAAGAATACCTGCAAGAAGGTTATATCCTGCTGTCCCCTCAACATAAGGCATATCACCTGTAAATATGCTTAAGCCGACTTCACCAACAAAATCTGAAAACTTTTTCTTGTCAAATTCTTTATCTCGTTTTAAGCAAAGCAAACGCTTTAATGACTTAACCGTCATTTTGTCAAAGCGCTTTCTTGCAAATGCCTTAAGGTGCTTTACAATTCCATTTCCACCGCCCAGTGCGCCACGTACTCTTGCAACAATCGCAGAAGAGAAATGATTATCAAAATACTCTTGAGGTGTAAGACCGTTTAAGTCCCATCCAAAATCAGGCACATCAAGTGATTTAACCTTAAGAACAGAATTTTCATCTATGGTGATTTTTCTGTATTTTGCAGGACTTCCCACAAGAGCAGATGTACATACATCAATGAGGCGGTTGCCTTTTTCTGAATAAAACTCGTTTATGCTTTGAATATGCATATGACCTGTGAGCACAAGTTCAACTCCGTTATCAGCAAGAAATGAAGCAATCTTTCTCCAATCCTTTATTTTTGCATCTCCAACTAACTCAAAAACAGGTACAGGTGGAATAATCGGATAGTGACAAATTGCAAAAACAGAGCAGTTGTCTTTTCTTGCCTTATCAAGCTGTTCTTTTGCCCAAGCCATAAGTCTGTCATCCATCGTACCTTTTGGTTGGCCCTTACTGTCACAATGAATTGCGAGCATTCTGACACCACTACTGATTTCTACAACATAAGAGTGTGTCGGCTCATCAAATGCAATAGCATCACCATAACCAAAATCGCCATACATTTCACACAAATCGTCATAGTCTGTACCCTCAACAGGCATACGACCATCGTCTTTTAAAACATAGGCAGAGTCGTTATAATCGTGACCGGCTGTTATAACATAAACTTTTTTACCATTTTCTTTAAGTCTATAAAGCTCTTTCAGAAACCCATTATGACTTTCTTTTTCACCGTTTTTTACAAGGTCACCGGGAAGAATAACAATATCAGTTTCTTTGTCTTCAATAATTTTGTCGAAAGTTGAGCTTATAATTGCACCACTTTCCTTAACAAAATACTGTTCTGTGACCATATTTTTTTCAAAAGCTTCTCCACCGGGTTCTAATACATTGTTCAAATAATGTGTATCGGTAACAAGATAAAAACTTACAGGCTTCATATTAATACTCCTTAAATCATTGTTTTCTTTGTTTACAGTTATCTCTTCTTAAATTTATTCTCCCGTCAAGGAACAAAAATCAATATAAACACCGGCCGTCCACCCCATCATAGCAGGAGTTTCATATTCTTTATTATGTGAAACAGTGCCCGTTGTAACATCATATTTTTCCCATAATTTTCCGGTTTCTTCAAAGACTTTTTCCACTAAACGCTTATATTTTTCAGCGATGCGAAGTGCTTCCTTACGATAGCCGTAACGCAAAAACCCATGCACAATAACATATTGCAAGCAAGCCCATCCGTTAGGGTAATCCCACTGCAGACCGTATAAATCCTCTCTTTTTTCACAGCAAGCCACACCGAACTCTGCTTCGATTTCAGATAATAATTCTACCGTGCGTTCAGCCTCTTCTTTAGTGCATACACCTGAAAATAACGGATAAAACTGTGCGGCCGATATAATATCAGCTTGTTTTCCTGTTTCAAAATTATAATCACAGAAAGCCCCCGATTTATCGTCCCATAAAAGCTTTGTCATCAACTCTCGTCTGCTATTTGCTTTTTCATTCCACATTGCCTCGCATCCGTTTTTAAGCTCGGCAGAAAAAAACGCCATATCACTTTCCATACCAAACAGCAAAGAATTCAGATCCACCCAAGCATAATTATAACAGTCAAGCCCCATACGGCTGTTGCAATCCCAACCGCTTTCCGCAAAGGAATACATAGCCTTACCGTAACACTCTGCAATGCTTTCATCATCAGGCTTTTCGATATTAAAGCGATTGCATAAAAGTCCGCAAAAGCTCATCAGCTCCTCACGGTTAAAGCTTCCGTAATATCGGTTAAGTCCGCAGGGCGTCTGTCGTTCATTTTCCCAAAATTCATACTCTTTTTCAAGAGCCTTGTAGCATTCATCAAGCCACTCGGTATCTCCTGTCTGCTCATAAATGCAACGAACCATTTGTGAAAGAAAAGGTGGTTGTGAACGAGAAAGATAATATGTACGGTTACAATTAGGCATAATCTGCAGTTGGTTGCGGATATAGCACATATTATCAACATTGTTTTTTGCCTGTGCCAAGCGTCCAGATTTAATCAGACCAACATTTGTGAAATAAACATCCCAATAATACATTTCCTGAAATTTCCCTTCTATACAGGGCACAGTATAGGGATGCGGCAAGCCTATTAATGTATCATCATCCTCTGTA
>JAZSJD010000083.1:0-15565 GCA_045534165.1 Acutalibacteraceae bacterium | reverse complement strand
CAGCCTGATTGTTTTTCTTGATATCCCAGTTGATATTATCGATGAGTTCCTGAACAGCTTTGTGCTGGTCTTCATCATAATGTTCGATAGGCATCTGGCTGAACTGTGAAATAGCAGCGTTAACTGCTTTGTAATCAGCAGGTGCATATTCAAGTCCTTTAATCAATGCGAGAAGTTCTGCTGCTGCTGCATCAACTTCAGCCTGTTTGTCGATAGTTTTGTTCATATCGAGTGCTGCAACATAAGCATCGATTGTTGCCATTGAAGCATAAAGGTCTCTCTGAAGTGCATCATATTCTGCCTTTGCTGCGTCAAGCTTTGCATAGTCAGCTCTGATGTATTTAAGACCTAAAACAGCCTGATTGATTACTACGATAAATTCGTTTACTTCTGCCTGGTGCTGAACGTCGAGTTCCCAATCAACTGCAGCGATTGCTTCTTCAACTTTATCGATTGATTCCTGTGTATAAGGATATGCACCGTTCTGGTAAGCATATCTTGCATTTTCAATTGCTTCTTCAACCTTTGAGTAGTCAGCGGGAAGGAGTTTAAGTGCTTCTACTGCTGCATAGATTGCATCAATCTGAGCCTGCATTTCTGTTGTCTGACGACAGTTGAGATCCCAGTTTACAGCATTGATTGCATCTTTAACAATCTGATAGTTGCTGTATTCTGCTTCATTGTGGCTTTCTGCAAATGCGATAGCATCATTTACTCTTGTGTAGTCAGCAGGAAGAAGATTTTCTTCTGCAGTTGCAAGCACAGCTCTGATTTCAGCTTCCATAGCGTCTACTTCAGCCTGTCTGTCTTTTGTATAACCTGCAACAACATTTGAGATTGCAAGGTCAAGTCTATCAACGAAATCTTTGTTGAAATCTGAAAGAGGATTGAGTGCTTCTGCATCTGCGATTGCAGCTGTTACGCCTGAGTAATCAGCTTCAGCAAGTTTAAGGCTTGAAATTGCTTCGCGGATTGCTGCTGCATAACCGTCTACAATTTTTTGATTATCGAGTCTTACATTCCAATCAACAGCATCGATAGCTTCCTGAACTCGATAGTAGTTTGCGTAGTTATCTTTACCTTCAATTGCTTCTGCTTCTGCAATTGCTTTTTCTACCTCTGAGTAGTCAGCAAGAATATACTGAAGATTTTTAATTGCATCGCGGATTGCTTTTTCCATTGCATCAACATTTGCCTGGTCAACAATTTTCTTTGTCCAGTCAACAGCGTTGATTGCATCATCAACGATTGAGAAGTTTGTATATTCGTTTCTGTTAAGTTTTCCTGCATCTGCAATTGCATCTTCAACACCTGAATAGTCAGCATCTCTGTAGTTTTCAGATGTAAGCAGTGCGAGTGCAGATTCCAAGTTATCTGTGATTTCGTCAACTTCACCCTGTTTGTCGAATGTTGTACCATAGTCGATTGTTGCAACAACAGCCTTGATAGCTTCAACAATTTCAGGTTTGTAAAGAGCGAGAACTTCTTCTTCAGGAATCTGTGCTACAACAGCATTAAGAGCTGTAAAATCAGCCTTAACTTTTTCAAGACCATCAAATGAAGCCTGAATAAGGTTGATAAGTCTGTTCATCTCATCAAGGTCTGCATGTGTTTTTCTGTCTGTGCCTGTATAGTTAGCCTGGGCTTTAGCAAGGAAAGTATAACCTTCAACACGAAGTGCAGTCCATGTGTTATATGAGTCAGCAACGTATTTTGACTGATCATATTCAGGAGTCTTAGAAAGAACTTCCTGAAGAGGTTTTGTATCAAGAAGACGATAGTTTGAAAGTATTGCATTTGTTTCTGCAAGTTTGTTTGTTGCTTCGTCAACGTCAGCCTGCTTGTCGATTGTGTAATTCTTTACTGCGTTTGCCTCTTTGTAAGCAGCTTCAAATGCTGTCCATGCTTCGTCAAAACCTTCCATAGTTGTGAGAAGTTTGCCGTTATCATATTCTGTATAAGTGTCTTCTGCATTCTGAAGCTGTTCCTGAAGGGCAATTGTATTAGCCTGAACATATTTAAGGTTGATTTTTGCAGAAACAATATTGTTAAGTGCTGTGTTAATATCGTTCTGTGAGTTTGCTTTAAGATTACGTGCAAGCGCTTTTGCGTTATTTACTGCAGTCTCATAAGCTGCCCATGTTGTATTTGTATAATTTGATTTTTGCAAAGTTGACAGTTCATTGACTGCCATATCAAGATATGTATAAACGGCGTCGGAGTATGTAAGGTTTGCGGTCATTGACCTGATAGTTGAAGTATAACCGTCAACTGTGGGCTGATCGTATCTGTAAAGACCCATGTTACATGAGTTTCTGTAAGATACAACTGCATCTGTTGAAGACTGAACATAAAGACGGATTGTTGTTGAACCGAGAGATGTACCGCCGTCATAAGTTCTTACAGTTACTGTATTATCTTTGATGGCAGTAAAGTCATTATAAGCCTGATTCATCGCAGTATAATCTGCTGCAACGGGAACAAGAGCGTTTTTAGCATCCTCAAGCATCTGACCTGCTGCTGCTAAATCAGCATAAGTACAAGCTCTGTTGTAAGCATAGTTAGGTCCGGGAATTGCCATACCTACAAGAGCAGTAAATTCAAGAATCTGGAGATAATAATTAAATGAATCTGCTGTATAGTAGCTCTTTTCTCTGCCTTCTGCGTGGTACTCATTGAACTTGTTGAGAGCGGCATTTTTCTGTGCATCAGCTCTGTAGTACATTTCAACGTTTTTCCACGCAGAACCATTATGGTTGATTGTAAAGTTGTAGTAACCGTTGGGAATTGAAGTCATTTCAAACCAGGTTGTATCAACATTTCCTGTACCATACATTTCAACAGATTCCCAGTGAAGATTTCTTACTGTAATTGTGTTGGGGTAAGTACCTGAAAGAGTAATGTTAATATTAGCTGAACTTGCACCTAAAATAGCATTCATTGATGTTTCCTGATGAGACGACAAAGTAATGCTGGGTGTCTGAACATAAAGTGAGTTAATCTGGTCGAATTTATTGAAATAGTAACGGTCACCGGGTCTTGAAGGTTCACCTGAACTTGTACCCAATGCACCTGTCTGCTGGCCGTTTGCTGAAGCGATACCATAACCGTAACCTGTCATGCCTGCGTACATAACGTTTCCGTTTGCATCAAGAAGGTCATAGTTACATTCGTAACGGATAAGACCTGCAAGACCTGCACCGATAGTACCGGTAACATTGAAGTTCTGACCACCTGTTCCCACAACAGTACCTGCTGTATATGAAACAGTAACAGTTGAGAGGTTTGAATTTTCATCCTGATAGAATCTGATTACGGCTGAAATAGAATTCACCTTAATCTGATAGCTTGGATTTTTACTCTTAATATTAATGGTTGTGTTGAAAGAAGTACCGGTTACGCTACCGCCTGTAAGGCTGAACGCATTGATACCTTCAACACCGCCTCCTACTGCGCCCGCTGAAGCAGTAATGGCACCGAATCCCATGGAAACAGATGTCATCATCACTACAACTACAAGCAAGAGTGATAACAATTTCTTTTTCATAACATACTCCGCCTTTCGATTGTTTTAATGAAAAATAAATTTGTAAAAATAACATTTGATTTATCCAGGAATCAATTTACGCCTAAAAAAGGGTATACTAATCCACTTATAGATATAATTTCATAGTCATTATATATTAAAACCAAATTATAATCAAGTAGTTTAGCCGATTTTCTTCAAATTTTGTACAAAATAAATAAAATAACAGGCTGTTTTTTCTAACTACAACCTGTTGTTTTCTTTTTAACGGATATAAATAAGTTGAAAGTCATTATTCAAAATGATATAATGATAAAAAATTCAGGAGGAAGGAATGTCTGTGGCTGAAATTTTTCATAACATCGGAATACTTGCTCATGTTGACTCAGGTAAAACTACACTTACAGAGCAACTTTTGTTTCTGACAGGTGCTATCCGCAATGCAGGTAGTGTTGATTCGGGAACAACTGCAACAGATAACCTTTCTGTTGAAAAACAGCGCGGTATTTCTGTGCGGACAGCAACAGCAACAACGAAGTGGAAAGATGTAACTATCAATATAATTGACACGCCGGGTCATATTGACTTTGCAGGCGAAGTTGAACGTGCACTTTCTGCACTTGATTATGCGGTTGTTATTGTTTCGGCAGTAGAGGGTGTACGTGCCCACACTGAAAACATTCTAAAATCCCTTGATAAAGCCAATTTGCCAAGAATTATTTTTATAAATAAAGTTGACAGAGCAGGTGCAGATGTTAATGCAGTTTTAAAAGAACTTAAAGATATTTCTGCACAGACACATATTGTCTTTTCACATATTGAAAATGAAGGCACAGAAAATTGTTCAGTATCAGAACCTGATGAAAAAAGCTTTTGTATCAACGCCACAGAAACTCTTGCTGATATTTCTGATGAAGTGGCAGAACTGTTTCTTGAAGATAAAGTGCTTACAAAAGCAAAGGCAGATGAAATTATCCTCAAAGAAATTTCAGATTGCAGACTTACACCTGTTGTTTTCGGCAGTGCCAAATATGGTGTTGGCGTAAAAGAACTTGCTGATATATTGGTTGAATATATGCCTGATTCTGCACGCAGAGAAACTGAAGAACTTTGCGGAATTATATTTAAAATTGAACACGATAAATCTTTGGGCAAAATTTCTCATATCCGTCTTTTTGGTGGTGAAATTGTAAACAGAGACGAAGTTGAAATGTTTGTTCCTCAAAAAAATCTGATTACAGAAACTGATGCAGTTGAAATTGAAGAGCAGAAATCAATCAAAGAAAAAGTATCACAGATAAAGAAATTCTGTGGGGCAAAAAGTACAGATACAGGAATTATCCGCAGCGGTGATGTTGCGGCCGTGTGCGGTCTTCCGTCGGCGAAGAACGGTTTTTACATAGGCACTCCGTTACATAGTGAAACTGCAAATCTTGTTAATCCCTTCTTGCGTGTAAAAGTAACGCCTGATGATTCAGACCCACTTAAAGTCCCCATTCTTGCTGCTGCTTTGAATGAATTGTCAGATGAAGAACCGTATATGGATGCAAAATGGGAAAACGGACAGAAAGAAATAACAATCAGCACAACAGGTAAAATCCAGCTTGAAGTTTTATCAAACCTTCTGAAAGAAAGATATAATCTTTCTGCTGAATTTTCACCGCCTACCGTTATATATAAAGAAACACCGTCAAAATCCGGTAAAGGTCTTGCAAGATATACTATGCCGAAACCCTGCTGGGCTGTTGTGGAGTTTGATATTGAACCTATGCCAAGAGGTTATGGCGTTTCCTATCACGGAAGATTGCCTAACAACCAATGCTTTTATCGTTATCAGTCCCACATCCGTACATCATTCAACAGTTGCCTGACGCAGGGACTTTATGGCTGGGAAGTAACTGATTTCAAGTGTACCCTTGTGGGTGGTGAACATCACACAATCCATACACATCCCCTTGATTTTTTTGTCTGCACACCTATGGCTTTTATGAACGGGCTTTTGCAAACAAATACAACTATTCTTGAACCGTTACTTAAAATCCGTATTATTGCACCTGAAGATTTTTCAGGGAAAATTTTCTCCGAAATAATTAAAATGGGTGGTGAATATGACAGCCCTGTTATCCGTTCAGGGATGGCCACTCTTGAAGCAGTTGTACCGGTTGCAACATCAATGAATTTCCCTGAAAGATTGGCAACAATAACTTCAGGCAAAGCTGTGCTTTCCCAGAACTTTTATGGATACCGTGAGTGCAACGATGGTATGGAACATATAAATCCGAGAAACGGAGTTAATCCCCTTGACCGTTCAAAGTGGATTCTGTGGGCACGCGGAGCATATAATGTGGAATGAAATTTCAAAAACAAGACCTCTTGACTTCACATAAGAGTCAAGAGGTCTTTTGGCATTTATTATTCTTCGATTTCTTTCATTATTTCATCATATGTAATGATGTTATTATATTTTGTGAAATCTACTTTTTTGCCAAGAATCCGTATGTTTTCAACCATAGGTCTGCAGTTTGTATAGATGGGCTTACCGGGAGTGATGGGATATATACCGAGGCATGAGAAAATGTACCATGCTGCCATTGAACCGTTGTCTTCATCTCCGGGGAAACCGTCATCTTTCCACGAGAATCCTTCACTGCATATTTTTTTAAGCCAATATTCTGTTTTTTCAGGGAAACCTAAATATGTGTAAATAAAGGGAATATGGAAGCTTGGCTGGTTAGATATAGCACACTGGCCCCAATCGCAGGCTGCCATTTCAGTCATTTCGTGGATTTCGTAGTTATATCCGCCCACTCTGTAATCAGCAGGTGTAGCGAAAAACTCATCAAGTTTTTTGATAAGACCGTCTTTACCGCCATAGAGTTCCGCAAGACCGTCAATATCATGCTGTACCGCAAAGGTTGTCTGCCATGCAGCTGCTTCGGTGTAATCTCCGCCCCATCTTATGGGATCAAAATCAGGTTTGAAGTTACCGTCAGAATCCTTGGGTCTCATAAAACCTGTTTCACTGTCGAAAATATTTTTATAGTTTTTGGAACGAAGAAAATATTTATCTCTTTTATCCGTTTCACCTAATATGTCAGCAACAGTAGCAAGGCAATCATCAAAGTATGCTGCATCAAGAGTCAGGTTTACACTTTCTTTGAATTTGTCACAAGGAACGTAACCGAATTTAAGATATTCCTCACAACCTTCTCTTCCGTATGCCGCAACTGTTGAAGATTTATTTGCATGGTGTTCCATTCCTTCAAATGCGATTTTAAGTAAATCTTCCGAAATAAGATTTCTTGTCGCAACATCAGCGATTACTGCATCAATAGCAGTGCTTGGCATACAGTTCTGTGCATCACCTGCAGTCCAGCGGGGAAGCCAGCCACCGTCAATATAGTCCTGAATATATCCTTCGATTATTTCGGGGAGAATATCTTTGGCAACTATTGCATAGAAAGGATAGTTGGTACGGTATGTATCCCAGAATCCGTTATCTGTGTATCTCACACCGGGAAGCACTTTGTCAGCGCTTGGTGAATAATGGATAGGATTACCGTTTTCATCAGGTTCATATGCTTTATGGGGATAAAGGAAAGTACGGTACATACAACTATAGAAAGTTTTCATTGTATCTTCATCTGCATCTATCTCAATTTTTCTGAGATATTCATTCCAGATACTTTCGTTTTCTGCTTTGAGTTCATCAAAACTTCCGTAAACAGAATCGTGCTGAAGATTTCTCAATGCCTGCTCGTAGCTGATAAATGATGTGGCAACTGTGAATGTGACATCCTTTTTCTTCAATGCAATATGAATTCCTGTGTTTTCACCTTCGATGTGAAGACTGTGTTCAGTTTCACAAGTGTCTCTGTTGCCTACAAGGATTTTGTCAACATCAACTGAATCTTCATCAAACTGAAAAACATAATAACCTTTAAGCGTGCCTTTGTCGTGGCTCTTTTTTCCGCGGTTGCAATCTGTCCAACAGTAAAGTCGGTTAGTTTCTTTGTTAAATTCATATTCGCAGTTGAATTTAACAGGTAAAACAGAAAGGTAACGGTCGAAATCCTCCTTGAAGCTGAGCCTTACACAAGCACCGTATTCAGTAGGTGTAAGTTCAAAATCACAGAAAGGTCTTTTAAGATAGCATTTAAGGTAATGTGGTTGTAAAATTGCCTTATCAGGGTCGTAACCTGACCAGCAATCTTCAAAGTCCACATATGGTTTTTCTATCTGTGGCATCATTGTAAAAGCACTATGGTCGCTTATCCAAGGACTTGGCTGACGTGTAAGTCTTATACCTTCAACTGAGCGGTCCCCAGGATGATAATACCAGCTTCCTCTTGATGTTTCTGTCTGAAGACTGAATGCTGCAAAGCCGAAAGGTCTCTGCACCAAAGGTAAGGTGTTGCCCTGAGAAAATCTGTGGAGAGATTCTGAGCCCTGTTTTATATTTACATATTTAAGATAATTCATAAGAAAACCTGCTTTCCTTGATTATATTGATATGATAGCATATACTTAATAGTTCTTGCAATAATAAATTATAATTCACCTATAACCTTTCTGAAAACAAGAATCTCAAATGAATATTCTATTTCTTCCGGAGCGTTTTTCATCAGCTTCTCAAAATCTTTCTCTGAGGTTTTATAATAATAAGGTGTCATCATAAACAAATTCATTGTATCTTCATCTGATTGCATTTTCATAACACCACGTACAACAGATTTTTCCACAAATTGGAAACTTTCCATTTCATATGGTTTAACTGAATTCTTATAAGGTTCATCATAAACTGCCTTTTTCAGGCTCCATAAATGGTCTTCGCCGGGTATTACATAAACAAAATATCCCTCTTTCTTTATTACCCTTTCAAATTCGCTTTCGCACAAAGGTGAAAATACAGAAAGCAGAATATCAACACTTGTGTTTTCAACAGGAAGATGAAAAACACTTGCAACAGCACTTTTTATCTGCTTTTCTCTCTTGGCTGTATATTTCATTGCATCCTTTGAAATATCCACAGCTAAAATTTCTTTATTTTCAAGGCAGTCATATACACCTTTTGTGTACCAACCCTCTCCGCAACCTGCATCGAGAAGCACACCACCGCTTATCATATATTTATTGATAACTTTACAAAGTTCATCTCTCAAAGGCAGATAATAGCCTTTTTCAAGAAAATCATGACGTGCTTTAATCATTAATTTATTGTCACCGTGGTTTCCTGCCGGCAGATTATTTGGCAACAGATTAACATACCCGCTCTTGGCTTTATCAAAAGAGTGTCCGTTGGGGCACACTGCACCTTTTTCATTTTCAATTAAACTACCTGAACAAACAGGGCATAAAAAATAGTTCACATCAAACACCTCTTTACATATAATAGCATACTTATAAAATAAAAGCAAAAAAGACTTGACAATTTTTCTGAACAGAGTAAAATTATTTTATATGATTATACAAGGAATGATTTGATGATTTATAACAATGTTCTCGAAGCAATGGGTAGCACTCCTATCATAAGACTTAACAATATGGTAGATGAAGACAGCGCTCAGGTGCTTGTTAAATATGAAGGTCTCAACGTAGGCGGTTCAATCAAAACAAGAACTGCTTATAATATGATAATTCAGGGCGAAAAAGACGGTCTTATTACAAAAGACACAATCATCGTTGAACCCACAAGCGGTAATCAGGGAATCGGCCTTGCACTTGTTGGTGCTGTAAGAGGATATAAAACAGTTATCATTATGCCCGACAGCGTAAGCTGTGAAAGAAGAATGTTGGTTGAACATTACGGTGCAGAAGTAAAACTTATCCACGACGACGGCAACATCGGCGAATGTATTGAAAACTGTCTTAAAGAAGCTGTAAGAATGGCTGAAGAAGACCCGAGAGTTTTTGTTCCTCAGCAATTCACTAACCCTGCAAACCCTGCTGTTCACAGATATCACACAGCTCTTGAAATTATGGAGCAGGTTGCTGAACCTATCCACGGTTTCTGTTCCGGTGTTGGAACAGGCGGTACAATTTCAGGCATAGGTGAAGTTCTTAAAACAAACTATCCCGACATCACAATCTGGGCAGTTGAACCTGAAAATGCAGCAATCCTGGCAGGAGGCAACATTGGCACACATCTTCAGATGGGTATCGGCGACGGACTTATCCCTGATAACTTAAATCAGAAAGTTTATGATGATATTTATATTGTAACTGACGAAGAAGCTATTCAGACTGCAAAAGATCTGGCAAGCAAAGAGGGTCTGATGTGCGGAATTTCCAGCGGCACAAATGTAGCGGCTGCTCTTAAACTTGCAAAAAAATTAGGTAAAGGCAAAACAGTTATCACGGTTCTTCCCGACACTGCTGAAAGATATTTTTCAACTCCACTTTTTGAATAAAAGCAAAACCGACTTACTATAAAGTAAGTCGGTTTATTTTTTTACATATCATTTCTTATTAAATCTTCATATGTTTCTGCTTTAACAATAATTCTGTCCTCGTCCTCGTTGAGTAAAACTACTGCCGGGCGGGGATTTCTGTTATAGTTAGAAGACATTGAATAGTTGTAAGCACCTGTTGAAAGCACAGCTAAAATATCGCCTGATTCAGGTTTCTGAATATACATATTCTCACCAATCATATCTCCGCTTTCACAACACTTGCCTGCAATTGTTGCACAGAAATCTGCTTTTTCATTTGCTTTGTTGGCAACAACAGCCATATATGATGACTGGTAAAGAATGTATCTTGGGTTGTCGCACATACCGCCATCAACTGAAACATAAGTTCTTACATCAGGAATTGTTTTGATTGCACCTACTGTATAAAGAGTGATGCCTGCTTCAGCAACAATTGATCTTCCCGGTTCAATAATAATAAAAGGAGTTTTCAGATTATTTGAAGCACATTCTTCTTTGATTACAACTGCAACTTTTTCCATATATTCTTTGAAATCTGCAGGCTTATGTTCTTCAATATATCTGATACCGAAACCTCCGCCAAGGTCAAGCTCTTCCACCTCGTAACCTGTTTCATCCTTGATATCTTTCATAATGCCTACCATAACTTTTGCTGCCTGTTCAAAAGAATCAACTGCAAAAATCTGCGAACCGATATGGCAATGAATCCCCTTGAAACAGATACCATCTGATTCCAATGCAGTTTTTATTGCTGTCATTGCATCCCCTGTGCCAAGGTCAAGGCCGAATTTTGAATCTGTCTGACCTGTCATTATAAAAGAATGTGTTTCTGCTTCAATACCGGGTTTGACTCTTACAATAACATTGATTGTGGTGTTCTTTTTCTCTGCAATCTCTTTGAGCATTTCAAGTTCAAAAAGATTATCTACCATAATTCTGCCTACGCCACTTTCAACTGCAAATTCAAGTTCTTTGTATGACTTGTTGCTACCGTGAAAATATGCTTTTTCCATAGGGAATCCTGCCTGAAGAGCTGTATAAATTTCTCCGCCTGAAACTACGTCAATTCCCATATTTTCTTCATTAATAATTTTGTACATTGCTTTGCAGGAAAAGGCTTTTGACGCATAGATAACTCTGCCGTTTCCATCATAATTTTCGTTTATTGAATCAACAAATTTGCGGCAATTCTTTCTTATAAGAACTTCATCCAAAACATATAAAGGTGTTGAATATTTTTCAGCCAATTGAATAGTATCGTGATTTCCAAAAGTGAGATGGCCTTTTCCATTCACACCAAGACTATCTGAAACAAACATTTTATCAATCCTTTCGGTGTATTAATCAATTGAAGAATCGATTACTTTTCTCAATTCATCTCTGCCATCACCATTAAGAGATGAAAAAGGGACAATCGCTACCGGGTTATAACCCTCAAGCTCAACCTGAATTTCCTGCATACGTTTTGCATATTCAGTTTTGTTGAGCTTATCACTTTTTGTCATAACAACTGCAAATTTAAAATTATTATGGTCAAGATATTCAATCATATCAATATCGTCTTTTGTAATGCTTCTTCTCATATCTGTCAGCACTACAACAAGTTTTATATTTCTGTCAGATGCAAAATATCCTTCCATAAGGTCTGCCCAACGTTTCTTTTCGTTATCGGAAACTTTGGCATAACCATATCCGGGTAAATCAGTAAAATAAATATTATCTACTGAATAAAAATTAATAGTTACAGTTTTACCCGGCACAGAACTTACACGTGCAAGTCCTTTTCTGTTAAGAATTTTATTAAGCAAAGAGGATTTGCCCACATTTGAACGTCCTGCAAAAGCAATTTCTGCTTTTGTTGAAACAGGCAACTGTGCAAACGTACCATAAGATGCTTCATAAGCAGATTTTTCAAACTTAAGCATTACTTCTCCTCCTTGACGCAACTGTATTTTCTGTAATAATTTCTCTTTTTATTTCTGTTTCTTTTTTCTTCTCAGCTTTTTTCTTTTCTGATAAAGCATTCTCGAAAACAGTTTCAAGATTTTCTGCAAAAACAAAACGGATATTATCTTTTACAACATTTTCCACTTCGTCAAGGTCTGATTTATTATCTTCAGGTATAATAACTGTTTTTATTCCATGACGATAAGCTGCCATTGTTTTTTCTCGCAAACCGCCAATAGGTAGAACTTTACCCCGCAATGAAATTTCACCTGTCATTGCAACATCACATTTAACAGGTGTATCACTTAATGCAGAAAGCAATGCTGTTGCAATTGTCACACCTGCTGAAGGACCGTCTTTAGGAATTGCTCCTGCAGGAAAATGAATGTGGATGTCTTTTGTTTTATAGAAATCTTCATCTATTTCATATTCTTTCGCTTTTGAACGGATAAAGCTTACTGCTGCAGATGCAGATTCTTTCATAACATCGCCCAAAGAGCCTGTAAGTTTGATTTCGCCTTTACCTTCAAGCACTGCAACTTCAACCTGAAGCATTTCACCGCCAACGCTTGTCCATGCAAGGCCGTTAACAACACCTATTTCATCTTTTGCGGAAAGTTTTTCATCTTTATATTTTCTTGAACCTAACATTTCTTCAAGATTTTCAGGTTTTACTGTGACTCTCTTGTTTTCTTCATCAAGTTTAAAAGCTGTTTTTCTGCAAATTGATGCAATTTGTTTTTCAAGACGTCTTACACCTGCTTCTCTTGTGTAACCATCAATTATTTCGTGCAACGCAGAATCAGTTATTCTTAACATATTACCGCCAATGCCATGTTGTTTACGTTGTTTGGGAACAAGATGTTTCTTTGCAATATTGAATTTTTCTTCGTGAGTATAACTGCCCAGCTCAATAATTTCCATTCTGTCAAGCAAGGGTGCAGGAATAGAATATTTATCGTTAGCTGTTGTGATAAACAAAACTTTGCTCAGGTCAAATGGCACTTCAAGATAGTGGTCGCAGAAAGCAAAATTCTGTTCAGCATCAAGCACTTCAAGAAGAGCTGACGAAGGGTCGCCTTTATAGTCTGAACCTAATTTGTCAATTTCATCAAGGAGCATAAGAGGATTGGAACTTTTCGCCTGCTCCATAGCAGCCATAATTCTGCCGGGCATTGAGCCGATATAAGTTTTTCTGTGACCTCTGATTTCAGCTTCATCATGCACGCCGCCAAGAGAAATTCTCACATATTTTCTGCCCATAGATTCTGCAATTGAACGTGCAATTGATGTTTTACCAACACCGGGAGGGCCTACAAGACAAATAATCTGTCCGTTAATATCAGGATTCAGTTTTCTTACAGCCAACATTTCAATAATTCTTGTTTTAACTTTTTCAAGACCATAGTGGTCGTTGTCAAGAACTTTCCGAGCATTTTTAAGATCAAGTTTATCCTCTGTCTTAATATTCCAGGGCATATTAAGAACTGTCATAAGGTATGAACGTGAAACAGTTGCTTCGGGAGATGAAGGTGCCATCTTCTCAAGCCTTGAACATTCATCAAGAAGTTTCTTCTCATGCACTTCTTCAAGACCGATAGCTTTGATCTGATCACGGAAAGATAAAATTTCGCTTTCAGCACTTTTACCTTCACCCAGTTCTTCAGAAATTGCTTTCATCTGTTCACGAAGGAAATATTCTTTCTGGTTTTTATCAATTCTTTCCTGAACAACTGACTGAATTTTTTCTTCGAGAGAGAAAAGTTCAATTTCACTTTTAAGCATTGTGCAACATTTAAGAAGTCTGTTGGCAATGTTAAGCTCACTTAAAATTTCATATCTCTGTTCATATTCAATCATAATATTTCCGGCAATATAATCAGCAAGTCTGCCGGGATTTTTTTCATCAATCACACCAAGCAGAACATCAGGTGCGAGCCTTGGTGCTGCCTGAGCATATTCTTCAAAAATATCTTTAAGCTGTCTTGTAAGTGCGCTGACATAATCTTTTTCGTCTTCTTTTATTCTGTGCGTTCTTGTAAGTTTGACAGATGCTTCAAGATAGGGTTTTACAGAAATCATTTCAGCAATTTCAGCTCTGTACATTCCGTTAACGGTAACTCTTACATTTTCACTGTTGGGAATTTTTGTTATCTGCTGAACAGATGCAACCACACCTATTCTGAAAAGGTCAGCAGGTGTCGGCTCTTCTATTGAAACACTTTTCTGGGCAACAAGAAAAATCTCACGTCCGTTAGCCATTGCGGCTTTAAGCGCAGCGATTGATTTTTTTCTGCCTACTTCAAAATGTAATTTTTCTTCAGGAAATATAACAAGTCCCCTGAGCGCCACAACAGGCATTACATCAAATAAAACATTATCCATATCTAAAATCCTAAACCTTTCAATCCAATACCCCAATGGTAAAGCTTATCACTTATTATAATGTATATCTGCTTTTTCGTCAATGATAATAATGCTGTAAATATTAGCAATAGTGTAAATTTATTTGAAACTTTTTACGGATTTTCTCATCCGATTCATTGACACAACCTATACTCGGTGGTATCATTTATCACGGTGATATTCAAATGAAAAATAAAAATTCAGATAATTTTCTGGGCGCTGTCTGTGTTACCCTTGCCGGAATACTATGGGGAACAATCGGCATCTTTATAAGAAAATTTTCAAACAATCTTTCTTCAATGGAAATTGTTACTATCAGGGCACTTTTGACTGTGGTGATACTTTTTCTGTTTTTGTTTATTTTCAAACGAGATTTGCTGAAAATCAGAATCAAAGACATCTGGTGTTTCATAGGTGCAGGAATATGCAGTATCATATTTTTCAACTTCTGCTATTTCAAATGTATGAGCTATGCACCACTTTCAGTTGCGGCAGTTTTACTTTATACTGCACCTGCAATAGTGATGGTGATTTCCACAATAGTTTTCAAGGAAAAAATAACCGTCATAAAAATAAGTGCTCTGCTGTTAGCAATATTAAGTTGCATTTTAACAAGTGGTATTTTAGACAGTAAAGTAAGTCTTTCACCTGAAGGTCTGCTTTTTGGCTTAGGTGCAGGCCTGGGTTATGCTTTATATTCAATTTTTTCAAGAATTGCATTAAACAAAGGTTATAAATCACCGACAATAATTTTCTATACTTTTCTTTTTGCTTTAATCGGAATTATACCTTTTGTTGATTGGAAAAATATTTCAGGTGAAATGTTCTTAAGCTGGAGTGATTTCGGATTTTTTATTTTATTTGCAATAACAACAACTGTTTTGCCTTACATTTTTTACACCTACGGTCTTACAAAATTATCTCCATCAAAAGCTTCTATCATCGCTTCTGTTGAACCTGTTTCAGCAACTGTTGTCGGTTTTATAGTTTTTAACGAAACACCATCACCGATTGCATTTATTTCCATTGCTTGTATGCTGTTATCAATTATCCTGTTATCAGTAAACAAAGATAAAAGATAATAAATTAAAAATCAAATGGCGGCTGTCTTTATGACAACCGCCATTTTTGTGTTTAAATATCAAAGACCAAGGTCAAAGATTACTGTATATTCAGCTGTTGTGCCATCTGCGAATGTTACTACCATTGTACCTTCAACATTTGCTGAGTTTGAAGTTTTGTAAGCAACATATGC
>JAZSJD010000005.1:0-5925 GCA_045534165.1 Acutalibacteraceae bacterium | reverse complement strand
TTTCGACAAGCTGTGAGACTGCCAAGAAATCTGCAGAATGACATTTTTGAACCCCGAAGATGTACGATGGTACCTCGAGAGGGTGAAAAAATGGCAAATATATGCAAAAAGTGGGTGATATTCGATGTATCACCCACTTTTCAATTGCCGTTTTTCTTGGTTTTAATAATAACTTTTTATATCAATAATATCCGCATATATGCTTATGCGGGTTTATTGACAGTCTGAACGCAGATAGAAAACTATCTGCGTAACAACTTATTTATGTTTATAAACTCTTACATAGTCAACAATAAATTCTGCTGTTTCACCGGGTTTCAGACTAATAGGACCTGTTCCGTGTCTGTCGGCATAAGCCACACCGTTTTCGCCTGCAATTTCGCAGGAAAGAATAAGATATTCAGGGTTCTGACAAACTCCGCCTTTGTTGAGTCTGCCTGTTTCCTTACCGTTGATATAGAAAATATATTCTTCGGGAGTCCACTCAACACCGTATGTATTATATTCTTCATAAGGGTTGTTTGCAAAGAATCTGCCGATCGAATCGCCCTGATGCATTCCGTCATAACCGTCAAAATGGATACCGCTTACAACACAGTCACCTGCGCCCCACCATTCATCTTTATAATACATTGATTCAAAAACGTCAACTTCTGTTCCGTCCTGACCTGAACCGTCCTGATTATAAACGTCACCGTTCATCATCCAGAAAGCGGACCACATACCTGTTGATTTGGGAAGAATTGCACGGCATTCATAATAACCGTAAAGAAATTCTGCCTTGCCGTGAGTTGCAATCATACCTGTGTAGTAACCTGTACCGTAGCTGTCAGGAGAGCCGAAAGTTTCACCCTCAAGAGGTTCATCTTTATATTCTGTTGAAATAACAAGGTTACCGTCACGCACATCAATCATATCCTTGTGCCAATAACCACCTTTACGGATTGGTCCCCAATGGAGCGTATCAACAGACTGGTTATCATCCCATTTTGTTCTGTCAAGTTCATCTCCCTCAAATTCATCTGACCACTCGAGAGTGAATCTTTCTTCAAGGTTTAAATCCTGACCTTTTGCAATTGCAGGCAAATCAAGAAGATGAGGAAGTTGGGGTGAAAAGAACATAAGAATTGCAATGAAAAAACTTAAAATTTTTGCAGCCATAAAGGCACCTCCCTTTTAATATTCCAATTATATATTACATAAAAGAAATTGTCAAAAACTTTTCAAGTTCTTTCCAATTGTTTACTGTCATATATTCCCCTCTGCCACCGTCAGTACGCATTTCAAGAGGAATGTCTGATTTTTCATCAAGCAGAACAGGTTTCATCCCTGCATTTTTGCCACCATCAACATCAGGGATTCTTCCGTCACCGCAATACCAACAATCTGTTGTGTTGAGATGGGCATATTTTGCAGCAGCAACAAACAGTGATTTATCAGGTTTTGCGAAAAGCAAATCAGCACTTGTGAGGATAAATTCAAAATTATTTTCAGGAATCCATCTGTCAATTGCAAGTTTCAGACCTTCACCACTCATTGCATTGTTGCTGATAACTGCTGTTCTGATATTAAGTTTTTCAAGAGTCAGAAGCAACTCTTTCACACCATCAATCACTTCCCTTTGTGAATTGAACCTGTCGAAAATTTCTTCCTGCTCTGCAATTGAAATATCAAAATGAAGCCCTGCATTCATAGTAATATATTTTATTACTGCGGACAAAGGCATATCCAGCGTAATGCCTGATTTCGACTTTAAAGGAATATGGGTTTCTTCCATATATTCATTCCAGAGGGAAACTAAAGTTTCATCATCAGTAACCTGGGGATTTTTTGCATAAAGCCTTAATTTTGAAAGACCGTCAGCAGAACTGAACTTGCCTCCATGAAACAAAGTTCCTCCCACATCAAATAAAATCATTTTCGGTTTCACATTATATGACATAGTTTTCACCTCTGATTTAAAATTTCTTCAAGAACTTTCCCGAGAGCTTTTGCTATGGACATAAAGCCAAGATCATTGGGATGGCAACCGTCAACAGTACCTTCATTTTCTGCAAATTTCATAAGTTCAGGTCCGTCAATGAGATAAACATTTCTGTCCCCGTTTTCCTTTGCTTTGTTGTATGTTCCTTTAATAACATCGAGTCTTTTTTCTTCTTCCTCACTCAACAGATACACAGGTCTTGACATCATCACAACAGGCAGATCAGGATTCGCCTGACGGATTATATCAAACATTTTACCGTGAGTTTTTTCAAGGTGATTTAAATCAGGTGCATTGTGGTCATAGTCATAAACAAAAACAGACATATCAAGATTCTTTATGTATTCTGCAATTGTTTCTTCCCCACGTGCACTTCCTGAAAAACCAAGGTTAATAAAATCTGTATCAGATTTTATTGAAACAATGCTCTGGTAGGAAAGTCCCGGCCTTGAAGCACATCCCCCCTGAGTGATTGAAGAACCGTAAAAAACAACGGGCTTCTGATTTTTGTAAGGCTTGGGCGAAGACAATCGGGCATTTTTGCTGATGCCGATATACAATTCACTTACATCACTGTATAAGGGAAAATTGATTGTAATTTCTCTTTTTTTGCTTTCACCTAATTCTATAACACTTTCAAAGCCATCGGTTATATCAAAGGGTGGTATAAAAGTTTTGAAATAATCATCTTCAATATATAAATCAAAACCAACAGAGCCTGTCAATGCAAGATGAGGCATTTTGCCAACATAAGGCGTTTTTGCAAAAATGGCAACATAAGGGCTGTCTGTTATAAATTTCACTCTGCCACCTGCTGTGTTTGAATGAAGAAAATAAACACCATCATTTACTGTTTTCGCAACTTCTTCAGGCATTCTTCTGAATTTTCCGTTTTCAAAAAATACACCGTAAATACTGAACGGTTCTTTTTTTACATCAAAAAACTGAATATCGTCTTTCTGTATTTCCGTTCTGATTTTAAAATTTCCATCTACATCAGCAACAGTTTTCATATTTCATCACCTGTGTTTTATTTCAGAATATAGCCTAATCCCATAATTATATAAAGAGGTCCCAGACAATACACCATAAACATTTCTTCATGGGGCACTTTGGTTTTGAAACAATCCGTCAGCAAAAGGCATTCAAAAACGTATGCCGATGCACCGAAGAAATAACCTACAGCCTTAAGAACATGATAATAATCATCAAAGAAAAAAGCCAGAATAAAAAAGACTGTTGCCAGTGCCACAAACATATTTCTCATAAGCAACATTATGTAGTCAAGACGTGGATGTTCTTTGTGTACAAGTTCTTTTCTGTCAGGAATCGTTTTGTCAAGCACACGTTTTATTCGTTTTAAAAATTTCGGCATAACTTCACCCTTCATCTATAATTATTGTAGTTTATCCGGACTGACCATTACTGTTATTACTTTTCAAGTTCTTTTTCAATTAATTCTTCAATACCTGATGTTATGTTATCAGCAATCATTTTAACTTCCTCAACACCGTTTTCCATTGCATAGGAACGGAATTCTTTTAACATATCAATATCGTTGATGTTATCGCCTACTGTAATTACATCTTCATATTCTGCACCCACAAAATCCATCAGCAGATAAATACCTTTTGCTTTGTTCATATCTGCCCTTACAATATCTATGCAGGTTCCGTTCTGCAAAGGATTAAGTTCATTGCCGAAAACATCCCTTATTTTTTCAGTAACTTCTTTTGCTTTTTCAAAATCAGGGAGTGCTGTGCTTATCTGGGTGAAATAATCAAATTCAGGCATATTCTCCAGAGTATAGTCATCGTGGTTTTTGCAATCTTTTTCTTCAGGCAGAATATTCACTTTCAAATCTGAATGCAAATCACCCCAAAGGCAATCGCTTTCAAACAAAAGCTTAACAAGCGGTTTTATGAGTTCCTTTTTACATTTCACACGGGAAATAATTTCACCATCAGTTTTCATAATAACTGCACCGTTATCACAGACAATGTAGTCGCAGGGAAATTGTTGTTCTGTGTATATTTTCAGAATATCCTCTGCACCTCTGCCTGTAACGAGAGCAAAAACATTTCCCTTTTTGCGCCAGGTTTCAATTGATGCTTTCTTTTCTTCGCTTATTCCTTTGTGGTTTAAAGTACCGTCATAGTCGCTTCCCAGAATTTTCATTATCATCACCATTTTAATTCTACTATAATAAATCCTTTTTATCAATACTATATTGCTTATTTCCCTTATATCTGCTAAACTAAAATCACAACAAAAAAAGGAGTGTTGTTATGAAAAAATTCAGAATAGGTGTTTTGGGTGCAGGACGAGGCACTGATATTGCTGAGAACTTCAAACTGCTTGATTGTGAAATTGTAGCACTCTGCGAATGTAACGAAAAAAGAGCAGAAGCAGGTCTTAAAAATTTAGAATCGGACATCCCTGTCTATAAAGATTTTGATGAAATGCTGGAACTTGACCTGGATGCAGTTATCATTGCTAACTTTTTCCACGAACACGCACCTTTTGCAATAAAGTGTTTTGAAAAAAACATTCACGTTTACTGCGAATGTACAAGCAACGGTACTTTTGCGGAGGGTGTTGAATTAATCCGTGCTTATGAAAAAAGTGATTCTATCTTTATGCTTGCAGAAAATTATCCCCAGATGATTTTCAACAGAGAAATGAAAAGAGTCTGTGATGGTGGCACTTTAGGTAAAATTCTTTATGCAGAGGGCGAATATAACCATCCTGTAAACCCTACTGATTCTGAATTTCTTAAAGGTTATATATACACCGCTGAGCATTGGCGTAACTTTCTCCCACGCAGTTATTACATAACACACTCATTAGCTCCCCTTATGAGTTCAACCGGTGCAACGCCAAAAAGAATTTCTGCAATGAGTATTTTTTCTCCCATTGAAGAAGAAGCAACTGCAAGAATGGTTGGCGACAGAGCAGCAATTATAACAACTTTCAATGATGACGGTTCTGTTTTCAGAGTAACCGGCTGTGCAGCTTTCGGCGCACACCACAATGCTTACAGAATCTGCGGCACAAAAGGTCAGATTGAAAACTTACGTGGTATGGGCGAAAAAGTTATGCTCCGATATAACCATTGGGATGTTCCTGAAGGTATGGAAGAAAACAACCTTTATGAACCTGATTTCAACGATGCTGATAAAGAGCTTATTGAACAAAGCGGTCACGGTGGCGGAGATTATATTATTGCAAAAAAATTCCTTGAATGTATCAGCGAAAACAGAGAACCTGAACTTCCTTATGATATTTATTCTGCAATCAATATGGCTTCTGTTGCCATACTTGCACACCGTTCAATTTTAAACGGATTTGTTCCTTATGATGTTCCTGATTTCCACGATGAAGCAACACGTAAAGAATACGAAAACGACCGTCAGAGTCCCTTTGTTGCAAGCGACGGAACACAACCTGACATCCCCTGCTGTTCAAAAACTGATTACAAGCCAACAGCACAACAGCTTGATAATTATAATAAAATTATTGAAGATTAAATTGTAATCTAAGCGAAAAATCCCCTCAGTCAAAAAACTTCGTTTTTCGACAGTTTCTTCCAGAAACGGGAACCCTTTTGTCCTTCGGACATTTCCCCTGACAGGGGAATCGCCCCTTGCTTTTTCAAGGGGAGCCTCGTTATATCAATGCACAGCTAAATTATAATTTACTATCGCACCAACCTTGCCATTTCCTTTTTCGTCATCCTCGAGCGAAGCGAAGGATCTGAAAAAGGAAAACAATAAACTATAACACCGCCGAGATTCTTCGTTACACTCGAGAATGACACGGCGGTGTTTTTTGACACGTTTGGAAATGTTACAGTTAAATTATAAATTTAGCTGTGAGTCAAAAGCCCTCCTTGTGTAAAGGAGGGTGGCAGGCGAAGCCTGACGGGAGGATTGTAAAAA
>JAZSJD010000036.1:0-55592 GCA_045534165.1 Acutalibacteraceae bacterium | reverse complement strand
TACATCGCCTGCTTTTACTTCTGTTTTGCTGAATTCAAAATCAAATGTAAAGTCGATGTCGTCTGCTGCCATTGCTGCGAATGGAATAATACCAAGAAGCATTACTACACTCAAAGCTATGGCTATGATTTTTTTCTTCATATCATTTTCCTCCTATTAAAAGCCCACACCGCCCAAAAGACATAATGCCTTTTGGACGATCAGGGTTATTTATAAAATCATTATTCGGAGATAATTACCAGATAAGTGCAGTTTTCTTAACGTGACGGAGAACCTGTGAATAGTCTGTTACCATTACTTTGCCGTTTGTGTCAACATCTGCACACTGAAGTTCATAACCTTCAAGGGTTGTTGTTTTCTTAACATGTCTAAGGATAAGTGAATAGTCAGTAACCATAAGTTTGCCATCGCCGTTGATATCACCTAAGAGATGAATCTTAAGTGCTTCTTCAATTGCTTCATCTTCTACAACGATTTCGTATTCACGTGTTGCATGGTCTTTCTTAGAAACTTTAACTGTGTATGTACCAGCTTCTACACCTTCGATAAGGAAGTTCTGTGTGCCAACACCAGCAACTGTTGTTGAATATTTAACTTCGCCGTCAACAATAAGTTCGATTGTTGTAAGTTCATCGCCATTGTCTGTGCTTGTAGCGAATGTCTGAACTGTACCTGTAAAGTCAACGCCTTCCATAGCGATTGTTTCAACATTGTATGTCATACCTGTTGTAACGTATGTGAGAGGTTTAGTGTTAACTTCTGTATCTGAGTAACCCATTGTGAATGTACCAGCTTTAACTGCATCTGTCTTTGTCCATTCGGGGCTGATAAAGATTGCTGAAATTGTATCAGCTACATCATCAAGAGCTTTAACCTGGAAAGTAACGAATACTTCGTCCTGAGGCATAGCAAGTTTATTGGGCTTAGATGTGTTTGTGTTGTTGTTGAATGCTGCTGTAATCCAAGCATAGTCATACTGTGCTTTAGCTACATCTGTTTTCCATTCATCTGGATCTGATGTAAAGTTGAAGCCGTTTGTAAGACCTGAGTTACCATTGAGGTCGTAACGTCCATTTACAAAGCTGCTGTTTTCATCAAATGTAAGATATGACATACCGCCTTCGTTACCAACGAGTTCGAAGAGAGTCTTATCATAGAGGATGGGAAGCTGAACGCCTGTTACATAGTAGTTAGTTGTAAGTTTAACTGTAACTGTGATAACATCGTCTTTTTCAGCTGCTGCTTTGTTGAGAACGATCTGAACATTAGCCTGAGCTTTATCTACTGTACGTTTAAGACCTGCAAGAGCTGCTTCGAGGTCTGCTGCCCAACCATCAACGATGTTCTGCTGAGGAAGTTTCATATCGTCTGTGATTTTTACAAGAACTGCATCAAGTGCTGCAAGTGATTCGTCTGAGTAAGCTGTACGATCGATTGCTGCTGCTGCTTCTCTGAGAGCGTTGAGAGCCTCGTAGTCAGCAGGACCTGAACCAAGTGAAGGAATAACGAATGTTTCACGGGACAGTTCTTCGCCACATACTGTACAGTAAACTACCATATCGTATGAACCGTTTACATCCATTGTTGCTTCAACTCTGTTTTCTTCAACAGCTTCAGCTTCTGTATGACCGAGTGCATCTGTTTCGTCTGCAATGTAGCTATCGCCACATACTGAACATGTGTATGTTGTGTAACCAGCGTTTACACAGTCAGGAACTGTAACAACTGCTTCGTAGTCGTGACCGAGAGCATCGATAACTGTTGTTTCGCGAGAAACTTCTTCACCACATACTGTACAGTAAACTACCATATCGTATGAACCGTCTTCTGTACATGTTGCTTCTACTCTGTTTTCTTCAACTGCTTCAGCTTCTGTGTGACCTGTTGCAGGGATAACAATTGTATCTCTTGAAAGTTCAACTGCGGGAGTACAGCATGTGCAGTATACTACTGAATCGTATGATCCGTCTTCTGTACATGTTGCTTCTACTCTGTTTTCTTCTACTGCTTCTGCAGCAAAGTGACCGAGAGCTTCGATTTCGAATGATTCACGGGACAGTTCTTCACCACATACTGTACAGTAAACTACCATATCGTATGAACCGTTTTCTGTGGGAGTTGCAGGAACTTCATTTTCTTTAACTGCTGCGCCTTCTGTGTGGCCTGTTGCAGGAATAACGATTGTATTTCTTGAAAGTTCAACTGCAGGAGTACAGCATGTGCAGTATACTACTGAATCGTATGAACCATCTTCTGTACATGTTGCTTCAACTCTGTTTTCTTCAACTTCTGCTCCTGCAAAGTGACCGAGAGCTTCGATTACGTATGTTTCACGAGAGAGCTCTTCGTTACATACTGTACAGTAAATTACCATATCGTATGAACCGTCTTCTGTGGGAGTTGCTTCAACTCTGTTTTCTTCAACTTCTGCACCGGGTGTATGACCAAGAGCATCAACTGTGATTGTTTCACGACTGATTTCTTCGCCACAAAGTGTACAGGAAGTAACCATATCATATGAACCATCGTTCACACAGTCTGCTGCTACTTCGTTTTCTTTAACTGCTTCACCTGCTACGTGAGCACAACCTGCGAATTTAGCACCATCAACATTGATGGGAAGACCATAAAGTTTGCCTGATGTTGCAGATGCAGAAATTGTAGCTGCACCTTTACCAACATATGTAGCTGATCTTGTATCGAAATCAGGTGTGTCAACACCTTCTTCAACAACAAATACAGGGTCAACCATAATTACGCCTTTGCCGTCTTCGGGAGCATCTGTTTTAACTCTGAGTTTGAAAGAAGCAAGGTCTGTTGTGTTTGAGAATACGGGTGTTGCTGTTGCGCCTGCATTTGATGCAAGGCTTGCAAGCCATACATAACCGATTCTAACAAGACCATACTGTGCTTTCTGTGCTGCAGAGTAAAGACCTGCGTACATAGCATCCTGTGCATCTGCTGCGAGGTGTGACTGTGCTACACCTGTGAACTTTGCACCGTCTGAAACGAGAAGGTTTGTGAATGCATTGTCTGCTGTGCCAACAACTTCATAATAGTTCTTGTCGTATGCCACCATAATCTGAAGGGCATGAACATTATAGTTGTTTTGGAGAGCTACTGTAACTGTAACTGTGTCTCCGGGCATGGGTTTTGTGTCATCTGTCTTAAGTGTGATAACAGCCTCTTCTGTTGTCCACACTGTTGCAGATGCTGCTATTGCAAATACATTAACTACCATGAGCAATGCAAGTGCAATACTGAGAACTTTTTTTGCCATTTTGTTTACCTCCTAAAATGGTAAATTTGGTATTAATATAATACTTTATATTTTAATTCTCTTTGCGAGAAAAACACCACTGAATCAATAATATACTACTTTGCCTGTTGCCTGGTCGATTTCACATTCGAAATTGAGATATGCATCAAGCGCAATTTTATCTTCTGCATCAACCTCACCATCACCGTTAAGGTCTGCCGCAAGTTTGTTTTCCGGATCTAATGCTTTGCCGTAAGATTCGTACAGATCCAATTCAATCATATCGGCATAATCCACATATGAATCGCCATTTATATCTCCTGTGATAACGAGATAATAGAATTCATATATTTTATGATGCCTGAGAGCAACCATTGTACCTGTACCTACATATCCGTCAATATAAGGAGAAAGAACAATTTCACCTACAGAAGCGTATACATAAGAATCAAGGCTACCCTGCGTATTTGCAGCAACGCCTCTGATGATACCATTTTCCCTGTCTATCACTACACCTGAATTTTCAACAGGAAGTATTTCCGGTTTCACACACTCGGTTGTCGCATTTGTAAAATTGTGAACAAGTGTTTCACATTTTACAACCTTGTCCGGAGAAAAAGGTTCTTCCATATCTGTTAATATGTAATTATAGAAACGAGGATAATCTTCAGGAATAACTATGGCACCTGAATCGTCAACTTTGACATCCTTTTTTGCTTTGAGCTGGAAAGTGAAACAATCCATGCCCTCTTCCTGCTTGTAAGGTGTAATGCCTGTTGCAGAAACTGCTGCTGTCCATTGGAACAAAACACCTGTATAATCTGCGGAAGAATACGTGGTGGTATAAACTGTATTGTCAGGAGATTCTGTACATTTAGCCGAACCACCGAGAGCAGTTAAATCATCCGTTGCTTCGGCAGAACCTTCAACTAATTCAAAAAAATCATTAGAAAAAAGTACCGGCCAGCGCATTGATGTAGCATAGTAATTATTTGAAACATTAACTGTTACCTTAATTGTATCTCCGGCAATCACAGTATTGACATTTGTTTTTATTGTGACATTTGCAACTTCTCCTTCCGCTGAAACAGAAATGGTAAACATACCAAAAACCATTACAACTGCAAGAAGAAGGGACAAGAGCCTGACTGATTTCTTCATTAAATTCAGACCTCTTTCTTATAAAAATGCAGATAATTACACTTTTATCTTATTCTACAATGGGATTTTACCACAAAGATTATGATATGTAAATAGGTTTTAGTGAAATTTCTATTAAATTTTATTAAATTTGGTTATTTTGCAAAGTGTTTTATGTGAAATTAGTCAAATATAACTAAATTTACAAAATATCATTTTTTGGGCGGACTTTAAAAAAATTATTGCGTTTAGCCACCCATTAATCGAAAAATTGTAAAAATAGTATTGCAATATTTGGCAAATTAATATATACTATTATTATTATGTGGCGTTGGAGTAATCCGACTCACAAGTATTGGAGGTATAAACTCTTATGAAAAAGTTCAAAAAACTTATTACAATTATTATGGCTGCAGTATTAGTTCTTGCTCTTTCTTCATGCGACCTTATACAGGACGCACCTCTTGAAGTTGCTCTCAAAGGCGTTGAAGCAAAAAATATCCGTATTGGTATTCTTTATTCAAGCGACTATGAAAGAGAAGGCACAGAAGCTAACATTCAGAACCAGGCAATCGACAGAATGTGGGGCACATACGGTATTGCAGGTACAATTCCGAAAAACAAACTTCCTGTTGAATTTGACAAAAACACCAATAAACTCACAGATGTCTGCGAACAGAAAATCAAAGACTCTATCATTTCTTGTGTAAAAGAAAGTGGTTGTAACGTTGTTCTTTCAACAGAGCCTGCTTTTACAGAAGTTGTTTACGGTTTCGCAAGCGGTTCTTACACAGACGTTGATAACATTGAGAGCTACAAAGATATCATTTTCGTATGTCTTGACAACACAAAGAAATATGAAAGCTTAGATAACTTCCACTGCTTCTATCCTGATTATGATGAAGCTTATGCACTCGCAGGTGTTGCCGCTGCTACAAAACTCGGCAAAGCAAACATCGCTCTTACAGAAGAGAATGAAGAATTAAGTAACGCTTTCAAACTTGGTGTTAACGCAGTTGCTCCCGGTGCTAAAGTTATTAATGGCGAAAGCATCGACACATATGGTACAGTTGTTACAAACTGGCACATTTATTACATCACATTGATTGAAAACATTACTCTTGGTAAGTTCTCAGAAATGGGCGACTATTATGCAGGTGTAGAAACAGGTTTCTGTGATTTCATCCCTGCAGAAGATTATGAAAGCAAAGATGCCGATGCCAACATGACAAAAGCAAGGCTTAACTTCACAGAAAACACTTGGGACCTTGAAAAAGCTGAAACAATCAAGTTTTAATTAAAATTCAATTTTCAGAGGGCTGGTAAAAATCAGCCCTCTTTATTTTGCCTTTTGCGAAAGGAGTAAACTAAAAATGAAACACGTCGACATAAAAGACATTATGTCACAGGAACATTATGCAGATAAAAATGTTACTGTTTGCGGATGGGTAAGAACTTCACGCGATTCAAAAAATATGGCGTTTATCGAATTGAATGACGGTACAACACTCAAACACTTGCAAATTGTTATTGACAAATCCGAATTTGCAGATATTGACACGGAATGTTTAAAGTTGGGAGCAGCTATTCAGGTAACAGGCAAAGTGGTTGCGGCACGTCAGGGTGGGTTTGAAATTGAAGCAGAGGAAATAAAACTTCTGGGTAAATGCCCTGCTGATTATCCTTTGCAGAAAAAGCGACATACTCTTGAATTTTTACGAACAATGCCCCACATAAGAACAAGAACAAATACCTTCAATGCAGTTTTCAGAGTCCGCTCTGTTATGGCTGATGCAATTCACCGTTATTTTCAGGAAAGAGGTTACGTTTATGTGCATACACCTCTGATTACAGGAAGCGACTGCGAAGGTGCCGGAGAAATGTTCAAAGTCACCACTATCGGGTACAGCGACAAATATAAAAATCAGGATGAATACTATTCTGATGACTTTTTCTCGAAACGAGCAGGCCTCAGCGTTTCAGGTCAGCTTGAAGGGGAAGTTGCGGCAATGGCTTTTGGTAAAATCTATACTTTCGGCCCGTCTTTCAGGGCTGAAAAAAGCAACACCCCTCGTCACGTTGCCGAATTCTGGCACGTTGAACCGGAAGTTGCATTCGCCGAATTAGAAGATATCATCGAAATTGCAGAAGAAATGATTAAATATATTGTAGCTGATGTAATTGAAAAATGTCCTGATGAACTCTCTTTTTTCAATCAGCACTTTGAAAAAGGTTTAATAGAAAAGCTTGAAAACCTTATCAGACAGGATTTCGCAATTCTTGAATATACGGAAGCAATTGAACTTCTGAAAAAATCAGGGAAAGATTTTCAATATCCTGTCCAATGGGGATGCGATTTGCAGACAGAGCACGAAAGGTATATAACAGAAGACGTTTTCAAAAAACCTGTTTTCATAATAAATTACCCCAAAGAAATCAAATCTTTCTATATGAAACAGAATCCTGACGGTAAAACAGTTGCTGCCACAGATTTACTTGTCCCCGGAGTGGGAGAAATTATAGGTTGCAGTGAAAGAGAAGCTGATTACGATAAATTAGTTGAGGCAATGAAAGTGAGAAATATGAACCTTGATGATTATTCTGATTATCTTGATTTGAGAAAATACGGTTCTGTTCCACACAGCGGATTCGGCCTGGGATTCGAAAGAATCATTATGTATGTAACCGGTATCCAGAACATCCGTGATGTGATTCTTTATCCCCGTACGGTAGGTTCAATAAGATAACCAAAAGACCTTTTCAGTTTTATGACTGAAAAGGTCTTTGAATTTGTTAATGTGAAAAATCAATATGTATACGCAATGTTTGATGAAGGCACAAACATTGACACAATCAATGATAAAAGAGCCGGCAAACTTGCACCTGCTACTACAATGATTACAATTGCTATTATACCAATAACTAAAATAATCAGGTTCCAGATAAGAAGTGCTCTGAAGAAGTTTGCTCTGTTTTTATGTGAACCCATTGCAGCAAAAACAATAGTAAAAATAAATCCAATAAAAGGAATCATATAAAGAATCGTCCATCCCATATACTGACCGATTGTTGTTACGGGAGCTGTACCACCTTTTTTCTTTTTACCCTTTTCCTGTTCGGGTTGCTCCTGTATATATGCATTTGCTTCATCATATCCGCAAGCATTACAAACAGTGCTGTTAAGTGCCATTTCACATCCGCAAACAGGGCAAATTTTCACCTGGAACTGCGGTGGCTGTGCCTGTATTAAACTGGCTCCGCAACTTTTACAAAACTTCTGTTCATCTCTGTTCTCTGTACCGCAATTCTGACAAATCATAATCCATCCTCCTGAAAATATAACTTGATTTTAGTTTATTAACTCTTATAATTGGATTATATCTAAACCATATTAAAAAGTCAATGTTTATTTAAAGAAAAACTGCACTTGAAAAATCAAGTGCAGTTTTTAAAATTATTTCACAACAATATTTACGAGTCTGCCTTTAACATAAAGTTCTTTTACAATTGTTTTTCCTTCAATTGCTTCCTTGATTCTCTCATCCTCTTTAGCAATAGCAATTGCTTCTTCATTTGAGATTTCAGCAGGAATGTTAAGTTTTGTTCTTACTTTACCGTTTATCTGAACAACGATTTCAATTGTTGCATCAACACATTTTGCTTCATCATATGAAGGCCACGGGCTTGTTGCAAGCATATTTCCGCCGAGAATTTCATTGATTTCTTCTGTAACATGAGGAGCAAAGGGATTAAGAAGAGAAATGAATGTTGAAAGTTCTTTTCTTGTTACTGCACCTGCATCATAAATTTCATTAAGAAGAGTCATAAGAGCTGCAATAGCTGTGTTGTATTTAAGAGATTCTATATCGCTTGATACTTTCTTGATTGTTTTGTTGAATGAAACTTCAAGTTTTTCTGAATATTCATCACCCTCTGTAAGAATAGTCTGGAGATTCCATACTCTGTCGATAAATCTCTTACAACCTCTTACACTGTCTTCTGACCAGGGAGCTGCTTTTTCATAATCACCCATAAAGAGCACGTATGTACGAAGCACATCTGCACCAAAGGAATCAACAACGTCATTGGGGTCAATAACATTTCCTCTTGATTTTGACATCTTAACTCCGTCAGGTCCGAGAATAAGACCCTGAGCAGTTCTCTTTGCATAAGGTTCTGAAGTGGGAACTGCACCGATATCATAAAGGAACTTATGCCAGAAACGAGAATAGATAAGGTGACGTGTTACGTGTTCCATGCCGCCATTGTACCAGTCAACCTGTCCCCAATATTTAAGTTTTTCCATATCAGCAAAACATTCTGTGTTGTGAGGGTCAATATATCTGAGGAAATACCATGATGAACCTGCCCACTGAGGCATTGTGTCTGTTTCTCTTTTTGCTTTTGCGCCACACTTGGGACAAGTGCAATTTACAAATGATTCAATTTTTGCAAGGGGGCTTTCACCGTCTGAACCAGGCTCAAAGTTTTCAACTTTTGGAAGAAGAAGGGGAAGTTCTTCATAGGGAACTGCAACCATTCCGCAATCGGGACAATGAACAATGGGAATAGGCTCGCCCCAATAACGCTGACGGTTGAATGCCCAGTCTTTCATTTTATACTGAACACCTTTTTCGCCGATGCCCTGTTTTTCAAGTTCTTCAAGCACACGTGCAATTGACGATTTTTTATCTGTGTAACCGTTAAGGTAATCAGAGTTAACCATTTCGCCATCGCCTGTGTAAGCTTCTTTTTCAATATCTCCGCCTTTGATAACCTCAATGATATCAATGCCGAATTTTTTTGCAAAATCATAGTCTCTCTGGTCATGTGCAGGAACAGCCATAATTGCACCTGTACCGTAACCCATCATAACATAGTCTGAAATGAAAATAGGAATTTCTTTGGAATTAACGGGGTTAATGCCCACAAAGCCTGACAATTTAACACCTGTTTTATCTTTCACAAGCTGTGTTCTTTCAAATTCAGTTTTCTTTGCACATTCAGTTCTGTAAGCTTCTACTTCTGCGAAATTTTCGATTTTATCCTTATACTGATCCAGCATAGGATGTTCAGGAGCCATAACCATAAATGTTACGCCGAAAAGAGTATCAGGACGTGTTGTATAAATTCTGAGTGTTTCGTCTGTGTCTTTAACTCTGAAGTTAACAAAAGCACCTGTTGATTTACCAATCCAGTTTTCCTGCTGAAGTTTTACATTGGGAAGATAGTCTACACCTTCAAGACCTTCAAGAAGTTTATCTGCATATTCTGTGATTCTGAGATACCAAACGTCTTTTGATTTCTGAACAATATCGTTGTGACAGATATCACATTTGCCACCCTGTGAATCTTCGTTGGAAAGAACAACTTTACAAGAAGGACAATAGTTTACAAGAGTCTTGTCTCTGAAAGCAAGTCCGTTTTCAAACATTTTAAGGAAAATCCACTGTGTCCATTTATAGTATCCTTCTTCAGTTGTGTCAACTACTCTGTTCCAATCGAAAGAGAAACCTACACGTCTAAGCTGTGAAGTAAATTTTGCAATGTTGTCATCTGTAACCTGTCTGGGATGGATACCTGTTTTTATAGCATAGTTTTCTGTGGGAAGTCCGTATGCATCAAAGCCAATGGGGAAAAGAACATTATATCCTTCCATTCTGCGTTTTCTGGACACAACTTCAAGACCTGAATATGCTTTGATGTGACCAACGTGCATACCTGCACCGCTGGGATAAGGGAATTCTACGAGAGCATAAAATTTTTCTTTTTCTGAATTGTCTTCAGCATGGAAAACTCCTGCTTCTTCCCATTTGTCCTGCCACTTCTTTTCGGTGGCTCTGAAATCATAGTTCATTTTATTTCAACTCCTAACTGAATTAACCAAGAACATCTTCGGCTGTTTTGATGCTTGCATCCTGCCAAAGTCTTTCAATATTATAATACTCTCTGCTCTGTCTGTCAAAGATGTGAACAACAACTGTGCCATAGTCAATAAGGATCCAGCCTGTTGCTCTGCCTTCAATGTGTTCAGGTTCAATGCCGAGTTTTGATATTTCCTCCTCAACATCACCTGACAAAGATCTTACATGAGTGTTTGATGTACCGCTTGCTACAATAAACGAATCGGCTACAATTGTGAGCTCAGCAGTTTCAATAATTTTAATATCTTCTGCTTTTTTCTCATCAAGTACTTTTACAATATTTTTTATAAGCTCTTCATATTTCATATCAAAGCCTCCTTACATATAATTTCATTATAAGCATCTACACTGTCCGGATGGAGAATCTGTTTCTTTTCCACAATTTCGTGAATACAGAACTCAAGACCAATCATCATTGCTTTTTCAAGACTTTCCTGTGATGCTTCTCTCACTTCATCAACACCGGGATAATTTCTGTCAGCAGAAATAAAATCCGCAACATAAATAATCTTTTCAAGTGTTGACATATTTTTTCTTGCTGTTGTGTGATATCTTACAGCATTGATTATTTCTTCATCTTTTATATCAAGCTCTGCTTTGAGAAAAGCTGTGCCTGCAACTGCATGCCACAATTTTTTATTTTTCTTTTCTTCAGCAGTCAGTTCCATTCCCGCTTTGCTGATAATCTGCAATTGTTCTTCATCAGTTGCATTTTTCATTACATCATGGAGCAATCCTGAAGTATAGGCTTTTTCTTCATCGCATCCGTATTTTTGTGCAAGTAACCTTGCTGAATCAGCAACATTCAAAGAATGAATAAATCTGTTTTCTTTTAGTTTTTCCTTAACTATTGCTTTAAATTCTTCGTTTCTTTCTGTGTCAAGCATTGTATAATCCTTTTTCATTTATATAATCCATAACTTCCTTGGGAATCAAAGAGGAAATATCTTCTTTCAGATTTATTTTCTCTCTGATTTCACTTGAGCTGATTACAAATTTATCAAAATCACAAAAAATTATTTTATTGAAAAAATCTTCATCTGCATCTCTGCAGCTTTCTTCATTGTTTCTGTCTGTTGCACAAAGGGTGCACATACTGAGTATATCTTCCCATCTGTACCATCTTTTAAAACTGAGCAACATATCAGAACCTACAAGAAAATAAAAATCATCTTCTTTATAAATCTTTTTCAACTCTTCAAGAGTTTCAACCGTGTAGCTTCTACCGCCTCTTGATATTTCAATATCGCTCACTTCTGCCATACTGCCGAAAGCAAGTTTACACATATTGATTCTGTCTTCAGCACTTGCAAGATTTTTTGCCTGTTTGTGAGGTGGTGTTGCTGTTGGAATCACAAGAACTTTATCAAGGTTAAGCTTTTCTTTAAAATTCTTTACAAGATTTACATGTCCGTTGTGAACAGGATTGAATGTCCCTCCGAAAAGACCTATTTTCATTTTCTTTTTCCTTTTATATCAGACAGCCTTTTTGCTGAAGGCTTTTTCTTTTCGTCTTTATGAAGTTCAGGATTGTATTTATAAAAAATCATACATCCTCCGATAACCTGAACAACTTCCGAGTCTGTTTTTGCAGCAATTTCATCTGCTGCTTCTCTTGGTGTTATGGGTGAAGATTCAAGAAGAACTTTAAGCTTTATAAGTTCTCTTTTTTTAAGTGCAGCTTTTGTCTGTTCAATAAAAGCGTCGTTGATTCCGCCTTTACCGATCTGATACAACACTTCAAGTGAGTTTGCTTGTCCTCTTAAATTTGCTCTTTCTTTACTTGTCATATAAATTCTCCGCTTCTAATTTTTCTTTAAGAATTCTTAGTGCATTTCCTCTGTGGCTTATTGCATCTTTTTCTTCGGCAGAAAGTTCTCCGAAACAACCTCGTTCTGTTATAAACAACGGGTCATAACCAAAACCACCGTTACCCTGTTTTTCAAAGCCGATATATCCGTAGCACTTTCCCTCTGCTGCAATTTCTCTGCCATCAGGAAAACAGCAGGAAATACTGCAAACAAATTGTGCAGTTCTTTTTTCTTTTTCTACGTTTTCAAGTTCTTTGAGAAGTTTTAAATTATTTTCTTCATCATTACCGTGCTCGCCTGAATATCTTGCAGAATAAATACCCGGTTGACCGTTCAGATAATCAACACATAAACCTGAATCATCTGCAATGCAGGGAAGACCGCTTTCCTCACAACCTGATAAAGCTTTTATTCTTGCATTTTCATAAAAAGTTTTACCATTTTCTTCAGCTTCAGTAAGTTTGATTCCCAGGTCTTCGGCTGTTTTAATGCTTATCCCTAAAGGGGCTAAAACTCTCTGCATTTCTGCTTGTTTTTTCTTGTTATGAGTAGCAATTAAAAAATCCATTTTCAGTCCTCATCATGTTTTACTTCTGCGTCAAAAAGACCTTCTGCAAATGCAGTGGGATTAAAAGGCTGAAGGTCATCTATCTGTTCTCCTACACCTACAAACTTAACGGGAACACGTAAATCATTTTTAATTGCAAGAACAACACCGCCACGTGCTGTACCATCAAGTTTTGTAAGAACAATGCCTGTGATTTCAGCAACATTCTTGAATTCTCTTGCCTGATTTACTGCGTTCTGACCTGTTGTTGCATCAAGAACAAGCAGACTTTCACGGTCAGAATAAGGAAGTTCTTTATCAATAACTCTGTAAATTTTAGCAAGCTCATCCATGAGATTTTTCTTGTTATGAAGTCTGCCTGCTGTGTCGCAGATAATTATGTCCGCATTCCTTGCAATACCCGCCTGGATTGTATCGTAAACAACTGCTGCAGGGTCTGCACCTTCTTTATGTTTTACAATATCAACATCTGCTCTTTCTGCCCATACTTCAAGCTGTTCAATAGCAGCCGCTCTGAAAGTATCTGCAGCACCGAGAATAACTTTTTTACCCTGAGCTTTGTACATTGCAGCCATTTTACCGATTGTTGTTGTTTTACCGACACCGTTGACGCCGATAACAAGAATTACCGAAGGCTGAGTGATAAGGCTCATTTCTTCTTCGCCTTTAAGCATTTCAGAAACGATTTCTTTAATCTGTTCTTTTACTTTTTCGGGAGTGCCGATATGATTCTGTTTAACTCTCTGACGAAGTTTTTCTACAATTTCCCCTGCTGTTGTAACACCAACGTCACCCATCACAAGAATTTCTTCAAGGTCTTCATATAATTCTTCGTCAATTTCTTTACGACCGTGGAGCATACTTTCGATTGCTCCTGCCATACTTTCTCTTGTTTTTTTCAGCCCCATGCTGAATTTTTTGAAAATACCCATTGAAAAAATCTCCTTAATGTATCAAATCGTCATTTGTCTGGGTGTCCTGAACAGTCTGGTCTTCACCCGGATTATTTTCTTCTTTGTTTTCATTGAAATAATATGCAAAAATATCTCTTGCCACAGGTGCAACTGAAGCACCTGAATCTGCACCTTCAAGAGCAACACACACTGCAATTTCAGGGTTTTCATAGGGTGCATAAGTTATCAGGAAACCGTTGTTACAGATTTTTCGTGATCCGTTAATAAGCTTTTCAACCTGTGATGTACCTGTTTTTGCTGCCGCTGTTACAGAAAGAGAGCTGAATGCCTGCTGGCAGAAACCGATTGTGCCGACTCTCAGCATACCTTCCTGAACACTTTTCAAGGATGATGCCGAAATGCCTGTTTCATTAAGCACTACAGGTTCGCTTTCAAGAATCGTGGTTGCATAATCATAAGATTTTATTGATTTTATAAGAGTACACTTATATCTTGTGCCGCCATTTGCTATTGTTGCGCAATAGTTTGCAAGCTGAATAGGTGTTGCCTGGTCGCCGGCATTACCGATAGCTGACTGGAGAGTGAAACCGGGATACCATTCCTGACCAAGTGTCTGACGATAAGCAGGACTGTCAAGGGTACCTATTGCCTCTTCTATTTCTATACCTGTTTTCTGACCGAAACCAAGTGTTTTTCTGTATTTATTCATTGTTGTGATACCCAGTTTATCACCAAGTTCATAGAAGAAAATGTTACAGGAGTGATAAATCGCAGTTACCACATTTGTATATCCGTGAGCCTGTGTACAACCCAGAGTGATATCTTTATAGTGGTAGGTACTGTTGCAATAAGATGTATCACTGTTTGTAATTACTTTTTCTTCAAGTCCTGCAATTGAAATTGCAGGTTTCATTGTAGAACCGGGGGTATATGTGCTGAGAAAGGCTCTGTTCCACAAAGGTGCTGCTGTATTTTCAGCAAGTTCTTCATAATCTTTGTTATAATTTTCCACATCATAGCTAGGATAAGTTGCTGCCGCCAGAACTTCACCGGTGTCAACCTTAATAACAACTGCTGAACCTGCAGGTGGTGAACCATCACCTTTGAGTGAATAGAGGCAATCTCTTACTGCATCCTGAGTGATTTTCTGCAAATTGTAGTCAAGAGTGAGAATAATATTGTTACCCTGCTCCGGAGCAACGGTATATTCAACTCTTGTTTTACCTGAAGCATCGCTATAATAAGTCTTTACACCATTTTTACCTTTAAGGTAACTTTCCATTGCAAGCTCAATACCGTTTTTCCCGATAATGTCTGTCATACCGTAAGTTTCTTTCTTTTCGGCATATTCTTCTGCACTTATCAAACCTGTCATACCGATAATGTGGGGAGCAACTGCTCCGTCAGCATATTCACGGTATGTTGTTATTTCAATTTCCACACCCGGTAAAGAACTGCTGTTTTCCTTTATGATTGAAACAAGCTTGTCCGAAACGTCATCAGCAAAAGTATATGGATTTGCTGAGTTGAAACTTCTCTGCAACATTTCATAACAAACGGAAGCAATTTTGCAGGCATCCCTTTTTGAATAATTCTGCAGACTGTATCTTTCAATCAATGCATCAAGACAATTTTCTGCTGTGGCATAACTGTTAAGATTAAGTCTGTCACGGCTTTTCATCTGTGCAATATCTTCTTCTCTGTCTTTTTCAAAGCTGACGTTTCCTTTTCCGTCCACTTCAAGGGGCAGATTATCTACCCACTCCTCACCTGCACTTTCAAAAAGTCTGATGAGTTTTAAAATAATTTTATTTCGTTCTTCCTGCTTTTCATAAGTAGGAAAATTATCAGAGGCATCAAAAATAACTGCATTTCCCTGACGGTTTGTGACAAGCGGATATCCGTTTCTGTCCAGAATTTCTCCTCTTGTTGCCTTAACAACAACAGATCTTGAGGAAACAGTTTTTCCTGCATCTTTGTATTCATCTGCATTTATAATCTGAAAATGCCCGAATCTGAAAACAAAAATAAGAAAAATTGCCGCAAAAATTCCGATTACAGCATAATCTCTTTTATTAAGTTTACGCAATCAGGATGCCTCCTTTCTTTTATACTCTGAACGCTTTTTCTATTGGTCTGATAATAAAATAAATTACAATTCCTACAATAACTGTATAAATGCATGAAAGGAAATAAAAACTGAGATATGCTATGCCTGCACCCTGAGGATTAGGAATAAGCACATACATTATCCAATAAATTGTATTGTGAATAAACACTGTTATGAAAGTTAAAATCATTGAACTGAAGAGTGTGTTTCTTACTCTTCTGCGTATAAGCATTGAAATAAAAAATGCTGCTATGCAAAGCACGATTGAATGATAATAGTGACCGTGCGCACCTACAACATCCCATAACAATCCTGCACCGAGTCCGAAAAACAAACTTACAATTTCACTTTCAAACATTGCAATTGAAACTACCACAGGGATAAGCAACATTGCATTCGCAGAAAACATTTTCGGAAAAACATCCGGTGTATTCTGCACAACAGCGGCAAGAACAATGATAACTCCGAGCAAAAATCTTTTTATGTAAATAGGTAAATTTTCTTTTATCATCATTCTTCACCACCTTTATAAATTAATCTATGGTTGTAACACCTTGTCCGTCAAAACTTTTGATAACAAAAACATCCTGCAGGTCTGTTATTGTTACACCGGGGTTTATGGTTGCATAAACAGATACTGTCTGTGTATCGTTCAGAACATCTTCAACAGTTCCTATAATCAGGTCTTTGGGATATATTCCGCCAATTCCTGAAGTACAGATAATTGTACCGCCTGTTATTGATGTTGTTTTTTCAAGGCCGGGTAAAATACACTTGCCTTTAGCCGACATGGTGTTA
Organism: Acutalibacteraceae bacterium; assembly: GCA_045534165.1. Lineage (GTDB taxonomy): Bacteria > Bacillota > Clostridia > Oscillospirales > Acutalibacteraceae > SIG575. Next base: position 39,068 of record JAZSJD010000036.1, on the reverse strand, counting down.
TTGGTTGTTACATAACCATATTCACGGCTTTGTATATCATAAGCGCCAACATTAACTTCCGGGTCAAGAATAGTTTTAACAACAGCTGTGTTCAACTTAACACTTGAAACAACGCCTATCAGATATTTTCCGTAGATTACGGGGTCATTTACTGCTATGCCTGATGTTGTACCTTTTGCAATAACAAAAGAATAATACATATCTGCAGAATCTCTTGCTATAATCTGAGCATCTTCAAAAACGTAATCTGGGTTCTCTTCTTTTATATCAAGAAACTCCTCATAAACAGCAAGTTTCTGCTTAGCTTCCTCGTATTCTACCAGTTGCAACTGATATTTTTCCACTTCTTCTTCAAGTTCTTTTATTCTGTCTGCATAAGAAGCAGATGAACGGAAATTAACCGAAAAATCTTTCGTTTTTTCAGAAACAAGCGTTGAAAGTTTCTCTATCGGAGAAAACACAGCGCTCAGAACAGATGAACCGAAAGAAGTTCCGTTATGAGAAATTGCCGCAAAGAATGAGCCCACCATAAGTGCTCCCACAACACAGGCAAGAATTTTAAATTTTTTACTTCTGAAAAATTCTCCCATTTTCAGGCTTCCTTTCGGATTTTATTTAAGAGTATTTGATTCCAGACTGATTCCTGTTCCGTTCACAACACAATCAAGAGGATTTTCTGCTATATGAACAGGCATTTTTGTTTCAATCGCAATAAGTTTATCAAGTCCTCTGAGAAGAGCTCCGCCACCTGTGAGCATAATTCCGTTGTCGATAATATCGCTTGCCAGCTCAGGAGGTGTTTTTTCCAGAGTTGAACGGATTGCTTCAACAATAAGGCTTACAGAATCAGCAAGTGCCTCACGGATTTCATCAGCTGAAATTTCAACAACCTTGGGCAAACCGTCAATCTGACTTCTTCCCTTAACAGTCATTGTACCTTCGTTTTCGTAAGGATAAGCTGAACCGATATTGATTTTAATTTCTTCTGCAGTTCTTTCACCGATAAGTACATTATATTTTTTTCTGATATGTGCAATGATTGCTTCATCCAATTTGTCACCTGCACATCTTGCAGACCTTGAAGTTACAATATCGCCAAGTGAAATAACAGCAACTTCTGCTGTACCGCCACCGATATCAACAACAAGGCTTCCTTTAGCTTCTCTTACAGGAAGACCTGCGCCGATTGCCGCTGCCATAGGTTCTTCAATAAGACTTACGTATTTTGCGCCCGCACTTCTTGCAGCATCGTGAACAGCTCTTCTTTCAACACTTGTAACACCTGAAGGAATGCAGATTCTTACTTTTGCTCTTGAAAAAGGAGACCCGCTGATAGCACGGCGGATAAATTCCTTAAGCATATCTGAAGTGATATCAAAATCTGCAATAACACCATCTTTAAGAGGACGGACAGCTACAATCGAACCGGGAGTTCTGCCTATCATTTCTTTTGCTTCTGTTCCTACCGCAACTACCTTAGGTGGATTTGAACGTTCATCAACTGCAACAACAGAAGGTTCTCTTATTACTATTCCCTTTCCCTTAACAAAAACAAGCGTATTAGCTGTTCCGAGGTCTATACCAACTTCCTGAGTAAACAACATAATTTATTCTCCCTTTCTGAACTTTATCGTATTTACAATTGTTTCAAAATCAATTTCTTCAAAAAGACTTTCATCAGCCATACATTTCACGTAATAGGTTTTACCCTCTGCACTGAAAACATATAAAACCAATCTTTTTTCTACTTCTATTTTTTTACTTTGTCCGAAATCAAAGCTGACGTCTGATTTCTGAGTTTCGCCTATAATAGAAGTTAACTCTTCAACTTCTTTCAGACATTCATCAACTGTCATTGAAAACCTTTCGTTAACAGTTATTTCTGCTTTTGCATCACCTTTTACAAACTCTATTTTAAAAAGGTCATCACTTTTGTTTTTCCATTTTTCAGGAACTTCCATTCTGTAAAACTTAGTATGAAGTTCATCATCCACTGTTAATATACCCGGAAATTTAACTGTGTTTGTCACATATTCACCTTTAAAATTTTTCCCGGGTTTTCCGTTTTCATCATTAACAGCTATTGCAAGTGTTTGTCCTTTTCCCAGGAACAAAAAACCATCATCACCTAAAACTACGGAATATTTATTCCCCTTCACGTCTGATGCCTGCTTAACCTGAGCAGTTATTTCTGCTTCTGTCCGTGTTGAACCGCATCCGCAAAACATTAAAAACACAAAAACGAAAAGCAGAAGAAACGATATAAATTTTTTTGTCATTCTCCGTTTCACCGCCCACTTCCACTCATAATAAAAATTACAATATTCATCTGAATATTATAACATATTATAATACAAATTTAAAGTGTTTATATTACAAAATTTCTTATAAAATTGTGAATTATATGTAATAGTCACTAATATTATTATAATAATCTTTAAAGTTACGTGATTTTTATTAATTGACAAAAAACACCCGTATGGTATAATAGCATAGAAATGCAGAAAAATAGAGAAAGGAACCGTATTTATGGGATACACAAAAGAAGATATACTCCGCATTGCAGAAGAAAAAAATGTTGAATTTGTGCGACTTCAATTCACTGATGTTTTCGGCACACCTAAGAATGTTGCAATCACAGTCAAGCAACTTAAAAAAGCTCTTGACGGAGAATGTATGTTTGACGGTTCCTCAATTGAAGGTTTTGTAAGAATTGACGAATCAGATATGTACCTTAAACCTGATATGGACACCTTTGCAATTTTCCCCTGGTGTCCCGATACTGCAAGAATGATCTGTGACGTATACTCAACAGACGGAACACCCTTTATGGGCGACCCGAGAAACGTTCTCAAAAAAGTTATTAAAGAAGCAGAAGATATGGGTTACAGCTTTAATGTTGGCCCTGAATGTGAATTTTTCCTTTTCAAACGTGACGAAAACGGAAATCCCACAACAAAAACAGCAGACAAAGCAGGATATTTTGATTTAGGTCCAATTGACCTTGGCGAAAACTGTCGTCGTGACATCTGCCTTGCTCTGGAAAAAATCGGTTTTGAAATTGAAGCAGCTCACCATGAATGTGCAGACGGTCAGCACGAAATCGGCTTCCGTTTCGGCGAAGTTCTTCATATTGCAGATGATGTTGTTACTTTCAAATACGTTGTTAAAACAATTGCCGAAAAACACGGTCTTCATGCAACATTTATGCCCAAACCTGTTTTCGGAATCTGCGGTTCAGGTATGCATACAAATATGTCTCTTTTCAAAGACGGTAAAAATGCTTTCTACAACCCTGATGATGAACTTGGTTTAAGCGATGATGCTTATGCTTTTATTGCAGGCATTATGGAACATATAAAGGGTATCACAAGTTTTGCAAACCCCCTTGTTAATTCATATAAACGTCTTGTTCCGGGATATGAAGCTCCCGTTTACATTTCATGGAGTGTAAGTAACAGAAGCAGTCTTTTAAGAATCCCCTCTGCAAGAGGTAATGCAACACGTGTTGAGCTGAGAAGTCCCGACCCGTCCTGCAACCCTTATCTTGAAATGGCACTCTGCCTTGCAGCAGGACTTGACGGAATCAAAAGAAAGTTGAAACCTGTTGACCCCACTTACGCAAATCTTTACGATATGACAGACGAAGAATTAAAAGAAAACAACATTGAAACTCTTCCCAAATCACTTGAAGAAGCTATTAAGGAAAGTATTGCTGATTCTTTTGTCCGTGAAACTGTGGGCAACCATGTTTTTGAAAAATATATCGAAGGTAAAAAAGCCGAATGGCAGGAATACAGCCTTATGGTTTCTCAGTGGGAAATTAACAAGTACCTCATTAAATATTAAAAAGCAAAGCAGCTGATAAATTTTTTCGGCTGCTTTTTAACGTGTAATACGGAAAGGACGCACAGTATTTTGAAAAAAGAAAAGAAAAATATAATTGTCATTGTCACTGCTGTTGTTGCTGTAATTGCTGTGGCTTTCACTTTAATCAGCTTTTTTGGTCGTGAAAATATTACTGTAGAAACAGAAACCGAGCAGGGAAATGTATCTGAAATCCACACAGAACCTCAGGAGAAACCATTCTCTTTTACTGCTTATGCAACAGAAAATACAAAACCTGAAAATTTCGGTTTGAAAACAGAAATTTTTTCAGGAAACACAAAAATTGAAAAATTCAATTCCAATCAGTTTGATTTCGGTTTTGACAATTCATACTCTCAGCTTGAGGGAATTATCACATTCAGGGGAAACAACTTCCGTGATAGTGCAGTTTTCGGAAATGCTGACCTTGCAACAAAAAACTTTGAAGATTGTTGGCAAGTTACTACCGGCACATTGCCAAGCGGTTCAGGTTACCCTGCCTGGACAGGTAGTGGTTGGACAGGACAACCCCTTATTGTAAAATGGGATGAACAGACAAGAAATAATATGAATCTCTACCCCGAAAAGAAAGCTAAAGCAGACCTTGTTGAAGTAATTTATGCCACAATGTCGGGAACAATTTATTTCCTTGACCTGGAAGACGGAACTCCCACAAGAGATGCAATTTCTTTAGGTTTCACATTTAAGGGTGCAGGCGCACTTGACCCGAGAGGATATCCTTTAATGTATGTTGGTGCAGGCGATTACAACCCACGAGGAACAGCACCGAAAATGTTTATTATCAACCTTATTGACTGTACAATTGCCAAAGAATATTCAGGTGTTGATTCTGTTTCTTTCAGACCATGGTGTGCTTTTGACTCATCTGCACTTGTTTCTGCTGAAACAGACACTCTCGTTTATCCTTGCGAAAACGGTCTTATCTATTTAATCCGTCTTAATTCAAATTACGATAAAGTTAACGGTACTATGACAATTAACCCTGATGAACCTGTTAAACTCAGAGTTAAAACTTCCCGTAGCAATTCATCGAATTATTGGTACGGATTTGAAACAAGCCCTGTTATTTTCGGACAGTATATGTATATCGCAGATAACGGAGGTTATCTCTATTGTATTGACATGAAAACTCTTGAAGTTATCTGGATGCAGGATGTTGTTGACGATACAAACTGTTCTCCCGTTCTTGAAAGAGAGGGCGACAATGTTTATATTTACATTTCTACATCATTGCACTGGACACAAAGAGGCGGACGTGGTGATATTCCTGTTTTCAAAATTGATGCCAAAAACGGTGAAATTGTATGGAAACAGAATTTCAACTGTTCAACTGTCACCGACCTTTCAGGCGGTGTTCAGGGCACAATTGCTTTAGGTAAAAATGATTGTGCAGATTTAATCTATGTTCCCCTCGCTCATTATCCTAACAGATATGATGGTGGAATAGCTGCAATAAAAAAAGATACCGGTGAACAGGTATGGTATTATGATGGTTCAGGATATACCTGGTCTTCTCCCATAGTTGTAACAGGTAAAGATGGTAAAAGTGTTGTTATCAACGCTGACGTTTCAGGCGAACTTGTAATGCTTGATGCAAAAACCGGTGAACTTATCAGAAAAATCACTCCCGGAAGTCTTATAGAAGCTTCCCCTGCTGTGTATAACGATATGCTTGTGCTCGGCCTTAGAAATCAACTTATCAGAGGAATAAAACTTGTATGATTAAAGCAGGTGTTTATATTCACATCCCCTTTTGCCGAACAAAATGTCCCTACTGTGATTTTTATTCAATGAGGGGCAGTGAAGAAAAAAAGGATTTATATCTGGATGCGTTGAACAAGGAAATTTTAAATTGCAAAAATATCACTGCAGATACAATTTACCTTGGTGGCGGTACACCTTCCGTTTTCGGAAATGATAGGCTGAAAAACCTCATTGAAAACGCAAGGAAACAGTTTAACTGTTCAGATGGAGAAATTACTGTTGAGGTTAATCCCTCAAGCTGCGATGAAAATTTAATAAAAACTTTTGCCGATGCAGGTGTTAACAGAATCTCGATGGGACTTCAATCTTCCATTGATGAAGAAAGAAAATTTTTAGGCAGATTTTCTTCCGGTGAAAAAATCAAAAATGATATTGAACTTTGCAAAAAATACGGCATAGAAAACATTTCACTTGATGTAATGTTGGGAGTTCCTGAACAAACGCTTGAAAGCCTTGAAAAAACTCTTAGATTTGTCATCGATTGTGATGTAACACACATCAGCACTTATATTTTGAAAATCGAAGAAAAAACTTTGTTTTACAGACGTCAGCAAGAATTACCTTTGCCTGACGAAGATGTTGTTTGCGATATGTATGAAAAAACAATTGATTTCCTTGAAAGCAACGGTTTTTATCAATACGAAATTTCAAATTTTTCCAAACCCGGTTTTGAAAGCAGACACAACCTGAAATATTGGAACGATGAGGAATATTTAGGCTTTGGTCCTGCTGCTCACTCATTTATAAACGGAAAAAGATTTTATCATTCAAGAAATTTTGAGGAGTATTTAAAAAATCCACTTTCAGTTATTCCTGACGGAGATGGCGGAAGTTTCAGCGAATATGCAATGCTTAAATTAAGGCTGACAAAAGGCATTTCAAAAGAAGAAGTTTCCAAAAAATTCGGCAACGAATATTTTGAAAACATTTTAAAGAATTCTCAAAAATTTATTGATATGAAACTTATGGATTATGATGAAGAAAAGTTGAAATTCACCAAAAATGGTTTTCTCCTTTCAAACACAATTTTATCTGAAATAATTTAAACGGTGCAAAATTCTTTTGCATCGTTTTTTGTTGACTTTGTTTTTTAGTTGTATTAAAATAATTTTGAACCTGAAAGGAGTGTTTTTATGGATTCCATTATGAAATTTTTAGCAACTGTTCTTACTTTTCTGCAGGTTATTTTCTGCGCAGTAGGTTATGGTGAATTTGGTGAAATCAAGAAACCTGAAAAAGAAAAAACTGAAATTGTAAATGATATTGATGGCCAGACAAATATGGCAGACTCAATTAAATTTGCAAGTGAAGTTAAAAATCAGGCTCAGGCAAAATATACTGATGCTGACAGAAGTGCTTATGAGATGAAAAACACTAATATGATTTTCACTCATTCTCTCGGCAAGAAAAACTCTGCAACACTCACAGACCTTGATGGTAACGTTTATGTTGAAAACAGTTTTGATACATATTTCATTGACCAGAGCGGTAAAACATATTATTCTTCTGATTCTTCCGCAATAGGCAGAGTAAACACAATAAGACTGGGTGTTTATTATTACGATTGCCATGTAAGAGATTTTGACGGAAAATCAAACCTTTTCAAAGTTGACAAAACATATCATCTTTATGGTGACAGACTTTATAATCAATCAACACTTCTGGCAAGTGAAGAAACAACTGCCCTTAAAGAATTCGGCAGTATTATAAAAATTCCTGCCGATACAGTTGCATCTTTCCAAGCTAAAGATGATGGTGGTGTTTATCCCAACACAACAGGTGAAACACCCTCACTTCATTACGTTGCTTTTGATATAAAGAATGTAGGTGTTGTAGGCTTTATTGCACCTTATGACGGTTCAGTAAAATTAACAAACCTTTCTCTTGAAGATGGTTATTATGTGCTGAAATTTGTTGCTAACTACACAGCAGGTACAGGCATTAACAAATATGACGAAACAGGGTCTTCTCCCCTTAACAATGTAACTTTCGGCACAAGAATTTACACAGATAAAACTCATTCCTTTGAAGGAATAGAAAAAGAAGCTTACCTTGAAAGAAATCCTCTTGCAGGAATTACTGTTGACTCCTCCGATTCAGGCGCACGTTTTATTGGATATGACCCATTGAGAGGCGCTTATACTTTCACAATGAATGGTACAGATTTCACAACTGCTTACAACAACCCTGAATGGCAGTTCAAAGCACCTATCACAATTGAATCAGACGACAATGACAGAAACTTCTACATCAGAATGTTCGGCACAAACGGTTGCCTTGAATCAGGTGCAATCCTTGACGATAAAAACACTCTTGTTCCCATTGACGTGGAAGTATGCAAAAATTTCCAGGGCGATGGTGGCGAACCTTTTTACAGTGTAAAAGATTATCAGTATGGTGACAGTTTCTTCCCTGTTTCAATAAAAGCAAATGAAACTCTCTCATTTACACTTCTTAACCTTTATCAGAACTGGGGCAAATTCCCTCTTAAACAGTTATCATCAATTGAATTCCACGTTTCATATTATCACCTTTCAACAGGTACAACTGAATCCAACTGTATTGCACCTTACTTTGTTTTTGATAAAGACGGCTGGACTCTCCCCGATTTCAGAACAAGAAGCGGAATCATCTGGCCTGAACAGCCACAGTTTAACTCAGTTGGTATTTTAAAATTTGTTAATTACACCCCGAAAGCTCTTGGTATTTTCAACAAAGAAACTGTTTTGAGTGAATATGTTGATGCTCAGATTGATTCAGTAGGTCAGACTTATTCCGATATAACTCAGAACTATATTTCAGACTGTGGTTCTTACGAATATACTCTGCGTCATGTAGAATTCCCGCAGACAGACGAAAACAGAACATATTACACAGTTGAAATCAACTTCCTGCGTGATATGGAATTTGCAAATTTCAAAAAAGATTTTGACCTGTTCTATTTTGACGGACGTTATGTAAAATACAATAAAACAGGATATCTTGATGAAAACAATGCACCTGTTGTTACTAATGTGGATTCATCATTAAAAACAAAATATTACACTCTGGGAAGCGATTCTCCTTATTTCAGCTTCTTCGACGTAACAGATGATACTCTCGACCAGGTTGAAAACCGCTTCGGTTGCAGTTTCGCTTTACTTGCACGTGACAGCGAAATAATTATTGACGGAAAAGAAAGCCAGATTCCTCTCGTTTTCAGAGAACAATCTACAAATGAGCAATCTTCAGGTGTTCTCACTCTTGATGCAAAAAGAGTTTCTTTCAAAGCAGGAGACTCAATTAAATTGAATCTTGTTCTTCTTCCCTGGGGTCAGGGTACAGAAGAAACAGATGCGCAGGTTCTCAAAGTACGTGAAGATAGTTGCCTTAATCCTATAACAGTTAAAGCCACAAAAGGTACTGTTAAAGAAGATAAACTTGTTCCTACCGTTAAATGTGAAAATAATTCTGCTGCATTTTCAATCCAAGGCGGAAGAAACAATATTGCAGTAAGGGTTGATGGTTTCACAGACCTTACCTGCCCTGAAATCTATATGAATGGTGAGAAATTAAACCTTGCTTCATCCAATGGTTATGACGGTTACAGCGTATTCTACAACGATGACGGTACATATGGTTTCAGCTTTGTCTATGAAGCAAGAGACCCCGACACAGAATACACATTTGAAGTGAAGCAATAAAATGGATTGGATATTTTTAATTTATTTAATTGTAATCAATGTAATTACTTTTATTGTTTTTGGCATTGATAAATTCAAAGCAAGAAAAAAATTATGGAGAATTCCCGTTGCGGTTTTGTTGGCACTTTCTGTTGCAGGCGGTGCATCAGGTGGACTTGCAGGAATGTTTTTCTTCAGACATAAGACTAAAAAACTTTTGTTTGTTCTTGGAATTCCGTTAATTTTAATTGCACAAATTATATTGATTTACTTGATAATGAGATAGAAAAATACCGTATGTTCAATATGAACATACGGTATTTTAATTTTAAAATTCAGATTCTTGCAACGCCTGTTTTACGTGCTGCTTCTGCAACAGCTGCAGCCACAGTTTTGCCGACTCTTTCATCAAAAGCTTTGGGAATAATATATTCGGGATTAAGTTCTTCATCTGAAACAAGTGAAGCAATTGCCTTTGCAGCAGCAATTTTCATTTCTTCATTTATATCACTTGCTCTTACATCAAGTGCGCCACGGAAGATTCCGGGGAAAGCAAGAACATTGTTAATCTGGTTAGGATAGTCACTTCTTCCTGTGCCTACTACTGCTGCACCTGCCGCTTTCGCTTCATCAGGCATAATTTCAGGAACAGGGTTTGCCATAGCCATAACGATTGGGTCTTTTGCCATTGATTTTATCATATCCTGAGAAACACAACCGGGAGCAGAAACACCTACAAGTACGTCTGCACCTTTGAGCGCATCTGCAAGTGTGCCGTCAATGTTATCTTTATTTGAAATTTCAGCCATTTCTTCCTGTGCAGAAGTCATACCTGCTTTGCCTTTGCAAACGATGCCGAAACGGTCACACATAATAAGGTTTTTAACACCGATCCTGATGAACAATTTTGCAATTGCAATACCTGCTGAGCCTGCACCATTGATAACAACTGTGGCATCTTCAACTTTTTTGCCTACACATTTAAGTGCATTCATCAATGCAGCAGAGCAAACAATAGCTGTACCGTGCTGGTCATCGTGGAAAACAGGGATATCAACATCTTCTCTTTCTTTGAGTTTTCTTTCAATTTCAAAACAACGGGGAGCTGCAATATCCTCAAGGTTAATGCCACCGAAAGAGCCTGCAAGAAGTGCAATAGTGTTTACGATTTCATCAACATCTTTTGAACGGATGCAGAGAGGGAAAGCATCAACACCTGCAAACTCTTTGAAAAGAACACATTTACCCTCCATAACAGGCATACCTGCTTCAGGTCCGATATCGCCAAGACCTAAAACTGCTGTGCCATCTGTGATAACTGCAACAAGATTATGGCGACGTGTAAGTTCATAGCTTTTTGAGTAATCTTTATTAATTTCAAGGCAGGGCTGTGCAACACCGGGTGTGTATGCCAAAGACAAAGATTCTTTATCGTTTACTTTTGCTCTTGCATTAACTTCAATTTTGCCTTGCCACTCATAGTGACATTCAAGAGCTTTTTTTGCGTAATCCATTATCTTTTCCTCCAATTATTCCCACGGGAATTTATAGTCAAGACCTAAATCGTCACGTACTTTTGACATTTCCTTCTGAACAGATTCGTTAATGGGAACACCTGAATCTTTTCTCTGTTGCCAGATTTCATATTCTTTTTCGCCTGCTGTATAAATTCTTTCCTGGCCGGGAACTTTCTTTGACGCACGGATTGAACGGATGATGTCACCTGTTTTCTTTCTGCAAACATCTTCACCAAGGAAGTGGTTTGTATCAATCGCAATAAAGAAATGGCCAAGATGATAAGGAACTTTTTCTCCGTTTTCACCTACACCGTCAAGTGCTTTACCATATGCGCCGTCCTGCAGAGCTGCAGAGAAAAATTCTACTGCAAGAGCAAAACCATAACCTTTGTATCCACCAAGTTCTTCACCGATACCGCCAAGTGTTGTAAGTGCAGCTGTGCCATTACGGATTTTCTTAAGTGCTACACCTGCATCACCTTCAACAGCCTCACCATCAATGCCGATTATTGTTCCGGGATGTACTTCTTCTCCGATTCTTTCGTAATATTCAACTTTACCATTCTGTGTAATTGAAGTTGCACAGTCAAAATTAAAATCAAATTCTTCATCTGTGGGAACACCGATTGTGAAGGGGTTTGTACCAAACATACCTTCAACACCGTGTGTAGGAGCAACTGAAGGACGAGCATTTGTACCTGTCATGCCGATGCAACCTGCTTTTGTTGCCATTGTTGTGTAATAGCCTGCAATACCATAGTGACATGAATTACGAACAACAACCATACCCATACCATATTGTTTTGCCTTTTCAATCGCCATAGTCATCGCTTTATAACCGATAACCTGGCCCATACCATCGTGACCATCAACAACAGCTGTTGTTGGTGTTTCTTTTATTATTTCAAAATCAGTAACAGGATTCTGGATTCCCCAGTTGATTCTGTCAATATAAATAGGTTTAAATCTGTTACAACCGTGAGATTCAATACCACGTCTGTCTGATTCAAGAAGAACATCTGTACAAATTTCAGCATCTTCTCTGGGTACACCCACGCCTGCAAAAGCATCTGTTATAAAGTTTTGCGCTGTTTCCCAATCAAGTATAACTTTTCCCATATCTGTTTTCTCCTTAAATAAATTATTCGTGTTCTTCCCAATCCATTGAACGTTTGACTGCCTTTTTCCAACCTGCATAAAGTTTATCACGTTCTTCTATATCCATCTGGGGGGTGAAAATTCTGTCAACTTCTCTGAGTGAGCTGAGCTCTGTTTCATCTTTCCAGAAACCTACTGCCAGACCTGCAAGGAATGCAGCACCAAGAGCTGTTGTTTCCACCATTTTAGGACGGTCAACAGGTGTTCTTATCATATTGGACTGAATCTGCATCATAATATTACTTACTGATGCTCCACCATCAACACGCAAGGATGATAATTCTATTCCTGAATCGGCATTCATTGCTTCAAGCAAATCAGTCATCTGGAACACTATACTCTCAAGACAAGCTCTTGCTATGTGAGCTCTGTTTGCACCACGGGTAAGTCCCATCATACATCCTCTTGCATACATATCCCAATATGGTGCACCTAAACCTGTGAAAGCCGGAACAAAATAAACTCCGTTTGCATTTTCAACTGTTTCTGCAAGTTCATCAATTCGTGGAGCTGAGTCTATAAGTCTTACTTCATCTCTGAGCCATTTGATTACTGAACCTGCGTTGAAAGCACTACCCTCAATAGAATATGTAACTTTGTCGCCAATACCCCAGGCTACGCCGGAAACAAGATTATTTTTAGAATTTACTCTTTTTTCTCCCGTATTCATCAGCAGGAAACAACCTGTGCCATATGTATTCTTCGCCTGACCTTTTTCAAAACAAGCCTGACCAAACAAAGCTGCGGGCTGGTCACCTATCGAACTTGCAACGGGAACACCTTCTAAATCTTCAAGGCCTAAAATGCCACCTAATACGTTTCCGTAAACCTCACTTGAAGGTCTTACTTCAGGTAACATACACATAGGAACTTCAAGTTCTTTGCAAAGTTTTTCATCCCAGCAAAGTTTATCTACATCAAAAAGCATTGTTCTTGAAGCATTTGAATAATCAGTAATGTGACACCCTGTTAACTTCCAGATAAGCCATGTATCTACCGTTCCGAAAAGCAAATCGCCTCTTTCGGCTGCTTCTCTCGCGCCTGAAACATTATCAAGAATCCATTTAATCTTTGTTGCAGAGAAATATGCATCAATAAGAAGACCTGTTTTTTCCTTTACATATTCTTCAAGTCCTCTTTCCTTTAGTTCCTCACACATTTTTGCTGTTCTTCTGCATTGCCACACAATTGCATTATAAACAGGCTTTCCTGTGTTTTTATCCCATACAATTGTGGTTTCACGCTGGTTTGTAATTCCTATTGCAGCAATCTGAGAAGGGCTTACTTTTGATTGTGCAAAAAGCTGTGTTATAGAGTTAAATTGGCTGTAAAGAATTTCCATAGGGTCGTGTTCAACCCATCCTGTGTTAGGATAAATCTGGTTGAATTCTTTCTGAGATTTTGCCACAATCTTACCGTATTTGTCAAAAACAACTGCCCTTGAACTTGTGGTGCCCTGGTCAAGAGAAAGAACATATTTCTCCATAAACTTAACCTCCCCAAAAAACAAGGGAAAACCCTACAACTTAAAGTTCAAGTTGTGTGTTTTCCCTCCAATTAACTTAATATTACATTAATATCTTAATCCAAAACATAAGAAAAGTCAATATACAGATATTACGGATTGTTATACTTTCTCATTCTTTCTAAAATCAGGCATATCCATTGCCTTGCCGCCATTCTGTACAGAAATATTTGAAAGCAATGCCACTGCACTCCATTCAACAGCATCATAAACATCAACATAGGGTTTTGTTCCGTTAGCTACTGCATCAATGAAATCTTTCACTATAAAGAAGTCGCCACCCTCGTGACCTGTGTTTTTCTGTTCTTCTGTTGCTGTTTTATATCTTTCAGGCAAATATAATCCCTTATAGTCTGAAAGAGGCTGCCATGTCTGTTTGTATCCGTATTCTGCATCTTCAGGCATAATGTGAACCTTATGTTCATCTCCCAAGCCTCTTGGTGCTTCATATGCACCTTTTGTTCCCTGGAGAGAATAGTAGTTCATGTTATGCGGTCTGTTTGAAATACAGTCCACACGAATTTTAACAAGTTCACCCCCATCAAGTGTGCACATTGTAAGTGTTGTATCATCCTGTTTGAACTCAGGTGCAGTAAAGCTGCCTGTGCCGAAAGAAGAAACTGTTTTAATTCTCTTTCCGGGGAAACATTTCATAACAGGGCCTAAGCTGTGAGTGGGATAAAAACATCCTCTTGTGCCGAGCTGCCAGTAACTTCTCCATGAAGTTTTACCGTTTTTATAAACTGCAAGTTCCTTAATATCGTGGAGATATTCACCTTCAGCAAAATAGAGTTTACCAAAAACTCCTGCTTCAGCCATATTTCTTATCATCTGTGCCTGAGGTGAATAGCAATAATTTTCTGCCATCATATATGTTTTGCCGCTTTTTTCAACTGCTTCAACAAGCCAGTGGAGTTCGTCCATTGTAACGCCTGCTGTAACCTCACTCAAAACGTGTTTGCCTGCCTCGAGAGCTGCCAGAGTCTGCATTACGTGATATTGCATAGGAGTTGCAATAATTACTGCATCAATATCACTTTCAAGCATATCGTCAAAAATTCTGTATGTGTTAGGAATATTATATTTTTCAGAAATTTCTTTGAGAATTCCTTCGTCAAGGTCACAGATTGCAGTAATTTCAACGTTTTCGCAATTCTGCAAACCCATAATCATACATTGGCCTCTTGCGCCTGCAATGCCAACTTTAATCTTTTTTTCCATATCAATCATCCACCTTTATAATACAATGATGGCTTGCGTCTGCTTCATTGAGCATTTCAAGCTCCTTAATACCATATTCTTTCATTACTGCCTGCCAACGTTCATACATTCCTTCATCATATTCAACAGGCTGGAAACCATATGTAAGATAGCTTTTTACTGCTGCTTTTCTCCACTCATCAGTTGTGAGGAAAGCATAATCACAGCCATCATCATAAAGCTTGTTAACGGCAATCTGGCAAAGGATGTTACCTAAACCCTTACCTCTCATATCATTTCTTACAGAAACCATATGAACATGACCCATATTTTTATCCGGGTGATAAATAACAGCAATTGTTGCTACGTGTTCACCTTCAATATCAATAAAGAACACATCTTTTTCGGGGATAAGGTCGTCGCAATCGATAATTGCGTCCTGGAAATTCTTTTCTGTTGCATCTTCACCAACAAGACCGTTTTTGCAGATTTCCAACCATGCGGGAATATCACTTTCATCTTTATAATTAACAACAGTATAACCTTCGGGAAGCTTTACTGCTTCAGGTTTTTGTCTTTTCCAATACATTTTAAGCTGTGCCATAATCTACTTCTCCTCCTTCTTATTAAGAATATATTATCACATTTTAATTCATATTTCAATGCAAAAACAAAAAGAAAAACCGCACCAATTCAAAAAATTGATGCGGAAAATATCAAACATATTCAACTACATAACAAGGTGAACGAAGACCTAATTTTTCATAAAGTCTTGCACCTTTGATAGTTTTCTGTCCGTCAATAGAAACTGTTAAAGCATGTCCTATTTCAGAGCTTACTGAGCTATCGTGTGAAATAACTTTAATCCAGTTTTCCGGATTATCCGAAAGTGTTACACCAAAAAGACTTTCAAGTTTAAACTTCATTTCTTTTTCTGTGTATGTTACAGTTTTTTCGTAACCTGAAACTGTGTAGTCGTATTTACTTTCAACTCTTGTAAGATAAGGCAAATCCTGGACCCAGATATCTGAACAAGCTGCTGTTGTGCCTGATGATGTTGCAGAATAAGGTGTAAATGCAACTTTATTGTTATATGCCAGATACTGACCCATAACTTCATCAACAACTTCATAAATTACTTCGCTCTTCAAAGCATTTTTAACGTTAGTTTTCATTGCATGGTGGCTCTCATTAAAGTTAACACCAAAGTTGCTGTGGTATTTACCATATGTATAAATTACAACACACTGTGCTTTAAGCGCTTCAACTTTAAATGAAGGTCCCATTTCAGCATAAAGAACACCTGCAAGGTAATCTCTCATTGAATATTCTTTGCTGAGGTATTTCACTGTTTCAGGAGCTTTTTCATCTTCTGTAATAACTGTGCCGGGATAATAATGCTCTAAAATCCATTCATAATCTGCACCGTCATTTTTAGCATAAAGGTTTGCACCATTCTGGCTCATACCAATATCATGGCCCCAACCATATGTTGTTATTTTGAATGTACCTTCTTTTTCTGCATCATCTTTACCAAGAAGCAGGTTGTAAACTTTCATTGCATCGGCAACATTGATTTCACCGTCGCCATTAACATCTGCTCTTTTTTCTTCTTCTTCAGTCAATGTATTTTTACCTGCAATATAATTGAATACTATCATAGCATCGCTTACAGTTACATCGCCATCGCCATTTACGTCACCTTTGGCTGCTGCGAAAACATTGACAATACTAACACTGAGAACAAGTGTTACAACCGCAAGAAGGATACTTAATCTTCTTTTTGATTTACTCACGTTTCGTTTCGCCTCCACGTTCTGTCGTTCTTCTGTGATATATTTCTGTTATCGTGCTCTATAATAGTAACAAAAAAATTACAAAAAATCAAGACTTTTGAAAAAAATTAACATTTTATTACAATTTTTAATAATTAAAGGCTGTATCCTTGTGGATACAGCCCTGAAATTCAGCTTAATTCAGATATTAGAATCCGCCACCCATTGTTACATGGTAGTTAATAACAGCTTTTGTTCCGTTGAGAGTTGCACTGATGATTGCAACGCCTACTTCAACTTTTGTGAGAAGAACGTTAACTTCGTGGTGCCATGTGCCTTTAACGATGTTGCCGTTTTCGTCAATAAGAACTTTTACATAGGGGTTCTTATATGTAAGAGAAATCTTACCGTTTGAATAGTCAACTGTTACACCATCAAGCTGGCTGATAGCATCGTCAACATTACCGAGAACGCTGATTGCATGACCAACTGTACCTTCGTGTGAGTCAGCTTTTGTACCTGTTACCTGTTCTTTAAGTGTGAATTCAACTGCTGTGTATTTACCGCTCTTATAAGCTTTGATTGTTTTGCAATCGCTTACAGCAAGTTTATCATAACCACCTGTAATACCTGTGAATTCGTTTGAGTTCTTTGCAAGTGCTGATTTTGCAATAGGTTCAACCATACCGATAAGTCTACCGATAATGCCGTCGCCACCGTCAAGTGATGCAAGAGTCATAGCTTCTTTACAAACAACTTTGTTTGCTTCACCTTTTTTAGCAGCAGCTTTGTAGAAATCGATGATTTCCTGATTTGACCACTGTGAAGGATCTTTTGCTGTTGCCTGGCCCTGTGTGGGTTTGTCTGCTTCTGTTTTTGATTCTTCAGATTCTTCCTCTTCTTCAACTGTTACGATTTCTGTAACAATTTCTGTTTCACCTTCGTCGTTTGTAACGATTTCAGTGATAACTTCTGTTTCCTGTTCTACTTCGCCACCAACAACATCTTCAACTGTTGTTTCTTCAGTTGTTTCTTCTTCTTCCTTACCACCGCAAGCTGCAAATGAAAGAACAATAACGCCTGCCATGAGAAGTGCTAAAAGTTTTTTCATTGGATATTACCCCTTTCAAAATATGTTTATAGCAATATAAATTTACTATAAAATTATGCCTTTGTCAATAGAATATCTATTAAAAATTATAATATTATTCTGACAAAATTTTCATAATTTCAGATGGTGTTTCAATAATATAGGTTGCTCCGTAATTCATCAGAATTTCTCTGTCTCTGAAGCCCCACAAAACACCAACAGACTCAATTCCTGCATTTTTTGCAGTTAACACATCTGTTTCGGAATCTCCTATGAGAATACATTCTTTTTTATCATAACCTGATTCATCAATTACCGAAGTTATCATCAGAGGATTGGGTTTCGGTAAAATACCGTTACCTACACCTTTGGCATCTGTAAAAAGGTCACCGAAAAAATCTTTACACAATACTTTTACCGGTTCATCATTTTTGTTTGAAACCACAACGGTTTTTATCCCCATTGATTTTATCTCTTCGAGGCATTTTACAATTCCGTCATACGGTTTTGTTTTATTTCTCATATTCTTACGGTAATTGTTTCTGAATATCTCATAGCATTCTTCCATTGATTTTTCAGAAATATTTTCAGGCACACTTCTTTCAATAAGCTTTTTCATACCATTGCCTACAAACTGTCTTATTTCATCAAGACTTCTTTGCCTGTAACCTTTTGTTTCCAACATTTCATTTACACTGTCAGCCAAATCTTCCAGCGTATCAAGAAGTGTACCGTCCAAATCAAAAAACACAAGTTTATACATAATTAACCAAGATTAATAAGCGTAATACATTTAACCGGACAAACTTCAGTACATTTTCCGCAACCTGTGCATTTGTCATAATCAACATGAGCACGATTTCCTTCAACTGTAACTGCACCGACTTCACAAATTTTTGCACATTTCATGCAACCGATACAACCTGTTTTGCATTCTTTTCTTGTCATAGCGCCTTTATCGCCGTTTTTGCAAAGAACAGCTGCTTTTTCCTGATGAACAGGCATAAGCTCAATAAGGTGTTTGGGGCAAGCATTCACACACATACCGCAAGCACGGCACATTGTGGGGTCAATTCTTGCAACACCATCACAGATTTTAATTGCATTATAAGGACATACATTTATACAATCGCCAAAACCGATGCAACCGTACTGACATTTTTTAGGACCTCCGAAAAGCTGCTGTGCCATAGAGCAACTGTGAACACCTGCATATTCAAGCTTAGTGTCACAATTTCCGCAACTTCCCTGACAAAGAACAATTGCTGCTTTCGGGTCAACACTACCTGCTGCAAGGCCTGTAATTTCTGCAATCTGGGCAGAAACTTCGCTACCGCCGGGTGAACAAAGGTTAGTTTCTGTTGTTTCACCTTTTGACAAAGCAGATGCATACCCGTCGCAACCTGAAAAGCCACAAGCGCCACAGTTAGCACCGGGAAGACATTCTCTTATCTGTTCTGCCTTTTCATCAACAGGCACTGCCATAACGATAGATGCAATAGCAAGACCAAGTCCGGCAACAATACCTACAGAGGCAACAATTATAATTGCAATAACAATACTACTCATTTTATGTCACACTCCCGGGAAAAGATTTTCTACAATGCCGGCAAAGCCGAGGAAAGACATTGAAACAAGAGACGCTGCAACAAGAGTTATGGGTAAACCTTTAAAGCTTTCAGGAATATCGCTTGATTCCATTCTTTCACGAACACCTGCAAACATAACCATAGCAACAAGGAAACCAATACCGGCACCAAGTGAGTTAACCATTGATTCTCCGAAATTGTAGCTGTTTGAAATGTTAAGAAGAACAACACCTAAAACTGCACAGTTCGTTGTGATAAGAGGAAGATAAATGCCGAGTGAGTTATAAAGAGGAGGCATATATTTCTTCAATACAATTTCAACCAACTGAACAAGAGCTGCTATAACAAGGATAAATACGATTGTCTGAAGATATTCCAGATCAAATTTTACAAGAAGCAGGTTAATTGGATAGGTAACTGCAGTTGACAGTACCATAACAAAAATAACCGCAAGGGACATACCTGTTGCTGTTTTTGTTTTCTTGGAAACACCGAGGAAAGGACAGATACCGAGGAACTTAGCAAGAACAAAGTTCTGTGTAAGTATTGCTGTAAGCAATATAACAAAAAAACCTTTCATCATTTGTTACATTCCTCCTTTTCTGCAGATGTACAGGTTGCAAACATAGGACACGCTTTGCAAGAATGAAGCTGAGCTTTCGGTTTGCCTTTTTTCTCTGCAATTTTGTTGGCAAGCATAATAAGCATACCAAACACAAAGAATCCACCGGGTGCAAGAATGAAAATCAGAATAGGATTTTCACCAAACACAGAATTCCACAAAGGTTGACCACCATTGATAAGGCTGATTGTGATTGTACCTGTACCGAAGAATTCTCTGATAAATCCCATAAGGAACAAGGCAATTGTAAAACCAACACCCATTCCTAAACCATCAACAGCAGATGCCAACACACTGTTTTTACCCGCAAAAGCTTCAGCTCTGCCAAGGATAATACAGTTAACAACTATAAGTGGCAGATAAACGCCAAGCTGTCCATCAAGTGAAGGTGTAAAAGCCTTAACCAACATCTGAACAATAGTAACGAAAGATGCAATAACAACAACGTATGCAGGAATTCTGACTTTTGAGGGAATAACTTTTCTCAAAGCAGAAATCGCAATGTTGGAGCAAAGCAGAACTATTGTTGCTGCAAGACCCATACCAATTGCACTTTCAACTGAAGTTGAAACAGCAAGAGTGGGACAAGTACCGAGAACAAGACGAAGAACAGGGTTTTCATCAAGAAAACCTTTTGTCAACTCCTTGCCGAGAGATTTTTTCTTCTCTGCCATTATTTATCCCCTCCTGTCACTGTTCTGAAAATTCCCATCGCTTCATTTACAGCTTCAGTTACTGCTTTTGAAGTGATTGTTGCACCTGTAAGTGCTTTGATTTTGTTTTCTCCCGCTTCTTTGGTATCAACGGTAATTAAATCATCTGCACCCACATACTGCTTTTTGAAATCATCTTTTTTTGCATTCATACCAAGTCCGGCAGTTTCTTCTATTGAAAGAATTTCTATACCTGTTACGTTACCTTCCACATCAATACCTGTCATAACTACGATATCTCCGCCATAACCTTTTGAAGCCGTTTCAATAACATAACCGATTACTTTTCCGTCTTTATCCAAAGCTTCAGAATATGTACTGTCTTTTTCTGAAAAATTTGCTGCATTATCGAAAACAACCTGTCTTGCTTCTTTTTTTGCCTCAAGAGAATTTTCTGCAATTGTGTCTTTTGTTATTTGATTTGTAAAACCAAGAATTGCTGTGCAGATAGCACCTATAAGAAAAAGTGTTAATGTTGGAATTGCTATTTCTTTGAAACTGAATTTTTTCATTATCCTTCATACCCCTCTTTCTCTTTCTCTTTCTTTTTCTTTTCCTTTACTGTTCCGAAAGGTTTGGGAGTTGTAAGGTGTTCAATATGAGGAACAAGAATATTCATAATGATGATTGCAAAAGAAACACCTTCGGGAAGATTTCCGAAAAGTCTGATAAGCGCCGTGATAACACCGCAACAAATACCGAAAATTATCTGTCCCTTGAAGTTGATTGGTGATGTTGTGTAGTCTGTTGCCATAAAGATAGCACCAAGAAGCAAACCACCTGCAAGAATTTCATAAGCTAAGAATCTGAGATTGAAGCCACCTGCAATAAACATAATAACTGCAAATGAGCCTACATAAGAAAGAGGAATAGTTATTTTGATAACACGTCTTACAAGAAGATAAACAAGACCGATAAGCAATGCCACTGCGCAAACCTCGCCAAGTGAACCTGCGCGGTTACCTAAAAACATATCCATCAATGAAGGAAGCTCATGTTCTTTGAAAGCCTCTGTTATATTTCCCCCACCTCTGTAAACATTGTAAATATCTTTAATTGCATTGAGAGGAGATGCTGTTGTAACTGTTTCGGTTTTCCATGAGAAAGGTTTGTTCCATGCACCCATAGCTGTGGGGAATGATGCAATAAGCATAATTCTTGTTGCAAGAGCAGGGTTAACGAAGTTCATACCGATACCGCCGAACATCTGCTTTACAACCACGATTGCAAAAACTGCACCCAGAGCTACCATCCACAAAGGCATTGATACAGGAACGTTAAATGCAATAAGAACACCTGTAACCACTGCGCTCAGGTCGCCGATTGTCTGGTGTCTTTTCATCACAACACGTGATGCGAATTCTGCCAACAAGCTGACAGATACAGAAACTGCTGTTACAAGAAGTGCTCTGAAACCGAAAATAATTGTTGAAGCTATAAGCGACGGAATAAGAGCGATTATAACATCGAGCATAATTCTTGTTACAGTATCTTTTGAATGGTCATGAGGTGAAGCACTGACCGAAAGTTTTTTCTCAAGAATCATTTTTTAGCAGCCTCCCTTACAACAGATTTAGCCAGACGCATATACTGAACAAGAGGCTTGCCTGCAGGACATGAATAAGCACAGCTACCACATTCCATGCAAACATTAATACCGATTTTGTTGAGTCTTTCTACGTCTCCGATTTTTGCATATCTTTCAATAAGTGTGGGCATAAGGCTCATAGGACAAGCCTCTGCACATCTTCCGCAACGGATACAGTCACGTTCAAATTTAAGAGCTGCATCTTTTTTAGTAAAAGCAAGAATTGCATTGTTGCTCTTAATCATAGGAACATCTGTTGAGAAAACAGCCATACCCATCATAGGACCGCCTGAAAGAATTTTTTCAGGTTCTTCTTTGAAACCGCCACAGAAATCAATAATTTCAGAAATGCTTGTGCCTATGGGAACTCTTACGTTCTTTGGTTCTGCGATTGCTGAACCGTCAACTGTCATTGAACGACTGACCAGCGGACGACCTGTTCTCATATATCTTCCGATAAACGCAGCACTTGCAACGTTCATAACAACACAGCCAACGTCTGCCGGTAACTTTCCGGGAGGAACACGTCTGCCTGTTGCAGATTGTACCATCATTTTTTCAGCGCCCTGAGGATATACCGACTTAAGAGTCATCAGTTTTACATTATCTTTAACTTTGAACTCTCCTGCAATATCCTGCAAAGCTTTGAAAGCCTGAGGCTTATTATCTTCAATAGCAATTATTACATTAGGTATTTCAAGCCATTTCTGAAGAACCTGAATACCGCTGATTATATTCTTTGAGTTTTCAAGACATTCACGGTAGTCAACTGTTATGTAAGGTTCACATTCAGCTGCATTGATGATAAGAGTATCAATATTCTTTTCTTTCGGAAAAGCAAGTTTAACGTGTGTGGGGAAACCTGCACCACCAAGACCTACAAGGCCTGAATCACGTACTGCTTTTATAAAATCTTCTCTTGTTTCAACCACAGGAGGTGCGATTCCTTCGAACTGACGCATTTCACCGTCTGATTCAATTGTAACACCTTTGGAAACAACACCGCTTGGCAGACTTACGTCACCCACAGCAACAACTGTGCCTGACACAGAAGCGTGAATAGGTGTTGAAACAAAGCCACCTGCTTCACCTACCACTTGTCCCACACTTACTGTATCGCCAACCTTAACAACAGGCACACAAGGTGCACCGATGTGTTGCTGCATCGGCAATACAATCTTTTTAGGCGGTGTAATTCTTACCACTTTCATTTCAGCAGTATTTTTGTGATGAGAAACGTGAACGCCTCCCCTTACCTGCTTGACTGCTTTTAAAACGCCTTCCGGCTTTTTAAAACCCATTCAACCATCCCTTTCTCTATTTAAAACTGACATTATAAACGATTAAAATATTTTGATTGTTTCAAAAGCAAAGGCATAACAATTTTCAGAATTGTTCCTGTTATAATCCCCATTACAACCCCGCTGAGAAGTAAAACCGGAAAATATGAAAACATCGCCGATGTTTTTGTAACAATTATTGATACTAAAAGCTGTCCGAAATTATGACAAACTGCACTTACCACAGCCACACCGATATATCCAGATTTGCTCTTTACAAGCTTAATCATCAGGCACATTGCCAATGTACTTATAAGGCCCCCGCCTAAGCTCATAAGAAAGGCTGTAAATCCACGTGTAAGCAAAACGAAAAGCGATTTTATAAGAGTAACCGTAAATGCAGATGTAACACCCATTGTGCCTGCACAAAACATAGTTACTATATTTGAAAGACCAAGTTTGACTCCCGGGGGCATAAAAGGCAATGCAGGCAACAGATTTTCAAGAAAAGCAAGCACTAATGCCTGAGCTGACAGAATACCCATCAATGCTATTTTTTGTATTTTTGTTTTCATAAAGCCACCTTAATAAACAATAGCATCAGGGATATTTCCTTTTTCCCCAACCACCTTGACAATAACTTTTTCAGGAAGGCAGGAAGCAAAATCTCCGTTTTTTTCAAGCTCTCCGCTTTCTACACAAATTTTATCAGGACAAACGGAAGATTCAAAATAAATTTTGCCATCCTTTGCTTCAATCACGGTTGAGCCATTCTCACCCGTTACAATCTTTTTTTCTTCTTTTGCTGAAAGATTTATTGTTTCAATAACTTCACCGTCAAAATAAACCTGAGCAATCAAATTGTTGTTGAAACTGTTTTTCAAAAATAAAGCCAGCAAAATGACAAAAGCAATTCCTGCTATTAACAAAACGTCATTTTTTGTGATTAATTTTCTTTCCATAACTTGAACTCATCATTTTCTATTTCTATTTTATCTTTCAGACCATCTGTAACTTTTACAGTATTATCATCAAAAATAAATACAGCTTCTGCTTTATATTCCTGAAGTAATTCAATGCTTTCTTCATAACCGAGACAATAACACGCTGTAGAAAGAGCATCACTTAAAAGCCCCGATGAGCAGACAATGGTAACTGATAAAAGATTGTTTTCAACGGGATATCCTGTCTGAGTTGATAAAATGTGATGATATTTTTTGCCGTCATATTCAGAAAATCTTTCATAATTTCCTGATGTTGAAATAAAACACTCACCCACTTCAAGAACCGCCATATATTCGTTTACATCACCAAGAGGATTTCTGATACCAACATCAAAAGTACCTTTTCCGAAAAGACATAAGCTTCCGCCAACACTGATTACTGCTTCTTTTATTTCACTTTTTTCAAGAACTTCTTTAGCTTCATCACAGGCAATTCCCTTGCCGACAAAACCAAGGTCAACAAACTGATTTTCATCAACGGAAATTGTTGAATTTTCAATTTTTACTTTTTCAAAGCCTATATTTTCAAGTTCTTTTTCTATCAGATTTTGTTCGGGAAGAATAAATTCATCTGAACCGATATTCCACAAGCGTGTAAGTTTTCCCACAGTTAAATCTATTGCACCGTTACTTTTTTTACACACATCAACTATATCTTCAAAAATCTTTTCTGTTTCAGGTGAAACTTCAACAAATTTTTGTGAATTCAATTCAGCAACTTCTGAACCTTCAACTCTCCATGAAATAACTTTTTCAAGGTCTTTGATTTTTGCTGTTATTTCTTTTGCAGTATCTTCACAACTTTTGCCTGTAAGCCTCTGAGATATAACTGCACCCATAGCATAATCAGTTTTCTGATACTCTTCTTTTTTCAGAACTGTATCAAAAATTATAACAGCAGCGAGTATAATTGCCACCAAAGATACAAAAACAATTGTTATCTTCTTTTGTTTCAAAATCCTCGCACCTCTCCATTTTGAGTATCATCTTTTATTTTACAATATTATTGATTCTAATGCAAGATTAATTAAACTTTTAACAAACTATTTTAAAAGAAAAACAAGCAGATATCCTGAAGATATCTGCTTGTTACCATTATTTAATTAAACGTACCAGATCCAACCAAAAAGAACAATAATAATTATCCACTGCCAGATTGAGTAAGATACTGTAACATCAAAAGTTTTTACAAATTTTCCGTCGGTTGATTTAACTGTAACTTGTGTCTGACCGGCTTTTGCACCGTAAATGTTACCATCTTCATCTACTGTTACAATTGATTCGTCAGCAGATTCCCATTTAAGCTTGAAATCTTTGATTATTGTTTCATTAAGCTGTTCTTTAAGGCTTTTTGTTGCCTTATAGTTGATTGCAACAACATCTTCCTGCTGCTGCACATCATTCTTGAAGCTGGGAATTGTTCCTTTAAATTCAACTGTCTGTCCTACTGCAACAATGTTTTTTGCATCAAATTTTTCAGTCTTACTTCTTCCGCAAGACCATCTGCCGCCTGCAAAAGATTCTGTCTTAAGGAAATCTTTATGAAGGAAAATAAGACCATCAATATTGCTGATATCTTTCTGTGCTTTAAGAGTGAAAGACACAATAGTTTCTTCGTTTGAAAGTTTAATTAACTTGCCACCATTGAGCTGTGAGTTAGCTGACCATGATGCAAACGCAATTTTATATCTATCCATTATAGATTTCTGTGACCAGAATTCTGTGTTTGAGTTACGGCTTGTATAGAACTCTGCAGGAGACTTCCAGTTGCCGTTTGTCTGGTAAGCACTTGCCATTCTTCCTTCAAAAGTAAGGAAAGATTTAAGGCTTGTGGGGCTTGTTTTCTGCACTTTGAAAGCATCACCATCATAAATTACGGGAAGTTCCATTGCACAAATATAATAGTTTGTTTTAAGCTTTACGCTTACTTTAACTTCTTCACCTGCTGCAACTGATGTTTTGTCAGTTACAATGGTAAATGTTGCTTTATAATCGGCTTCTGAGGCGGCTGAAGATGAAAGAGAAACAACGCCTGAAGAAATAAGCATTGTTGCCAACAAAACAACTGAAATTATTTTGCTTAAAGTTCTTTTCATTCAAATCCACTCCTTTATTTATTTTGTCTGTGAAATTTCTGTTTCGCCATTGACAACTGAATTGAGAATGGCAAGGTCATAAACATCAACTGCTGTATCATTATTAAGGTCTGCTGCAAAGAGAAGCACATCGCCTTCTTCAAGTTCCATATCACCGTTTACAATTGCTGCAAGAATTGAAGCATCATAGATATCGATAACACCGTCACCATTAAGATCGCCGAAGATAACGATTGTATAGGTTTTCCATTCTTCGCCATCACGGAATGTTGTAACAATTGAACCAGTGCCAACACCTGCTGAAAGTTTGTAAGTCACACTTGCAGTATAATCAACATAATCTTCAAGATCTGCAAGGCCGATGTCAAGACCATAGATAAACCTGAGTTCTTCATCGATAACTGTTGCCCTGCCTTCTGCTGCTTTGAAGTAACCTTCGAGCATCGGGATTTCAACGGTTTCGCGTGAAAGTTCTTCGCCACATACTGAACAGTATACTACTGAATTGTATGAACCTGCCGATTCATATGTTGCTTCTACTCTGTTTTCTTCTACTGCCTCGCCTTCTGTATGGCCGAGAGCATCTATAGTTTCCTGAGCAACAAATATTTCATTACATACAGAACAATGTTTACCTTCTGTCAGACCTGTATTTGTGCAATCAGGTGCAACAGCTTCGTCAATCACTTCTGTGTGACCGAGTGCACTTACATATTCGGCTATAAACGAATCCTGACAATTTGAACAAGTATATGTTGTATAACCTTGTTCTGTACAGGTAGGTGCAGTTTCTTCTGCTACGTAACGATGACCGGTTCTATAAAGCACTTCTTCTGCAAGTGTTACACCACATACAGTACATTTTTTGATTCGGAAACCATCATCTGTACATGTTGCAGGTGTTGTTACTTCCCACTCGCTTGAAATATGCACATGTGATGTAGGGTCAACACCGTTGTAAATAATTGTCTGGCCTGTCTGATACACGTTATTGATATCAATTTCACTTGTTTCTGAACGTCCTACAAACAGATAACCCTGAGGTGCTGTTGCAGTTTTAAGGAAATCAAGGCTGATAAAAATAAGTCCAGAAAAATCATCTATATCTTCGTTTGCTTTAAGTGTGAAGCTGACGATTTTTTCTTCCTCTTCAAGCATTAAAAGCTCAGAAACAGAGGAATCCCCTGCCCAGGAAGCAAATACAGCCTTATACTGATTTTTCACAGCTTCACTTGACCAGAACTCTTTATTGGAGTTTCTCTTAGTAAAAAGCTGATCTGTGATTTTCCAGTTGCCGTTTGTTGTGTAAGCATCTGCCAAAGAACCTTCAAAAGTAAGGAACGATGCAATGTTGCTTTCACTTGTATTCTGCAAAGTAAGTTTCTGATAATCATATATAGCAACAATCGATGCTGCAAAGATGTAATAGTTTGTTTTAAGATAAACACTTACTGTAACATCTTCGCCTGCTTTTGCTGATGCTTTATCTGTTTCTATTCTGAATTCGGCTATATAGTCCGATTCGTCTGCCGCATAGGCAGACGAATCGAATACACCAAAAATCAGAACAATAGTCATTGCCAGACTTATAAATCTGGAAGCAAACTTGCTTTTTTTCATAATAACCACGTCTTAAATAAAATTTGTTTTAATTATGCTGCAGGTATTTCAGGAACTACAGGAGCTTCGGGAACTGCAGAACCATTAACTTCTGCTGCGATTTCACTGAGTGCACCTACAACTGAAGATGCTGTGTAGCTACCGAGAGAAATAAGTTCATGATAGCTGATGAGTGTATAATCGTTATCGGGAACGATGTAACCGAGAGCATCGTTGCAAAGGCCGAATGCTGTAAGTTCTTTATCACCGAAGATTTCCTGAATTGACTTGTACTGGAAGTCCTGGCAAGAGAATGAACCTTCTGCTGTGATTGAGCCACCGCCATAAACGATATCTGTTACCATTTCACCGGGAACCATAACAGCTTTCATCTGTTTACCAAATTCAACATAACCTGTTTCTGTAACTACTTCATATCCACCTTCTGCAGTTCTGAGAATGTTGTAGCTAACAAGGTTTGCTCTACCTGCAAGTTTGATGAAATTGTTTGTTACGGGGATTCTGATTTCCTTGATTCTTACGTTAAGAATAGGATCAACTGCGATTTCTTCAACAGGTGTCCAACCTTTATACCAGATTGTGTAACTGTTTTCAAGACCATAATCAGCGATTTCTTTATCAATGATTGATTTGCCTGAAATTGCATCTTCTGCAAGAATTTCTTCTTCTGTCATATTAAGAGCGAGAAGAATTCTGCCGATTTCTGTACCGTAACGGATTGATTCTTCGTAACGATGAACGTTAGGAACACCGTCACCTGTCCAACCTCTTGCCATATAGATACCTGCAATAGCGCCGTTGATGAAGTAGAAGTTGTAACCTTCGCCACCTTCATTTGCTGCAAGAGTGTCGTTTTTATATTCGTTAAGGTATTTTTCAATGTAATAAATATATTCACCGCAAAGTTCACGGCCTGTGCCTTTACCGTCATCAGTAGGAAGACCTGCAACTTCAGGATGAGCTGCCATATTTGCAATAATTGTAGGTGTTGCAGTTACGTCGTCGGGAGTGAACACAAGACGAGTAATTGTGTCGTCTTTTGATGTTGCTGAAGGACGGTTTTTGTTGTTGAAATAACCGTCACCGATATTTTTCTTTGAATATGTAAGAGTACCGGGTTTCATATCGTCGAGAGCTTCACCCATAGCTTTTGCTGATCTTGCAACTACAAGTTCCATATATTCTTCGTCAACGCCTTTTTCCAATGAACCAAGACCTGTCCAACCTTTAACAAGGTTACCGAGGATTTTGGGGAAAAGGTTAGTCCAGAGGCCCTGTGTATCAATACCACTGTGTGAATGAGTTGCTGCAACGTTAACACTTGCAAGAGTTATACCCTTTTCTGCTGCAATTTCAGCAACAGCTGCACGAATCTGTCTGATATGTGCGTTTGAAACACCGATTGAGTCGATTGTTGCGAAAATTGAAACGCCTCTGTCTGAACCATCATCAAGAGCAACTATTCTGATTTTCATATCATCAACGATTGTTTCAACCTTGTTTGAAAAACCGTTGTTGGGATCGATGAAACCGCCAAGATAATAGTCTTTTGTTTCCCAGTCATCGGGAACAAGGCTTGCGTTAGCATAACCGAGCTGCCATTTTGCACCCTGTGCAGGTTCTTTGAGAAGTTTGTCTGTACCTGCATAGAAGTTTTCGCTCTTGTATTCGCTTTGATCACGGAAAAAGTCAGGATCAGGAAGAGTATTTGCAAGAGCATTAAGAAGTTTTGAAGCAAAGCTTTCGAGAAGTTCAAAAGCTACATATTTAAGCTCCTGTACACTGCCGATGTTAAGGATTGCATCTTTTGCTCCCACGAGAG
Source organism: Acutalibacteraceae bacterium (assembly GCA_045534165.1). GTDB lineage: Bacteria > Bacillota > Clostridia > Oscillospirales > Acutalibacteraceae > SIG575. The sequence continues at coordinate 9,155 of JAZSJD010000036.1, read as the reverse complement.
AAAGAATATCAAAATTCTCACCATTGAGAGTTACAATCCACTGATTTTCAGGCTGTGAATGACGTTCATTATAACCTGCAACATAATCTTTAAAAAGAGTTTCTATCTTCGAAAGTGTTGCTTCGTCTGTGTTTACAATTTCGTCAATAGCACCTGTTACTATCTGTCCGTCTGTTTTGCTGTCTTCTGCATAAACAAATGAGAATGTTGAAACAATCATCAATGTAGCAAGAATAACAGAAATCACTTTAGCTATTTTTTTGTTCATTTCGCATTTACTCCTTTATTTTTTTATGAATATTACTCCATACTGAAATAATAACATACCTGGTGTGAAATTTCAATAGATTTAACTATTATAATTTTGTTAAATTTATCTTCTTTTTCTTTTACCTTTTTTCTTATTGATATATACAGTAAGAGCTATATATCCTGCTATCAGAAGAAACAGAAGAATAAATATGATTTTTCCTATAACAGAGTTCCATGCTGCGGCAATAAGTCCGCCTGTTGCAAGAATAAGACTTCTGCTTACATTCTTTGAAGCAACAAGGTCTGTTGTTGCAATTTCCTTGCCTGCATAATAAACTGTTGCAGTTCCTACTTTTTCTCCTTTTTTGACAGGAGCATTCAGAACATCAGGAGTGTCTGTGTTCGGCTGAATGTAAATACTTGAAGAATCAAGATTTGAAGGAACAAGGGCTGCCACATCTTTTGCAGGAACAAGTTCAAGTGTATCTGCTGACCATGAATATTTCACATCAACAACTGTTATGATTTCATTTTCTTCTGCAACAACTTTATATTTGATGTTTGCAAAAGTCCATTCAATCATTTTTTTGCATTCAATAAAAGCTATGTTTTCTGCAATTTCACCCGGCACAGCATCTTCAAGCTTTGCGCCCATAACAATAGCGATATAATTATATCCGTTTTTACTCGCTTTTGTGATAATGCATCGACCTGCATCGTCAGTTGTACCGGTTTTTATTCCTGTAACATAAGGTAAGTAACAATCTGCATAATTGGAATTTATCATAAGGTTTGTTGCCGGAAGAATTCTTTCATCCTGCATATTTGTTTTGGGCATTGTGTAACTTGTTTTTCCTACAATTTTTACAAAAGTAGGATTTTTCATTGCTTCTTTACAAATAAGGTAAAGGTCGTGAGCAGTTGTGTACTGCCCCTCTTCATCAAGACCGTGAACATTCACATAGTTTGTGTTTGTACATCCCAGATCTTTTGCTTTTTTATTCATCATTTCAAGAAAAGCAGGAACTGAACCGCCAACATATTCTGCTATTGCAATTGCCGCCTCATTAGCACTTTTTACCATAAGACAATTAAGCAAATCGTACATTGTAACTTTTTCTCCCGGAACAAGGCCGGCGATTGATGAGTCTGTACCCACAAGGGAATCAAGTGCATATTGTGAAATTATAACAGGAGAATTCAGGTCTTTGCAATTTTCCAGAGCCACAAGTGCAGTCATAATTTTTGTAAGACTTGCAGGTGCTGTTCTCTTATTATAATTTTTGTTGAATATCGCCTCATCATTATCTGTGCATATTACGCATGCAATATCTGCACGTAATTCAATTGAGTCGTTATACTCCGCAAAACAAGTCAAAGGAGTTAATATAGACAGAAAAATTGTTGCAGATAATAAAAAAATTACTATTTTTCTCATAGACAAGTCACCCATATTGTTGTATAATATATTTTATTATATATTATAATTCCGTTTATATCAAGATGATTTTTAATTATTTCCAACAGAAAAGGAGGTTGCGCCTTGCTTTATGTAACGGGAGATACCCACGGAAATATCGGACGTTTTTCCGTAAAAGAACTTAAAAAGTTAAAAAAAGGTGATACGCTTTTTGTGTGCGGTGATTTCGGCTTTATCTGGGACAACAGTCCCCAGGAAAGAAGAAATCTTAAAAAGTTATCTTCAAAAAAATATAACATCTGTTTTATTGACGGTACTCACGAAAATTTTGAGCTTCTGAAAAATTATAAACTCGGCACATACAAAGGTGGACTTGCAAGAAAAATAAGTGATAATATATACTACCTTCAACGAGGTCAGATTTATGATTTTGAAGGTAAAAGTATTTTTGTTATGGGCGGTGGTGAAAGCCCGGATATCGATTTGAGATATGAAAAAGATACCTGGTCAAGCGATGAAACACCTGTAAGGCAGGAGCTCATTGATGGTGCAAAAAGACTTCAGGAAAGAGATTTCTGCGTTGACTTTATTCTTTCCCATGAGCCACCTGCAAAAATCAAAGGTCTTCTTCTTCTGCAGGATACAGATTCAGCACGTATCACCGGTCTTAATACTTATCTTGAAGAATTAAGCCAGTCCTGCGAATTCAGTTGCTGGTACTTCGGCAGTATGCATATAGATAAATATATTTCTTCTACTCATATCGGTGTTTATCAGAAAATCATTAATATGTCAACAGAAGAATCATTAACAAACGATATTATTCAAACAGTATAAAGGAGTCAGAAATATGAAGAACACAGAAAAAACTATGGAAAAAGTAGTTGCTCTTTGCAAAGGCAGAGGCTTCATCTTCCCCGGCAGTGAAATTTACGGTGGTCTCGCAAACACATGGGATTATGGTCCTCTTGGCGCAAGACTTAAAAATAACGTAAAAGATACATGGAGAAAAAGATTTATTCAGGAAAGAAAAAACAGCTACGAAGTTGATGCTGATATCCTCATGCACCCCAGAGTATGGGAAGCAAGCGGTCACGTTGCAAGTTTCTCTGACCCGCTTCTCGACTGTAAAGAATGTAAAATGCGTCACAGAGCCGACAACCTCATTGATGATTTTGATGAAAATGCTCATGCTGACGGTATGACAAAAGAAGAAATGTTTGAGTATATCAAAGCTCATTCAATTCCTTGCCCTAACTGTGGCAAACATAACTTCACAGATATCCGTGAATTCAACCTTATGTTCCAGACTTTCCGTGGTGTTACTAACGATTCAAAGAGCGTTATTTACCTTCGTCCCGAAAATGCACAGGGTGAATATGTAAACTTCCTTAATGTTCAGCGTACAATGAGAGCAAAGCTCCCCTTCAGCGTCGGTCAGATCGGTAAAGCTTTCCGTAACGAAATTACTCCCGGTAACTTCACTTTCAGAACAATTGAATTTGAACAGATGGAATTCCAGACATTCTGTAAAGAAGGCACAGATAACGACCTTTACGATTACTTTAAAGAATATGGCATGCAGTATTATAAGGACCTTGGTATCAAAGAGGAAAATCTCCGCTACCACGACCATGAAAAACTTGCTCACTATGCAAAAGCTGCTTGCGATATCGAATTCCTTTTCCCCTTCGGTTGGGGCGAAATCAACGGTACACATAACAGAACAGACTTCGACCTTACAAGACATCAGGAATACAGCGGACAGAGAATTGATTACCTTGACCCTGAAACAAACGAAAGATATGTTCCTTATATTATTGAATCTACATATGGTCTTGACAGAACAGTTCTTGCTCTGCTCTGCGAAGCTTACGACGAAGAAGTTCTTGATGCTGAAAAGAACGATACACGTGTTGTTCTCCATCTTAATCCTGCAGTTGCACCTTATAAAGCTGCTGTTCTTCCTCTTTCAAAGAAACTTTCAGAAGATGCTCTTAAAGTTTATGAAAAACTTAACAAGCACTTTATGACAGACTTTGACGAAACAGGTTCAATCGGTAAGAGATACCGCCGTGAAGATGAAATCGGTACTCCCTACTGCATCACTTTCGACTTTGATTCTCTTGAAGATAACTGCGTAACAGTAAGAGAAAGAGATTCAATGGAACAGGTAAGACTTCCCATTGATGAAGTTGCTGCTTATATCGAAGAAAAAATTAAATTCTGAGTAATAAAAAACACGATGCAATGCATCGTGTTTTTTTAACCATTCAATATAGGAAAACCGTTTTCATCCCACAAAACTATTCTTTTTCTTGCACTTCTGCAAGGGTCATAAAGCGGATCTTCCTGCGAATATCCGCAATTACCGTTGAAACATTCTTCATCTCTTGAATGGTAAACAAAAACCCAGTTGCCATCTTCGTCTTTAACAAAAGAATTGTGTCCGGGACCATATTCACCATCAAGGTCATTTGAAGTCAGCAAAGGCTGTGGCATTTTTGTCCAGCTTTTTATATCCATTAAATCTGCATTTTCATCTGCATACATTAATCCGATACAATATTCAGGACCCGTTGCCGAGGCAGAAAAAGCAAGAAATATTTTTCCGCCGTGTATCATTACAGCAGGTCCCTCATTAACAGGAATTTTCACTTTTTCCCAATCATACCCGGGCTTTGTCAGAAGCATATGTCTGCCTGTTGTCTTCCAGGGTTCATCAGGATTTATGGGAGCTAAATATATATTTGAGTTTCCCCCGTTCTGTGCCCAGGCAACAAAATGTTTTCCTTTACATTCAAAGTGTGTCATATCAAGAGAAAAACCGGTGAAAGGAAAATCATCACCATCACAAGCAACAAATTTTCCTTTATCAATCCAACCGTCATTATATGGGTCTTTTCCGCAACACATTATTGCGTGACAATTAATATCCCACACATTATTTTCACTTGCGCTTGTAGCAAAAAACACATACCATTTTCCGTTTATTTCGTGAATTTCAGGTGCCCATATAAATCTGAAAGATGTTTCTGAATTTTTCTCATCCCATATGACTTTTTCTTCTGCAAATTTCAGTTCATCAATTGTTTTTGCACGTCGCAGAATAATCCTGTCATATCCCTCTTTGTCTTTATGACCATACATAGGGTATGATGATGTGAAATAATACCAACCGTCACTTCCTCTTGTTACAAAAGGGTCTGCTCTGTCCTGAATAAAAATTTCTGCTTTTCTGCTCATTTCATTATTACCTTTTTTACAATTGCTTTGGCTTTACCTATCATAAGCTTTTTCTTTGACGGTCTGGGGAACATTTTTATTGCCGTTTCCTGAACACCTTTTTCACGGAAATTTTTCCTGAATTCTTCAGCTTTTTCAAATGTAGGCGCTTTTGATGCAAAAAGAATATTGTTTCTGCTCTGAATCATTTTATCCACATCTGCATCTGTAACATAAAGTCTGTCCCTTATTTCTTCAAGTGCTTTTTTCCCTTTTTCGCTTGAAACAAAAACACAGGAAGCACCTTTGGGATTTATGCTGTCAACGGGATAATATTTTCCGCCCACATCTCCCACGTAGATATCCGAAAACGGAGGTAAAGATTTGAACTTACAGTTAAGACAAGAATTTCTCATTGCACATCCGCTCATAAAAATTCTTGCAATATCTGACGGTGCATATTCCTCAAGTTTTTCATCACCATTTTCAAAATCTGCTTTCAGATATAAGGGAAGATGCTTTCCGTCTTTCTTATATCTTGTTGTGAAAAATGTAACTTTACTTTGCTTTTCTTTTTCTATTTCATCAATATATTTTTCAAGAACTTTCGGTGCTGAAGGACCGTGGCAGATGTAACTCATTGTCAGAAGATTTTCATATTTTTTACCGAGAAAAGCATCTAAAGCTCCGCACTCACAAGGCGATGCACTGAAAAATACTTTTTCACCTTTTTCAAGAAGCTCTTTTGTCTGTGCAAAAACATTTCCTTTATCACTCTGGAAATATTTTGAGCCTCTCATTCTTTTTACATCTTCAATATCATTTGAAACTATTGTTTTTACACCTTTATAATCATCTGTGTAAACTGCACCTGCAACGTAACCGCCATCTTCAATCATCTTTTCTGCAAGGGCATAGAACATACCGCCTGATGAACTTTTCTTTAACTTTTCTGCATCTCTCATCCAGGCAATAAAACAATCTGTTTCAAAATCATTATGACGTGAAACATTTTCTTTTACAACTTCACATTTTTTCAGGCAAAGTCCGCAATTGATGCACTTTTCTTCATCAACTTCCGCATAAAGATAACCTAGCTCGTCAGCTTTCATCTCAATTGCATTTTTGGGACAAGCATTTGCACAAGCTGTGCAACCGTAACAACTTTTTGGTGGCAAAACAGAAATGTTTTTCTTTTCTGTTTTTTCATCTTTGTTCAATACTTTTTCCAAAGATTTCCTGAAATAATCTTCTGAAGATTTTATCCAATTCTGTAAAACTTTTTCGCTTTCTTCATAGTTTATTTCAGAAAAATTAAAGGTATCTAAATTTTCGTCTGTTAAAATTCTGTCTGCAAGACCGATTTTTGAAAGAAAATCATTTATTCTTGTGTGTTTGCCTGCATCTGTATCTTTTCTTTTTACTGCAACAAAACTTTTTCTGAAATTAACAGAAAAAGCCACACCGTGGAAAGAATCAGTCAGGACAAAATCAGCATCTCTTACGAGAGTTAAAAACTCCTCTATATTTGCATAAATTTTCTCACCTTTTTTCAGGTTATTTATTTCAGAATCAAAAGGTGAAAAAATTATCTTTTTGCCGATTTCTTTTTCAATTTTTTCTATTGCCTTTTTGTGTATATCCGTACCACCGAGGAAATAGCAAAAGATGTATGGTTCATCAACCAGTCTTTCGGGCAAAGCAAATTTATTCCAGAATTCTTTATCATAAAGCAGGGTGGGGTCTACTGTATTTTCACATTTTCTTCCTGTGATTTTTTCAACAAGTTCTGCTCCTGAAGATTCTCTCACAGATATTGAAGAAAATGATGAGATATATTCTTTGAAATTTTCAAGATATTTTTCAGGAATTTCTTCACAAGCAACACTTGGAGCATAGGCAATTCTTTTTTCAGCAGGAACAAACTGAAGAAAATAATAGGGATTGCAATCAGTATGAACAGGGTTCCATATCTGGTCACTTCCGCAAACGCAGGCATCGTATTTTTCCCCTATTTCTTTTGCATCAGACATATTGTTGCAAAGTCTTGTAAGATTGAATTCTGCAGATGCAAATTTTGAAAAATCAAAACTTCTGCCCGCAAAATTACTTCCTGATTTCATAATTTTATTTTCAATAATTTTCTTCGTCTGAATGGGATGCATCAATGCTCTCTTTATTTTGGATTTTTTACCTGATGAAGCAACACTTTCTGTTCTCTTCACGTAGTGAATTATTTCAGCATCATATCCGAAATCCTCAACTTTTTTCTGCATCGCATATGCCTGCAGATAAACTCCGTAGTTTATGGCACTGTGCAAAGTTGCAATACCTACTCTTTTTTTCAAAGAATTCACGTTCCTTTACTGAATGATTGTATTTTAATAATACAATTTTATCTTTAATTAGTCAACACACCTTTAAAAAGGTTTTATTTTCCAAAAAAGAAATATATTGATAATTTATTGTCAATATACCCAAAAAATATAAGGATTTATCCTTGATTTTCTTATTTACTTTTTTGTAGAAAAGTGTTATAATTGCGAATGGTATATTATATATGTATATCCTTTAGTTATTAATTTTCCATTTTATAAGGAGGAAATTCATAATGGCAAGAAAAACCAAGACAATGGACGGTAATAATGCTGCTGCTTATGTGTCATATGCTTTCACAGAAGTTGCCGGTATTTACCCCATCACTCCCTCAAGTCCCATGGCTGACTATGTTGACCAGTGGTCTGCACAGGGACAGAAGAACATCTTCGGCACAACAGTAAAGGTTGCAGAAATGCAGTCAGAAGCAGGTGCTGCAGGTACAGTTCACGGTTCACTTAACGCAGGTGCTCTCACAACAACTTATACTGCTTCTCAGGGTCTTCTTCTCATGATCCCCAACATGTATAAGATTGCAGGTGAACTTTTGCCCTCAGTTTTCCACGTATCAGCTCGTTGCGTAGCATCACATGCTCTCAACATTTTCGGCGACCACTCTGACGTATATGCTTGCCGTCAGACAGGTTTCGCAATGCTCGCTGAAACAAACACTCAGGAAGTTATGGACCTCGGTGCTGTTGCTCACCTTGCAACAATCAATAGCCGTGTTCCCTTTATCAACTTCTTCGATGGTTTCCGTACATCTCATGAACTTCAGAAAATTTCTATCTGGGATTACGAAGACCTTAAAGAAATGTGCGATATGGATGCTGTTAATGCATTCCGTAAACGTTCTCTTAATCCCGAACACCCCGTAATGCGTGGTTCACACGAAAATGGTGACATCTTCTTCCAGCACCGTGAAGCTTGTAATGAATATTACGAAGCTGTTCCCGGTATCGTTGAAGATTATATGAACAAAGTAAACGCAAAACTTGGAACAGACTATAACCTCTTCAACTACTACGGTGCTCCCGATGCTGAAAAAATCATCATCGCTATGGGTTCAATCTGTGACGTAGCAGAAGAAGTTATCGACTATCTCACAGCTAAAGGTGAAAAAGTTGGTCTTGTTAAAGTTCGTCTTTACAGACCTTTCTCAGCTGAAAAACTTGTTGAAGCTATCCCCTCAACAGTTAAGAAGATCGCTGTTCTTGACAGAACAAAAGAACCCGGTTCTCTTGGCGAACCTCTCTTCCTTGACGTTGTTGCTGCTCTTGCTTCACAGGGCAGACAGGCTGAAGTAATCGGTGGCCGTTACGGTCTCGGTTCAAAAGACACACCTCCCTCAAGCATCTTCGCTATCTATGATGAACTTGCTAAGGAAAACTCAAAGAAACAGTTCACAATCGGTATCAACGACGACGTTACACACCTTTCTCTTGAAGAAAAAGAAGCTCCCAACACAGCTGCAGAAGGTACAATCGAATGTAAATTCTGGGGTCTTGGCGGTGACGGTACTGTTGGTGCTAACAAGAACTCAATCAAAATCATCGGTGACCATACAGACAAGTACGTTCAGGCTTACTTCCAGTATGACTCAAAGAAAACAGGCGGTATCACAGTTTCTCACCTTCGTTTTGGTGACAAACCCATCAAGAGCCCCTACTACATCAACAAAGCTGACTTCGTTGCTTGTCACAACCCCTCATATGTAATCAAAGGTTACAAGATGGTTAATGACGTTAAACCCGGCGGTGTATTCCTTATCAACTGCCAGTGGTCAGCAGAAGAACTTGATGCTCATATGCCTGCAGAAGCAAAACGTTACATTGCTAAGAACAACATTCAGCTCTACACAGTTAACGCTATTGACCTTGCT
>JAZSJD010000098.1:0-7477 GCA_045534165.1 Acutalibacteraceae bacterium | reverse complement strand
GTTCGACTGTCGGAAAGGAGGACTAAATGCAGTCGAAGAAAAAAGATAATGTCGGCATAACCGCTTTATACTGCCGACTATCCCGTGATGACGGAACGGATAACGATAGTAACTCTATTGTTAATCAAAAGAAGCTGTTGCAGAAATATGCAAAGGAACACAGCTTTTCCAATACTCGCAGTTATGTGGATGACGGCTATACGGGAACAAACTTTAATCGCCCCGGCTTTCAAAAACTGCTTGAGGATATTGAGATGGGATATGTGAGTGTCATTATCGTAAAGGATATGTCCCGACTCGGCAGAGATTATCTGCAAGTAGGATATTACACCGACACCTACTTCCCCGATAGAAATATTCGCTTCATAGCAGTAAATGACTGTGTAGACAGTGCAGACGGTGAAAGCGAACTTGCACCTTTTCGTAACGTTATGAATGAAATGTACGCAAGAGATATTAGCCGTAAGGTCAGAAGCTCCCACAGACTTCGTGGCAACGCAGGAGAGCCGTTATCTCAACCACCATACGGATACTTGAAAGCCCCCGAAAACAAAAAGAAGTGGATTATAGATTCCGAAGCCGCACAGGTGGTGCAAGATATATTCCGTATGTGTTTGGAAGGTAAAGGCAACGAAACCATTGCTCGCATCCTTCAAGAACGAAAGGTGCTAATCCCAATGGCGTATTGGAGAGAAAAAGGACTTGGCAGAGGCGGAAAGAAAGCACAACCCAATCCGTACAAATGGTGCAAATCCACCATAGCCAAGATACTTGCTCAACAAGAATACTGCGGTGATGTAATCAATTTCAAGACCTACTCAAAGTCGTTTAAGAACAAAGCTCGTATTCCTAATCCCGAAGAAAATTGGGCGGTGTTCAAGGATGTTCACGAGCCGATTATTGACCGTGAAACCTTTGAAGCGGTACAAAAACTCACCAAGAAAACCAAACGCCGAGCACCGAAAGCGGACAATGCCGAAAAGAATATGTTTTGTGATTTGCTCTACTGTGCCGATTGCGGTAGCAAGTTGTGGTCGCACGTAAACACCATAAACAAGGATATTCAGTATTTCAGTTGCTCCAACTACAAAGTGGACACACGTGGCACTTGCGAAACACGACACTATATCCGAACCGATGCCATAGAACAAGTGGTAATGCTTGAACTAAAGCGAATGGCTATGTTCTTACAGAGCGATGAGGAAGCCTTTGCTGACCTGCTTGCTCAAAAGACACAAAAGGATATTATCAATGAGCAAAAAGCCTTACAAAGCGAACTACAACGTTGTACGGTACGGAATCAAAAGGTTGCCGAGCTTTACGAAAAGCTGTATGAAGATAATGTTTCGGGCAAGGTGACGGATGAATGGTTTATGCAGTTATCCCACAAATACGAAGTAGAGCGTATGGAACTGAAAACCAAGATTGCATCCCTAAATGAGAGGATAAACAATCTCGGCACAATGCAACAGAACAAAGACCGATTTATTGGTGCAATTCGAAGATTTATGGAAATGCAAAAGCTGACAGCACCACTCCTTCGGGAACTCATTGATGAGATAACAGTTTATGAAACCGAAGGAGTTGGTAAAAACCGCAGTCAGAGGATTATGATCCATTACAAATTTATCGGGTACATTGAAATACCCGAATGCGGAAGTAATTACAAGGCAGATACCCGAAAAGGTGTAGCTGTTGAGTATATTACTAAATCCGCATAAAACAAAAGAGCAGGCTTCAAAACCTGCTCAGTACATAACGAAGAAACTCGAAATTACAAAAAAAATCGAGTGTCCATAACTCAAATCCGTTATGAACACTCGATATGGTCGGAGTGACGGGACTTGAACCCATGGCCTCTTGGTCCCGAACCAAGCGCGATACCAAACTTCGCCACACCCCGATATTAACTTCAAGGACTAAGATATTATATAACATTAACTTGATAAAATCAAGAGAAAAAGCGAAAAAAGTATAAAACTTATCAAAAATAAAAATATTGAAGATTTATGTGATTATTTCATTGCTTAAATGAAAAAAATGTGATATATTTAATGTATATGTTTGAGAGTGGGGATGTGTGTGATACTTTATATTGCTCGTCATGGTGAATCATTAGGCAATACAGGCGAAAACGATTCGATTGACCCTGTTTTATCTGAGTGTGGTAAAGTTCAGGCACAGCTTTTAGCCAAACGTATGAAGAAAGTACATATCGATTGTATTCTTTCAAGTCCTCTTATAAGGGCAGTCCAGACAGCATCAGAAACAGCTGTTGTTAAGGGGATGAAAATTGAAGTTCTGCCATTGCTTTTTGAAATGGGAACTGAAGCCGGATATGAGGGGACAGGTCTTGGAAATTTACAAAAAATCTATCCCGACACGATTTTATATGATGATGGTAAACCTTTTTCCGCTTCACTTGTTGAGGAAAATAAAGAAATCACTTATAAACGGGCAAAAGAAGTTATTGAAAGAATAAAAAACAGATTCGGCAAAGATGATACGGTAATGATTTTTGCACACGGAACGTTCAACAATTATCTGACAAGTGCAGCGATTGGTATTGACGTGCGTGATGATTTTAATTTTTGTCAGGAAAACACGGGTCTTACATGTATTAAATTTTTAAATGATGGTTTAGACAGAATCAAAGCAGAATTTATCAATGATTATTCTCATTTGATATATGAAAAAATATAATTCAGAGGTGTAATTATGAGTCGTTATGAAGAAGCAAAAGCAAAGTATTTAAAGCAGGGTGTGGATGTAGACAAAGCTATTCAAAAGCTTAAAAATATTCCTATCAGCATTCATTGCTGGCAGGGTGATGATGTTACAGGCTTTGAAAATGTAGGTGGTTCTCTTACCGGTGGTATACAGACAACAGGTAATTATCCCGGTAAAGCAAGAAATCCGGAAGAGCTTATGGCTGACTTTGAAAAAGCAATAAGTCTTATTCCCGGAAAGAAAAGAATTAACCTTCATGCATCATACGCAATTTTTGAAGGGGAAAAGGTTGACAGAGATGAACTGAAACCTGAACATTTTACAAAGTGGGTTGATTTTGCAAAGAAAAATGATATCGGTATTGATTTCAATCCTACATTTTTCAGCCACGATAAAGCAGCAGACAGCCTTACACTTACAAGCCCTGACGATGAAAAAAGAGAATTTTGGATCAGACACGGTATTGCTTCAAGAAGAATTGCAGCATATTTTGCAAAAGAATTAGGTACACATTGTCTTAATAATGTGTGGATTCCTGACGGATATAAAGAAATTCCTGCTGACCGTTTAGGTCCCAGAATGAGACTAAAAAACAGCCTTGACAGAATTTTTGAAGAAAAACTTGATGGCGTTGTAGACTGTATTGAAAGTAAAGTTTTCGGTATCGGTCTTGAAGCTTATACAGTTGGCAGTAACGAATTCTGTCTTTCATACGCAGCTTCAAAAGAGGGTGTATATTATCTTCTTGATAACGGACATTTCCATCCCACAGAAGTTGTAAGCGATAAAATTCCAAGTCTTCTTGCTTTCTTTGATAAAATCCCGTTGCACGTAACACGTGCTGTAAGATGGGACAGCGACCATGTTGTTATTCTTGAAGATGAAATCAAAGAAATTGCAAAAGAAATTGTAAGAAATAATGCGGAAGAAAAAGTACTTATCGGTCTTGATTTCTTCGATGCAAGCATTAACCGTGTTGCAGCCTGGGTTATCGGTACAAGAAATATGCAGAAAGCTCTTCTTTATGCACTTCTTCTTCCGAATGAGAAAATGAAAGCACTTCAGGATGCAGGAGATTTCACAGAAAAACTTATGCTTGATGAAGAAATGAAAACATATCCCTTTGGCGATGTATGGGAAGAGTATTGCAGACAATCAGGCGTAATTGCTGATGAAAGTTGGTACAAGGAAATCAAACAGTACGAAAACGATGTATTGTCGAAAAGATAAAGGAAGATTTTTTTGAGTAGTAAAGAAACAAGAGAGCAGAAAAGGCGCCAAAAAAGACGTGAAAAGTATAATGAAGCTGTCAAACGTAAAATGGACAGTGCCGCAGACCTTGCTGACAGATATGCAAAAACATATGAACAGATAGGTAGCAGAAAATCTCTTTTTGATTCCGGAAATAAAAGCGAATTGAAAAGAAAAACTGCAACAATTGTTTTTGATGTTGTTATGCAGAGTTTGTCAATACTTATAGTTATAAGTGTGTTGTTTTTCACAATTAAGACTGTTTTCAGTGATAGTTTTAATGATTTTTTCGGAAGAGAAAAAAGAGAGTTTTCGTCAGTTCTTGTGCTTGAAGATGCATTTATAGGTTCTGATAATGAAACTAAAAAGTTAAAATATGCTGAGGTTGCACAACCTGTGCGAAACAGTCGTTATGCTGTTTTGAAAGGTAATAATATTTCGGCAGATATTTACTATAATATCACAACAGAAGCTCTTTTATCAGGTGTATGTCATGATATGTCAACAAGTTTGCCGGGTTATGGAAAACCGATTTTGCTTTGCGGATATGGTTTGACTACTTTAAAGGGTATTTCTGAAGTTGATATAGGTGATGTTTTATCAATAACAACAAATTATGGTGTGTATAAATATTCAGTAAGTGCAATTGAAACTTTTGATAAAAATGCTGACACACCCTATAATGTAAATTCAAACATTGAACAGTTAATAATATGCACCGATAATTTGTTTGAAAAATACCAGACGGAAACATCACAGACTTTTTGTGTTATTGCAGATAAAGTTTCCGGTCCGGAAATAGTATATTGATAAGAGGAGATTTTATGAGCCGTAAAAATAAAAAATCACCAAACAAAAAAGTTTTTGCATTGGTGCTTTGTTTTGCAGTTTCATTATTTATGTCTTTTTTTACATTGTTTATTGCAGCGGATACAGCTTTGTTAAATATTGACCATACATTTTCTAAAGCAGATGTTGAAGAATTTGGTTCAGATGTAGCAAGAGATTTTGAGTTGCAGGGGAAAACGCTGGCGGCAAAAAGCGGTGTTGAATATGAGGTTATTTCCTCTGTAATAAACGTAAACAAAATTAAAAAAGATGTTAACGAATACTTTGGTTTAATTAAAACTGATGGTCTGATTACTGCCGGACAAATTGTAAATGAAGAAGCAATTTCTACTGCAATTTATAACAACATTTTGTCGTCAGATATTGGCATTACTGAATTGCAAAAGCAGAATGCAAAAATTTTTGCAGATAAAACTGCAACATTATATAAAGAAACTTTAGTTATTGAAGATAGTGACAAAGCAGTAAGTATATCAAACGGATTCAAAGTAGCAAGTCTTATTGTTGTTCCTTTTTTTGTAGTTGTGTGTGCTTTGCTTGTTTTGGCCATGATTTCATTTAACGGAAAATTTAAAAAGCATCGTTTGCTTCGCAGATTTTCTCTCATTTTCAGCACAACAGGTTTGACGACTTCGGTTTTATCATTTGTTATGAAGTTTACGGATACAATAAGGAAAATCTCATTTGTTACAGATCAACGGGATTATAATCTGTATCTTGATTTGTTCGAAAACTTTTTTAATGTTACACTTATACTTGGTTTAATAAATATAGTAATCGGCATTATTTTATTTATAATATGGCGGCAAACTGCAATAGCAAAAAACAGAGAATAATTATTTAATTGCTTTGTATTTTTCTTTTGTAGCGATTCCGCCACGTATGTGACGTTGAGCTTTGTTTATTTCAAGAATTTCTCTTACCTGATGATAAAGCTGAGGGTTGACTTCTCTTAACCTTGTTGCAACATCCATATGTACAGTAGATTTACTGATCCCAAACTGCTTCGCTGTTGCTCTTACGGTGGAGCGGTTTTCTACAATGTAAACACCAAGTTCTACAGCACGTTCTTCAACTGGATTTTTCATTAATAATACCTCCAAAAAGCAATTAATATTTAATATGCAATTATGAGGTAATATATGATTAGTTTGAAAGGAAATATCATCATATGAAATTAATTGGTCTTCAAAAAATGACAGTTCTTGATTTTCCGGGCAGGGTTGCATGCATTGTTTTTACATTCGGATGCAATTTCAGATGTCCGTTTTGTCATAATGCATCTCTCGTTTTAGGTGAGGGGAACAGTGATATCACTGAAGAAGAGTTTTTTGCATACCTGAAAAAAAGACAAGGTATTCTTGATGGTGTTTGTGTAACAGGCGGTGAACCGTTGCTCCAGCCGGACATTGAAGACTTTTTGAAAAAAATTAAGGAACTTGGTTTTCAGATTAAGCTGGATACCAATGGAATGTTCCCAGAAAAACTTAAAAAAATTGTCAGTGACGGACTTGTTGATTATGTTGCTATGGATATCAAAAATGCTCCCGAGTATTATCCTATAACAGTCGGAAAAAAAGAGATTGATTTTGATAAAATAAAAGAAAGTATTAATTTCTTAATTAATGAGGCGGACATTGAATATGAGTTCAGAACAACAGTTGTTGCTGAATTCCATACTGAAAGTATGTTTGAAGATATTGGCAGATTGATTGAAGGTGCTGAAAATTATTATCTTCAGGGCTTTGTTGATTCAGGTGATCTTATTTGTGATAATTTAAATGCTCTGCCAAAACCCATAATGGAAAAAATGGCAGAAAGAGTTAAACCTTATGTGAAAAATGTGAATTTGAGAGGTGTGGGCTGATATGACACAAAAAGAAAAAATGCATACCGGTGATTTATATTTGCCCAATGATGATTCAATTATGGAAGAACAACTGCAGTGTCTTGACAAATTGTATGATTTTAATCAGACCAGACCTACAGAATTGAAAAAGAGAGAAAAACTTCTCAAAGAAATGTTTGCAGAAATAGGCGAAAATTGTTATATTGAACCACCGCTTCATGCTAATTGGGCAGGCAAACATGTTCATTTCGGCAATAATGTTTATGCAAATTTCAACCTTACAATGGTTGATGATACACATATTTATGTCGGTGATTCTACTATGCTGGGACCTAATGTGGTGCTTGCGACTGCAGGGCATCCCATATTACCTGAACTGAGGGAACAGGCATACCAATACAATGTTCCAGTCAGAATTGGCAGAAACTGTTGGCTTGGTGCAGGTGTTCTTGTAATGCCCGGAGTTACAATCGGTGATAATACTGTAATCGGTGCAGGTAGTGTTGTAACAAAAGATATTCCTGCAGGAGTTGTTGCTATTGGTAATCCCTGTAAAGTTTTAAGAGAAATAAACGAACACGACAGAGAATATTATTTTAAAGACAGGAAAATTAATTTATAATTGAAAAACACCACTTAACTTTTTGTTAAGTGGTGTCAGCTTGTCGAAAAAGTAGTTTTCGACAAGCTGTGAGACTGCCGAGAAATCTGCAGAATGACATTTTTGAACCCCGAAGATGTACAATGGTACCTCGAGAGGGTGAAAAAATGGCAAATATATGCAAAAAGTGGGTGATA
>JAZSJD010000107.1:0-42287 GCA_045534165.1 Acutalibacteraceae bacterium | reverse complement strand
ATGGATGTACTCACCTATGAGGAGACGAGCCTCTTCATAGGTCTGAAGTTTCACGCGATAAATGCATTCTGTTTTGAGAATAGAAAAGAAATTTTCAGCCATTGCGTTATCATATGGATTTCCACGTCTTGACATTGATGGAGTTATGCCGTATGATTGTGTTAGCGTAAAATATTCGTGTGAGACATATTGTGCGCCTTGGTCACTGTGGAGTTGCAGCTCTGCAGTGACCGTTTCTTTTTGCATAGCTTTGTTAATTGTATCAAGCACCAATTTTACAGTCATATCTTTTGCAATATGATGAGCTACAATACTATTATCATAAAGGTCTCTGATTACTGACAGATAACAAACACCTTCTTTAGTTGGTATGTATGATATGTCAGTAACCCATTTTTGATTAGGTCTAACAGCATTGAATTCTCTGTTAAGTAAATTTGGATATTTATGTAAATGTTCAGATACATATTTGAACTTTTTTCTGCGAACAACAGATAGCAAATTGTATTTTTGCATAATTCTTAATACAGTCTTTGGATTTCGGTAAACACCTTGTCTTTCAAGCCATATATGTACTCTACGATAACCATAAGTGTCATGTGATTGCTTTTGACATTCCTTTATCATATTTGCTATGGATAAATCTTTATCCGGTCGATTCATTCGCTTGAAGAACGCATAATATCCACTTCTTGATACACCGAAAAATTTGCACATTTGACTGATATTGTATTTGCCCTTATGTTTGAATATTACTTGATATTTAATTGATGCTCTCACTTCCTTTCTGCGAGCGAGAGAAAATCCCGCATTAACTCATTTTCCATTTCTAATCGCTTTATATATCTCTCTTTACTTGCCAATACATATCTCATTTGTGCAAGTTTATCTAATCGTTGTATTGATGGTGGAAGTTCATTACCTCTTTTACAAGGTCTGCCTTTCTTATGAATTGCTTTTCCTACTTCAATTTGTCGTTGTTTTACATTATGTCTATACAACAGGTTTTTCACTTGTACTTCTTCAAGTCCTAACTTGTTTGCTATTGCTTTTCTTACGTATCCTTTTGACTTTAATTCTAATATTTCATTTTCATAATTACTTACATGTCTGTAACTTCTTGGCATAACAAAACCCTCCTGATGTTATTCTACATCAAGAGGGCTCTTTTTTCTATTGTCCATTTTTACTGGACTTGTTCAAACTTCAGGTGCTTTGATTTTAGTCAAGAACATAAATTGTTATACCACGTCTGCCGAACTGGATACATTCTGCTGTTGAATTGAAATACAAGTCAGCAAGTGTGCCGCTTCCGTTCCATGCAAATCCGCCTGTATCTGCTGCGATAGCATAACCGTAAACATATCTTCCGTCATTTGATACAATCCAGAGTTTTGAACCATAAGGAATAACGTCAGGATCAACTGCTATATATCCGGGTTCGGGAATTTTACCTGTTGATGTTCTGTAACCACCATGGTATGCAGTACCGGGGCCTATAAATTTCTTCTTATAACTTGTAGGTACAAGGTTTTCATCAATTGAATATTTTGAGGGAAGAGAGAAGTTAGAAACTGTTTTTACAACCTTTGAACTTCCTACTGCAACACTTGCAGATTTACGTCCTGTTTCAGGTTTCTTTGTTCCTCTTATAACAACCTGATCAACAGGTTCTTTTGTAATTTTTTCAGAAACTACTTCTTCGCCTACTTTTTTACCTTCAACATATTTAATGCGGTAAACAACTTCTTTTTCGCCCTTCACACCTTTTGATTTAACGTGTGTTGTGCCTTTATAGAATGAATCTCTGTCAATATAAGTTGTACCGTAATCAGCTTTTTCTTTTCTTGTTACTTCTTTATAAGTTACACGTTCAACAGTAATTTCCGCATCACTTTTGATGATTGTGCCATCTTCCGGTGTTACGATATCGTCATCACCAAGTTCAATTCCACATCTTGAAAGAACAGTTTTAACATCTGCTGAAAATGTCTCTTTTTCAATAACCTCTCCATCAACAGTAATTTTTACTGTGATAGGATTTTCTACAATAATTTTCATTCCTTCGGAAAGCTTGCTGTTAAGAGAGCAGTTAATTGTATCTGTTTCTTCCACATCGAGTTTTTCCTGCTTAATTACGTTGTTCACATTTTTGTAACCAACTGTTTTGATTGTTTTACCATGGTAAGAAATTGTTACATTGTATCCTCTGAGAATCTTGATTGTGCTGGATTCGCCGGGGACAAAATCATCAGTATTGATAATATCATTATCATCTGTTTCCACATCTGCTTCTCTAAACACGCCCTGAAGAGAAACTGCTTTTGTTGAAAGAGTAACACTTCTTCCATCGTCAATAATTGTTACGTTATAAGTTTTTCCCGATGCTGATGCAACAATAGTCATTGCGCACATTATGACAAGAACAATGGCAATAACTGCACGAGCACTACGCCAGAGCTTGTTTTCACGGTCTACCCTAATCATAAATAACTCCTTTTTTTGCGGAATCTTATACATTCCGCTTTAATGATGATGGGGAGAAAATACACTTCGCCTCACATCATGGTTCACATTATAGTAAGATTGTAACTCATTGTCAAATAATTTTTTTGTTAATTTTTATCTAATTTGCACAAATTATTTTTTCTTTTTAGAATTATAGCCTTAAAACAACCCCTTTTTATTGACGTTTTCGATATTTTGGTACTTCTTTTTGGTCAAATTGTAAAAATTACAAAAATGTTACAATCCGTTACAATTATATGCGTGTTTGTAAAAAATATACTATATATTGTACATTTAACCTTTTCTGTTTTTTTGCATAGGATACTTTGAGGTGATATTAATGTGTTCCATTTCCGGAAAAATTGATTTAGATAATAATATAAGAAATGAAATTTTCTCTTTTGCACGGATGCAAAAATCTCTTTCCCGCAGAGGGCCGGATGATAAAGGAATTTTTTTAGAAAACCACGCTTCAATGATACATACACGTCTTGCTGTTATTGATATTGAAAACGGAAAACAACCTATGATTGAAACAGATGGTTTTCAGGACTATATAATGGTATATAACGGTGAACTCTATAATACTGAAGAAATAAGGAAAGAACTGCTGGCCGAAGGATTTTCTTTCAGAGGTCATTCAGATACAGAAGTTCTTTTAAAATCATATATTAAATGGAAAGACAAATGCGTAGAAAAACTGAACGGAATATTTGCTTTTGCAATATGGGAACAAAAGAATGAAAAACTCTTTGTCGCAAGAGACAGAATCGGTGTTAAACCATTTTTTTATTTTAACAGAAATAATACCTTTATTTTCGCTTCAGAATTAAAGGGAATTTTAGCAAGTGGTTTCGTTGAAGCAAAAGCAGATATCAATACAATTTCCGAAATTATACTTTTGGGCCCGGGAAGAACATCAGGGCAAGGAGTTTTCAAAGACATTGAAGAGCTTCCCCCTGCAAGCTGCGGATATTTTGATAAAAACGGTTTGAAAATCCGCAAATACTGGAAATTAAAAAACAAAGAACATACTGACAATTTAAATACAACCATTGAAAAAGTCCGTTTTCTTGTAACTGATTCAATTGAAAGGCAGCTGGTCAGCGACGTTCCCGTTTGTACATTTCTTTCAGGTGGTTTGGATTCAAGCCTGATTTCATCTGTGGCAGATAAATATTTTTCCAAAAGGGGAGAAAAGCTCCACACATTCTCTGTGGATTATAAAGATAACGATATATATTTTAAAGAAAGTAAATTCCAGCCAAACAGCGATTCTTCTTTCATTAAAATAATGGGGGATTATCTGAATGCAGAACAACACATAATTACGCTGGATACGGAAGAATTGACAGATGCTCTTTTTGATGCAGTAGATGCTCGTGATTTACCCGGAATGGCAGATGTTGATGCATCACTCCTTTTACTGTGTAAAGAAATAAAAAAGCAGGGCACAGTAGCGCTCAGCGGTGAATGTGCTGATGAGATTTTCGGAGGATACCCTTGGTACAGAGATAAAACCATCAGAGAAACTGATGGTTTTCCGTGGGCACAATCAACATCATACAGATATAAATTTCTGAAACCTGAATTTGCAGAAAAAATCAATCCTGATGAATTTGTTTATTCACGTTATAAAAACACAATAGATGATGCCGATACTTCTTCCTGCAAATCTCAGCTTGAAAAAAGAATGAAAGAAATGATGAAACTTAACCTTGACTGGTTTATGCAGACTTTACTTGACAGAAAAGACCGTATGAGTATGTATTGCGGACTTGAAGTACGTGTGCCTTTCTGCGATTACAGAATTGCAGAATACCTTTATAATGTTCCGTGGGAATATAAAGACTATAAACACTACGAAAAAGGACTTCTGAGAAAAGCAATGGAAGATTATTTGCCTGAAAAAGTACTCTGGAGAAAAAAGAGCCCATATCCTAAAACTCATAATCCCGCTTATCTGAAAAAGGTTTCATCCATACTCAGAGAAATAATTGAAAATCCCGCTTCACCAATTCTGGGGATAATAAAAAAATGTGAGCTTGAAAAATTGCTCACAGAAAATATAGCTCAGCCCTGGTATGGTCAATTGATGACAACACCACAGACAATCGCCTACTTTATTCAGTTTGATTATTGGTTGAGAAAATATAAAGTGTCTCTCTGCTAACAAAAAACACTCCTCGGAAGAGGAGCGTTTTTTCTTAAATTATGCTGCAAGTGAAGAAACGAATTCAACGATTTTGTTAACCACTTCTTTAACTGTTTCCATTTTTATAACCGCCCCCATTAAAACGTAACACATCAATGTTACGAAGCATGTGTAATACTTTTCAGATAAAAATCAAGCAACATTTTCTTAAATCGACAAGAGTAATGAAAATGTTGCTTTAAAAATTATTTACTTTTAGGTTTGGCAACTAAGGATACTATAAATCCGCTTAAAATTGCCACTGTTATTCCGGCTGCACCGGAAGAAAGCGGGCCTGTTATTATTCCCTGCCAACCCTCTTGCATAATTTTTTCTTTTGTCCCTTCTGCAAGAACATTTCCGAAACCTGTAAGCGGCACTGTAGCACCGCAACCCGCCCATTCAGCGAAAGGTCCGTAAAGGCCGATAGCAGACAAAATAACACCTGAAACCACAAATGCAACTAATATCCTTGCCGGCGTAAGCTTTGTTAAATCTATAAGCAACTGACCAATAACACAAATCGCTCCTCCGACAACAAAAGCTTTTATAAAAGACATAACAATATCCATAAAAAATCCCCTTTCTGTATATGTAAATAGTATACACAGAAAAGGGATTACTATTTATACCTTTGCACGGATTGAAGCAAATAATGTGGTTAATACAGAAATTATAACTTGTATTACAACAACTATTCCTGCTGAAAGCATGGACAGATTTCCGGAAATTGCAAAAATTGCTGTCACTATCAAAGATATCAGAGAAATTGCCGCCTGGATAATAAGCATAATTTTTGTACTGCTTGAATATGAAAAAGCTGAAGTCAATGTTTCAAAAAATGACATTGCTGTTCCGTTGTGAACAAGTTTTGCTGTTGCTGTTTTACGCATACGATGAATAAAACCATCAAGCAAACCGCCTTCAAAATCGCCAACAACCTTGAAGCTTTCTCTCGGCATATTAAATTCCAGAGAAAGAAAATCTTCATCAATATTGCAGTCATTAGTTGCCACAACTATTGTAATACCATTCTTATCAAGTCGGCTGAGGTGTTTTTTGATTTCTTCATTTTTTGCATATCCTACGACCAACATTGCTGCAACCTGACCATCAATTGCAATATACAAAACCTTTTTACCTTCTTTAAGGCAGGCAACTTCAGCACCTTTGGGAGGAGCCTCCATATTATGGTTTATAAGAAGGTTTCTGTTGCCTACAAACACCTTTTCGCCTCTTATCCAGCCTGAAAGGCCAAGACGCTCTTCATAACAAAGATTTTCAACTTCCGGAAGAAGTTCTGCCTTGTCACCGATAATAGCCTTGTCAAAAACGTGAGCCAATGGTCCTCTTGAATTTGTAAGCATAGCTGCTGCATAAAGAATAATATCATCTACTCTTACTGTTCCGTAATCTTTCATTCCGTGGAAATTACATTTACTCACATCAAACAAATCTGTTGCATCAACAACAACAGCATTTGTTTTATCAATGTTTCTTACAGCAGTATATCCTGTTATACATGCATCTTGTTTTTCAAGTTTTTTGTTTACAGATGAAAGAGCTATATTGAGAGCCAACATAACAGAAACAGGATAACTTATTAAAACACATGCCATAAATGATGAAAAAGCAAAAGGTATGCTTTTATTTACAATCCCTGCAATTACTGCCACTAAAAATGAGAGAACAAGGATTATGGGGAAAAGAAGTTTTGTAAACTTATCTGCAGGGTTTGCTGAAAATGAATTAAAAACAAATCCTGAGGGAAAAGCTGTTTTACATGAATATTTAAGATCAGGATTTGAACCTGCAAAAATTCTTGCAATGTTTTCAGCCGCATCTTTGTCATCAATGCTTTGTACGGTATAGAGATTATTTTTTCTTTTGGTTGTTGTTACTTTAAGTGCATTTATTGCTCTGTTTGTTTCAAAGAAACGACCCAGACAATCAATAATTACACACATCATAACAACAACTGTGTATATAGGGAACATTTCATCTGCATTGGACAAATCAAAAAACATCACAAAAGTAGAAATAATTGACAGCAACACAATAACCGTAACAGAAGAATCAACGCCAAAAGTTTTTCTGAACATATTCCTGAATCCCGGCTGAGTTACAAATGAACCCAAAAGGAATGTAAATAATAAACCTATGGTTGAAAAGCTGAGAACAACAGCAGACTGAACTTCCGAAGGCACTGCATCGATTGCTCCTAATATTAATTGTATAACAGCTATGAAAAATGCCATTGCACCCATTGCAATCAAGCCGAACAGAGAGCGTCTTCGTCTGTCATAAAGCTCTTTAAAAATCTGTGGTTTTTCTGCAGGGGAAGAATATTCTGTCTGCTTTTTATTTTTCTCCTGGAAGAAAGAATTTTTAAATATTGTAAAGATAGATCTGGGATTATTCTCATCGCTGAGCACCACATATTCTTCTTCATCATATCTGCCTTTTTCAGGTGAAAAATAGTTTGGGTCAGTGTCATCATAATCGCTGGGTAAATTTGTCATTCTGAAAAGAGTTTTCTTTTCTTCCCTTGTTCTTCTTAAAGTTTCTTTAACTTCTTCATCGCTGACTTCTTCAGGCATCAACTCTTCTTCGGGAAATCCTTCAAAACGCAACTGGTCTTCATTCTGACGCATACTTGCCGGAGAAATATATATATTCCTGCACTTCTGCGTATCAGACATATCGCCGATAACTTTTGTTGCAGATTCATCTTCATCAATCTTCTGTGAAGAATCTCTTGCCACCTGCTCAAATGCTGACAACTCATCAATAAAAATTGTATCTTCAAGGTTCTCGTCTTTTTCAACTTCTGCTTCTTTAGGTTGAGGTTTTGCTTTTACCACATAGTTTTCACTATCAATATCAAAGCGTCTTTCAAGAGGTTCTTTTTGTTGCTCTGCTTTTTGTTGCTCCGCAACTTTCTGGCGACGTAAAATTTCATCAAAATCTTCTTCTTTTTTCTTGATTTCAAAAATATCTTCGCCAAATTTATCTTTTACATTTTCAAGAGCTGTTTCTCTTACTTCAGCTCTCTCTGCTTTTCGTTTGTTAAGAACTTTAGAGCTTTTGAAAATATCTTTTATTTTAAGATAATCGCCCCTGTCAAAAGTTCCGTCATAAACCACTTCAACCTGCTCGAATCCGTCTTCATCAAAGTTTTCATCCACTTCTCTGAATTCGCCGTCAGCTCTTGCTTCATTTACATTTCCTTCAATTGAAGAAAAATCATCCTGCTCTGTTTCTTCAAAGAAATCTTCTGATTCCTTAAAATCATCCGAAACAGATGAAATATCCTCAAAGTCAGTCGGTTCTTTATCAATGTTTTTCGAAGCCAGATCCTGTTCATATTCTTTAGAAAAATAAACAGCGCCTTCATCATATACTTCTTCTTTTTCTTCTTCTAAAAAACTACCGAAATCAACATCTTCCGGTTCAGAATATTCTTCATATCTGTCAAAGTCGAAATCTTCGCCTGCTTTTTCTTCATCAGGAAGACTGTCAACCTCTGTTATCAGTTTATTTATATCTTCAATTGACCAACTTTTAACAGGAGTTCCGTCAGAAGACTCAAACAAATCATCTACAAAGCCCTCTTTGTCTGCATTACTTAAAACAGAATTGTATTTTTCTTTATATTTTTTTAAGTCAAGATCAAAAAAATCCATATTTTCTGTTGAATCAGACATAACTTCTCCTCCTTTACTTTGCTTTTATTCCGCTTCTCTGACGAGAAATTTCCATCATCAGCACACCTGCCGCAACAGATGCGTTAAGTGATGTTATTTTTCCTTTCATAGGAAGCGTCACAAGAAAATCACATTTTTCTTTTATTAATCTGCCGATTCCTTTTCCTTCAGAACCAACAATCAAAGCTACAGGTCCGCTGTAATCAACACCGCACCAGCTTTCTCCGTTCATATCGGCTCCGTAAACCCATAAACCGCGTTCTTTAAGGTTATCAATTTCAGCCGCAAGATTTCCCACTCGTGCAACGGGAACATATTCTACAGCACCGGCTGATGTTTTTCCCACTGCAAAAGAGAGTGAAACAGAGCGTCTTTTAGGAATTATAACCCCGTGCGCTCCTGCAACCTCAGCAGTTCTGATTATAGCACCCAGATTATGTGGGTCTTCAAGTTCATCGCATATTATTATAAACGGTGCTTCTCCTCTTTCTTCAGCAAGAGCAAAAAAGTCCTCAACACTTGCATATTCTTTCACTGCACATTTTGCTGCAACGCCCTGGTGGTTGGCACCGAAACACATGTAATCAAGCTTCTTTATATCCACTTCTTTGATTACAACACCTTTTTCTTTGCAGCTGCGACAAATTGAAGAAATAGAACCTCCTCTTTCGCCCTTTGCAACAAACAAAGTGTCGATAGTTCTTTCGTTATTTATCGCCTCAAGAACAGCATTTCTGCCTATGATAAGGTCTTCGGGAATCTGCACTTTTTCTTTTTCATTGTTTTTCATTTTCAAAACCCTTACATATAGATATTCTGTATTATTTTATCACAAATAATATCCCATTGCAAGGAAATCGCAGTATTTTCATCTGTTATACAAATAAATGTTTTTTTCGTCTTTTACTTACAGCGTGTTGTGACCTTTTTTGCTTTTGATTAATAATATACTTTTCTTATAAAACAAAAAGACAGGATGGATAAAAATGGAAAATTTAAGTTTAAAGAAAAGGGAAATACACAAAAAAAATCAGTCGAAACCAATTCTACGGGATAAAATCAATTCAAAAACAATTTTATCATCACTTATAATTATATTAATATCCGCTTTTCTCGGACAAGGCTCGTTATTCACCACACTTTATCCTTTCGGATTCGGTATGATAATTGCTTCTTCGGGGATTTATTCTGTGGCAGCTTTCATCGGGACAAGTATAGGTTTGTTATTTTCACAGACAGGAATATATTTTTTCAGATATTTTGTTTGTGCTCTGACACTTCTGATAATCCGCATTAAATTTCTCTCTTCAAAATCAAAAACAGGTGAAATATGGTTTGTTCCTATGTTCATTTGTTTTATTGTTTGCGTTTTTACAGGTGTTGCTGTTGTTATCCCCACAAAAGGCGGTTTTGAAGAAATATCCGTTTTCGTTGCTGAAGCCATCGTTGCTTCCCTTTCATCTTTTTTCTATAAAAAAAGTTATACATATATTATGAAAGCTGAGGAAAATTTTTTAGGCTCAAAAGAAAAAGCCTGCTTATATATAAGTTTCAGCACAATTGTTGCTTCACTGGCAAATATAGAAATATACAGTTTTTCACCTGCTCAATTAATTTCATTTTTCGCAATAATTTCCATGTCATATATGTTTTGTGAAGCAGGTGGTAGTGTTTGTGCTTTTGCTTGTGCAACAGCACTTTCATCAGCATATGTAAACGGTTATAATATTTTGCCTCTGGTTTTTGCAGGAATTGTATCAGGTGTATTCTCTCCTTTAGGCAAAATATCAAGTGCTTTTTCGTTTGTTCTTATTTACTCAGCCACATCTCTTTTTACACAATCAGAAAATATTTTTGAAAACATTATTTTGTCAATTGTTGCCGCAACAATATTTTTGCTTATCCCGGGAAAATTTTACAGAAAAGTTTCTTTGGCTTTCAAAAAAAATAATATTGCTTATCAGGAAAATACTTACAGGAAAGATATCTCGCGAAAACTTTCCTCCACAGCAGAAACCATCAATGGCATCTGTTGTGGTATGAACAAGGTTTCAGATAATCTGAAAAAAATCGACAACAATTCTGACCATAATATTTTTTGTCGCGTAAAAGAAGATGTTTGTGCTGACTGCAAAGGATATGATAAATGCTGGAATCAGAGTTTTCAATACACCATAAGAGGTTTTGAAGACCTTTCAAAAAATTATCACGAAGAGAAGCCATTTACTGCAACACCTTTTTCAAAGCTGTTTCTGGAAAAATGTTTAAAAAATGAAGATCTGAAAAACTCTCTTTCCTGCAATTTCAAACGATACGATACTTTGTTGAATGAAGAAATACGCCTTGATGAAAAAAGAAATATCATGAGCGATCAGATGAAATATATGAGTGATATATTGAACGATTTTTCAAAAGATTTCAACAAATGTTCTCTGGTGGATAATGAACTGTCTCAAAAAATAAAAGATCTGTTCAATTCTTTTTCTATACGTTGCACAAAAGCTCTGTGTATAATAAATACAGATTCAAATATGACAATAAAAATATATTGCAAAGAAATTGACAAGGAAATTGACCGCAAAACAATCAAATCTCAGATTGAAAAAATCACTCTGCGTAAATTTTCAGACCCTGATATTGATTTCACTCAGAACGGTACAGTAATAATTTATAAGCAACGTCCATGGCTGAAAATGAAAGTTGGGAAAATACAACTTTCCAGCGAAGAAGCCTCCATTTGCGGAGATTGTCTGCGGGAAATTTCCGACGATTTCGGAAACAGAACAATTATACTCAGCGACGGAATGGGAACAGGTGGTCGTGCCGCAATCGATGCTTCTATGACAGCCGAATATTTCGGAAATCTTATTGAAAATAACATAAGTTTTGATAATGCTCTTAAGCTGGTAAATTCCGTTCTTTCCGTTAAATCTACAAATGAATCTCTTTCCACAATAGATGCTGTCCGCTTCAATCTGTTTTCAGGAAAAGTTGAATTCTACAAAGCCGGCGCGGCAGTTTCTTTTGTGAGGAAAAACGGAAAATGTTCTCTTATAGAAAGTGCATCTCTCCCTGTGGGGATTCTGAGTGATATTTCTTTTGCAAAAGAAAAAGCAATGCTTTCCAAAGGTGACATAGTAGTTATTGTTTCTGACGGTGTTACAAATCATTCCACAGATTGGATTATAAACGAAATTGAAAACTTCAATCATTCCAACCCTGATGTTTTAGCTCAGAAAATTGCAGGAACAGTCTGTGATAAAAGCAGAGGAAAACATCGTGATGACATAACTGTTTTCGTAGGAATAATGACTTCATAACAATAAAAAATACTTATTTAAACAAGTTTAACAACTACTTTCAATAAAAAAGTGCATACATCGTCATTTTTTTTGCAAACTTATATTGCAAAATCCATTACAAAAATGTTATAATGTTTGTTAATAATAAACCGTACTTCTACAAAACACAAAGGAGGAACCGAGAGTATGGAATATTCTGAAAAGTTTGTAAAAGAAGGACTCACCTTTGATGATGTGCTCCTTATCCCCAGAAAGTCTGATATCCTTCCTAAAGATGTCAGCCTTAAAACAACTCTTGCAAAAAATATAACACTCAATATCCCTATGTGCACAGCTGCAATGGATACTGTTACTGAATCCAAAATGGCTATTGCTATTGCACGTGAAGGCGGTATCGGTGTTATTCACAAAAACCTTCCTATGGAAGTTCAGGCTTCTGAAGTTGACAGGGTTAAGCGTTCTGAAAACGGAGTTATAACAAATCCTTTCTTCCTTTCTCCCGAACATCTTGTATCTGATGCTGATGCATTGATGAGAAAATTCAGCATTTCAGGCATTCCCGTTTGTGATGAAAACGGAAAACTTGTTGGTATTCTTACCAACCGTGACCTTCGTTTTATGACAAATTACAATGTTAAAATAAATGATGTTATGACAAAAGAAAAACTTGTTACTTCACATGAAAATACAACTCTTGATGAAGCTCAACAGATTCTTATGAAACATAAGATCGAAAAACTTCCTCTTGTTGATAAAAACGGTCACCTTAAAGGCCTTATCACAATCAAGGATATCGAAAAAGCTGTTCAGTATCCCAACACAGCAAGAGATGCACAGGGCAGACTTCTTTGCGGTGCTGCTATCGGTGCAACTTCTGACGTTCTCGACAGAGCTGCTTGCCTTGCTGAAGCTCAGGTTGATGCTTTCTTCCTTGATTCAGCTCACGGTCATTCAGAAAATATTATCAGAACAGTTGCTAAAGTTAAAGCTGCATATCCTGACATTGCTCTTATCGCAGGTAACGTAGCAACTGCAGAAGCAACAAAAGCACTTATCGATGCAGGTGCTGACTGTGTTAAAGTTGGTATCGGCCCCGGTTCTATCTGTACAACACGTGTTGTTGCAGGTATTGGTGTTCCTCAGATTACAGCTGTATTTGACAGTGCAAACGAAGCTTCAAAACATGGCATTCCTGTTATCGCAGACGGTGGTATCAAATATTCAGGCGAAATCGTTAAAGCTCTTGCAGCAGGCGCAAGCTCAATTATGGTTGGTTCACTTGTTGCAGGTTGCGAAGAAGCTCCCGGCGAACGTGAAATCTATCAGGGCAGACAGTTCAAAGTTTACCGTGGTATGGGTAGCCTTGCTTCAATGGCTAACGGAAGTAAAGACAGATACTTCCAGGAAGACAACAAGAAACTTGTTCCCGAAGGAATTGAAGGTCGTGTTCCTTACAAAGGACCTCTTGCAGATACAGTATTCCAGATGATGGGCGGTCTTCGTTCAGGTATGGGTTATTGCGGTTGCTCAACAATTGCTGAACTTCAGGAAAAAGCACAGTTTGTTCGCATAACCAATGCAGGTCTTATTGAGAGCCATCCTCACGATGTTCTCATCACAAAAGAAGCACCTAACTATTCTGGTAATTTCTAATTAAATTAATTTGCCGCAGAAATTAAAATCTGCGGCAAATTTTCTGCAAAGATCGGAGGTTTTTAAAATAGAAAAACATAGCGGATTAAATGAAAACAAGATGGGAACTATACCCGTCAACAAACTTCTTGTTTCAATGTCTTTACCTATGATACTTTCTATGATAGTACAAGCTTTGTATAATGTTGTAGACAGTGTTTTCGTTTCATATATTTCAGAAAATGCACTTACTGCCGTTTCACTTGCTTTCCCCGCTCAGAATCTTATGATTGCTTTTGCTTCAGGTACAGCAGTCGGTGTAAATGCTTTGCTTTCAAAAAGTCTTGGTGAAAAGAATTTCGACAAAGCCAACAAAGCTGCCGAAAATGGTTTATTCCTGGTTTTCCTTGAATATCTTGTTTTCCTTGTATTCGGCATTTTTGGTGTCAGATTCTTCTACAGTACGCAGACAAACATTACTGAAATTGCAAACTATGGATATTCTTATCTTTCTATCTGTTCTGTTTTTTCTTTTGGTATCTTTGGCCAGATAATGACAGAACGTCTTATGCAATCAACAGGCAGAACAATTTATACTATGTTCACTCAGGGTGCCGGTGCTATTATCAACATCATCCTTGACCCTGTTCTTATTTTTGGCTGGGGACCTTTCCCCGAATTGGGCATCGCAGGTGCAGCATGGGCAACTGTAATCGGTCAGATTTTTGCATTTATCCTTGCACTTATCCTCAACTTTAAATATAACAAGGATATCTCTCTTAAAAAAATCAGACCTGATATTAAAATCATCGGTAAAATTTTCTCCGTTGGTATTCCTTCAATAATAATGATGGCAATCGGTTCTGTAATGAATTTCCTCTTCAATAAAATTCTTATTTCATTTACTGAAACTGCAGTTGCAGTTTTCGGAGCTTATTTCAAACTTCAGAGCTTTATATTCATGCCTATATTCGGTATGAACAATGCCATTATTCCCATAATTGCATATAATTACGGTGCTCAGAAAAGAAAGAGGATGACAAAAACAATCAAATTGGGTATTGTTTATGTTCTTATCTTTATGGGTGTAGGTTTACTCCTTATGCAAATAATTCCTGATAAATTGTTATCTATTTTCAATGCATCTCCTGATATGATATCTATGGGTGTTCCTGCATTGAGAACAATAAGTCTTTGTTTCTTATTTGCAGGTGTCTGCATCGTTATCGGCTCCGTTTTCCAATCATTAGGACGCGGAACACTCTCAATGATAGTTTCTATTTGCCGACAGTTGGTTGTTCTTGTTCCTGCAGCATATTTACTTTCTCTTACAGGAAAACTTTCAAATGTATGGTGGGCTTTCCCTATTGCAGAAATTGCATCAGTTATTGTCAGCGCAATTTGTTTTGTTTTCCTATACATTAAAGTTATCAAAAAAATTCCTGATTAAAAGATAAACAAAAAAGACCGTATCAGTAAATCTGATACGGTCTTAATTTTATTCTGCAATTTCTGTTGATGGCTGGCCACCAAAGCCTTCAATTTTTATGAGATTTTTTTCAATTGTAACAACTGCATGACATTCATAATCTCCTGTGCATATAGCACGGAATGTTATGTAATGAATTCCGTTTCTTTCTGAAAAATCTCCGTCGTGATAATGTCCGCAAAAAACAGCTTTCACTTTCCCGCTTTTTTCGATAAGTTCAATCAGTTTATGTCTGTTTCTGATAACGTGGTCATCATCATTATCAATATCATTCATAACAAGCATCTCGTGGCTGAAAATAACAACATCCTGCTCAGCTTCTTCAAGCTCTTTTTCAAGCCATTCCATCTGCTCATCATCAATATAGCATTCGGCCCACTTTATTTCTTTTTCCGGGTATGGAATTTTTTCATCATTGTTATTAGGGTCAAGAACAATAAATTTATAACCATCACAAACGAATGAATAAAATCTTGATGGCATACCCATAATTTTTACCCATTCATTTTTATCAGTTGATGTGTCATGGTTTCCGATAAGCACATAATAATCTTTACCGCTGTCTTTCATCGCCTGCACAACTTCCTGCCAGAGAAGGGTTTGAGGTTTTGCGCCATCAACCAAGTCAGCTGTATCACCAAAATCAACTATAAAATCACAATCTGCAGAATGTTCTTTTATTGCCTTTTTTACCTTTTCCAAGGATTTGGGACGATATCTCACCTTATGAGAATTGTCGTCCGTATAATGCAGATCGGTAAAAGCCAGAAATTTCATCTTACTTACCTCGACAACAGATTATAAGCCTTCTGAACTATATCTGATGTTGCTATACTCATTGCAGCACCATTTGACATAACTGCATCAATAATGAGTGCTGAAAGAGCACAAAGAGCAACAACTGCAAGAACCCAGATAATTAACTTAGTTGCCAATCCCATAGGCTTTTTATCAGAAGATTGCTGACTGTCCTGCTGTGCATTATCAAATGAATGCTGATAATTTCCTTCACGTGACATTTCTTCAATTTTTTCTACGATACTTTCAAGCCCCGTTTTGTAAAGGTCTCTATGTGTTTCGCCTGTTACAGAAAAGATTTTGAAGACACTTGATTTCTGTTCATCAGCAAGTGTTGCAAAAATATACTCTGCACCATCTTCAGCTTTATAAACTTCACTTATTGAAATGGCAAAATCTGCATTAATCTGCTTCATAGCTTTTCTTGCATTTGATGCCACACTTTCTTTTCTTCTTATATCTTCTGTAATTGATTTTTCCAATGGGAAATCAACAAATTCAACTGCTGCACTATTTTCTATTTCTGAGAGAACATCTGTGTAAACTTCATTTTCCGTCTGACGAGCTACTGCAATTTTAGCTCCTCTTGATAAAATAATTGCAAGGTTGCTTACCAGAGGACTTTCTGTAGCAACAGGAACTTTGAATGAAGGCTCGCTGACTTCTTCCTCTTCATTGTTTTCATCATAGGAAGAAGATGCGATATCTTCAAACTCATCATCACTTTCTTCAGTCTCATCTTCTGTTTCCTCTTCAGAAACCTGTTCCTGAACCTCACTTACCGGAGCAACCGGTGGCTGGAAATTTTCAATAGGCTGTACATAGCCTTCCATTTCAACAGGAATATCGCTTACTGCAGGTGTTTCAGCAGCTTCTTCCTCAGGTGTTTCTTCAGGAGTTTCTTCAACAACATCTTCTGAATTTTCCTGTACGATTTCCTCTTTCTGAATTTCTTCTGTAATTTCTTCTTCAGCAACTTCTTCTGTTTTTTCTTCTTGCGTAACTTTATAATGCACATCTCCGAAGATGAAATCTACCATTCCGTTTTCAATAACAGCATCAATTCTTTTGTCGTCAATAGGAACAAAAATGAGTTTCTGCTTTCCTGATTTAATACCAAAACCTGAGAAAAGACCATCATTTGTAACAAAAGCCTCTCCTCCAACGGGAATTGCAGCATGGGCATTTATCTGATTTTCATTCAAAGTAGCCATACAAGCATCGCTGCCTATAAGCTGAACAATCTCTGAATTGAGTCTGCACTTAAAGCCCAAAGCTCTGAACAAAGATGCTTTTGTAGAAATAAAGCGGGAAATATCAACAGCAACCAGAATAATCTCTGCTGATTCAATACCTTCTTTAATTCCCGCAAACATTTCTTTCTGTGTTATACAGTAAAGAAATGATTCTTCTTTACCTGTTATCTCTTTAATTTTCGCTGTGATTTTTTCGTGAGTAACATTAGCTAAAACTAATTTACTTTCACTGAAAGATACTAATTTAATCTGCACTTTGTGTCAGTCCTCTCTTCTTATTGTGGTATCCATCTTATCGCATTTTCATACGGATTTTTCACTTTTTTCTTTTCATACCATGCTGCCGGGAACTTCTGTTTTGTATTCTTTGACACAACGCTTGTATCAATTTCAACTTCTTCGTTTTCGCGTACAAGTCTTCCCACTAAAACAAGTCTTCCGTTTTTGATAACAGTTTTATCGCAAGTGGAAAGTGTTATAATTTTATCTCCTGCGCCGTAATCAACACCCGTATTATAATAGGAGCGAAGTTTTATTTCTTCCATAAAACTTGCAAAATTTTCACTGGTTGAAAGGTTTCTGAAATTATATCTGAACAAATATCCGTTATCTTCACTTTCAACTGCGCTTGATAAGAAAACTGAAAAGATTTTATATACATAGTTCTGGTTCTCTGTATAAATATATATATACGGATTTTTTTTGAAAACATCAGGATTTGTATATTTTTTGATTCCGCTGAACATTGAACCATCTCTCATATTGTGGCCATAGATAGTAGTGTTCATATCTGAGAATGGTGCCCTATTGTTGGCGTCAATAAATGCTGTTCCACCGGCAAGATATTTACCTTTAAAACCTATTTTAAGATATTTATCGTTATCTTTACCCTGAACTACAGGTAAGCTGATATCAGCACCGGGAACAACAATCCACGCTTTAAAATCGGGATTAACTTCACGCAATTCTTCAAAAGTTATAACTTTTTCTTCTTCGTCAAGATTATTTAACTTGTCAACAACTTCATCCGGTGTAACTTCACCGTCAAAAACTTTGTTTGATATTTCTTCATTTTGTTTTGAAATAAGATATGGTTGAATCAGATAATCGTTTATCAGCCATGCACTACTGCCGATCAGAGCAATAATTGAAATTACCAACACAATAATTCTGATAATTTCGCCCACACTTTTTCCTTTTTTCTTGGGTGCCGGTTCCTCTTTGAATTCTTCCATCATGATTACGGGAGCCGGTGGAGAAGGTGGTGCAATTTCTTCTTTTTCTTCTTCAACAACTTCAGATTCTTCTTTACTGTCTGAATAGATATCTTCATATTCCGCAACCGGTTCAGGTTCAACAGAAATCTGTTGTTCTTCACTGAATTCAAGATTAAAAACCTCTGCTTCTTTTCTGAGGACTTCGTCATCTACACCGGCTATCTTATCATCAACTTCTTCATAAAGAGCAGCATATCCTTCTTCCCTTTCTTTAAAGAAATTGTCTATTTCCTTATCTTCTGTGGGGTTATAAAAAACTTTTTCTTCTTCTTTTTCCTGAGCTTTTTCATCTCCACTGAAGGGGTCAAGATTATATTTTTCTCTCAGATTAGAAAAAATATCTTCAAAGGTTTCTTCCTGTGGAACTTCTTTTTCTTTATCACTCATTTTTATACCTCCCTGTTTTCAAAATTATTCAAAATCTTTCTTCTTACCAAATCAAAAGCACGGGAACCGTTTACATATCTGTTATAATCTCTGTCGTGTCTGCCGGTTGTTATTTTTATACAC
Organism: Acutalibacteraceae bacterium; assembly: GCA_045534165.1. Taxonomy (GTDB): domain Bacteria; phylum Bacillota; class Clostridia; order Oscillospirales; family Acutalibacteraceae; genus SIG575. Next base: position 23,614 of record JAZSJD010000107.1, on the reverse strand, counting down.
TCTGTTCCTGTTTCGTCACTTACCGCAACAAAACTCAACCCAACCGGTTTGTTAGTTGAATCACTTAAGGGACCGGCAATTCCTGTTATACCAATTCCAAAATCAGCACCGCTAAGGTTTCTTATTCCTTGTGCCATCTGTTTTGCTACCTGCTCACTTACTGCACCGTATTTTTCTAAATCTTCTTTTCTTACGCCAAGAATTTTATTTTTTATTTCGTTTGAATAAGAAACTACTGCGCAATCAAAAACTTCTGATGCACCGGAAATATCTGTAATTCTTTTTGCCGCATATCCACCTGTGCAGGATTCTGCCAGAGCAATTTTCAAGCCATATTTTTTAAGAAGCTTAACCAGAACCGTTTCAATATTAGGTTCATCGATGCCGTAAACATATTCATTGAATCTTTTCACGGTTTCTTCCACAACAGGATTTGCTATTTTTTCTGCACTTTCTTCATCTTCTGCCATAGCAGTAATTCTCAGAAAACACTCACCGTCTTTTGCATAAGGTGCCGCTGTAGGATTTTCTCCATCAAGCAAATCTGATGCTGTTTCAGCCATTGATGATTCGCCTATTCCCATCATTTTTATATTATGTGAAACAATTGTTGCAGAAGAATATTTTTTCAGAACAGGTACAGCACTTTCTTCAAACATAGGTTTCATCTCTCTGGGAGGTCCCGGCAAAGCAATTATACATTTTGAGTTTTTTTCAATTGCAAAACCGGGGGCTGTTCCGTTGTTATTCCTGAAAACTATTCCGTCTTTAGGCACATACGCCTGACGGATATTGCTCTGCACCATTTTTAAACCTTTACTTACGAAATAACTTTCAATTTCATTTTTTATGCTTTCATCAAGCACAAGTTCAGTATTCATCACTTCGCAGCATTTATCTCTTGTAATATCGTCGGCCGTAGGACCTAAACCACCTGTTGTGATTACAATGTCACTTCTTTCAAGTGCTTGTCTGAGCATTTCAGTAAGTCTGTCATTATTATCTCCCACAACACTTTGCCTGAGAACACTGATTCCCATTGATGCGAGTTTCTGAGAAAGATAAACAGCATTTGTGTTCACTATGTCACCAAGTAAAATTTCTGTTCCTACACAAACAATTTCACAAACCAAAAATAATCATCTCTAATCTATAAGAATAAATTTTGCACTGTTTACTGCTTCTTCAATCATATCTGTAAAATCTACAATGCTTTCAGCCTTTTCAACTTCTTCCACACTTGGTCTTGTTTTAGGATGTTTCGGTGTGAAAACAGTACAGCAGTCTTCGTAGGGAAGAATTGAAGTTTCAAAAGAATCGATTTCTCTTGAAATTTTCACGATTTCACCTTTATCCATACCAATGCAGGGACGGAAAACAGGCATGTCAACAGCTCTGTCTGTGCAAGCAAGGGCTTTCATTGTCTGGCTTGCAACCTGACCGAGACTTTCACCTGTTATAAGTGCTTCGCAGTCTTCTCTGCGGGCAATTTTTTCTGCTGTTTTCATCATTATTCTTCTCATAATAATGGTAAACAATTCTTCAGGACAATTATCTTTTATTGTTTCCTGAATTTTTGTAAATTCAACAACATAAAGTTTAATTCTTCCGCTATATGCCGCAACTTTACGTGTAAGCTCGTGAACCTTCTTTTCTGCAAGTTCACTTGTATAAGGCGGTGCCGCAAAGTGGATTCCCATAAGGCGCAAACCTCTTTTTGCCATCATCCAGCCTGCAACAGGACTGTCAATACCACCTGAAATAAGAAGTGCTGCTTTACCTGCAGAACCAACAGGCATTCCGCCTGCACCTTTATGCTGGTTTCCGTGAATATATACCTCTTTATCTCTGACTTCAACAGTTACTGTAATTTCAGGGTTATGAACATCAACTGTAAGGTTAGGGAATTTTTCTAAAAGAAAGCCTCCCACTTCCATGCAGATTTCAGGAGATTTAAGGGGGAAATTCTTATCGCTTCTTTTTGCATTTACTTTAAAAGTTCTGGCAAACATCAGCTCATCTGCAAGATATTCACAAGCAACTTCTTTTATTTTTTCAATATCTTTCTCTGTTGCAGCTGCACGTGAAAGACCTGCAATACCGAAAACTTTTTTTGCAGCTTCAAATGCCGTATCGAAATCAGCATTTTCATCTGCACTTTCAACCATAATTGTTGACTGAGAAGCAGTGAAAGTGAATTTCCCGATATGTTCAAATCTGCGTCTCATATTTTTTATCATCATATCTTCAAAAGTTCTTCTGTTAAGTCCTTTTAAAGCAAGCTCGCCGTTTTTTATCAATATAATTTCTTTCATTTCAAACCTCTTTTAAACTTTCCTGAGAGTTTTAATTGCTCCGCGTATGTTTTCTGTCAACACTCTGATTTCCTCTGAAGTATTGTATCTTGATAAACTGATTCTTATTGCACTGTCTATTCTGTCAACAGGAATCCCGGCATTAACAAGAGTACTGCTTCTATGCCCTTTTGCACAGGCTGAACCGCCTGAAACATAAATTTCTCTTTCTGAAAGATAGTTAATCATTGGTTGTGATGGTATCCCCACAACAGAAAAATTAACAATATAGGCAAGAGACTCCTTGTCTGAATTTATTTCAATACCGTCAATACTTTCCAACTCTTTCAATAATTCATCACGGATACATTTTACCTTTTCAAGATTACTTTCAATATCAACAAGTTCTTCAGCCGCAGCACCGAAACCACAGATTGCAGGCATAGCTTCTGTTCCTGAACGGACTGATTTTTCCTGCCCCCCGCCATAAACCGGTGAAACTATGTTAACACCTTTTCTTATGTAAAGCGCTCCTGCACCTTTAGGTCCATGTATTTTATGGGAGCTGATACTCATTAAATCAACACCCGATTTCTGCACTTTTATCGGAATTTTACCAAATCCCTGCACAGCATCACAATGGATGAGAGCAGGTGAATTCTTCATCATAACTGCCCTTTTTATAAGTGAAACCGGATTTATTCCGCCCAATTCATTATTAACCAACATAATACTTACAAGAATAGTTTTTTCATCAACTTCCTTTATAACATCCTGTATGTTAATTGTTCCGTTTTTATTCACAGGCAGGCGAACTACCTGGAAACCTTTGTTTTCAAGAGCTTTCATAACATTTTCAACACTGGGATGTTCAGCTGAAGAAGTTATAATTTTTTTACCTCTTCTTGAAAGTTTTTCAACCGCACCGAGGATAGCGATGTTATTACTCTCTGTTCCGCCTGAAGTAAAATAAATCTCATCTTCACGCGCAGAAATTTTATCCGCTATAATTTTTCTGGCAATATCAAGTTCATCCTTTGCCATAACTCCAAGATGATGAATGGAGGATGGATTTGCCCAGCATTCATCAAGAATATATGCAATTTTTTTCTTTGCACTTTCACACAAAGGTGTTGTTGCACTATTGTCAAGATAAACGCCCAAAGCATTCTCCCCCACGATAAAATATCAGATATATATTATACTATAAATGTCGTGATTTTTCAATACAAAAGTATGTTTAAAATAAAAAAGCAGGGACATGAAATATGTCCCTGCAATCTGATTTATTTTTTGCCGAATCCTTCTCTGATTCTCTTTGATTTAAATTTTTTAATATCCAGAACTCTTTCTTTTTCTGTTTCGATATTTCCTGCATTATTGTTTTTATCACAGATAATAAACATAAGTGTTGCCACCAGGCCATAGGGAATGGGAGAAAATTCTCCGGGATTCACCAGACCCATCATAAACAAACCTGCATATGAAACAAACAAGAAAACATTGAACGCTGTAATTCTTGACCACATCAGTTTCATTCGGCAGAACAACTGATAAGAGAATGCAAATATTCCCAATATACCGAAACTGCCTATAACCTGGAATGGTGAAGAGTGATACCAGCACAAAGCAAACTCTGCCGGGTTATGCACATCCACATTACCTTCATATCCAAGACCACGTCCGAATAAAACATTGGATTTGAAATCCACAATAGCACGCTTAATCAAGCCGATACGAATACTGTTATCATTTTTAAGACGGTCTATAACAGGCTCCATAAAACCAAGCAACGGTTTTATCATAGCAATCACTGCTGCTGTAATTACGCCTACGATAATAAGATTCTTTATTCTGTTTCTATTATCCACCAGAAGAATGAACAGTAAGCACATTGCCATTTCAACTGTACCGAAAACTGCTCCTCCGCGAGATCCTGTAAACAAAATGCCTATGTATTGCACAAAGCCTGCCAGAATATAAGCATATTTCTTTGTGGACAGGAAGAAAGAGAATGGTAATGTAATCATCAGGATTGTTGATGCATTGTTTCTCCACTGGAAAGCAAGGGGTTCAAAATCCTTGACAAATTGCTGCCAGTTCATAATATAATGATGTATCAGCATATAAACGCAGAAAAGACCTGCCGCAGTCAGAACAACAGAAAAATAATCACGCAATATATACTTTTTGCTTACGTGATATTGTGCATTCATAAGAATATGAATTGCAAACATACCAAAGCCCAGTCCGAATGTATAATAAATTGCTGTGCCTCTGAAATATTCGGCAAATGTAATTTTACCCAGACCGCCTAAAGTAACTGCTATGGCTACAAAAATAATACTCTTCCACAATGCGCCCGGTGTGAATTTACGTTTATAAACCTTGTAATGGAAAATCATTACAAAAACCATAATCGGCGTCAACCAGACAAATTTGATAAATTCATCAAAAGAGTCATAACACTTGATAGACATACTCACTACCATAAAAAACGGGAACAAGGTGGCAATTATATCATCACAAGTGATAAGAGCGAACATACAAATGCCTAAGAAGAACAAGTCACCATAAATTATTGATGTGAAATCCGCCTTACTGCTGAAAGATACAAATACTGCTGCAATGATAAACTGGATTGCCATAAATGTTTTTGAAAGCATAAAGGTGCGTATCTTTTGTATAGCAGATGAACCTTCCATTTTTTGATTAATTTTTTTAAACATCCACATCCCACCAAAATCTATGTATAATAGTTTTTGCCACGGAAAATTATATCACCAATATATAGAAAAGTCAACAAATATAAAAAGCTCCGATATTTAAAATACCGGAGCTTTCATAGCGCTATTATTTAAACAATAACATAAGGAATCCTGCTGCAACAGCTGAACCGATAACACCTGCCACATTTGGACCCATCGCGTGCATAAGAAGGAAATTTGTAGGGTTATATTTTCTGCCCACATCCTGTGAAACACGCGCTGCCATGGGAACTGCAGAAACACCTGCTGAACCAATAAGGGGATTGATCTTGCCTTTTGAGAGAAGGCACATAAGTTTGCCGAAAAGCAAACCGCCAACTGTCGAGAACATAAATGCCCCAAGTCCAAGACCAATAATCTTAATTGTATCCAGGGTAAGGAAAGTTTCACCGTTTGCAGTTGCACCAACAGTAACACCCAAAAGAATTGTGATAATATTTGTAAGTGCATTCTGAGCTGTATCACTCAATCTGTCAACAACACCGCATTCACGGAATATGTTACCTAACATAAGCATACCGATAAGGGGCGCTGTTGAGGGAATAAGCAATGCACAAAGTGCAGTAACAACTATGGGGAAAATAATTTTTTCCACCTTGCTGACTGGTCTTCCCTGTTCCATTTTGATTTCACGTTCTTTTTTTGTTGTAAGCAACTTCATAATAGGTGGCTGAATAATAGGAATAAGAGCCATATATGAATATGCCGCAACTGAAATTGGTGCTAAAAGATGAGGGGCTAACTTAGATGCAGTATAAATTGCTGTGGGACCATCTGCACCGCCGATAATACCGATTGATGCAGCTTCCTCCGGAGAAAATCCGAGGAAAATAGCAACTGCAAAAGCCACGTATATACCAAACTGTGCTGCTGCGCCCAGAATAAGACTGGAAGGTCTTGCAAGAAGAGGACCAAAATCAGTCATTGCACCAACACCCATAAATATAAGACATGGGAATATACCGCTCTTAACACCTGCATAAATCAACTTAAGAACACCTGTATCATACCAATGTGCATCCGGGTTTGTTACAACATTTTCACCAACTGCCATAAGGCCGAGTGGATCATCCATAAGACCGGCTAAAGGCAGGTTAGCAAGCATCATACCAAAGGCAATGGGAAGAAGAAGCATGGGCTCATATTTCTTTTTGATTGCAAGGAACATAAAAACAAAGGAAATGAGAATCATAACACCTTGTTGCCATGTAATTGCAGCAAAGCCGGATTCACCCCAGATACCTTTTATAATTTCAACAACACTCATTATAACCTCTCCTGTTAACCGATAACTGCAAGAACGTCATCTGTATTAACAGTTGATGATTTCTGAACAAGAATCTGCTGAATTGTACCGTCACAAGGAGCAACGATATCATTTTCCATTTTCATAGCTTCGAGAACAATAACAACGTCTCCTGCTTTAACAGCATCACCAACATTAACTTTAACACCGAGAACTGTGCCGGGCATGGGAGCAACAACTTTTTCACCTTCAAGAGAAGTGCTTGCAACAGGTGCGGGAGCTGCTGCAGGTGCAGGAGCTACTGCGGGAGCAGGAGCTGCAACGGGTGCGGGAACTGCAACAGGAGCTGCTGCAGGTGCATCTGTTACGTTAAGAACAGTTGCTTCTGTTTCTGAAACTTCAACTTCATAGTTTTTTCCGTTTAATGTAACAACATATTTCATTTCAATTACCTCATCAATCTATTTTCTTAATCGATTTGAATGTAAGTCTCTCAAGGGGAATGCCACTTTCATCACTGACAATCGCCATAATAATTGCTGCAGATTTTTCATCCACATCAATAAGTTCAGGGTCTTTTTTAACAACAGCAGCTGCAACAGGTGCTGCTGCGGGAGCAGGAGTTGCAACAGGTGCGGGAGCTGCTACGGGTGCTGCTTCTGCTTTCATTTTTTTCTTAGTTGCTCTTGTAAGTTTATTAATTGCTTTAGATACGCCTGTAATACAGAATGCAATAAGTGCAAGTTCAAGAATAACAACAACTATTCCGACCACACAAACCATGAGCACGTCTGATGTTTCAAGAGTTTGTCCTGATAACAAACCAAGTGTCTGACCTATCATCAATCAACCCTCCTAATTGAATATTTGACAGTGTTTTCTTCTTTCTGCTGACGCTTATCAAAGAAAGCTTCTGCCTGTGCAGGGAAAGCGATATATGAAAGAACATCTTCATCGCTTCTTGCTTTATCACCAATCTCAGCTTTTGCTTTTTCGAAACCGGGCTCAAGAGTATCTGCAAAGCGAACCTTGAGAGGAGTTTCATCACCGAGAATAAGTTTCTGAACATCTTTATTGATTTTTCCGGGTGCTTTACCATATTCACCCTTAACATAGTTTTTGATTTCTTTAGAAACGTTCTTATATCTTTCACCGGCAAGAACGTTTGCTGTTGCCTGAACACCAACCATCTGACTCATAGGAGTAACAAGAGGAGGATAACCCAGATCTTCTCTTACTCTGGGAGTTTCTTCAAGCACTTCTTCAAGTTTATCAAGTTTATTCTGAGCAGTAAGCTGTGCTACAAGGTTTGAAAGCATACCGCCGGGAATCTGATAATTCAGAGCATCTGTTGATGTTGCAAGAACAACGGGATTAAGAAGACCTGATTTAAGAGTTTCTTCTCTGTAAGGTTTGAAGAAATCATTGATTTTCTTAAGCACGTCCATATCAAGGTCAACTTCATAACCCTGCTGTTTAAGTGCATATGCCATTGTTTCTGTTGCAGGCTGTGCAGTACCGCCTGAGAAACAAGAAATTGCTGTATCAATAACGTCTGCACCTGCTTCAACAACTTTCTGGAGTGTGAGAGGACCAAGACCTGTTGTGCTGTGTGTATGAACAATAACGGGAACTTTTACGTTTTCTTTGAGTGCTTTTACAAGGTCATAACCATCCTGAGGACCCATAATACCTGCCATATCTTTTACACAGATTGTCTGAACACCCATTTTTTCCATTTTCTTAGCAAGTTTCACATAAGATTCAAGGTCATGAATGGGACTGAGTGTATAGCAGATTGTACCTGATGCAATAGCACCGTTTTTAAGTGTTTCATCAACAGCAACTTCGATATTTCTGATATCATTAAGAGCATCAAAAATTCTGATAATATCAATGCCGTTTTCAACACTCTTCTTAACAAACATTCTTACAACATCATCAGGATAATGTTTGTAGCCGAGAAGATTCTGACCTCTGAGGAGCATCTGAAGTTTTGTGTTAGGACAAGCAGCTTTAATTTTTCTGAGTCTTTCCCACGGATCTTCATTAAGATATCTCAGACAAGAATCGAATGTTGCACCACCCCAACACTCAAGTGAATAATAGCCTGCTTTATCAAGTTCGGGAAGGATACTTTCGAACTCTTTAAAGGGCATTCTTGTTGCGATGAGTGACTGGTTTGCGTCTCTTAAAATTGTTTCCGTAAACTGAATTTTCATCGTATAAAACCCTCCTTGGTTAATGCAAAACTGAAAATTAATGCATTACGCAAAAACCTTCTTCCCCATTTTACATTACCTATATGATATTCTAAATTTTACCAAAAATCAATACCTATTTTTATTTTCTCCTGAAAAGACGAAAAAATGAATTTCGGCCTCTTGTTTTTTGTTTATTTTTTAACAATCCTTGACTTAAGATGTTCCTTTTTGTAATATGATAATGTTGTAACAGGAGGGGTTTATATGGATTTCAAAACATTTTTAAATAATGCAGCAAATGTCAGACCAAGCAAACGTCAGCTGGATTGGTTTGACACTGAATTCTATGGTTTTATACACTTTGGTGTAAACACTTTTACCGATAAAGAGTGGGGCGATGGAACAGAAAGTCCATCCATCTTCAATCCTGAAAAATTCGATGCTGAAAAGATAGTAGAAATTTTCAAAAAAGCGGGTATGAAAGGGCTTGTTATCACAGCCAAACATCACGATGGTTTTTGTTTGTGGCCCAGCAAATATACTGAACATTCCATAAAAAACAGCCCCTATAAAAATGGTGCAGGTGATATTGTAAAAGAGCTTGCCGATGCCTGTCATAAAAATAATTTCAAATTTGGTTTCTATCTCTCACCCTGGGACAGAAACTCAGAATATTACGGTACAGATGAATATAACGTTTATTACAAGAATCAATTAACAGAGCTTCTTACTAATTACGGTAAAGTTTTTCACGTATGGTTTGATGGTGCCTGCGGTGAAGGTCCAAACGGAAAAATACAGGAATATGATTTCCCCGGATATATCGAACTTATAAGAAAATATCAGCCTGATGCAACAATTTTTAATGACCACGGACCTGATGTGCGTTGGTGCGGAAACGAATCAGGAAAATCACGTCACAGCGAATGGGCAGTTGTGCCTCATGAACTCGTATTCAGAGCTGAAAAACAAACTGAAGGTCCTCTTGTTGAAGGCAATTTAAAATATATTTACAACACCGATGCTGAATTAGGAACACTCCCCAACATCATCTGTTCAGATGGCCTTTCTTTCTGCCCGGGCGAAGTTGATATGTCAATACGTCCCGGTTGGTTTTACCACAAAAACGAAGAACCCCATTCCCTCGAAAGACTATGGAAAACATATCTTAACACTGTAGGCGCTAACTGTTGTTTCCATCTGAACGTACCTCCGACAACAGACGGACTTATTGATGAACGAGATGAAAAAAGGCTTTATGAGCTGGGAAATAAAATCAGAACTTCATTTGAAAACAACCTTGCCCAAAATGCAACTTTTGAAGAAAATGAAGAAGATAAAAATTTATTGCAAACTTCTTTTGACCTTAAATTTGATGAAGAAAAAGAATTTAATTGCATAGTTCTTCAGGAAGATATTTCAGAAGGCCAGCGTGTAGAGAATTTTGCAATATATACAAAAAATGATTTTGGTAAGTGGTCTCTTCAGTTTTTTGAGGGCACTTGCATAGGTCATAAAAAAATATGTATTTTTGATACAGAAAAAACTTCACACATAAGAATTGTTATTATTTCTGCAAGAGACGAAGTTAATCTTAAAAAACCGATGGTGTATAAAATTGATGAAGAGTAATCCTAAAGTTTTGCTTTGTGCGCTGAACTCAAAATTTATCCACTCCTGCCTTGCTGTTCATTCATTGAAAAAGTATGCTGTAAGCTGTGGATACCCGAAAGAAAAAATAATAATAAAAGAATTTACAATTAACGATACCCTTGACTTCATTCTTCAAAACATCTGTTCTCAGGACATTGACGTTATAGGTTTTTCCGTTTATATATGGAACTGCGAATATGTTTCAAAACTTTGCAGATTGTTAAAACTGATAAAGCCTGATGTGCAGATACTTTTAGGCGGTCCTGAGGTTTCCTATATTCAGAACCATCCCTTTTTTGAAGAAGGCTCTTTTGATTTTATTATTAAAGGTGAAGGAGAAAAAAACTTTTTCAATTTTTTGGAATCAGGAAAAATTTCTGAGGAAAAAATCGCTGACCTGAATGAAATTCCTTTTCCGTATGACGAAGAAAACATCTCTCTTTTCGAAAACAGAATTGTCTATTACGAAACATCAAGAGGTTGTCCTTTTTCCTGCGCCTATTGTCTTTCATCTGCTGAAAAAGGGGTGCGGTTTTTAAACCTTGAACGTGTAAAAAATGAACTTCATTTCTTCTCGACTCATGGAGTGAAACAAGTAAAATTTGTTGACAGAACTTTCAATGCCGATAAAAAAAGATCCTATGAAATCTGGAAATTTATAATTGAAACTTTCGGCAACACAGATATGAATTTCCATTTTGAAATTGCAGCTGATTTGTTGGATGATCGCTCAATTTCTCTTTTAGCAACTGCTCCTGACGGATTGATTCAGCTTGAAATCGGAATACAATCAACTAATGACCAAACTTTATCTGTAAGTTGCAGAAAAACCAATACCCAACAAGTTTTAAACAACACAGCAAAACTTATACAGTCAGGAAATATAAACATTCACACAGATTTAATAGCGGGTCTGCCCGGCGAAAGCATTCTACACTTCAAAAAATCTTTCAATGATGTTTATAATCTCAATTCCCATCAGCTTCAGCTCGGTTTTTTAAAACTTCTTCACGGTACAGAAATGGAAAACATTTCGAAAAACTACGGTTTTGTTTTTTCTCCTTTCTCTCCATATGAGATTATATCAAATAAAGATTTATCACATCCGGATATTTTATTTTTGAAAAAATTTGAAGATGTTTTTGAAAGATATTACAATTCACAACGTTTTATTCTCAGTTTAAAAATGCTTGAAACTTTCTTTGAAAATCCATTTGAAATGTTCAGGAAAATTTCAGAATTTTTTGAAGAAAGAAATCTCTCTTTTGTTTCTGTTTCAACAAAAGAACTTTACAATCTTCTTCATAATTTTTTCAAGAAAAATGTTGATTCAGATACAGAAGCTTTCGATAAACTTCTTTTATGCGATTTTTATTTTTCAGAAAAAAGTGAGCTTGTACCGACAGAACTGAGATATCTTTTATTGCCCAATAAAACATCTACCCAAAAGTCTTCTGCCATTCTTCATCTTCTCGGCCTGCAGAAAGAGCGTGGGTTAATTGTAAGATTTGTTGGTGAAGATTCATACATTGTTGACTATTCAAACCGTAACAAAATAAACGGTCGTTTTGAACACCAATTTTACTCTTCAGAAATTTCTGAAATATAAAAACCTTTTTTATCTTTTTCCAAAGTTAAAATTACTTTCTTTTCAGCTTCGGGGACAACCATATTCCCGGAGCTGTCTTGTTTAAAATTATCACTTTTTATGCATCCGATTGTCAGAATTGTTTTTCCGTTTTTTACCGAAACACTTTCAAGCAAAGGCGAATATTCCGGTAAAAAAGCAAGGTGAGGTATAGTATATAAATCGCTTGCTTTATTATATTCAATTATATAATTTTCTATTTTTATACCGGAATTTTCAAATTTTATATCTTTGGAAAAAAGTTTTTCAATTCTTTCTTTCAGGACTTCAGCCGACAATACTGTTTTGCCATCAAAAACTTCATATTTTGTAACTTCCTGTGTGCAGACAATAGATATAATACCCATTTTTATCAACGTTTCATTATCTATGAAATCACCTTTTTTGTAATCATAAAAATTATTTATAACAACCGGCATATAGTAAAGCGAATAATCATTTACTTCTTTAAAAACTTCTACACTGTTTGTTTTTACTTCTTCTGTTGCATTATTTTTTATATCTTTATCTGCAAAAAATAATGTGGTTACAGAAAAAATCATTATAAAAACTATAGGCAAAAAGTAAAAAACTTTTTTCCGTTTGCTTTTTTTCTTTTTTCTTAAAACTATTGTTCTTCCAAACATTCTTTAACTCCCGAAAAATAATCTTACTGTCCAGGCAGATGCAACAAAACTTGTGAAATCCGCTATTAATGCTGCCATAACTGTATGGCGTGTTTTTTTGATTCCTACTGCACCGTAATAAACTGTTATGGCATAAAAAGTTGTTTCAGTTGCGCCCATCATAACAGAAGCAACTCTTCCTAAATATGAATCAGCTCCGTAATCTTTCAATATCATCTCATACATGGAAAGAGCTCCTCCACCCGAAATAGGATTAAGAACTGCCAGGGGCATTATTTCTTCCGGTATGCCTGTAACTTTTGAAAGAGGAGAAAGTAAATTAACAATAACTTCAAGGCCTCCCGAAGCTTTAAGCATACCAACTGCCACTACTAATCCAACTATTGACGGTAAAATATTTTTAACTGTTATCAGTCCGCCTTTTGCACCTTCTAAAAAACAATCAAAAATTTTCACACCTTTAAAAAGTCCGAAGCCTATAATAAAAGCAACTACCAAAGGCAAAACAAAAGCTCCGATAATTTTCATCTTACCATACCTCGTTTAACCCTACGTAAAGCTAAAACACGACCATCATATTTTTTTATTATTCCTGAAATAATTTTTGCAGTTAAAACACCTGCCAACAAAGATATAATCGTGCTCAGCCATGTTGCAGGCATAATTTCCATGGGACTTTCACTTCCGAATTGTGTTCTCAGTGTTGCAACAGTTGTGGGAATCAACCTCATTGCTGCCGAATTCATAACAACAAAAATAATCATATCATCTGTTGCTGTTGTTTTATCAGAATTTTCTTCCTGCATTCGTCGCATTGCCTCTAAACCCAACGGTGTTGCCGCATTTCCTAACCCGAGAAGATTTGCTGTAATGTTCATTGACATATATCTTGCTGTTTCTGATTTTTTATCAACATTTTTATACAGAAATGAAAATAAGGGACCTAAAAACTTGCAGATTTCCTTTGATAAACCGGATTTTTCGGCAATTTTCATTATTCCTCCCCACAAGCACATCATACCCGTAAGTTTAATTACAAGGCTGATTGCATCCTGTCCGCTATTCACAACAGAATCAGAAAGTGATTGCATATTTCCTGAAAATAATGCGGCTAAAAATGAAAAAATTATCATTGCCCCCCATATATAATTCATCATTTTCAACACCCCCTGAATATTTATATTGTTTCAACACTGAATTAATGCAGTGCTTTTTAAAATAACCGTATGTATAATTGACAGCCTTGTCAAAATATGGTATTATTGGTAAAAATACGTTACATCGGAAGGAGTGCTTTACGTGGGAAATAAAGATAATTGTTTTGACAACAGCCATCACATAGATGATGTCGGCAGAATAGTCATTCCAAAATCTATGAGAAAACATCTTGGGATCACTTCAAAAAAAACACCTCTTGAAATGTACGTAGACTCAGATAAACTTGTAATAAAAGTTTTCACTCCGGGCTGTATAATTTGCGGTGAAACAGAAAATACTTTTGAACTCAAAGGCAAAAAAGTTTGCAAAAATTGTATTGAAAAACTTAATAAAATAAAAGAAATAAGTGAATAAAAAACAGGAGCAGGCGATAACCACCTGCTCCTGTTTGATTTTTATTTACCAGACAAAATTTGTAAATGTTTCTGTGCTCTGAATTCCTTCTGCTTCAATTTCGCCTAAAAGTGAAACATTTGCTTTGCAGTCTGCTGTTGCAGAAAGTTCTGCAAATGTTACATTTCCTGTTTTTGAATCTACTTTTACGTGAACATATCCATCGTGATATAACATATCAACTGACTTAAGACCGGGCACCATATCTGCCGCACCTGCTGCATCAATAACTGACATTACTCTGCCGTGTGAACTTGCTGTTCCTATTGCAGGGTTTTTCTCGTTGCCAAGCTTTATCATAATCTCGTAAGTTGTTCCGTTAACTTTAAGTGTTGCACTTTCAACATCCTGAGGTCTGAGTTTGCTTGACCATTCAAATCCGGCAGCAGGAAAATCATCTTTGTTATCTTTGCCCTTTGCCATTGTTGTTGTTTTATCGCTATTGAAAATTGATGTGAGCCACTGAGGAAGGCCTGCAACATTACCATTAATTTTCATAACAGCTCTTTTGCTGTATCCCGCTTTTGATGATTTTACTTTGTTGAGAGCCACATTGCAATATTCAATAATTTCGCTTTTGCTCTGGGGAGCTGTTGATTCTTTTTTTGTTGTATCATTTGTTGCTTCTGTTTTTTCTTCAGATTCTTTTTTTGTTTCTTCTTCTTTTTCGACTGTAACAATTTCTGTAACAACTTCTGTTTCACCTTCGTCATTTGTAACGATTTCTGTGATAACTTCTGTCTTTTCTTCTTCTGTTATGTTCTCCACAACGTCTTCAACTGTTGTTTCTTCTTCAGGAACTTCTTCTTTACCGCAAGCTGCAAAAGCAAAAAGCATTGCAGCAACAGAGAAAATTGCAATAAATTTTTTCATTTTAAAAACCTCTCCTTATTTTATAGTTACCATTGTTGTTGCATCTCTTAAATCAATAGTCTGACCTGTTGCCACTATTGAATTTACTGAAATTGTATCAGATGTAGCTCTGCCCACAGATAAAATACCTTGTGGTTCTTTAGCTGTTTTAATGAAATCGTTACTGAGGAAAATTCGTCCGCTTGTATCGCTTACGTTTTCTTTCACTCTCAATTTGAAAGTCACAATTGTTTCTTCTTCACCGAGTGTGGTCAATACTGTGCCCTGTGAAGGCATTGCAACCCAAGTAGCAAAAGCGATTTTGTAATTCCTCATTGTTTTTTCTGATGTCCAATAATCCGGATTGGATGTTTTTTTATACATATTCTCCGGTGATTTCCAGTTACCATTTGTGCTGTAAGCATTTTCTGTAAGAGTTCCTGTGAAATTAAGATATGAAGAAAGCTGAGTTTCACTTGTCCCCACAACTTCAAAAACTCTTGCATCATAAACTACCGGCAATGATACGGAAACAATATTATAGTTTGTTTTCAATTTAACACTTACAGTTATAATATCACCTGCAGATGCTGTTGATTTATCTGTTGTAACCTTAAATTTAGAAACAAATCTGCTTTCACCGCTTAACTCAGTAGGCTCTGACGGCTTTGCAGGCGGTACAGTGGGTTTTTGTGGAACTGTTACGTTGCTATCCTGTTTTTTAGTTGTTGTTTCAGGATTTCTGTTTGTTTCAAATTTTGTGGGCATAACTGTTTCGCCTGTTGTTTTGTCGCTACCCTGTTGTTTGCCTTTACTTACTGTTATTACAACTGATGAATCTGCTTTTACAACTTCACCTTTTTTAATACTCTGTGAAATAACAAGTCCTGCCGCCACTGTATCACTGAATTCTTCTCTTACAGCAACTTTGAGTCCTAATTTTTCAAGTGTTTCTTTTGCCTGGGTTCTTGTTGAAAAAACAACTGAGGGCATTGTTATTTTTACATCACTTGCCTTACCTTTACTGATAATAACTGTGATTGTTGTGTTTTCTTTCGCCTGCACATCTGCAACGGGTGTCTGTGCAATTATTGCACCTTTTTTCACATCATCGCTGAACTCTTCCTTAACAACTGCAATATAGAATTTATCTTTTAAGATTTCTTTTGCTTCTGTCAGTGTTTTTCCTAAAACAGAAGGAACTTTAATCATTTTGTCTGTTTCAGGTTTATTGTTTTTGCTTACAGTAATTGTTATTGTTGAGCCGGTCTGTCCCTTACCTTTATGACTTTGTTTAATAACAGAACCGTTTGCATATTCATCTGTTTTTTCTTCAATAATTTCAACTTTGAAACCTGCATTCTGCAAAACTTCAATTGCTAAATCCTTGTTATAATTTTCAACATCAGGAACTTCAACTTCAACAGATTTTTCGCTGATTGTAACGTTGATTACGCTTCCCTCTGCAACTTTTTCACCACTTGCCGGTGATTGTTTAAGTATGGTGTTTTCTGCCACTTCGTTATTGATTTCTTTCTGAGAAACGCACAAAGACAAACCGGCTTCTTCCAGAATTTTTTGTGCTTCTTCCATACTCATATTCACAATATCCGGAACCGGTGTTTTGGCATCACCAAAAACCCCTGTGAAAAGCATAACCAGAACTCCCGCTACCACTAACACTGCTGCAATCACCGGGATTAACCATTTCTTTTCTAATTTTATATTTTTTTTCATAACAATCTCCTTTCCTGAAAATTATATCAGATATTGCATTTTTTCACAATGGAAAATTATATAACACCTCTGTGATATAAACCCCTTGTAAAGTTTCCTTCATAACTTTCTCCGGATTTATGTTTTCTGTAAATTTCTGCAACTTCTTCTTTTGTCTCTGTTGTGAATTTAAGAACAAAAAAATCTGCATTTCTGAACTTTGTTTTTTGATCTGCAACATACAAAGGAACACTGTTGAGAACTTCAACATAATCGCCTGAACAATCAACAGAAAATTTAATGCCTTTTCTGTCTGTCAGTTCCCCATCCTTTTTACATCCGGAACAGGAACGGACATTTTTCATGGGACAATTACGTATTAACATCAAAGGTAATTTCCCATAGCAGATAACACCTTTTCTGATGTCTGATGAAATTTTTTCAATCTGAGAAATTGTCATTTCCACAGAAAGAACAGCTTCGTCAGCAAAATAATTTTTCCACACGTCAAGAGCTTCGCTGTTAAAAATATTTGAACCGTATGATGCTGTAACTTTTGCGCCAATGTTTTTAACAATTACTGCACTGTCAATAGTGGGACAGAAAAATCTTTCTATTCCTTTTTTAAATAAATTTTCTGCTTTTTCTTTTATTTTTTCTGTGTGAGTAAAAATTCCTCTGGGCATTTCCGCACAAACTTTTATGCCTTGTTCCAATAAATTATCAAAAACTTTTTCATCAGTTTCCAATGGTAAAACTATGGCTGTTTTTTCTGAAATATTATCGGGAATCTGGGTTGGTTTTTTCAAAAATAAATATGTATCCGTATTTATTTTTTCTTTGCTTTCAGAAGATTTATTTTCAACCAAAACTTCTTTTCTTTTTATTTTTTTCGGTGTGTTTTTTTCGAGAATTCCGAGAGTAATTTTTTCTATTACATCTCGTCTTAATCTGTTGATTGCAGAAAGAGGAACAGATAAACCTTTTTCTATGTCAATGTTTATCTGTCCTGCAAAAAATTGAGTTCCGCCAAGTTTGGAAAGTTGATCACAAATATCTTCTTCAGTGATTTCTCTCTTTATTGCTTTTTCTGCAACACAATCTGAAACCGTCTGAACTTCAATTCCTTGTGATTTTCCTTTAAGTATCAAAGGTTGATTTTCTTTCATTATATAAGAAAAATCAACAGAAAATTTTGCTGTTTCTTTTTCATAAAGTTTTGCCAAATCATTAAGCACATCTTTTGCCGCAGTTACATCTTCTTTGCCTCTTGTTCCGAACATTTCAGCAGTTCTTTTATTTTTATAATATCCGTCGGTGAAACCTGAACGTGAAAAAACTGCACGTAAAGCTTTTTCTATATTTTCGTTTTTGTTTTCATTCAGCTGATTTCTGCAGGAAGTGACTGCAGCTGCAACATATTCCGGGCGTTTCATTCTTCCTTCAATTTTAAAAGAAGCAACACCCATTTCTTCAAGCTCTTTAAGGTAAGGTACAAGAGAATTATCTTTAAGACTCAGATGACAATTTCCTTTGCTGTCTGCACTGAAAGGCAATCTGCACGGTTGAGCGCAAAGACCTCTGTTTCCGCTACGTGAACCTAACATCGCACTCATATAGCATTGTCCCGAAACAGACATACATAAAGCTCCGTGCACAAAAACTTCAAGTTCAACATTTGTTTTTTCACAAAGTTTCATTATTTCTTCACGTGTTAATTCTCTCGGAACAACAACTCTTGAAAAGCCTAAATTTTCAAGAAAATTTATAGCTTCAACAGATTGAACTGTCATTTGTGTTGATGCATGTAAATGTGCAGCAGGTGCCAGTCTTTTTATTTTTTCAACAAGAGATAAATCCTGAATTATAAAAGCATCTATTCCTATTTCACCACAAAAAGATATTAAATCTTCTGCTTCTTTCTGCTCATCATCAGAAATAATAGTATTAAGTGTCAGGTACACTTTAACATTTCTTTCGTGACAATAGTTTACTGCTTTTTGTAACGTTTCTCTGTCAAAATTTTTTGCATTTCCTCTGGCGTTAAAATTTTCAGCACCAAGATATACAGCGTCTGCCGAACATCTTACCGCTGCCACTAACGATTCAAAGGAACCTGCCGGAGCTAATATCTCACTCATCTTTTTTGCCTGCTTTTGCTTTAAGTTTTGCTATTTCAGCTTTGAGCTTTTCGTTTTCTTTTTTCACAAGTTCAAAATTCAATTTTGAATCTTCTGCATCTGAAAGATAACCTGAAATCTGTGAGCGTAAAACTTCTATACCCTGTTCTGATTTTTTATAGCTATCTGCATATTCCAGTGCAGTAAGAACAGCTGCCTGAGCAAAAGTAATTCTTTTACTTGAATTAAGTATTTCTGTCATTTTTCCGTCAATTTCTTCACCAATTTCTTTTACATAGGCAATTGAATTGTCAGTAGCAATAGGAAAATCCTGTCCGCAAATGTGAAGTACAACTCTGTTTCTTTTCATATCTTTCATCTTCTTTCTTTATTTAAATAATACTCTATTGTATTATACTACATATTTTGCACAGAATAAAGAGGTAAAATATATTTTTAAAAATTATTGCATTTTTTTAATTTTTTCAATATATTTATATTAATATTGTTCTTACTATTGAATTTTCTCAGTTTTTAGTGTAAAATATACAATAGATATCAAAAAAATGATGTTTTTTAAATAAATTTTTGGAGGAATAGTATGAAATACTCACTTACAAAGAAGCAGGCGCAGGAGCTTATCACTTCAAATCTTTCCCACTATTTTGGTGTAACCCCTGAAGATGCTACCTATGAACAGTTTTACAAAGCTGTTGCAATGATTGTAAGAGAAATGATGCGTGACGGCAGAAAAGAATTTGAAGAAGTTGCTGATAAAGCAAACTCCAAAAGAATTTACTACCTTTCAATGGAATTCCTTATGGGTCGCTCATTGAAAAATTCACTTTACAATTTAAATCTCACAAAAACATTTACATCAGCTTTAAAAGATTTCGGAATTGTAATTGACAAACTCTATGATTGTGAACCTGATGCAGGTCTCGGAAACGGCGGTCTCGGACGTCTTGCAGCTTGTTATCTTGATGGTCTCGCAACACAGGGTTATCCTGCAATGGGATATTCTATTCTTTATGAATTCGGTATTTTCAAACAGCTTATTGTTGACGGATGGCAGAATGAACTTCCCGATAACTGGCTTCCGGGTGGCGAAATCTGGCTTGCTAAAAAAGAAAATCAGTCTTTTGAAATCACTTTCGGCGGAGATGTTGTTGACACATGGGATGATAAATATCACCACGTTGAAATTGTAAATCCCACAAGAATTAAAGCTATTCCCTATGATATGTACGTTGCAGGTAAAGACGGTAAAGGTATCAGCGTGCTTCGTCTCTGGTCTGCAAAAGCACCGGGAATTAATATGAAAGAATTCAACAGCGGTAACTATCTTCAGGCTGTTGAAGAAAATGCAATGGCTGAAGTTATCAGTAAAGTTCTTTATCCTGAAGATAAACACCCTGAAGGAAAGAGTCTCAGACTTAAACAGCAATACTTCTTTGTTTCCGCATCAATTCAGGATATTATCAGCAGACACCTGAGAAAATATGGCACTCTCGACAACTTGCCTGAGAAAGTTGCTGTTCACATTAACGATACACATCCCACACTTGCAATTCCTGAAATTATGCGAATTCTTCTTGATGAATGTGGTTACGGATGGGATGATGCGTGGAATATTGTTACAAAAACTGTTGCTTACACTAACCATACAGTTATGAAGGAAGCTCTTGAATGCTGGCCTGTTGGTCTCTTCAGAATGCTTCTTCCCAGAATTTATCAGATTGTTAAAGAAATCGATAACAGATATCGTTCATTCGTATGGAATTCAACAGGGGACGCAAACAAGGTTGAGGAAATGGCTGTTATTTCAGGAGATGATACTGTTGTTCGCATGGCGAACCTTTGTGTAGCTGCAAGCCACAGCGTAAACGGTGTTTCTTCTCTTCACAGCCAGATTCTTAAGGACACTGTATTTAACAGTTTCTATAACATCACTCCTGACAAGTTCAAAAATGTTACTAACGGTATTGCTCACAGACGTTGGCTTTGTCAGTCTAACCCCAGACTTTGCGGACTTCTCAATGAACTTATCGGCGAAGGTTATATTTACAACGGTGATGAACTTGAAAAATTAAGAAAATATTCAGACGATTCATCTGTTCTTGAAGAACTTTCAAAAATCAAGACTGCTAATAAAGCAGATTTTGCAAAACTCATTAAACAGACAAACGGTATCATTGTTGACCCCAACTCTGTATTTGATGTGCAGGTAAAACGTCTTCACGAATATAAACGTCAGCACCTCAATGCATTCAATATCCTGGCAAGATACCTTGCGATCAAAGCAAATCCCAATGGAAATTGGATTCCGAGAACTTACATTTTCGGTGCAAAAGCTGCTCCCGGATATGAAATGGCAAAAAGAATTATCAACTTCATCCATTCACTTGCAGATTTAATTAATAATGATGCTTCTATCAACGGACTTCTTAAAGTTGTTTATATGCAGGAATATAATGTAACAATGGCTGAAAGACTTATGCCTGCTGCTGATATCAGTGAACAGATTTCACTTTGTGGTACTGAGGCAAGTGGTACAGGTAATATGAAGTTAATGATTAACGGTGCTATCACAATGGGTACTCTTGATGGTGCAAATGTTGAAATCAACCAGGCTGTAGGCGATGAAAATATGTTCCTCTTCGGTATAAGAACAGAAGAAGTAAGAAAACTTCAGAAATCAGGTTATGTTCCTATGAACTACTACCAGAACAACGCTGAACTCCACGCCGTTATTGATTATATCCTCGGCGGTATCAACGGAAAGAAATTCCCTGAAATCGCAGCAACAATTCTTCACCATGACCCCTATATGGTTCTTGCAGATTTTGCTGATTATTCTAAAGCTCAGAAACTTTCTGATGCAGTATGGCAGGATAAAGAAAAATGGAACAAAATGTCTCTTGAAAACATTGCCGGTGCAGGTGTATTCGCTGCTGACAGAGCTATCAACGAATATGCAAAAGATATCTGGAATGCTCACAGTGCATTTTAATCTGATTTTAAAACCGCTTTTCATTAAGTGAAAAGCGGTTTTTCTTCTATTGAAAATAAAAGTTTTTTATGGTATTATGTAGTCAGATTATATTAGGAGGATAAAAATGAAAATAAAAATTATAAAAACCCTCTCTTTTTTAATAGTTCTGATGATGCTGACTTTATCACTCACATCCTGCTCTTCAAAACAAACACCACCTGATGAAGAGGCGTTTTCTCTGGTAATGGATTTTGCACCAACAACTATTAAAACAGGAGAAAAAATCACCTATAAAGCCATACTGAAAAATGCGGAGCACGAATCTTTTGAACTTAAACATTCACAGAAACTTATTTATATTTCCGTCGTAAAAGAAGCTGATTATAAAAACGAGAAAAATATTTTGGCCTCTTCTGCTCAAAGCAGTATTGCACCCCACGGTCAGATTGAGGAATTTCTGGAATTTGAGCCAACAGAACCGGGAAAGTATATTCTTAAAGCCTTTACAACTTTTGATATTGAAGGTAAAAAAGAAACAAAAACTTATTCCTATGAATGTGATGAGATTGTAATTACAGTTATAAAATAAGAAAAACAGGTATAACAATTGTTATACCTGTTTTTTAAAACAAATGATAAAATAAAACTCCTGTATCTTTCGATACAGGAGTTTTTAATAAGTATAAACTTATTTAAGTTCAACTTTTGCGCCAACTTCTTCAAGTTTAGCTTTTGCTGCTTCAGCATCTTCTTTAGATACTGCTTCTTTAAGTGTTTTGGGAGCGCCATCAACGATAGCTTTTGCTTCTGCAAGGCCAAGACCTGTGATTTCACGAACAGCTTTGATAACCTTGATTTTTTCTGCGCCAACTTCTGCGAGAACAACGTCGAATTCTGTTTTCTCTTCAGCTGCTGCTGCGCCGCCATCAACGGGAGCTGCTACTGCTACTGCAGCTGCTGCTGATACGCCGAATTCTTCTTCTACTGCTTTAACGAGTTCTGAGAGTTCAAGAACTGTGAGAACTTTGAGTTCTTCAATAATTGCATTGATTTTATCTGATGCCATTTTAATTTTCCTCCAATTAATAAATTATAGTAATAAAATAAATTTGTTTTCTCTTTTAAAGAGTTTTAATTATTCAGCAGCTTCTTCTGCTGCGGGAGCTTCGCCTTCACCCTGTTTGTCAACAATAGCCTGAACAGCACGAGCGAATGAAGCGATGGGAGCATTGAAAACGTTGCAAACAGTTGCGAGCAATACTTCTCTTGAGGGAAGTTTTGCAAGGCTGTCGATTTTTTCAAGGCTGATTACTTCACCATC
Organism: Acutalibacteraceae bacterium; assembly: GCA_045534165.1. GTDB lineage: Bacteria > Bacillota > Clostridia > Oscillospirales > Acutalibacteraceae > SIG575. The sequence continues at coordinate 560 of JAZSJD010000107.1, read as the reverse complement.
AAGGTAACCTGACTTGATGTTGAACTTTTCTTTATCCTTTGAAGCATATTTGCTGAGGATTCGAGCAGCTGCAACATAGTCATCTTTACAAGTAGCAATAGCAGTTGTGCCTTCGAGGCATTCTGACATTGATTCAAGGCTTGTACCCTGGATAGCGAGCTTGAGAAGAGTGTTCTTTACAACAGTGCATTTAACACCTGCTTCTCTGAGTTCTTTACGAAGCTGTGTATCGTCAGCAACGTTGATACCTTTGTAGTCAACGATAACACCGGTGCATGATTCTTTGATTTCTTCTGTTAAATCAGCAACAAGCTTCTTTTTCTGTTCTAATACAGCAACACTTGGCATCTAAGATTCACCTCCTGAAAGATTATATATATCTGAGAGCCAAGGATTTATGGTAAAAATAAACCCTTTCCCGAAGAAGACGGGAAAGGGACATAAATACTCAAAAATAGAGTTAGTTCCTTACCTGGGCAGGCGTGCAAAACATTATACCACAAAGGGAACCTGCTGTCTTGGGCTCAGATGACATATTGAATTTTACAACAAATAAACCT